>NZ_CAKKMI010000008.1:0-113978 GCF_918698105.1 Pseudomonas brassicacearum | reverse complement strand
CCCTGTGGGAGCCGAGCTTGCTCGCGATGGCGGCCTGACATTCAACCTCTTCATTGACTGCCACACCGCTATCGCGAGCAGGCTCGCTCCCACAATGGGATTTGCATTCGGCTGCGGATTTATAGGCAACCCAAAAACCCTGTGGGAGCCGAGCTTGCTCGCGATGGCGGCCTGACATTCAACCTCTTCATTGACTGCCACACCGCTATCGCGAGCAGGCTCGCTCCCACAATGGGATTTGCATTCGAGCGCGGATTTATAGGCAACCCAAAACCCTGTGGGAGCAAAGCTTGCTCGCGATGGCGGCCTGACATTCAACCTCTTCATTGACTGCCACACCGCTATCGCGAGCAGGCTCGCTCCCACAATGGGATTTGCATTCGGCCGTGGATTTATAGGCAACCCAAAACCCTGTGGGAGCCGAGCTTGCTCGCGATGGCGGCCTGACATTCAACCTCTTCATTGACTGCCACACCGCTATCGCGAGCAGGCTCGCTCCCACAATGGGATTTGCATTCGGCTGCGGATTTATAGGCAACCCAAAACTTTGTGGGAGCCGAGCTTGCTCGCGATGGCGGCCTGACATTCAACATCTTCGCTGACTGCCACACCGCTTTCGCGAGCAAGCCCGCTCCGCACATTCAGACCGGCGCGGTCTCTGCCCGGCGTACTTCCGGTTGTTTCCAGGAGTCGGCGGCGCTTTCTTCGATGGCTTGCTGGATCGCGCGCTTGCGGTTTTCTTCGGCACGGCGGCTGAAGTACCAGACCAGGAAAGTCACCAGCGACACCGCCAGCAGGATCAGGCTCGCCACGGCGTTGATTTCCGGTTTCACCCCCAGGCGCACCGCCGAGAACACTTCCATCGGCAAGGTCGTCGAGCCGGGGCCGGAGACGAAGCTCGCCAGTACCAGGTCATCCAGGGACAGCGCGAACGACATCATGCCCCCCGCCGCCAGGGACGGTGCGATCATCGGGATGGTGATCAAAAAGAACACCTTCCATGGCCGCGCACCGAGGTCCATGGCCGCTTCTTCGATGGACAGGTCCAGCTCACGCAAGCGCGCCGAGACCACCACCGCCACATAGGCCGCGCAGAACGTGGTGTGGGCGATCCAGATCGTGACGATGCCACGCTCCTGGGGCCAGCCGATCATCTGGGCCATGGCCACGAACAGCAGCAACAGCGACAGCCCCGTGATGACTTCCGGCATCACCAGCGGCGCGGTGACCAGGCCGCCGAACAGCGTGCGGCCCTTGAAGTGGGTGATACGGGTCAGCACGAAAGCCGCCAGCGTACCCAAGGCCACCGCGGCAATCGCCGTGTAGCAGGCGATTTCCAGCGAGCGCACCACCGAACCCATCAACTGGGTGTTGTCCAACAGGCCCACATACCACTTGATCGACCAACCGCCCCACACCGTCACCAGCTTCGAGGCGTTGAACGAGTAGATCACCAGGATCAGCATCGGTGCGTAGATGAACAACAAACCCAGCACCAGCATCAGGCTTGAAAAACTGAAGCGCTTCATTCCTTGCCCTCCATTTCTTTGGCCTGACTGCGGTTGAACAGGATGATGGGCACGATCAGGATCGCCAGCATCACCACCGCCAGGGCGGATGCCACCGGCCAGTCACGGTTGTTGAAGAATTCCTGCCACAGCACTTTGCCGATCATCAGGGTTTCCGGGCCGCCCAGCAGTTCCGGGATCACGAACTCGCCCACCACGGGGATGAACACCAGCATGCAACCGGCGACGATGCCATTTTTGGACAGCGGCACGGTGATTTTCCAAAAGCTGTTGAACGTACTCGAACCCAGGTCCGACGCGGCTTCCAACAGGCTGGGATCATGCTTCACCAGGTTGGCGTACAACGGCAGGATCATGAACGGCAGGTACGAGTAGACGACCCCGATATAGACCGCCAGGTTGGTGTTGAGGATTTGCAGCGGTTCGCTGATCAAGCCCATGCTCATCAAAAAGCCATTGAGCAAGCCGTTGTTGCTGAGGATGCCCATCCACGCATAGACGCGGATCAGGATCGCGGTCCAGGTCGGCATCATGATCAGCAGCACCAGCACCGTCTGCATCTCTTTGCGGGCATTGGCGATGGCGTAGGCCATCGGGTAACCGATCAACAGGCATAAGGCGGTGCTGATCAGCGCCATCTTCAGCGAGCCAAGGTAGGCGGCGATGTACAGCTCGTCCTCGCTCAGCATCGCGTAGTTGGCGAGGTTGAGCAGCACCTGCAGTTTCTGGTCGACGTAGCTGTAGATCTCGGTGTACGGCGGGATGGCGACGTCGGCTTCGGCGAAGCTGATCTTCAGGACAATGAAGAACGGCAGCATGAAGAACAGGAACAGCCAGATAAAGGGCACCCCGATGACCAGTTGGCGGCCACCGGGCGTTATTCGATCGAGTCGGCGTTTGAGTTTGCGCATGTTCATGAGCGAAGCACCACGCCGCTGTCGTCTTCCCACCAGACGAACACCTGGTCGCCCCAGGTTGGACGCTGGCCGCGGCGTTCGGCGTTGGCGACGAAGGACTGCACCAGCTTGCCGCTTGGCAATTCGACGTAGAACACCGAGTGGCCGCCCAGGTAGGCGATGTCATGGACTTTGCCGCTGGACCAGTTGTTCTCGCAGGTCGGCTGCTCGGCAGTGACCAGCAGTTTTTCCGGGCGAATGGCGTAGGTCACGGACTTGTCCTGCACCGAGGTGCTGATGCCGTGGCCCACGTAGATGTTACGGTCCAGGTCCTTGCAGGTCAGCACTGCGTGGCCTTCGGCGTCGTCCACCACTTCGGTCTCGAAGATGTTGACGTTGCCGATGAACTCGCAGACCAGCCGGCTGGTCGGGGTTTCGTAGATGTCGATCGGGCTGCCGATCTGGGCGATCCAGCCCAGGTGCATGATCGCGATGCGCTCGGCCATGGTCATGGCTTCTTCCTGGTCGTGGGTCACCATGACGCAGGTCACGCCGACCCGCTCGATGATCTCCACCAGCTCAAGCTGCATTTGCGAGCGCAGCTTCTTGTCCAGCGCCCCCATCGGTTCGTCGAGCAGCAACAGCTTCGGCCGCTTGGCCAGGGAACGGGCCAGGGCCACGCGCTGGCGCTGGCCGCCGGAGAGCTGGTGCGGCTTGCGCTTGGCGTACTGGCTCATCTGCACCAGCTTGAGCATTTCAGCCACGCGGGCATCGACCTCGGCTTTCGGGATCTTGTCCTGCTGCAGGCCGAAGGCGATGTTCTGCGCCACGGTCATGTGGGGGAACAAGGCGTAGGACTGGAACATCATGTTGATCGGCCGCTCGTAGGGCGGCATGTCGGTGATGTCCACGCCATCGAGGTAAATCCGCCCCTCGGTGGGCCGCTCGAAACCGGCCAGCATGCGCAGCAAGGTGGATTTGCCCGATCCCGAACCGCCGAGCAAGGCGAAGATCTCGCCTTTCTTGATTTCCAGGGACACATCGTCCACGGCAATCGTCTCGTCGAACTTCTTCGTGACCCGGTCGATTTTGACCAACACCTGCTTGGGTGTCTGGTCGCCCTCGAGGGCTTTCTTATAGGCGCCGGAGGCAACTGCCATTTACGAAACTCCCACAGAATTTGCAGTTCGCCCCACGCGGACGAACCTTAAGAGTGTTGACGTTATTTACCCGACTTGACCTTGGTCCAGCTGCGGGTCATGAGTCGTTGGATCTTGGGCGGCAACTCGGAGTTGACGTAGAGCTTGTCGACGACCGCTTGCGGCGGGTAAACCGCTTCATCGGTGCGCACTTTCTGGTCCATCAGTTCGCCAGCCTTCGGGTTCGGGTTGGCATAACCGACAACATCGCTGACCTGGGCGATCACCTCAGGCTTGAGCACATAGTTGATAAAGGCGTGCGCTTGCTTGACGTTGGTGGCGTCGCGCGGGATCGCCAGCATGTCGAACCAGAGGTTGCCGCCTTCCTTGGGAATCACGTAGGCGATTTCGACGCCCTTGCCGGCTTCGCTGGCACGTTCGCGGGCCTGGAAGATGTCGCCGGAGAAACCGGCGGCCACGCAGATCTCGCCGTTGGCCAGATCGGAAATGTACTTGGAAGAATTGAAATAGGTCACATAAGGCCGGATCTTGAGGAGCTGCGCCTCGGCCTTCTTGTAGTCTTCAGGGTCTTCGCTGTTGGGGTTCAGACCCAGGTAATTAAGCATCGCCGGGATCATCTCGTCGCCCGAGTCGAGGAACGAAACGCCGCAGCTGGACAGCTTCTTGATGTTTTCCGGCTCGAATAGCATGGCCCACGAATCGATCTTCTCGACGCCCAGGACCGCCTTGATCTTCTCGACGTTGTAGCCGATGCCGTTGGTGCCCCACAGGTAAGGCACGGCGTACTGGTTGCCCGGGTCGTTCTTTTCCAGGCGCTTGAGCAGCACAGGGTCGAGGTTGGCGTAGTTGGGCAACTGCGCCTTGTCGAGCTTCTGGAAGGCCCCGGCCTTGATCTGCTTGCCCAGGAAGTGGTTGGACGGCACCACCACGTCGTAACCGGTACGCCCGGCCAGCAACTTGCCTTCCAGGGTTTCGTTGGAATCGAACACGTCATACACCGGCTTGATGCCAGTGGCTTTTTCGAAATCCGCCAGGGTGGTCTCGCCGATGTAGTCCGACCAATTATAAATATGCACGGTGGAGGCGGCCTGGACGCTGACGGCGAGCGTCAGGCCGGCACCGACCAGCAAGGCGTTGCGTAACAAAGAAAAGACTGGCACGTGGAGGTCCTCTTAAATAGTTGGGCCCAAGTTGCCCCCGTTACTTGGCCAGGAAAGGCCCTGCAACAAAACCGGCGCGCAACTTACCCTCGATAAACCGATCCAGCAAAACTTTTAGTTATTTAATTGCTCCTGTTGCCGCCGCCGCGAAGGCGGCGACAACAGGAAGATGCTTCAAGCCGGCTTATTTACCGGATTTGATCTTGGTCCAGCTGCGGGTCAACAGCCGCTGGGTCGCAGGCGGCAGATCGCTGATGGCGTACAGCTTGGCCTTCACTTCGTCCGATGGATAAATGCTCGGGTCACCGGAGATTTCCTTGTCCACCAGAGCAGTGGCGGCCTTGTTGCCGTTAGGGAAACGCACGTTATCGGTGATCTCCGCCATGACTTCCGGCTGCATGATGAAGTTCATCCACTTATAAGCGGCCTCGACGTTTTCGGCATCCTTGGGAATGGCGACCATGTCGTAGAACGAACCGGCACCTTCCTTGGGAATGGTGTAGGCCACTTTCACCTTGCCGCCAGCTTCGGCAGCACGGCTCTTGGATTGCTCGATATCACCCGAGTAACCCACGGCCACGCAGATGTTGCCGTTGGCCAGGTCCGAGATGTATTTGGAAGAGTGGAAGTAACCGATCGATGGGCGCAGCTTGAGGAACAGCGCCTCGGCCTCGGCCAGTTGCTTCTTGTCCTGGCTGTCGGTCGGGTAACCGAGGTAATGCAGGGCCACCGGAATCATTTCGGTTGGCGAATCGAGGAAGCTCACGCCGCAGCTCTTGAGCTTGGCGATGTTCTCGGGCTTGAGCAGGGTGTCCCAGGAATCGATCTTGTCGACGCCCAAGGCGGCCTTGACCTTCTCGGGGTTGTAACCGATGCCGATGGTGCCCCACATGTAGGGGAAGGCGTGTTTGTTGCCTTGGTCGCTGGCATCGCCGACGGCCTTGAGCAGGTCGGTGTCCAGGTTCTTCCAGTTCGGCAGCTTGGACTTGTCCAGTTCCTGGTAGACGCCAGCCTTGATTTGCTTGGCCAGGAAGTTGTTCGACGGCACCACGATGTCATAACCGGACTTGCCCGCCAGCAGCTTCGCCTCCAGGGTCTCGTTGCTGTCGAATACGTCGTAGACGACTTTGATCCCCGTTTCTTTCTCGAACTTGGCGACCGTGTCCGGTGCGATGTAGTCCGACCAGTTATAGACGTGCAGCACTTTGTTGTCCGCCTGGACGGCGCCCGCCATCATGCCCGCCAGGGACATGGCGAGGAGGGTCTTGCCAGCTATCTTCATACCTAATGCCTTCATGAAAAAATGCTCCAGTTATTCTTCTTAGCCACAGTTCAGTAGCCGGCTCGCGGGCAACTTGAACAAGAGTGTCCTGTATCACAAATATTCGTGAAACAGGACACCAGTCTGGCAAGTTACAGGCCAGGCTTTCAACACAAGCCCAGCCTTTTATTCTCGCTGGGCGAGGCCCTTGCAGGCACCTCGCTCAGAGCCTAGCACTTAGCCTTGCAACGCACTGAGCGTCAGGTCCAGGCACTGCCGCGCCTTGGTCACCAATTCATCGATCTCGGCCTTGCTGATCACCAGCGGCGGCGCAATGATCATGGTGTCGCCCACCGCGCGCATGATCAGCCCGTTATCGAAGCAGAACTGCCGGCAGATCATGCCCACGCCCTTGCCTTCGTAGCGCTTGCGCGTGGCCTTGTCCTGGACCAGCTCGATTGCCCCCAGCAAACCGACACCGCGCACTTCACCCACCAGCGGATGATCGTTCAGTTCCCGCAAACGCTTCTGCAAATAGGGTGCCGTTTCGCTGTGGACACGCTCGATGATCTTTTCATCGCGCAGGATACGGATGTTTTCCAGGGCCACCGCCGCGGCCACCGGGTGACCGGAGTAGGTAAACCCGTGGTTGAAGTCACCGCCTTCGTTGAGCACCGCGACCACGTCGTCGCGTACGATCAGCCCACCCATGGGGATATAGCCCGAGGTCAGGCCCTTGGCGATGGTCATCATGTGCGGTTTCAACCCGTAGTAATCGGTACCGAACCACTCACCGGTACGCCCGAAACCGCAGATCACTTCGTCAGCCACGAACAGGATTTCGTACTTGGCGAGGATTTCCTTCATGCGCGGCCAGTAGCTGTCCGGCGGCACGATCACGCCGCCGGCGCCCTGGATCGGCTCGGCGATGAAGGCGCCGACGTTGTCCACGCCAAGCTCCAGGATCTTTTCTTCCAACTGGTTGGCCGCCCACACGCCGAACTCTTCAGGGCTCATGTCGCCGCCTTCGCCGAACCAGTAAGGTTGGGCGATGTGGACAATGCCCGGGATCGGCAGGTCGCCCTGCTCGTGCATATAGGTCATGCCGCCCAGGCTCGCGCCGGCCACGGTCGAGCCGTGATAACCGTTCTTGCGGCTGATGATGACTTTCTTGTTCGGCTGGCCCTTGATCGCCCAATAGTGGCGGACCATCCGCAGCATGGTGTCGTTGCCTTCGGAGCCGGAGCCGGTGAAGAACACGTGGTTCATGCCTTCAGGGGCGATGTCGGCGATGGCTTTGGACAATTCCAGCACCGGCGGGTGGGCCGTCTGGAAGAACAGGTTGTAGTACGGCAGCTCGCGCATCTGTTGGCTGGCGGCGTCGGCCAGTTCCTCGCGGCCATAACCGACGGCCACGCACCAGAGGCCGGCCATGCCGTCGAGGATCTTGTTGCCTTCACTGTCCCAGAGGTAGACACCCTTGGCGTGGGTGATGATGCGCGGGCCTTTCTCTTTGAGCTGCTTGAAGTCGCTGAACGGCGCCAGGTGATGATCGTTGCTCAGGGCCTGCCATTCACGGGTTTGCGGGTTATTGCGGGTCATGCCAATTCTCCTGTTATCGGTGAGGGCGAAGCTGCCTGAAGCAGCCCCGCCCGGCGCTTCAGACGGCAAAGAGCAGGAATTCCCGCTCCCACGAACTGATGACGCGCTTGAAGTTTTCATGCTCGGCCCGCTTGACCGCGACGTAGCCTGTGATGAATTTCTTGCCCAGGTATTTCTCGATGGTGGTGCTGTTTTCCATGCGTTCCAGAGCGTCTTCGATGGTCAGCGGCAAACGCAGGTTGCGGCGTTCGTAGCCTCGGCCCACCACCGGCGCGCTCGGGTTGATGCCTTCGACCATGCCGATGAAGCCACACAGCAGGCTGGCGGCAATCGCCAGGTACGGGTTGGCGTCAGCGCCCGGCAAGCGGTTTTCTACCCGCCGGTTCTGCGGCCCGGCATCCGGCACACGCAGGCCCACGGTGCGGTTCTCTTCGCCCCACTCCACGTTCACCGGCGCCGACGTGTCCGGCAGGAAGCGGCGGAACGAGTTGACGTTGGGGGCGAACAGCGGCAACAGCTCGGGGATGAATTTCTGCAGGCCACCGATGTGGTGCAGGAACAGATCGCTCATGGTCCCGTCTTCGTTGGAGAAGACGTTCTTGCCGGTTTCCTTGTCGATGATGCTCTGGTGCAGGTGCATCGCACTGCCCGGCTCGCCGGTCATGGGCTTGGCCATGAAAGTGGCAGCCACGTCGTGCTTGAGGGCCGCTTCGCGCATGGTGCGCTTGAACACCAGGATCTGGTCGGCCAGGGACAGGGCATCGCCATGACGGAAATTGATTTCCATCTGCGCCGTGCCGTCCTCGTGGATCAGGGTATCGAGGTCCAGTTCCTGCAGTTCGCACCAGTCGTAGACGTCTTCGAACAGCGGGTCGAATTCGTTGGCCGCTTCGATCGAGAAAGACTGACGGCCGGTTTCCGGGCGGCCGGAGCGGCCAATCGGCGGTTGCAGCGGAAAGTCCGGGTCGTCGCTGCGCTTGGTCAGGTAGAACTCCATTTCCGGCGCGACGATCGGCTGCCAACCCTTGTCGGCATAGAGCTTGAGCACTTTCTTGAGCACGTTGCGCGGCGACAGCTCGATGGGGTTGCCCTGCTTGTCGTAGGCGTCGTGGATGACCTGGGCCGTGGGCTCGATGGCCCAGGGCACAAGGAAGACTGCGTTCTCGTCCGGGCGGCAGATCATGTCGATGTCGGCAGGGTCGAGCAGTTCGTAATAGATGTCGTCTTCGACATAGTCGCCCGTAACGGTCTGGAGCAGAACGCTCTCGGGCAGGCGCATGCCTTTCTCGGCGATGAACTTGTTGGTCGGCGAGATCTTGCCCCGGGTGATACCGGTGAGGTCGCCAATCATGCATTCGACTTCTGTGATCTTGTGGTCTTTCAACCAATCGGTGAGCTGGTCGAGGTTGTTACTCATAAATGCCTCTAGGCGTGAGTTTCCTGACTGCTATTAGTCGTCAGGCGTTGTTTGACGCATCGGCGTCGCGTTGTGTTGCCCTTGCTCGGCAGGCATCGCCAAATGCCTGGAAAATCGCAAGGTAGTGCGGGTTAGAGCTTACCTCCCATTCGGGGTGCCATTGCACACCTAAAGCAAAAGCCTTGCCTTCTGGCACCGAAATAGCTTCGATCAGGCCATCGGGGGCCACCGCTTCGGCCCGCAACCCTGGCGCCAGGCGCTCGATGCCCTGGCTGTGGATCGAGTTGACCGCTATCTGTTGCGGCAGCCCCAGGCCTGCCAGTACGCCGCCAGGCTGGATAAGCACGGCGTGGGCAGGGCCGTATTGAACACCCACCGCTTGGGTATCGTCTTCACGATGATCGATGAACGTTCCGACTTCATGAACGTTCTGATGCAGGCTGCCGCCGAAGGCTACGTTCATCTCCTGGAAACCGCGGCAGATGCCTAGCACCGGGATGCCCGCCTCGACAGCGGCGCGGATCAGCGGCAAGGTGGTGGCGTCCCGTGCAGGATCATGAGCAGTGCCTGGCGCACTGGCCGGGCCCTGGTAATGAAAAGGTTCTACATTGGAAGGAGAGCCGGTAAAGAGAATACCGTCCAGGGCGTCCAGAATATCGGACGGCGGGAGCAGATCCGCCAGGGACGGAAGCAGCACTGGCAGGCCCTTGGCGGCTGTCGCGACAGCCCGGGAATATTTATCGCCACTGATGTGATAAGCATGCAGACCAATCTGCTTGGAGCAGGTGGTGACGCCGATTAACGGCAGGCGAGACATGAAGCACCCCGGTATTATTGCTGTTATGGGTTTGAATCGAGCTTAGCCTTGTTCATTTTTTTACACAACTCCCCCGTAAAAAATACAACACGGCCCGCTCAAGCCTGCGGGCGCCAAGACCCTTAAAGGGAAAAAAACGCCCTAAATTGCCTCAAAAAAGCCCTGCAGGTGCTTTTTTAGGGCAAAAAAGGCCCTGCTTGACTTCGGCATGCCGTTCGGGTTGACTGGCTTTCGAAGAGATCAATGATTGATATTTTTAACAACAAAGGTGTTGCATCATGTCGGTACCCCCGCGTGCCGTTCAGCTTAACGAAGCGAACGCGTTCCTTAAGGAACATCCTGAGGTTCTGTACGTTGACCTTCTGATTGCGGATATGAATGGTGTGGTGCGCGGCAAGCGCATAGAACGCACCAGCCTCCACAAGGTTTACGAGAAAGGCATCAACCTGCCGGCCTCTTTATTTGCCCTGGATATCAATGGCTCTACGGTGGAAAGCACCGGCCTGGGTCTGGACATCGGCGATGCCGACCGGATCTGCTATCCAATCCCTGACACCCTGTGCAACGAACCTTGGCAGAAGCGCCCTACTGCGCAACTGTTGATGACCATGCACGAACTTGAAGGCGAGCCTTTTTTCGCCGACCCGCGTGAAGTCCTGCGCCAAGTCGTGACCAAGTTCGATGAACTGGGCCTGACCATCTGCGCCGCATTCGAGCTGGAGTTCTACCTGATCGACCAGGAGAACGTGAATGGACGCCCACAACCGCCCCGCTCGCCGATTTCCGGCAAACGCCCGCATTCGACCCAGGTCTACCTGATCGATGACCTCGACGAATACGTCGATTGCCTCCAGGACATTCTGGAAGGGGCCAAGGAGCAAGGCATTCCCGCCGACGCCATCGTCAAGGAAAGTGCCCCGGCGCAGTTCGAAGTGAACCTGCACCACGTGGCCGACCCGATCAAGGCCTGCGACTATGCGGTCCTGCTCAAGCGTCTGATCAAGAACATCGCCTACGACCATGAAATGGACACCACCTTCATGGCCAAGCCTTATCCGGGCCAGGCGGGTAATGGTCTGCACGTCCATATCTCGATTCTGGATAAAGACGGCAAGAATATCTTTGCCAGCGAGGATCCCGAGCAGAACGCCGCATTGCGTCACGCGATCGGCGGTGTGCTCGAGACCCTGCCCGCGCAGATGGCTTTCCTCTGCCCGAACGTCAACTCCTACCGTCGTTTCGGCGCACAGTTCTACGTGCCGAACTCGCCGACCTGGGGCCTGGACAACCGCACCGTGGCCTTGCGCGTCCCTACCGGTTCGGCCGATGCCGTGCGCCTGGAACACCGCGTCGCCGGTGCCGATGCCAACCCGTACCTGCTGATGGCCGCCGTGCTGGCGGGCGTGCACCATGGCCTGACCAACAAGATCGAGCCCGGTGCGCCGGTGGAAGGCAACAGCTACGAGCAGAACGAGCAAAGCCTGCCGAACAACTTGCGTGATGCCCTGCGCGAGCTGGACGACAGCGAAGTCATGGCCAAGTACATCGACCCGAAATACATCGATATCTTCGTGGCCTGCAAGGAGAGCGAGCTGGAGGAGTTCGAACACTCCATCTCCGACCTCGAGTACAACTGGTACCTGCATACCGTGTAAGCGGTTGCGGTAAAAAAGAAACGCCGCAGGCCTTATGGCCTGCGGCGTTTTTTTATGGATGCTCACCCACATTGTGGCGAGGGAGCTTGCTCCCGCTGGGCTGCGCAGCCGCCCCAAAAATGCTGAAGCGGTCAACCTGAAGCACCGCAGTGACTGATTTCAGGGCTGCTTCGCACCCCAGCGGGAGCAAGCTCCCTCGCCACAGGAGTTACTCTCCTCTCAAGTGCAGGTATGGACCAGCCGCCCGCTCTGCGTACAATGCCCGGCAGCCCCGCAGGAGAGCTTCATGACACGCATCGCCACACCCCGCAAACCCCGCGCACGCAGCCAGGCCCGGATCGACAGCATTCTCGATGCCGCCCGTACGCTGCTTGCCGCCGAAGGCGTGGCCAGCCTGTCGATCTACAGCGTCGCCGAGCGCGCCGGGATCCCGCCCTCTTCCGTGTATCACTTCTTCGCCAGCGTCCCGGCCCTGCTCGAAGCCCTGACCGCCGACATCCACGCCGACTTTCGCGCCGGCCTGCAAGCACCGATCGATCATGCGGCGCTGAATCATTGGCACGACCTGTCACGTCTGGTGGAACAACGCATGCTCGCCATCTACAGCCAGGACGCCGCCGCTCGCCAGCTGATTCTGGCCCAGCACGGCTTGACCGAAGTCACCCAGGCCGACCGCCAGCTCGACCTCGAGCTGAGTGACTTGATGCATAAGGTGTTCGACCGCCATTTCGAGCTGCCGACCTTGCCCAAAGACGTCGACGTGTTCGCCCTGGCCATGGAACTGGGCGACCGCGTCTACGCCCGCTCGGTACAACAACACGGCCAGATCACCCCGCGCATGGCCGAAGAAGGCATGCGGGTGTTCGATGCGTACCTGGGGTTGTATCTGCCGCCGTATTTGCCCAAGCGCCCTGATTGATCGTTGATCGCCAGAGACCAAAAAGCCCCGAAGGGCTCACGCCGTCCGGGGCCGCGGGTCAAGCATCACTCACAACTTGGCGATAGACACCTCGGTGGATTTGACGAAGGCGATCACTTCGCTGCCGATCGCCAGTTCCAACTCCTTGACCGAGCGGGTGGTGATGACCGAAGTGACGATGCCCGACGCGGTCTGCACGTCGATTTCCGACAGTACGTCGCCTTCGACGATCTCCTTGATGGTGCCTTTGAACTGGTTGCGTACGTTGATGGCTTTAATGGTCATGGTGTCGATTCCTGTCTGGATGAAGTTATTGCGCCCAACGCAATTGCGTAGGCAAGGGTGAAACGGGTTCCGGTTCCGGCGGTTGGCCGGGCAAGGACAGCACACGGTTGAGGACTTCGGTTTCCAGGCTCGCCAGGCGATGAGAGCCGCGAACCCGTGGGCGTGGCAGGTCGATGGGCAGGTCGAGGCCGATCTGGCCGTCCTCGATCAGGATCACCCGGTCGGCAATCGCGACCGCCTCGCTGACGTCGTGGGTCACCAGCAACACCGTGAAGCCGTGCTGCCGCCAGAGGTTTTCGATCAATTGCTGCATCTCGATGCGGGTCAGTGCGTCCAGCGCCCCCAGGGGTTCATCGAGCAGCAACAGGCGTGGCTGATGAATCAGCGCACGGGCCAGGGCCACTCGCTGTTTCTGTCCGCCGGACAAAGCCGCCGGCCACTCGTGGGCGCGGTCGGCCAAGCCGACGGCTTCCAGTGCCTGCAACGCCTGCGGGCGCCAGTTGCCCTTGAGCCCGAGGCCGACGTTGTCGATGACTTTTTTCCAGGGCAGCAAACGCGCTTCCTGGAACATCAACCGCGTGTCCTGTTGCGCGGCACTCAACGCAGCCGAGCCCGCCAACAGTTGGCCATCGGTGGGTTGATCGAGGCCGGCCAGCAACCGCAGCAAGGTACTTTTGCCACAGCCACTGCGTCCGACCACGGCCACGAACTGCCCGGCCGGGATATGCAGGTCGATGTCGCGCAATACCTGGCGCGTGCCGAAGTTTTTTTGCAGCTTGCGCACTGCCAGCGGGATACCACGCAGCAGGCGCGGCGGTTGTTGGGCGGTCATGCGGCACCTCCCTTGTTCACTTGGTAGGCCGGGTGCCAACGCAGCCAGACTCGCTCAAGCCCGCGGGCGGCAAGGTCGGCCAGCTTGCCCAGCACGGCGTACAGAAGAATCGCCAGCACCACCACATCGGTCTGCAGGAACTCCCGGGCATTCATCGCCAGATAGCCGATGCCGGCGCTGGCCGAGATGGTTTCCGCCACGATCAGCGTCAGCCACATGAAACCGAGGGCAAAGCGCACGCCCACCAGGATCGAAGGCAAGGCCCCCGGCAGGATCACCTGGCGAAACAGGCTGAAACCGGACAAACCGTAGCTGCGGGACATTTCCACCAGCGCCGGGTCGACGTTGCGAATGCCGTGGTAGGTGTTGAGGTAGATCGGGAACAACGTGCCGAGCGCCACCAGGAAAATTTTCGCCGACTCATCGATGCCAAACCACAGGATCACTAACGGAATCAGCGCCAGGTGCGGGACGTTCCGGAGCATTTGCACGGAACTGTCCAGCAGGCGTTCGCCCCATTTCGACAAACCGGTGATGAAGCCCAGGGCCAGGCCGATGCCGCCGCCGATCAGGAATCCGACCGCAGCCCGCCAACCGCTGATCGCCAAGTGCGTCCAGATCTCGCCGCTGCGCACCAGGTTGACCCCGGCCTCGATCACGGCCACGGGTGCTGGCAGGATCCGCGTGGATAACCAACCGGCCGACACCGACAGTTGCCATACCGCCAGCAACAGCAGTGGCAACGCCCAGGGCGCGAGGGTGTGAATGATTTTCTTCATGGCCGCCTCAGCTCTGGGACGCGGCTTTGGGCAGGATATCGTTGGCGACCATTTCACCGAACGGGCTCACATAGCCCTGGCTCTTCGGCAACTCCGGGCGCTCCACGTCCAGGTGTGGGAACAACAATTCCGCCACGCGATAGGACTCTTCCAGGTGTGGATAACCGGAGAAGATAAAGGTGTCGATGCCAAGATCGGCGTATTCCTTGACCCGCGCTGCCACGGTTGGGCCATCGCCCACCAGCGCCGTACCGGCACCGCCACGCACCAGACCGACACCGGCCCAGAGGTTGGGGCTGACTTCCAGCTTGTCGCGACGGCCACCGTGCAGGGCGGCCATGCGTTGCTGGCCCACCGAATCGAAGCGCGCCAGGGAAGCCTGGGCACGGGCAATGGTGTCGTCATCCAAGTGGGAAATCAGCCGGTCAGCCGCTTGCCAGGCTTCGGCGTTGGTTTCCCGCACGATCACATGCAGGCGGATGCCGAAGCGTACCGTGCGCCCCAATTTCGCAGCCTTGGCCCGCACTTGTTCGATCTTTTGCGCCACGGCCGCGGGCGGCTCGCCCCAGGTCAGCACCATGTCCACCTGCTCGGCCGCCAAATCCTGGGCCGCTTCCGAGGAGCCGCCGAAATACAGCGGCGGACGCGGTTGCTGGATCGGTGGATAGAGCAGCTTGGCGCCCTTCACACTGATGTGTTCACCGTCGTAATCCACGGTTTCGCCTTCCAGCACCCGGCGCCAGATGCGGGTGAATTCCACCGACGCCTGGTAGCGTTGCTCGTGGTCGAGAAACAGGCCATCGCCGGCCAACTCATCCGGGTCGCCACCAGTCACCAGGTTGAATAACGCACGTCCGCCGGACAACCGGTCCAGGGTCGCAGCCTGACGCGCAGCCACCGTCGGGGAAATGATCCCGGGGCGCAGGGCAACGAGGAACTTCAGGCGCTGGGTCACCGGAATCAACGAAGCGGCCACCAGCCAGGAGTCCTCGCAGGAACGCCCGGTGGGAATCAGCACGCCGCCAAAACCCAGTCGATCCGCCGCCTGGGCGACTTGTTGCAGGTAACCGTGATCGACGGCGCGGGCGCCTTCGGCAGTGCCAAGGTAATGGCCGTCGCCATGGGTAGGCAGGAACCAGAAAATATTGAGGCTCATGGAGTGGTCTCCTAAGGGATCGAATTACTGCGCGTTCGCAACGGCCGCCGGCGGCGTCCAGATCACGTCCTTGACGCTCAAGGGTTTGGGAATCAATTTGAGCTGATAGAAGCTGTCGGCAATTTTCTGCTGCGCCGCCACCACTTCCGGCGTGAGAAACAACGCCCCATAGCCTTGGCGTTTCACCGCCGTCAGGGTGATGTCCGCCGGCAGGCCAAGCAGCGGCGACACCTGCTGGGTCACGTCCTCAGGATTGGCCTTGGACCACTCCCCTACTGCGCGCACTTCTTCCACCAGCGTCGTGATGACCTGGGGATTTTTTTGCGCATAGGGTTTGGTGGCGAGGTAGAACTGGTGGTTATCGACGATGCCTTTGCCGTCACGCAGGGTGCGCGCCTGCAACTGCTGTTCGGCGGCCGCCTGGTACGGATCCCAGATCACCCAGGCGTCGACGCTGCCCCGCTCGAACGCGGCGCGGGCGTCGGCCGGCGGCAGGAAAACGGGCTGGATATCGGAATACTTCAGGCCGGCATCTTCCAGCGCCCGCACCAGCAGGTAGTGGACGTTGGAGCCTTTGTTCAAGGCGACTTTCTTGCCCTTGAGGTCTTGCACCGACTGGATCGCCGAGCCTTTGGGCACCAGGATCGCCTCGCTGGTGGGCGCCGGTGGCTCGTAAGCGACGTAGAGCAGATCGGCGCCCGCGGCCTGGGCAAATACCGGCGGGGTTTCACCGGTCACGCCAAAGTCGATGGAGCCGACGTTCAAGCCTTCAAGCAGCTGCGGGCCGCCGGGGAACTCGGTCCATTGCACGTCCACGCCTTGGGCGGCGAGACGTTTCTCCAATGAACCCTTGGCCTTGAGCAGCACCAGGGTGCCGTATTTCTGGTAACCGATCCGCAAGGTCTCGGCTTGAGCTTGAGTAATGGCGCCGAGGGACACAGCCGCAGCAAACAGAGCGACCAGCCCGCGACGCAAAATGACAGTGCGCATGGCGCCTCTCCTTTTTGCAGTGGGGTTTTGGCTGCACCTGCTTGGCCGTTGGCGGCTGAGTAAGGTGAGTTGAATCAGGGGTGTTCGGGGTTCAAATGCTCCAGCGAGCACTCAACAAACGTTCGTTCAATACATTGGGGTCCAGCGGCCTGGGCCGACGGGCCATGGCGCTGAAAAACTGTTCCAAGGCCTCGTCCAGGCGCTGTTGCAGGGCCGGTGCCAGTTGCGCCTGGGCGCTGCCTTCGCCGTAAGTGATCTGGCTGTCTTCGGCAAAGATCCCGTGGAGCATTTCCTGGGCCTTGAGCGCTGACAACACCGGTTTCAAGGCGTAATCCACCGCCAGCATGTGGGCGATGCTGCCGCCGGTTGCCATCGGCAACACCACTTTATGGGCCAGGGCGCGTTCAGGTAGCAGGTCCAGCAGGGTCTTCAGCGCACCGGAAAAAGACGCCTTGTACACCGGCGTGGCAATCAACAGGCCGTCGGCATTTTCGATCTGCTGGAGCAGGTCGATCACCTTCGGGCTATCGAAACGGGCATGGAGCAGATCTTCGGCCGGGAAGTCGCGCACCTGATAGCTCACCACTTCCACACCTTGCTGCTGCAACCAGCGTTGCGAGCGCTCCAGCAGCACCCCGGAGCGGGAGCGTTGGCTGGGACTGCCACCGAGTGAGACGACCAACATGCCTGCTATTCCTTAACTGTCACGTGCGATTCGCGGAGGGCGATCTCGCGGTATGGAGCCAACCATAACAGGGGGACACATATATCTTTAAATCATATTTATTCATTTAGTTATGCAATTTAGAGATATGAAGTTCACTCTCTTTAAGCAATAAAAAAAGGCCGTCGAAACGGCCAAAACCCTTGGTGCACAGAAATCCCTTGTGGAGCGAGCTTGCTCGCGATAGCGGTGTATCAGTCGACATCGACGTTGGCAGATCCGACGCCATCGCGAGCAAGCTCGCTCCCACAGGTTCAGGTCGGGTGTGCGTCAGCGGTTAGGCTGCGGGGTCAGGCGCAGATAAGGCTTCACAGCGCGATAACCCTTGGGAAAACGCTGCTTGAGTTCCTCTTCATCCTTGAGCGACGGCACGATCACCACTTCATCACCGTCCTGCCAGTTGGCCGGGGTGGCGACTTTGTAGTTGTCGGTCAATTGGAGCGAGTCGATCACTCGCAGGATCTCATTGAAATTGCGCCCGGTGCTGGCCGGGTAGGTGATGGTCAGGCGGATCTTCTTGTTCGGGTCGATCACGAACAAGGAGCGCACGGTCAGCGTGTCGCTGGCATTGGGATGAATCAGGTCGTACAGGTCCGACACCTTGCGATCGGCATCGGCCAGGATCGGAAAATTGACCACGGTGTTCTGCGTCTCGTTGATGTCCTCGATCCATTTTTGGTGCGAGTCCACCGGGTCGACCGAGAGGGCAATGGCCTTGACCCCGCGCTTTGCGAACTCGTCCTTGAGCTTGGCGGTCAGGCCCAACTCGGTGGTGCACACCGGGGTGAAATCCGCCGGGTGGGAAAACAGCACGCCCCAGCTGTCGCCGAGCCATTCGTGGAAGCGAATCTTGCCGGCGCTGGAATCCTGTTCGAAGTCGGGGGCGATGTCGCCGAGTCTGAGGCTCATGGTGCGGCTCCTGGATGAGGTTGTTGTGAGCCCAACTTTGCACCGCTTTCGATTGCTTTAAAAAGAATGAATATCCATTTATCTAGATCGATAGTGAATATAAAAAACTGTTCACTGGCGCCCTTCCGCCTACCGGCACAAGATCGTCAGCGAGGTTCGAGAAGGCCTCGAGTTGCTGTAAAGAGGAGAAAGTTCGGGGAAGGCTACAGGGGTGGGCCAGACCCGAAACGCAAAAGCCCCGCCCGGCGTGTTGCCGGGTGGGGCTTTTTTTGTTTTGTGTCTACATTACGGAAATTATTGACGCGATTTCAGGACGAGCGGCTAGGATAGGCAACATGAACACTCATGCCTTGTTGACTCATCTGCAAAACCACCTCCCTGGACTGCTGGCGGTTTACCTGTTTGGTAGCCATGCACAGGGAACCGCCGGGCCTGACAGCGATGTCGACTTGGCTGTGCTTTTGTCCGGCGAAGTCGACCCTGTGTCGTTATGGCAGCTTTCAGGTGATTTGGCGGATATCGCGGGCAGTCCGGTGGATCTGATCGACCTACGTGCGGCAACCACCGTCATGCAATACCAGATCGTGACCCGCGGTCAGAGGCTCTGGGCCAGAGACGTACAAGCGGGGTTGTTCGAGTGTTTTATTCTCAGCGAAAAGACCGCTCTCGACGAGGCTCGGGCAGGCCTGCTCAAGGATATTCAGGAAGAAGGCAGCGTGTATGGCCGATGACGTACTGATCAACAAAGCTGCGAGCATCGAGCGTTGCGTCGCCAGGGTACGGGAGGAATATGAGAAGGATCCCGCTACGTTTGCCACCGATTTCACTCGCCAGGATTCGGCAGTCCTGAACATCCAGCGTGCGTGCGAAGCGGCACTGGATATGGGACAGCATCTGATTCGACGTGAGCGACTGGGTGTCCCGCAAAGTGCCCGCGATACATTCGAGTTACTTTTTCAAGGTGGCTGGGTGGAAGAAGGTCTGGTGAAAAACCTGAAGAACATGGTGGGTTTCAGGAATATCGCCGTGCATGACTACCAAGCCCTGCAGCTACCGATCATGGTCGCGATCATTACCCAGCACTTGGGTGATTTCCTCGCGTTCAGCGCGTTCATCCTGCGTAAGGACGCGGCGGAGTCTGCACGATAGCGGAGAACCCTATCGCGTCCCCAGAAAACGTAAAAGCCCCGCCCGGCGTGCTGCCGGGCGGGGCTTTTTTTACTTCGCTACGTCTTACATGAAGTTGTAAGTGTAGTTGAAGATCAGGCGGGTCTGATCCTGGCTGTCGCCTGCACCGCTGCTGCGGTAGGTACCCTGACGCAGGGTAGTGCCGAAGCCTTTCAACGCACCCTGCTGGATGACGTAATCCACGCGCATGTCGCGTTCCCACTCGGAGTAATCGCTTCCGCCTGCGGTGCGGGACTTGACGTCGTCACCGCGCAGGTAGGCGACCGAGGCTTTCAGGCCTGGAACGCCGAGGGAAGCGAAGTCATAGGAGTATTGACCGAAGGTGGTGTTTTCACCGGCACGGACAAACCCGTTGATCATGCTGTCGGTGAACAGGTAGAAGCTCGCGCCACCGGCACCTTCGGGACGACCGTCGCCGTTCACCACGTTGCCCTGGTTCAGGTAGACGAAGCCACCGTCATCGCCGACTTGCTGGTGACCCAACAGGAAGGCACTGCCGCCGAGGGTGTACGTGAACATCGCGCTCCAGGTCTTGTTATCGACCTCGCCCGGGTTCTTGGCATAGCCTTGGTTGTTATTGAAGACATAGCCCGCATCGCCGTTACGGCCATCCGAGCTGCTGTCGAAGTAACGCAGGTCAGTCTTGAACGACTGGCCTTCGCTGATCGGGAACACATGAACCGCGCCCAGGAAGTGCTGCTTGTAGTAATCCTGCAGGTTCGCGTAGTAGTACTGCAGGGTCAGGTCCTTGGTAACCTTCCAGTCAGCACCGGCAAAGCGGAACTGGTTGCTGTCCTGGGTACCGCCCGCCACGGCCAAACCGGTGCTGTTGCTCGATGCACGGCCTGTTGCGTGTTCCAACTGACCAGCGTTGAAGGTGACGTTGTCGATTTCCTTGGAGGTGATGGTGCCACCTTCAAAGGTCTGCGGCAGCAGACGGCTGTCGTTGGCAACCAGGATCGGCAGGTTAGGCGCCAGGGCACCACCCAGGTGGGCCTCGGTCTTGGAGAAAAGCGCCTTTACGTTACCGGACAGACGGCTCCATTCATGTACCGCCGAACCATCGGTATCGGCTGGCATATAGGAGCCGTTGTTACGCCCGTCACCCCCATCGAGACGAATACCCACCAGGGCTTGGGCGTCGATACCGAAACCCACAACACCTTGCGTGAAGCCCGACTTGTAGTCGAACTTCAGGCCGGTGCCTGTTTCGCGCAGATCCTCGCTGCCCGTTTCACGGTTGTCGTTGTTGAAATACAACGTACGAGAACTGACGGACGCCTTGCTGTCTTCGATAAAACCCGCGGCGCCTGCCTGCTGCGCCAGAACCCCAACGGCCACGGCCAGGGCCAAGGTGGACTTGTTCATGCTTCGCTCCTCTCGTTTTCTAATTCTTGTGTGTCTTTGGTTCCGGATCGAACGCCCGGATTCCGCGGATGCGCGATTAGCGCCAGACCGTGACTGACAAGTCAATCGTAACCATTTATGACTACGACTATGGTCTAACCCCTCTACACCGGCCCGCAGGATAATGGATTCTCTATAATTCCAAAAAGAATTGTTTCAACAGTTTTCAGCTCGTTTCGACATATGGCCACTATCACAGCACCATCAGGCCGTGACATGGCTTATCGGCGACGCAGGAATTTACTGAACGATGATTCGTCGGGGATTCATGAAGGCCCGCGAATGCTTGGCGGCGAGATAGGTTTGCGCGCCTCCTGCGCCTTCGATTCCTGTCACGACAATTAGCGCATGCCGCGATCTTGACGTGTTCCAGACTAGCTGCTCATTGTCTGAAATCAAGAAGATCGCGGCAGGGCAAAGTTTCCGACGGCCGCCTACAAGGCTTTTTCGAAGATCTTCGAATTACGCTGATAGTTGTAGAGCGAAGCCCGCGCCGCCGGCAGGCGCTCGACACTGCTGGGCTCGAAACCGCGCTCGCGGAACCAGTGGGCGGTCCGGGTCGTCAGCACGAACAGCGTCTTGAGCCCCTGGGCCCGGGCCCGGGTTTCGATCCGTTCCAGCAGCTCATCGCCCCGGCCACCGTGGCGGTACTCCGGGTTCACGGCCAGGCAGGCCAGTTCCCCGGCGTCGGAATCGGCGATCTGGTACAGCGCCGCGCAGGCGATGATCATGCCTTCGCGCTCGACCACGCTGAACTGCTCGATCTCGCGTTCCAGCACTTCGCGGGAGCGACGCACCAGGATCCCCTGCTCTTCCAGCGGGCTGATCAGGTCCAGCAGGCCGCCAACATCTTCGATGGCCGCTTCGCGCACCACCTCGAATTGCTCCTGGGCCACCAGCGTGCCACTGCCATCGCGGGTGAACAGTTCAGCCAGCAGCGCACCGTCCTCGGCATAGCTGACGATATGGCTGCGTGCGACGCCGCCACGACAGGCCTGGGCTGCCGCATCCAGCAGTTCGGCCTGATAGTCACTGCCCAGACGTTGCATGTGGCCCGGAACCTGTTGCGGGCGCAATTCGCGAACCAGTCGCCCATCCTCCCCAATCAGTCCCTGCTCGGCACCGAACAGCAGCAGCTTGTCGGCGGCCAGGTCGATGGCGGCACGGGTGGCAACGTCTTCACAGGCGAGGTTGAAGATCTCCCCGGTGGGCGAATAACCCAACGGCGACAGCAACACGATGGAGCGCTCGTCCAGCAGACGGTTGATGCCCTTGCGATCGACCCGGCGCACTTCACCGGTGTGGTGATAATCCACGCCTTCGAGCACACCGATGGGACGCGCGGTGACCAGATTGCCGCTGGCGACCCGCAGCCGCGAGCCTTGCATGGGCGAGGACGCCATGTCCATGGACAGGCGGGCCTCGATGGCGATGCGCAACTGGCCGACCGCGTCGATCACGCACTCCAGGGTCGCGGCATCGGTGATGCGCATGCCATGGTGGTAATGGGGCGTGAGGCCCCGTGCAGCGAGGCGGGTCTCGATCTGCGGGCGTGAACCATGGACCAGCACCAGGCGCACGCCGAGGCTGTGCAGCAGCACCAGGTCATGGACGATGTTGCCGAAATTAGGGTGTTCCACCCCGTCGCCGGGCAGCATGACGATGAAGGTGCAATCGCGGTGGGCGTTGATGTAGGGCGAAGCGTGACGAAGCCAATTGACGTATTCGGGCATGAACCTGGACCTGTAATAAATAACAGCCAAAAAAAGACGAAACAGAACGCACAACGGGCTGGTGGTTATCGTCGGAACAGGCTTGGCGACACGCGCGCTCTCCTCATGTGATGAATACGGCCCCGCAAGGGGGCAATTTAACCGACCGTGGCCGGTGTCAGGCAGTAATGACCGATCAATTGTTGCAACAGCTGTACGGTAGGTTGCAAACGTGACATTTCCAGGTACTCGCCCGGCTGGTGGGCGCAGGCGATATCGCCAGGGCCGAGCACCAGGGTCTCGCAGCCAAGGCGCTGAAGATAAGGCGCTTCGGTGCCAAACGCCACTGCTTCGGCACGATGGCCGGTGAGTCGCTCAGCCACCCGTACCAGCTCGCAGTCTTCGGCCTGCTCGAAGGGTGGCACTTCGGGGAACAGCGGTGCGTAGTCGATCTTGACTTTATGGCGTTCGGCGATGGGGTCGAGCTTCTGTTGGATCGCCGCCCGCAGCATGTGCGGGTCCATGCCGGGCAAGGGCCGCAGGTCGAATTCCATGGAGCATTGGCCGCAGATGCGGTTGGGGTTGTCGCCACCATGGATGCAGCCGAAGTTCAGGGTCGGCTGTGGCACGGTGAACTGCGGGTTACGGAACTCACGCTGCCATTGCAGGCGCAGCCCGCGCAGTTCGCCCATGGCATCGTGCATGGCTTCCAGGGCGCTGTGGCCCAGGCTCGGATCGGAGGAATGGCCGCTGCGCCCGAGAATGTCGATGCGCTCCATCATTACGCCTTTGTGCAGGCGAATCGGCTTGAGGCCGGTTGGCTCACCAATCACCGCCGCGCGCCCCAGTGGCCGCCCGGCATCGGCCAGGGCCCGGGCGCCGGCCATGGAGCTTTCTTCGTCACAGGTCGCGAGGATCAGCAGCGGTTGCTTGAACGGTTGGTCCAGCAGCGGCTTGACCGCTTCGATGGCCAAGGCGAAAAAACCCTTCATGTCACAACTGCCCAGGCCCACCCAGCGGCCATCGACCTCGGTGAGCTTCAGCGGATCGGTCTGCCACAACGCGCCGTCGAACGGCACCGTGTCGCTGTGGCCGGCCAGCACCAGGCCGCCGGGGCCGCTGCCGAAACTGGCCAGCAGGTTGAATTTGCCAGGGCTGACCTGCTGGATATCACAGCAGAACCCCAGCTCAGTGAGCCAGCCTGCCAGCAGCTCGATCACGGCACTGTTGGACTGGTCCAGCCCAGGCTGGGTACAACTGACCGAAGGGGCGGCGATCAGGGCAGCGAATTGATCTTTCATGGACGGCAAAGGCATCGCTGACTCCGGGCTTACAGATTGACGTTCATCATAGAACCATCTGGACCCAGGAATAAACCTAGGGCGAGTGAGTCCTGTACACTGCACGGCCTTGGCAGCCACACCTTCCCCGGCTGCACACCCGATCCCTGGATTTTCCGGCCATGCAGAAAGAAACCGAAATCAAACTCCGCGTCAGCCGCGAGACCCTGGCAGCCTTGCGCGAGCATCCGCTGCTGAAAAAACGCAACAAGAGTGGCTGGGAACGCCACGAACTGATGAACCAGTATTTCGACACGCCAGAGCGTGACCTGGCCCGGGCCAAGGTCGCCCTGCGCCTGCGTCGCGACGGCGAAGAGGTGATCCAGACCCTCAAGACCCGCGGCCAGAGCGTCGCCGGCCTGTCCGAGCGCAACGAGTACGATTGGCACCTGCCCAAGGCCAAGCTCGACCTGAAGAAGCTCGACGGCGAATGCTGGCCCGATGCCCTGGCCGAACTGGACAAGAAAACCCTCAAGGCCATCTTCACCACCGATTTTGTTCGCGAACGCGCTGAAATCGCCTGGGGCCGTGGCAAAAGCAAAGTGGTCATCGAAGCCGCCCTGGACCTGGGCCATGTGGTGGTCGGCAAGCAGAAGGAAGAAATCTGCGAACTGGAGCTGGAACTGCGCGAAGGCGAACCCGCCGCCCTGCTGGAGCTGGCCGCCGAGCTGGCCGCGACCCTGCCCTTGATGCCCTGCGACATCAGCAAGGCCGAGCGTGGCTATCGCCTGTATGACGCGGGCAGCTACGCCCTGAGCTTGCCGGCTCCGCAATTGACCGCCGAAACGCCGCTGGATGACGCCTTCGCCGCGCTGAGCTGGCATCTGCTTGGCAGCAGCCAGCGCCTGGCCGAACAATACCGTTTCAACGGCCACTGGCGCCTGCTGCAGGACTGGGTGGAAAACCTCGCCGAACTGCGTGCCCTGCTCAGCAGCCTCGGCCAGGCCGCGCCGCGCCAATCGACCCACGACTTGCGCCTGGCCCTGGACGCGTTGCTGGAAGACTGGCGCCCACTGGTCCAGGCCGGCCTGGATGACGAAGACGTGCGCAAGGCGGCGCCGGAACAGTTCCTTGAAGAGCTGCAAGACCCGCGCTGGGGCCTGTTTTCCCTCAATACTTCACGCTGGCTGCTGGCGCGCAGCTGGGCCACCGAGCGCAACACCCGAGGCAATCGCCAGGGCGCGGCACAACTGGGCAGCTGG
This sequence comes from Pseudomonas brassicacearum, assembly GCF_918698105.1. GTDB lineage: Bacteria > Pseudomonadota > Gammaproteobacteria > Pseudomonadales > Pseudomonadaceae > Aquipseudomonas > Aquipseudomonas brassicacearum_F. Next base: position 89,038 of record NZ_CAKKMI010000008.1, on the reverse strand, counting down.
CTGCCGCGCCTGCTGGGCGAAGAGTCCTCGTCCCTGCAATTGCAACGCTACCAGCAACAGCCGGAAGACCTGGCCGAGCAACTGCCGCGCATCGAACGCATCCAGGCCTGGCTGCACCACGCCCGCCATGTGCTGGAGATCCCGGAAATGGATCGCCTCTACGGCGAGCTGAACAAACTGGCGCAATTGGCCAACCAGCCGATCACCGACGAAACGCTGGATGCGCGCAAGCAGCAGGCGATTGCGGTTTACCAGAATCGGGCCTGGAAGACTTTGCTGCGTCTGTGATGCCGCCATCGCGAGCAAGCTCGCTCCCACATTGGATCAGTGTTGTACACACATCTTGTGGCCACTGAAGATCAACTGTGGGAGCGAGCTCGCTCGCGATGAGGCCAGTAAAAACACCGCAGAAACAAGCTCAGCGCACCACCGGCAAACTCGTCGTCGACTTGATCTCCGACAGCGCCACGATCGAGTTCACTTCCTGGATCCCCGGCACCATCGACAGCTTTTCGAAAAAGAATCGCTCATACGCCTCGATGTCCGCCGTGACGATGCGCAGCAGAAAATCCACCGACCCCATCAGCACGTAACATTCCAGCACTTCGGGGAAGCCGCGGATCGCCTCGGTGAACTCGGTGAAGTTCGAACGACCGTGGGCGTTGAGTTTGATTTCGGCGAAGATCTGCGTGTTGAGGCCGATTTTCTTGCGATCCAGCAGGGTCACCTGGCCGCGAATGATGCCTTCCTCCTTCATCCGCTGGATCCGCCGCCAGCATGGCGACTGAGACAAGCCGACCTGTTCGGCGATCTGCGCACTGGACAGCGACGCATCCTCCTGCAGCAGCGCCAGTATCCTACGGTCGTAGCCATCCAATTCGCAGTGCATAATCAAACCCGTAATGATTGATTTCGAGAATCAAGCGATTCAAAACATCCTAATAATCACTCATCTTAGATAAGAAATACCCCGGCTCGCATGTAAATATTTCTCCCGCTACCCAGGAGACCGAACATGCCCCCACTCGAAGCCGTTGCCATAACCCCGACCCGCGCCGATGTCTGGCACGCCGCCAATACCCATTGCCGGGTGCAGTACCAGATATTGGCCGAAGCCGAGCCGGATTTACTGTGCCGGGCGTTGAACCTGTTTGCCTTGCAAGGCCTGACGCCGCTGCAGGTTCAGGTCGAGCGCCTCGACGATGTGCTGGCGCTGGAGATCGTCATGGATGGGCTGAGCTGGCACCGTGCCCAGGTCATTGCTGAAAAATTACGTAACTTGATCAGTGTCTGTTCGGTGGACCTGCAAGACGCTGATATTGCGCACGTTGGGCCGGCCCAAGCCGTCTGTTGAACGCCCGTGGGCAAGAATTGGTAACGCATTGGTCGGGTAGTGGCCCAACGGTCTACGGGGTCGGGACTATTCTTTTGCAGACCGAGCGAGGACGCCGAAGCGTCTGTATCGCGGCTTTGCTGCAATTGTCCAATAGGAACCCGCATGTCCACCAAACACGCCACTCAGGACCGCTGGCTGGACCTCAACGATCTGCTGCGCCAACTGGTCACCCAGGGCCTCATCAGCCAGGATTCGGCCGAAACCGCGCTGAACGCCCGCCGACGCCACAGCGCCAATAGCCAGTTGCATCCGCTGGAGTTCATCGCCAACCAGCACCTGGACGACCTCAGCCGGCCCGGCAAGCGCCTGGAGCTGGAGAACCTGACCCTGTGGCTGTCCCAGCAGGCCGGCCAGCCGTACATGCGCATCGACCCGTTGAAAATCAACGTCGCGGCCGTGACGCCCTTGATGTCCTACGCCTTCGCCCAGCGCCACAAGATCCTTGCGGTGGCGGTCGATCGCGACGCCGTCACCGTCGCCAGCGCACAGCCCTACGTCAATAGCTGGGAAGCCGACCTGACCCACGTGCTCAAGCTGCCGATCAAGCGGGTGGTCGCCAACCCGGTAGACATCCAGCGCTTGAGCGTGGAGTTCTATCGCCTGGCCAAATCGGTCAGCGGCGCCACCACGGTCGATCAGCAACCGAGCAACCTGAGCAATTTCGAACAACTGCTCAACCTGGGCGCCAGCGACCAGGAGCCGGACGCCAACGACGCCCACATCGTCAATATCGTCGACTGGCTGTTCCAGTACGCCTTCCAGCAGCGCGCCAGCGATATCCACATCGAACCGCGCCGCGAGCAGGGCACCGTGCGGTTTCGCATCGACGGGGTGCTGCACACCGTCTATCAGTTCCCACCGCAGGTCACGATGGCGATCGTCAGCCGTCTCAAGAGCCTGGGGCGGATGAACGTCGCGGAAAAACGCAAACCCCAGGACGGCCGGGTCAAGACCAAGACCCCGGACGGTGGCGAAGTGGAATTGCGCCTGTCGACCTTGCCCACCGCGTTCGGCGAAAAAATGGTCATGCGGATCTTCGACCCGGAAGTGCTGCTCAAGGATTTCGACCAACTCGGCTTCTCCGCCGACGACCTGCGGCGCTGGCAGGACATGACCCGCCAGCCCAACGGCATCATCCTGGTGACCGGGCCCACCGGTTCCGGCAAGACCACCACCCTCTACACCACCCTCAAGAAACTGGCGACGCCGGAAGTGAACCTCTGCACCATCGAGGACCCGATTGAAATGGTCGAGGCCTCCTTCAACCAGATGCAGGTCCAGCACAACATCGACCTGTCCTTCGCTGCCGGGGTGCGGGCGCTGATGCGACAAGACCCGGACATCATCATGATCGGTGAGATCCGCGACCTGGAGACCGCCGAAATGGCGATCCAGGCGGCGCTCACCGGGCACCTTGTGCTGTCGACGCTGCACACCAACGACGCGCCGAGCGCCATCAGTCGCCTGCTGGAGCTGGGGGTGCCGCATTACTTGATCAAGGCCACCGTGCTCGGGGTCATGGCCCAGCGACTGGTGCGCACCCTGTGCCCTCAATGCAAGGCTCCCCTGACCCTGGATGAAGATGATTGGCAAACCCTGACGCGGCCCTGGCAGGCGCCGCTGCCGAGCAACGCCCAACAGGCCGTCGGTTGTCTGGAATGCCGTGACACCGGTTACCGCGGCCGCGCGGGCGTCTACGAAATCATGCAACTGACCGACAGCGTCAAGGCCTTGATCCACCCCGACACCGACCTGCTGGCGGTACGCCGCCAGGCATTCAAGGAAGGCATGCGCAGCCTGCGACTGTCGGGGGCGCAAAAGGTGGCGGCGGGCTTGACCACGGTCGAGGAAGTGCTGCGGGTGACGCCGCAGAGCGAGCAGAAGTAGGAGCTGTCGAGTGCAGCGAGGCTGCGATCTTGTCCCAGACAGTTGAGTCTCAAGATCGAGATCAAGAGATCGCAGCCTTCGGCAGCTCCTACAGGGCTCAACGTGTCGCTAAATCTCCACGGCACAAGGACTATAGGGAAGATAATGGCCGCTTGCCCTACACTCAGGGGCTCGCAGGTCCATCTCAATCCGAACAGGGAACCGTCATGCAGATCGGTAGCGTTCTTTTACTTTTTATCGGCCTCGTGGTCGCCATTCTATTCATGGGTTTCAAGGTGGTGCCCCAGGGCTACCAATGGACCGTCGAGCGGTTCGGCCGCTACACCAACACCCTCAAGCCCGGCCTGAACATCATCATCCCGGTGATGGATCGCATCGGGCGCAAGATCAATGTCATGGAAAGCGTGCTGGACATCCCGCCCCAGGAAGTCATTACCGCCGACAACGCCACGGTACAGATCGACGCCGTGTGTTTCTTCCAGGTGGTCAACACCGCCCAGGCCGCCTACGAGGTCAACAACCTCGAACACGCTATCCGCAACCTGCTGCAAACCAATATCCGTACCGTGCTGGGGTCCATGGAGCTGGACGCGATGCTGAGCCAGCGCGACGGTATCAACGAAAAACTGCTGCGCACTGTCGATGAAGCCACGGCGCCGTGGGGCATCAAGATCACCCGGATCGAGATCAAGGACATCAGCCCGCCGGCCGACCTGATGGCCGCCATGTCGGGACAGATGAAAGCCGAACGTATCAAGCGTGCCCAGATCCTCGAAGCCGAGGGCCTGCGAGCGTCGGCGATTCTCACCGCCGAAGGCAAGAAACAGGCGCAAATCCTTGAGGCCGAGGGCAGTCGCCAGGCCGCGTTCCTGGAGTCCGAGGCCCGCGAGCGCCAGGCACAAGCCGAAGCGCTGGCCACTCAGGTGGTGTCCCAGGCCATTGCCGACGGTAACGTCCAGGCCGTGAACTACTTCGTCGCGCAGAAATACATCGATGCGCTGGGCAAACTGGCTTCGGCCAACAACAGCAAGGTGATCCTGATGCCCCTGGAAGCCAGCCAGGTCATCGGTGCGGTCGGCGGGATTGGCGAGATCGTCAGGGCCACCTTCGACAGCAAGAAAGCCTGAGGCACGCGTATGTGGATGTTCCTGCAACACCTGTCGTACTGGGACTGGCTGGCGCTGGGCGTCATCCTGCTGATCCTTGAAGTGTTCGGCGCCGGCGGCTACTTGCTGTGGATCGGCATGGCCGCCGCGGCAGTCGGCGTGCTCACGCTCATCCTGCCGCAGATGCCGTGGGAGCTGCAGTTCCTGTTGTTCGGCCTGTTCGCCATCGCCACAGCGCTGTACTGGTGGCGACGCCAGCGCAGCGCCGTGCGCCAAAGCGATCAGCCGCACTTGAACCTGCGTGGGCAGGAGCTGATCGGCAAGGTCTTCCAGGTTCATGAAGCGATTGTCGATGGCCGCGGCAAGATCAAGGTGGCCGACAGCGTCTGGCTGGCCAAGGGCCCCGAGTCGTCCGTGGGCACGCGGGTCAGGGTGGTGGCGCAGGAAGGCGCGGTGCTGCAGGTGGAACGGGCTGACTGAGCAGTCATGGAACTGAATAGAGGCGCAGGTAATCCAACGTCATAGTTAACCCAGTGGAGTCACCTATCATGCGTCTCAAACTTGCTGTCGCTACCCTAGCCTTGCTGTCTCTTCCTGTTGGCTCGGCAATGGCCGACACGTTTTGGCGTAACGTCATCTCATCCGGTGCGACCACCGGTTCCACCTACCTGACCTTCAAGGATCACAAGCTGATCGTCGCCGCCCAGGACGACGCCGGCAGCTTCGTCGCCAGTGACGGCGGTATTCGTGGCCCTTACCTGGAAGCGGCGATGCAGAAAGTGCGCGCCGACAACCCAGGCCTGCAAGCCACCGACATGGAACTGGCCAACGCGATCCTGGCGAAAAACGCCGTCGCCCAGGATTGATCGTTACCCAGAACCGCATGCCGCTCATGGCTCCATGAGCGGCATTTTTTTTTGCGGAAAAATCTGCAACTTCTTTTCCTACATCGAATAAGCCCTTAACCCCGCCTCTACGACGAAAATTCACCGGTTCACCGAGGAAGGCTCTGATATAAGGCTTCGAGACAGGCGCCGCAAACTCTATCGATTCGAACTTTACCCACCCTACGAGTCGATACTTATGAATAAATCTTGTCTTTCCCTGCTGCTGATCACCGCCGCATTCAGCAACATCTCTCATGCCGAGGGCCTGTACGGCTCGATAAAAATTCTGAGTGCCCAGCAAGATCTCGCAGATGCGCTGCTCACCAGTCCCAGGGTCCACAATCGGGTTGTCAGCCCCAACAGCAACAAGGACGTCGGCGGCTCCGTGGCGATTGGCTTCGGATTGAAGGGTGATTGGCGGTTGGAAGCGGAATACACCCTCAAGCAGGATTCGGAGTTCAAGAGTCACTGGGCGCCGTTCAATGCCAACGTCAACAACATGCAAGTCTCCTCTAGCCGCTTGATGCTCAACGGATACAAGGATTTCCCCCTGAATCAATACCTCTCGCTGTACGCCATGGCCGGCCTGGGTGTGGCACACATCAGTTCCGAAGGATATCAATCCAATCCTTCGCGGCGATTCGCAAACAACAGCCAGAACAACTTTGCCTATGCCCTGGGCGTGGGGGCGGATATCAAACTCAACCAGCAAATTACCCTTGGCACCGGCTATCGCTACGTCGACATGGGCGATATCGAAACCGGTTACAACACCTTCGCCAACCGTATCAATGCTCGGGACGAACAACTCAAGGGAAAACTGCGCGAGCAGAACCTTTACGTCGAGGCGCGGATGGCGTTCTGATTTCAGGCGCAACACCCATAAAAAATGCCGCTCGATGGGAGCGGCATTTTTTGCCCGGCGAACATCCCGAGCCTGTCCCAACCCCTGTGGGAGCGGGTTATTCGCCGATAGCGGCCTTGTAGCCTGCCGCATCGAGCAACTTGCCCACCTCGGCCTTGTCGCTTGGCTGGAGCTTGAAGATCCAGGCGCCGTACGGATCGGAGTTCAGCAGTTCCGGCGAACCGCTCAGCTCTTCGTTAACCGCGATCACTTCACCTGCAATCGGGGAATAGATATCGGAAGCCGCCTTGACCGACTCGACCACACCGGCCTGGTCACCTGCGCCAAAGACCTTACCGACTTCAGTCAGCTCGACAAATACCACATCGCCCAAGGCTTCCTGCGCATGATCGCTGATGCCCACGGTGACGGTACCGTCAGCTTCCAGGCGTGCCCACTCATGGCTATCGGCAAAACGCAGCTCGGCAGGGATATTACTCATATTCGGTGTCCTCAAGAGAAAGTGTCAGCGGCCAGCGGCCCGCCGCAAAAGGTTAGATCAGGGTTCTGCCATGGCGGACGAAGGTCGGTTTGACCACCCGTACCGGGTACCACTTGCCGCGAATCTCTACCTCGGCACGGTCGGCGGTAGCCATCGGAACACGTGCCAGCGCGATCGACTTGCTAAGCGTAGGAGAAAAACTACCACTGGTGATCTCCCCTTCGCCAACATTGGCGATGCGAACCACCTGATGGGCGCGCAAAACACCCCGTTCCTCCAGCACCAGCCCGACCAGTTTGTGCTGCACGCCGCTGGCAAGCTCGGTTTCCAGCGCACTGCGCCCGATGAACTGACGGCTCGCCGGTTCCCAGGCGATGCTCCAGGCCATGTTCGAGGCCAGCGGCGAAACATCCTGGTTGATGTCCTGGCCGTAGAGGTTCATGCCGGCTTCCAGGCGCAAGGTATCGCGGGCGCCAAGGCCGATGGGCGAAATGCCGGCCCCTACCAGGTCGTTGAAAAAGCTCGGGGCCTCCTGGGCCGGCAGAACGATTTCCAGACCATCTTCGCCGGTGTAGCCGGTCCGGGCGATGAACCATTCGCCGTCGGCGCGACCTTCGAAAGGCTTGAGTTGCTGGATGATTTGCCCACGCGGTTGCGCCACCAGCTCGGCAATCTTCTGCCTGGCCTGAGGGCCCTGGATCGCCAGCATCGCCAGTTCGGGGCGTTCATGCAGCTGCACGTCGTAGCCACCGAGCTGTGCCTGCATCCAGGCAAGATCCTGATCGCGGGTCGAGGCGTTGAAGACCAGCCGATAGCCGTCCTCGACACGGTAGATGATCATGTCGTCGACAATGCCGCCGCGCTCATTGAGCATCGCGCTATACAAGGCACTGCCTGTGTCCTGCAAACGATCGACGTCATTGGCCAGCAAGCGCTGCAGCCAGACCTTGGCCTGGGGGCCGGCGACATCGATCACGGTCATGTGGGATACATCGAACACTCCACAGTCGCGACGCACCTGATGGTGTTCTTCGACTTGCGAGCCGTAATGCAAAGGCATATCCCAACCGCCAAAATCGACCATCTTCGCGCCGAGGGCGAGATGAAGGTCATACAGTGGCGTACGCTGTCCCATGGGTTTCTCCTTCCGGGCTTGGCGAAGGTGCGGAGGGGCACTGCACAGCGCGAACGTCTGAAAAAAAGGAGTTTTCTGACATTCTCAGTTGCCCGGTCCGACAGACGGACCGCACCGAATGCCGCGCATTGTAGCCGCATGAGGTAGGACTGACACCTAGCTGTTTCGATGGGCCGAACGTCGTATCAATCCGATGACCGGCAAGAGACCCACAAGCACCAGCGTCAGCGCCGGCAAGGCAGCCCGAGCCCACTCCCCTTCGCTGGTCATCTCGAAGATCCGCACCGCCAGCGTGTCCCAGCCGAACGGCCGCATCAGCAGGGTCGCGGGCATTTCCTTGAGCACGTCGACGAACACCAGCAACGCCGCGCTCAAGGTGCCGGGCAGCAGCAACGGCAGATACACTTTGAAAAACAGTCGCGGCCCACTGACCCCAAGGCTGCGTGCCGCCTCGGGCAAAGACGGACGAATTCGCGCCAGGCTGCTCTCCAACGGACCGTAGGCCACCGCCAGGAAGCGCACCAGATACGCCAGCAACAGCGCCGACAGGCTACCCAGCAACAACGGTTTGCCTGCACCGCCAAGCCAGGTCGACAGCGGGATGACCAGTTCACGGTCCAGGTAGCTGAATGCAAGCATGATCGACACCGCCAGCACCGAACCGGGCAAGGCATAGCCCAGGTTCGCCAGGCCGACGCCGACACGAATCGGACGGGTTGGCGCCAGCCGTCGGGCGAACGCCAGCAGCAAGGCCACGCAAACGGTGATCAGCGCGGCCAGGCCGCCCAGGTAGAGGGTGTGGACGATCAGCCCGGCATAACGTTCGTCCAGGTCGAAACGACCGCGTTGCCAGAACCACACCACCAACTGCATCACTGGAATGACAAAGGCACAGGCGAACACCAGGAAGCACCAACTGCTGGCTGCCACGGCCTTGATTCCGCGCAACGCATACAATGCCTTGGCCCGGGGACGCTCGTTACTGGCTCGGTGGGCACCGCGAGCCCGGCGTTCGCCGTAGAGCACCAGCATCACCGCCAGCAACAGCAGGCTGGCCAGTTGGGCTGCGCTGGAGAGGCTGAAGAAGCCGTACCAAGTCTTGTAGATCGCGGTGGTGAAAGTATCGAAGTTGAACACTGACACCGCGCCGAAATCCGCCAGGGTTTCCATCAGCGCCAGCGCCACACCCGCACCGATGGCCGGCCGAGCCATCGGCAGCGCCACGCGCCAGAACGCCTGCCACGGCGACTGCCCGAGCACCCGGGCGGCTTCCATCAACCCCTTGCCCTGGGCCAGGAAGGCGCTGCGCGCCAGCAGGTAGACGTAAGGGTAAAAGACCAGCACCAGCACCAGGATCACCCCACCGGTGGAACGGACCCGGGGCAGGCGCAGGCCACTGCCGAACCATTCCCGCATGAGCGTCTGTACGGGGCCTGCAAAGTCCAGCAGGCCAACGAAGACAAACGCCAACACGTAGGCCGGAATCGCAAACGGCAACATCAACGCCCAGTCGAGCCAGCGTCGCCCGGGGAACTCACACAGGCTGGTGAGCCAGGCCAGACTGACACCCAGCAACGTCACCCCGACACCCACGCCAAGGACCAGCGTGAGGGTGTTGCCCAGCAAGCGCGGCATTTGCGTGTCCCACAAGTGGGACCAGATCTGTTGATCGATGCTCTGCCAGGACAGCAGCAAGACGCTAAGGGGCAACAAGACCAGCGCGGCGATGGCAAAGACCAGGGGGTACCAACGGCGTTGGGCGGGGTGGGCCAAGGGGTGTTCTCGTTTAAATGATGATGCCCGCGCGTTCGCGCGGGCACCTATCTTACAACCGCCACAGGGGACCGTGTCTGACTTGGATTAATTCCAGCCAGCGCGATCCATCATGCGAATGGCTTCGGCCTGACGCTTACCCGCGACTTCCACCGGCAGGGTATCGGCCTTGAACTTGCCCCAGGCTGCCACTTCCTTGGACGGCTCGACGTTCGGGTTGGCCGGGAACTCCTGGTTCACGTCGGCGAAGATGTTTTGCGCTTCCGGCGTAGTCATCCACTCCACCAGCTTCTTCGCGGCGTCCGGATGCGGTGCATGCTGGGTCAAGCCAATACCCGAGAGGTTGATGTGCACGCCACGGTCGGCCTGGTTCGGCCAGAACAGCTTCACCTTCAGGTCCGGCTTCTGCTGGTGCAGGCGGCCATAATAGTAGGTATTGACGATGCCAACGTCGCACTGCCCGGCATTGATCGCCTCAAGCAGCGCGGTGTCATCGGAGAACACGTCGGTGGACAGGTTCCGGACCCAGCCCTTGAGGATCTCCTCGGTTTTTTCCGCACCGTGGGTTTCGATCAGCGTGGCGGTCAGCGACTGGTTGTAGACCTTCTTCGAGGTGCGCAGGCACAGGCGGCCTTCCCACTCTTTGCCAGCCAGGGCTTCGTAGGTGCTCAGCTCGCCGGGTTTGACCCGATCAGTGGAGTAGACGATGGTCCGCGCCCGCAGGCTCAAGCCGGTCCAGGCGTGGGAAGAGGCGCGATATTGGGAAGGGATGTTGGCGTCGATCACCGGCGAGGTGAACGGCTGGAGAATGCCCATCTGCTCGGCTTGCCAGAGGTTGCCGGCGTCGACGGTGAGCAGCAGGTCGGCCGTGGCGTTCTCGCCTTCGGCCTTGATCCGCTGCATCAATGGCGCTTCCTTGTCGGTTATGAACTTCACCGGCACGCCGGTTTTCTTGGTGTAGGCATCGAAGACAGGTTTGATCAGTTCATCGATGCGCGAAGAGTAGACCACCACCTCATCGGCGGCCTGGGCGGCAGTGGTACCGATCAGGGTCAAGGCGAGGGCGGATAGCAGGCGCTTAGGTGCCAACATGGTAGCGGTCTCTGGATTATGAACGAAGCGCAAATGATAAGGACTCACATTTGGCATCTCAATCGAACTGTGGGCGGACACATTTCCAAATGTTGCACAGATGGATTGAGGTGGCTGTGCCGGCCTCATCGCGAGCAAGCTCGCTCCCACATTTGATCCGGTGAAGCCTGTGGGAGCGAGCTTGCTCGCGATAGGGCCATAAGCCCCAACCCGCCTCTCAAGCCTTGGCCAAATCCGGCAAATCCCCAATCAACCCCAGCGCCTCGCGCACGAACAACGCCTTGGCCTCGGGCATGCGGTCCACCAGCTTCAGCCCGGTATTACGCAACCAGCGCACCGGCAACGGATCGGCCTGGAACAAGCGCTCGAACCCTTCCATCGCTGCCATCAACGCCAGGTTATGGGGCATGCGTCGCCGTTCGTAACGGCTCAACACCTTCACGTCGGCCAGTCGTTCGCCACGCCCGGCCGCCTGCAACAGCACTTCGGCCAACACGGCGGCGTCGAGGAAGCCCAGGTTCACGCCCTGCCCGGCCAACGGATGAATGGTATGGGCCGCGTCGCCGATCAACGCCAGCCCTTCGGCCACATAGCGCTTGGCATGCCGTTGGCGCAGCGGCACGCACAGGCGCGGGTCGGCACTCAGCACCGTGCCGAGCTGGCCTTCGAAGGCCCGTTCCAGCTCGCTGGAGAATCCCGTGTCATCGAGTGCCATCAAGCGCTGCGCTTCACCGGGGGTGGTGGACCAGACGATCGAGCACCAATCGTGCTGACCGTCACGCTCAAGTGGCAGGAACGCCAGCGGACCGTTATCGGTAAACCGTTGCCAGGCCGTCATTCGATGCGGCCGGGCGCTGCGCACGCTGGTGACGATGGCGTGGTGCAGGTAATCCCATTCGCGCGTAGCGACGCCCGTCAGGCGGCGCACAGCGGAATTCGCACCGTCAGCCGCAATGACCAGGGGCGCGCGCAACGTGCGACCGTCGGCCAGGGTCAGCAGCCAGTCGTCACCGGAACGCCGCATCTGTTCCAGCCGGGCATTGGCCAGCAGGCCCAGGTCGCAGTCATGCAGTCGATCCAGCAAGGCGTCCTGCACAACACGGTTTTCAACGATGTGCCCAAGCGCCTCGGCGTGCAGGCTGGCGGCTGAAAAATGGATCTGCCCGGTGCCGCTGCCGTCCCAGACGTGCATGTCGGTATAGGGGCTGGCGCGCCGGGCGGTGATGCCGTCCCAGACGCCCAGGCGGTCGAGGATCCGCTGGCTGGCCGTCGACAAGGCACTGACCCGAGGCTCGAACGCGGCCTGGGGATCGAAGGGTTTGACGCTCATCGGGCTGCCGTCGAGCAACAGCACTTGCAGGCCACTGTCCTGCAACGCCAGCGCCAGGGCGCTGCCGACCATACCGGCGCCGACAATCAGCAGATCTGCACGCAATTCCATGCTCTAAGCCTGTTTTGCTGGCGACATCAGTCGCCCATGAAAAAAAATGACAGCCCCGGCCTCATGCATCGGGACGCGTCCCCAACCCCATGGCCTGGCGGGCGAACCAGCGCTTGGCCGGCGGCAGCAGGTCGAGGCCCAACAGGCCGAGGTTACGGCCCAGGGACACCAACGGCAGGTTGCTGGCGAACAGGCGCGTGACCTGGTCGGAGAAGCCCACGGTGAGGGCCTGATCCATTCGCTGGCGCTCGCGATAGGCTTGCAACACGGCAAAATCCCCAGGCTCGCTTTCGCTGTCGAGCAAGGCATCGGCCAGGGCCTGGGCATCGCGCAGGGACAGGTTGAACCCCTGCCCGGCAATCGGGTGCAGGCTGTGGGCGGCGTTGCCCAGGATCGCCAGGTGCGGACGGACCTGTTCTTCGGCCTCCACCAGCGCCAGCGGGTACAGATGTCGTACGCCCACCTGTTTCAGGGTGCCCAGGCGATAGCCGAACACGCCCTGCAACTCGCTGAGGAAACTGCGCTCGTCGAGGGCCGCCAGCCGTTGTGCGTCCATGCCTTGGCGGGTCCAGACCAGCGCGCAACGATTCTCCGGCAGCGGCAACAACGCCATCGGGCCGTCATCGGTAAAACGTTCGAAGGCCATGCCGTTGTGGGCTTCGCTGGGGGTGATGTTGGCGATCAAGGCGCTCTGGTCGTAGGGTCGACTGCTCACGCCGATACCCAACTGCTCGCGCAGGCCGGAGCGGCCGCCATCGGCCAGTACGGCAAGGTCGCACTCCAGGGTGGTTTCGTCGTCGAGGGTCAAGCGATAACCGCCGACCAGCGGTTCCATGCGGGTGACCTGTGCCGGGCAGCGCCAACTGATGACCTCCGGGTCCAGGCCTTGCCACAGGCACTGGCCGAGCCAGGCGTTTTCCACCACGTAGCCCAGCGCCGGCACGCCCTCTTCCATGGCCGACAGCCGCGCCGTGGAAAACCGCCCGCGGTCGGACACATGGATCTGCTTGATCGGTTCGGCGCGGCGGGAAATTTCCTGCCAGACACCCAGGCGTTGATAAATCTGCCGGGCACCGTAGGACAATGCCGAGGACCGGGCATCGTAGCTTGGTTGCCAGGCGTCGCCGGGGGCGAAGGGCTCGATCAGCATGATCTTCCAGCCCCGGGCCTTGGCACCGGCCTGCAAGGCCAGGGCCAGGCTCGCGCCGACCAGGCCGCCGCCGATGATCGCCAGGTTGACCCGGCTCATGCTGCTTGCGTCCGGGCGGCGGCCATCAGGGCCTCGATGTCGGCGACCGTCTTCGGTACGCCGTGGCTCAGGATTTCACAACCGGTTTTGGTCACTACCACGTCATCCTCGATGCGCACGCCAATGCCGCGCCATTTTTTCGCGACGCTGCGGTTGTCCGGGCTGATATAGATGCCCGGCTCCACCGTCAGCGTCATGCCGACCTCAAGTACCCGCCACTCGCCGCCGACCCGATATTCGCCCACGTCGTGCACGTCCATGCCCAGCCAGTGGCCGGCGCGGTGCATGTAGAACGCCCTGTGGGCCTCGCTGGCAATCAAATCGTCCACTTCACCCTCCAGCAGCCCCAGGCGCACCAATCCTTCGGTAATGACCCGCACCGTCGCTTCGTGGGCCTGGTTCCAGTGTTTGTCCGGCGCGATCTGGGCAAACGCGGCTTCCTGGGCGGCCAGCACCACTTCGTAGATCGCCTTCTGCTCGGGTGAAAACTTGCCACTGACCGGCCAGGTACGGGTGATATCGCTGGCGTAGCAGTCGATTTCACAACCGGCGTCGATCAGCACCAGGTCGCCGTCCTTGAGCAGCGCGTCGTTCTGCTGGTAATGCAGGATGCAGCTGTTGCGCCCCGCCGCGACGATCGAGCCATAGGCCGGCATCTTCGCCCCGCCCTTGCGGAACTCATAATCGAGCTCGGCTTCCAGGCTGAATTCATGCAGACCCGGGCGCGCCGCCTGCATCGCCCGGATGTGCGCCTGGGCGGAGATCCGCGCCGCTTCGCGCATCACTTTCACTTCTGCCGCCGATTTATACAGGCGCATGTCATGCAGCAGATGATCCAGGGCAACGAATTCGTTCGGCGGCTGGGCGCCGAGGTGGGCCTTGGAGCGAATCACATTGATCCACTCCATCAGGTGCCGGTCGAATTCCGGGTTGCTGCCCATGGCCGAATACACCCGGTCGCGGCCTTCGATCAGGCCCGGCAGGATGTCGTCGATGTCGGTGATGGGAAATGCATCGTCGGCGCCGTAGTCACGGATCGCCCCTTCCTGGCCAGCGCGCAGGCCATCCCACAATTCACGCTCGGCGTTGCGCTCGCGGCAAAAGAGGATGTATTCGCCATGGGCACGGCCAGGCATCAGAACGATCACCGCTTGCGGCTCGGGGAAGCCGCTGAGGTACTGGAAGTCGCTGTCCTGGCGGTAGACGTGCTCGACGTCGCGGTTGCGGATCGCAACGGCGGCGGCGGGCAGGATTGCGATGCTGTTGGGTTCCATCTGCGCCATCAGGGCCTTGCGGCGACGGCTGTATTCCGATTTCGGGATATGAATCATGGGCAGACGGGGTTCCCTCTAAAAATTAATGCAAGGATGGCTTGGGGGCCGCTGCATCGGTTTTCTTGGTCTCGGTGAACAGCAGCAATGGCGCGACCCGCAGGTACTCCATCACTTCCATGTAGTCGCTTTCGCCGTCATCGGATTCTTCCAGGGCATCCTGGACCTGGGAGATCGCGGCCAAGTCCTGCAGCACTTCCTTGGCCTCTTCGCTCAAGGCGTATTCGCGGCGGGTCAGGCCGAAGCCGGCGAGGAAGCCCTGGCACCATTGGCCCAGCGCAGCGGCGCGCTCGGCCAAGGGGGCGTCGTCAGTGGGCAGCAGCAGGACGACGGTCATGTCGTCGCTGGTCAGCTCGCCCTTGACCATTTCCTGCAGGCCGATAAGCGCATTGCGGACGTTGTCCGCCGGCTCGCCTTCCAGCAGTTCGGCGGCGTCGGCCAACCAGCCGTCGGCCTCGAAACCGGCGCCGGCGCAGCTGCGACCGAGCAGAAGGCCATGCAGTTCGGCAGGCGAGACAGGATGACCGCTGGTGCTCAGCAGGGTGGCGAATGCTTGATACGGGGAATTCTGAATGGGCATGGGCAGCTAGGCGCCAGACGGCGCTATGTCTAGAATGGAGGCCTTGTATCCTACATCGACAGACTCGCCAAGACTATCAGAGGCTGTGCGACCCATACCCTCCATCAGACACAATCTTCAGTGGACACAATGGAAGACACCGACCTGCAAGCGCTGATGGCCAGACTCGAACTGCTAATTGACCGGGTCGAGCAACTTAAGAGCCAAAACGGACTCCTATTAGCTCAGGAAAAAACCTGGCGCGAGGAACGCGCGCACCTCATTGAAAAAAACGAAATCGCCCGGCGTAAGGTCGAATCGATGATTTCGCGCCTCAAGGCCCTGGAGCAAGACTCATGAGTTCAAGCAATAGCGTTACCGTGCAGATCCTCGACAAAGAATATTCGATCATCTGCCCCCAGGAAGAGCGTAGCAACCTGGTGAGCGCCGCCCGTTACCTGGATGGCAAGATGCGCGAGATCCGCAGCAGCGGCAAAGTCATCGGCGCCGACCGCATCGCCGTGATGGCCGCCTTGAACATCACCCACGACCTGCTGCATCGCCAGGATACGCCTGACCTGCAGGTCAGCGGCTCGACCCGTGAACAGGTGCGCGACCTGCTCGATCGGGTGGATTTGGTGCTCGCCACCGATCCAGACGTCAGCAAGGGCTGATTCGCGAGGCTGCCTGGGGTATACTCGCTTCACTCCCTGGGGTGCTTGCCAGTTGGTGATGTCCCTGAGCCGATACGCACAACCACGGGGGTTGCACGTTGGGGCCGGTGTGCATGTCCGCTTGACGGAAAGCCTTAACGCCCCCTGCAACTTCCACCTTGAACTTTCGGGTTCAAGGGCTAAGCCGACAGCGGTTCATCCGGGGAGCCTGATTCCAGACAATGCCAGTCCATGCGGACTGGCATTGTCGTTTCTGGCGCCGGCATTTCTGAGCAGCCCGTTTTGCGGTTACGCTGTGGCATCGCCATTGCGTGAAGCATTGATATGACCGAACCTGCGCTGCTGCCCCGCCCGCAACTTCGACGCCTGCTGCGCCAGGCCCGTCGCGCCCTGACGCCCGCCCAGCAACGGCAAGCCGCCCGCGGGCTGTACAAGCAACTGGCCCAGCATCCGCTGTTTCGCCGTGCGCGGCACATCGCCCTGTACCTGCCCAACGACGGCGAGATCGACCCGCGCCTGCTGCTGCGCGCAGCCCAACGCCGAGGCAAGGCCACTTACCTGCCGGTACTCAGCCCATGGCCGCAGACCAAGATGGTGTTCCAGCGCATCCACCCCGGCGAAAAAATGCAGCCCAACCGGTTTCGTATTCCTGAGCCACGCAAGAACATCGCCCGGCAGCGCAAGGTCTGGACGCTGGACCTGGTGTTGTTGCCACTGGTGGGGTTTGACGATGCGGGTGGGCGGCTGGGCATGGGCGGCGGCTTTTATGACCGCAGCCTGGCATATCTGGCACGGCGCAAGCAGTGGCGCAAGCCGACGCTACTGGGGCTGGCCCATGAATGCCAGAAAGTCGAACGCTTGGCGCAGGCAAGCTGGGACGTGCCGCTGCAGGGAACGGTCAGCGACAGGCATTGGTATATCGCGGGGTAGACGCCGCGGTCATCAGCGGCGCCAGGAAAGCAGGTTCAGCGTTTGAGCGATGGTGCGGGTTGGGTGATTTCCACCGGCGCATCGGTCTTGTTGGCCCACAGGCTTTGGGCGTAACCCGTGGTCACGACACCCAGACCGAACAGAATGACTAAGATCCACAACAAATCCGGTTTGCGTTTCATCGATTGCCCCCCTCAAGGCATATCACACACGATGACAGCAGCGGTTTTCTTATTGGCCGTGCAGCAGCGTCAAGCTTGGAAGGCCGGCATTTTGCGGCAACCGGCCCCGACACGCAAACGCTGGCGTCAACCGACTGTCGGTTTGTCATAAAATCGCTGAACTATTTTTTTCAACACCGCCAAGGAGTAGCAATCATGGCCTATTGGCTGATGAAATCCGAGCCCGACGAATTATCCATCCAAGGTTTGGAAAAGCTCGGCCAGGCACGCTGGGACGGGGTTCGCAACTACCAGGCGCGTAACTTCCTGCGAACCATGGCGGTGGGCGACGCGTTCTTTTTCTACCACTCCAGTTGCCCCGAGCCAGGCATTGCCGGGATCGGCCGGATCGTCCGCGCGGCCTACCCCGACCCGACAGCGCTGGAACCCGACAGCCATTACTTCGACCCCAAGGCCGGCCCGGACAAAAACCCCTGGACCGCGATCGACGTGGCCCACGTCGAAACGTTTACCCACGTGCTGAAGCTCGACTACCTCAAGCAACAGACCGCCCTGGCTGAGATGCCCCTGGTGCAGAAAGGCTCGCGACTGTCGGTGATGCCCGTCACCGCCGAACAATGGGCCGCAGTGATTGCCCTGCGCTGATCGCCGATGAGTTGATGGATATCAAGCTGGATCGGTCGCTGATCCCGCAGACTTCGATGCTATAGCCGCAGGATGCTGGATATGTCGACGAACCATCGTACCTCTCGTTTTTTTGCCCTCGCCTTGATGACTGTGTTGCTGGCCGCTGGCGGTTTCGGCTATTGGAAGTCACGTCACGATCGCCTGCCGGAAGGCTTGAGCATGGGCAATGGCCGCCTGGAGGCCACCGAGGTGCAGATTGCCAGCAAGACACCCGGGCGCCTGGCCGAAGTGCATGTCGACGAAGGCGACAACGTCATCAAGGGCCAAGTGCTGGCGCGCATGGACACCCGCACCCTGGAGGCCCAGCGCAACCAGGCCGAGGCCGAAGTGGTGCGTGCCCGGCAGAACCTCGCCGCCGCCGAGGCCAACGTGCAGTTGCGCCAGAGCGAACAATTGCTCGCTCACCAGGAACTCAAGCGCAGCCAGGAACTGTTCAAGCGCGGTTACGCCAGCGCCCAGGTCATCGACCAGCAGCAAGCCCGCGTCGACACCGCCAACGCTGCGGTCAACGCTGCCCGGGCCCAGGTCTCGGCGGCGACGGCCGCCATCGGCGCGACCCAGGCACAAGTGGCGCAACTCACCAGCGAAATTGACGACAGCACGTTGCGGGCACCCCTTGACGGCGTGATCCAATTGCGCCTGGCCGAGCCGGGAGAAGTGCTGGGCGCCGGCGGCCGGGTGCTGCTGATGATCGATCCGAACGACCAATACATGAACCTCTACCTGCCGGCCTCGGTGGCCGGGAAACTGGCGGTGGGCAATGAAGCGCGCCTGCTGCTCGACGCCCTGCCCGAGCGGCCGCTGCCGGCCAAGGTCAGCTTCGTCGCCGCCAAATCCCAGTTCACACCCAAAGAAGTCGAGACCCGTGATGAACGCCAGAAACTGGTGTTCCGCGTCAAAGTACGCCTGACCCAACCCGGCGAAGTGCCCCAGGCCAAACCTGGCATGCCCGGCGCCGGCTATGTACGCACCGCCCCCATCGACTGGCCGGCCAACCTGCAATGAGCACCGCCCTCGGCGAGGCATTGCACGCCTCGGGCATCGAGCATCGCTACGGCCAGCAGGTGGCGTTGAGCGATATCGACTTCAGCCTGCCCGTCGGCACTCGCTGCGGCCTGATCGGCCCGGACGGCGCCGGCAAGTCGAGCCTGCTGGGGCTGATTGCCGGCGTGAAGAAACTCCAGCACGGCCAACTGGACGTGCTCGGCGCCTCGATCGACGACCGACGCCATCGCAACACCCTCTACCGACGCATTGCCTTCATGCCCCAAGGGCTGGGGGGCAACCTCTACCCGGACCTGTCGATACGCGAGAACATCCGGTTCTTCGGCACGTTGTTCGGGTTATCGCGGGCAGACTGCGAACAACGCATGGGTACTCTGCTGCTGGCCACCGATCTGCAGCGGTTTGCCGATCGCCCGGCAGGCAAACTGTCCGGCGGCATGAAACAGAAGCTGGGCCTGTGTTGCGCACTGATCCATGAACCGGACCTGCTGATTCTCGACGAACCCACCACCGGCGTGGACCCGCTGTCCCGACGACGCTTCTGGGAGCTGATAGAAGACGTGCGTCGACAACGCCCGCAACTGACCCTGCTGGTCGCCACCGCGTACATGGAAGAGGCCGAACAATTCGAGCATTGCCTGATGCTCGACAACGGTCGCCTGATCGCCAAGGGCTTGAGTGCGGAGCTGGCCAAGGTCACCCCGGACGGCAAGCTCGACTCGGCCTTCACCCATTTCCAGGGCGACAGCGGTCGCGACGCCGAACCGCTGGTGATCCCCCCCAGGAGCGCCAGCACCGCCGACATTGCCATCGAAGCCCACGACCTCACCTTGCGCTTCGGTGATTTCACCGCCGTCGACAACGTCAGCTTCGCGATTGGTCGCGGCGAGATCTTCGGGTTCCTGGGTTCCAACGGTTGCGGCAAGACCACCACCATGAAGGTGCTGACCGGACTGATCCCCGCCAGCGAAGGCAGCGCCCGGCTGCTGGGCAACCCGGTCAACGCCAAGGACCTCGCTACCCGCAAGCGGGTGGGTTTCATGTCCCAGAGCTTTTCGCTGTACGGCGAACTGAGCGTGCGCCAGAACCTGGAACTGCACGCCAAACTCTTCGACCTGCCCACGACGGACAGTCGCCAGCGCATCGACGAACTGATCCAGCGCTTCAATCTCCAGGCCCTGGCCGACCAGCCTTCCGGCGCGCTGCCGTTGGGCCTGCGTCAGCGTTTGTCCCTGGCCGTGGCGGTGTTGCATCGCCCGGAAGTGCTGATCCTCGATGAGCCGACGTCAGGTGTCGACC
Source organism: Pseudomonas brassicacearum (assembly GCF_918698105.1). Taxonomy (GTDB): domain Bacteria; phylum Pseudomonadota; class Gammaproteobacteria; order Pseudomonadales; family Pseudomonadaceae; genus Aquipseudomonas; species Aquipseudomonas brassicacearum_F. The sequence goes on along the minus strand of NZ_CAKKMI010000008.1, from coordinate 69,059 downwards.
CGGCTGCGCGGGATGACTTCTGGCGGCTGTTGATCGAGTTGTCTCGCGAACAGGGCGTGACGATTTTCCTTTCCACGCACTTCATGAACGAGGCCCAGCGCTGCGATCGCATTTCGCTGATGCACGCCGGCAAGGTCCTGGCCTGCGATACGCCGGCGGCCTTGCAGGCGCAGTTCAATGGCCAGACGCTGGAAGCTGCGTTCGTCACCTGCCTGGAAAAGGCCCAGGGCCAGACGCAGCAAGACGCCGCTCCCGTGACCCTCGACAGTGCCGACGCCCCCCGGGATCGGCGCGGCCTGAGCCTCGGTCGCCTGTGGGCCGTTGCCAGCAGGGAAGGCAAGGAGTTGCTGCGCGACAAAGTACGGATGGCTTTCGCCCTGCTGGGCGCCTTGTTCATGATGGTGGTCTTCGGCTTCGGTATTTCCCTGGATGTGGAGAAACTGGCCTTCGCCGTGTATGACCAGGATCAGAGCCCGCAAAGCCGTGCCTACCTGGAAGCGTTCCGCAGCTCGCGCTACTTCGAGGAGCAGCCGATCATTCTCGACGCGAAAGAGCTGCATCGCCGTTTGCAGCGCTCGGAGATCAAGCTGGCCCTGGAAATACCCCCCGGTTTCGGGCGTGACCTGTATGCCGGCCGCCAACCGACAGTGGGCGCCTGGCTGGACGGCGGCATACCGTTCCGGGCCGAGACCAGTCGCAACTACGTCCAGGCCGTGCACCAGGCCAACCTTGAGCAATTGGCTGAACTCAGTAGCCGCGCGCCGAACCGGCAACCCGGCGCGACGCTGGAGACGCGCTTTCGTTATAACCAGGACGTGGTCAGCGTCAACGCCATCGGCCCGGGGGTCATGGCGCTGATCCTGGCGTTCATTCCGGCCATGCTGACGGCGCTGGGCATCGTGCGGGAGAAGGAACTAGGCTCGATCACCAATTTCTACGCCACGCCGCTGACTCGCCTGGAGTTCCTGCTGGGCAAACAAGTGCCCTACCTGGCGGTCAGCCTGATCAACCTGGCCCTGCTGACAGCGATGAACCGTTGGCTGTTCGGCGTGCCGTTCAAGGGCAGCGGCCTGACGCTGGCGGTGGGCGGCCTGCTCTATGTACTGGCAACCACCAGCATGGGGCTGCTGATCTCAGCGTTCACCCGCACCCAGATCGCGGCGATCCTCGGCACCATGATCATCACCAGCCTGCCGACCATCCAGTTCTCGGGGCTGATCGTGCCGCGCTCGTCCCTGGACGGTGCGGCCGCGGTGATGGGCCAGTTGTTTCCCGCCGGTTACTTCCTGGATATCGCCGTCGGCACCTTCACCAAGGCCCTGGATCTGCGCCAGCTATGGCCGCAATGCCTGGCGCTGGGCGGGTTTTTCCTGGCCTTCACCGGGCTCAGCCTGATCATGCTGAAAAAGCAGGAGGCCTGATGCACACGCTTTCACATATCTGGCGTCTGGGGCTCAAGGAACTGACCAGCCTGAGGTACGACTCCGTTCTGCTGCTGTTTTTGGGCTACGCCTTCACGGTGGCGATCTACATGCCGGCCGCCGGTTCGGTAATCGGCGTCCACAACGCCAGTGTCGCCATAGTGGACGAAGACCAGAGCCATCTCTCGCGCCAATTGGCCCAGGTCCTGCAACCGCCGGAGTTCCAGAACCCGGTGGCCTTGCCCTATGCCGAACTGGACAAGGTCATGGACAGTGGCCGCTACACCTTTGTCATCAACGTGCCCGCCAACTTCCAGGCCGATCTGCTCGCAGGACGTGAACCGACGCTGCAACTCAACGTCGATGCCACGGCCATGAGCCAGGCGTTCATGGGCGCCGGCTACATCGGACGGATTTTCCAACAGGAACTGACGACCTACGCCGGCCAGGCACAAACGAGCGAAGCAACGCCCGTGAGGCTGACCACGCGTTCGCTGTTCAATACCAACCTGGAAGGTGGCTGGTTCCTGGCGGTGATCCAGATCGTCAACAACATCACGATCCTGGCGATCATCCTGACGGGGACCGCGCTGTTGCGCGAGCGTGAGCACGGCACCCTCGACCACTTGCTGGTGCTGCCGCTGACGGCAGTGGAAATCATGCTGGCGAAAATCTGGAGCAACCTGCTGGTGGTGGTGCTGTGCACCTGGGCGTCGCTGGAAATCATCGTCAAGTTCGCCCTGGGGGTTCCACTCGCCGGCTCCATGGTGCTCTTCCTGTTGGTGACAGCACTCTACCTGTTCGCCAGCACCTCACTGGGCATCTTCCTCGCCACCCTCGCCCGTTCGACGCCGCAATTCGGTTTGCTGGCGATCCCGGTCATCATCCCGATGCTGCTGTTGTCGGGCGGCAGTACACCGCTGGACAGCATGCCGCAATGGTTGCAATGGGTGATGCAGGGCTCGCCCTCGACGCATTTCGTCAGCCTCAGCGCGGCGATCCTGTTCCGCGATGCCGGCCCCAGCGTGATCTGGACGGACCTGCTGGCGTTGGCGGCCATCGGACTATTGTTCTTTGCCATCGCCCTGGCCCGGTTTCGGAAAAGCCTGGCGTCTTGACGAAAAAAAGCAGCCTTGGGCAGCGCCAAAAGCCCAGGCACTGCCAAAGGCTGCGATCGAGCCGGTTTACTGAATGATCAGGTTGTTGAACAACAGGTCATCGACCATCGGCTTGCCGGTTTCGTCGTTCATCACCTGTTGGGTCTGCTTCAACGCTTCCTGGCGCAGTTTTTCCTTGGCTTCCAGGTTGTTCATGGCCTCGGTGGTCTGCTGGGCGAACAGCGCCACCAACTGGTTGCGAATCAACGGCTCATTGGCCTTGACCGCCGCGGCTGCAGCATCCCCCGTCACGCGCAGGGCCACATCGGCCTTGTAGACCCTCAGCTTCGCCGAACCGTCGAGCCCATAGTTGCCGACAAAGGGTGGGCTGAGGGTGATGTAGCTGACCTTCGGCGCCTCACCTTCCTTTGCTTCCTTGCCCTCTTCGGCCATCGCTGCCACAGGCAACGACAGGGCCAGCATCAACATGATCCACGCTTTCACAATTGATTCCTCATCCGGTTTGCGGCCCAGCATACCGCCCCGCCGTTCAAGCACAAGCTTATGGCCGGCTATCAGGGCAGGGCATGCTCGTTGACCCGTTGTCTCTCACACCTACACTTATCGGCCATCACTCCCAAAGGAATAGCCCTGATGAAAGCCGTGCTGTGCAAAGAATTCGGTCCCGCCGAATCGCTGGTGCTGGAAGACGTCGCCAGCCCCGTCGCCAAGAAGAACGAAGTGCTGCTGGACGTGCATGCCGCCGGGGTGAACTTCCCTGACACGCTGATCATCGAGGGCAAATACCAATTCAAGCCACCCTTCCCCTTCTCACCCGGTGGCGAAGCGGCGGGCGTCGTCAGCGAAGTGGGAGAGAAAGTCAGCCACTTGAAGGTCGGCGACCGGGTCATGGCGTTGACCGGCTGGGGCAGCTTTGCCGAACAAGTGGCGGTACCTGGCTACAACGTGTTGCCGGTCCCCGCATCCATGGACTTCAACACTGCCGCCGCCTTCAGCATGACGTATGGCACCTCGATGCACGCCCTCAAGCAACGGGCCAACCTGCAACCCGGCGAAACCCTGCTGGTGCTCGGCGCATCCGGTGGTGTCGGCCTGGCGGCAGTGGAGATCGGCAAAGCCATGGGCGCCCGGGTGATCGCCGCCGCCAGCAGCGCAGAGAAACTCGCCGTGGCCAAGGCGGCCGGCGCCGACGAATTGATCAACTACAGCGAAACCAGTCTCAAGGATGAAATCAAGCGCCTCACCGACGGCCAGGGCGCCGACGTGATCTACGACCCGGTGGGTGGTGACCTGTTCGACCAGGCCATCCGCGCCATCGCCTGGAACGGCCGGTTGCTGGTGGTGGGCTTTGCCAGCGGACGCATCCCCGAATTGCCGGTGAACCTCGCCCTGCTCAAGGGCGCCGCCGTGGTGGGCGTGTTCTGGGGCTCCTTCGCCCAACGCCAGCCCCAGGACAACGCCGCCAACTTCCAGCAATTGTTTGGCTGGTTCGCCGAGGGCAAGCTCAAGCCGCTGGTGTCGCAGGTTTACCCGCTGAGCAATGCGGCACAAGCCATCAATGATCTTGGCCAACGCAAGGCGGTCGGAAAAGTGGTGATTCAGGTTCGCTGATTGCGTACCAGTCCTGTTTCTATACCGGGCCGTAACCCTGCGACCCGGTTTCGCCATTCCCATACCGCCCTTCATTTATACCTGAGCGACATGTTCACAAAAGAACACAATATCTCCAACATTCGCGCTTTTTTGTTGCTGCGAACCGATGCTATTTTCGGTAACGAAACTGTAACATTCGCATCCGCGGTCAAAATAAAAAAAATGGAGCTCTTGAATGTTTGCTTTCTTTCGCCCTGCTGCCCATCAGGCTCCATTGCCTGAAGAAAAAATAGACAGCACCTATCGACGCCTTCGCTGGCAGATCTTCGCCGGGATTTTCATTGGGTATGCGGGTTACTACCTGCTGCGCAAGAACTTCACCCTGGCGTTTCCGGACCTGATCGCCCAAGGCTATACAAAAGGCCAACTGGGGGTGGCAGTGTCGGCGATCGCGATCGCCTACGGCCTTTCCAAGTTTTTGATGGGCATCGTGTCCGACCGCTCCAATCCGCGTTATTTCCTGCCCTTTGGCCTGATCGTGTCCGCCGCTGTCATGTTTGTCTTCGGTTTCGCACCGTGGGCAACCTCCAGCGTGACCATGATGTTCATCCTGTTGTTCATCAACGGCTGGGCCCAAGGCATGGGTTGGCCACCTAGCGGGCGCACCATGGTGCATTGGTGGTCGCAGAAAGAACGCGGTCGTGTGGTTTCGGTCTGGAACACCGCCCACAACGTCGGCGGCGGCCTGATCGGGCCACTGGCAATACTCGGCATGGGCTGGTTCAACGACTGGCACAGCAAGTTCTACGTACCGGCAGCGGTGGCGCTGCTGGTCGCTGTATTTGCCTTCATTGTCATGCGCGACACGCCGCAATCGACCGGCTTGCCCCCCATCGAGAAGTACAAGAACGATTACCCGGAAGGCTACGATGCCAGCCACGAAGAAGAATTCAGTGCCAAGGACATCTTCGTCAAATACGTGCTGCGCAACAAAATGCTCTGGTTCATCGCGCTGGCCAATGTCTTCGTCTACTTGTTGCGCTACGGCATCCTGGATTGGGCGCCGACCTACCTTAAAGAGGTCAAGCACTTCAACTTCGACAAGACGTCCTGGGCTTACTTCCTGTACGAGTGGGCCGGCATTCCCGGCACGCTGCTGTGCGGGTGGATGTCGGACAAGATCTTCCGGGGCAACCGTGGCCTGACGGGCATGGTGTTCATGGCATTGGTGACGGTTGCGACGATCGTTTACTGGCTGAATCCGCCGGGCAACCCGATGGTCGACATGATCTCGCTATTCGCGATCGGCTTTCTGATCTATGGTCCGGTGATGCTGGTGGGTCTGCAGGCGCTGGAACTGGTGCCCAAGAAAGCGGCGGGCACGGCTGCCGGCTTTACCGGTCTGTTTGGTTATCTCGGTGGTTCGGTCGCGGCCAGTGCCATGATGGGCTACACGGTGGACTATTTCGGCTGGGATGGCGGTTTCATCCTACTGGTTGTCGCTTGCCTGCTGGCGATGGCCTTCCTCGCGCCAACCCTGTGGCACAAGCAGATCGCCAGTCAGAGCCGCGAAGCGGTCGCCTGATCCAGCGCTGATTTGCAGCGTTTGAGCCGCGCCTCCAGATTCCGGTCTGGCATGGCGTGGCTGCGCAGGGCGTGGATGGTCTGCTCGACGTAATCGCGAGTGGTCCCGTAACGCCCACAGGCGCTTTCAAACACCTGGCTCAGCACATGGTCCGGCAGGTTGCCGGCATAGCTGGGCAGGTGCCGCTCCAGGACAAACCCCAAGGCTTGCACCCGGCTGCCATCCTCGAGACGGCAACTGAGCCAGTGCGGGCGATAGGACGGGACCGGCATCTCGCGCTGCCACAGGGCAAACAGCGAGTCTTCGAGATTCTCCTCCGGCAATCGGTAGGCGAAACCGCTGCACGAGCCGCCGCGATCCAGACCGAACACCAGCCCGGGCAACTCCGGTGTACCGCGGTGCTCGTGGGACCACAGGTACAAACCGCGATGATAACCATGGACCCGACCGCGCATCCGCTCCACCGCCGTGCATTCGGGCCGCCAGATCAATGAACCGTACGCAAAGAGCCAGACCGGACCGCCTTGGTGGAGGCTCATGGTCAATTGCATCGAGGCGAGCAGTTGCTCACGGGTCAGTTGCGGCCCCAGCTCCAGTCGTGGTGGATACAGGGCACAAGGAATGGCGGATTCGATAGCGGTCATGGCCGGTAGCGTTTGGCTCCTCGCGGGTCGGAAGGTGAAGGGACGCCCGTCATGCAGTTGACGTTTATCGGGATCAAGGCAAGTTAAATGCCATCCTGCACTCTATATACGTTATCGGTATCTAGCCTAGAGACTAAATATCGAAACGAAATATATGAAGTTATATCAATGGGTGGACATGCGCGCGGTTGTGGCGAGGGAGCTTGCTCCCGCTCGGTTGCGCAGCGACCGCAAGATGTTGGGGCCGCTGCGCAGCCCAGCGGGAGCAAGCTCCCTCGCCACAACAGCGCACGAGACCAGACCACTAAAGCGCATGATTCAAGACTTGGGCTCAATCGCTATCAAGCCCGCGGCGCATACGCAAACACGTCGGCGCGCATTTGGTGGGCGTCCATTCCGGCTTCCACCAGCGCATCGAGCGTGGCGTAGATCATGGCCGGCGAGCCGCTGGCATAGACATGCACGCCGCAAAGATCCTGGATGTCCTCGCACACCGCTTCATGGAGCATGCCGCAGCGCCCTTCCCAGCCGCACACGTCGCTGACGACTTTGTGCAGGAACAGGTTCGGCAGTTTTTTCCATTCGTCCCAATGCTCGATTTCATAGAAATCTTCCGGCCGCCGCACGCCCCAATACAGGTGCACCGGGTGCTTGAAACCCGCCGCCCGGCAATGTTCGATCAGGCTGTGCATCTGCGCCATGCCGGTTCCGGCGGCGATCAAAACCAGCGGTCCGTCCGGCAGTTCGGACAAATGCGTGTCGCCAAAAGGCATCTCGATACGCACGCTGGGGTTGCGTCGCAGTTGCTCCAGCAGGGATTGTGCACTGCTTTCGCGCACCAATACGTGCAATTGCAGCTCGCGCCCCGAATGCGGCGCCGAGGCCAGGGAGAAGGCCGATTTTTCGCCGTTCTCCCGCTCGATCATCAGGTACTGCCCGGCGTGATAGCGCGGCGGCTTGCCGGCCGGCGCACGCAGGCGCACTCGCCAGACATCGCCCCCCACGTCGGCGCACTCGACCACCTGGCACGCCAGGTTGCGTACCGGCAGCTCACCCGGCGACAGCACGCCATCCCACAACACCACGCAGTCCTCCAGCGGCTCGGCGATGCAGGTGAAGATCTCACCGTGATCGCGCACCTCGCCCGCCTGTTGCACACGGCCCTCCACCAGCAACGCGCCACAGACATGGCAGTTGCCGTTGCGGCAGCTTTGCGGGCATTCATAGCCCAGGCGCCGCGCGCCATCGAGAATCCGCTCGGCGGGCCGAATCTCCAGCACCGCGCCGGAAGGCTGCAAGGTTACACGCATCAATCTATTCCTAACTGATTCCAGATGGCATCGATCCGTTGGGTAACGGCTTCATCCTTGACGATAACCCGGCCCCACTCACGGGTGGTTTCACCGGGCCATTTATGCGTGGCATCGAGCCCCATCTTCGACCCCAGGCCGGACACCGGCGAGGCGAAGTCGAGGTAGTCGATCGGCGTATTCTCGATCATCACCGTGTCGCGCTTGGGGTCCATGCGCGTGGTGATGGCCCAGATCACGTCGTTCCAGTCCCGTGCGTTGATATCGTCATCAGTGACGATAACGAACTTGGTGTACATGAACTGTCGCAAAAACGACCAGACCCCGAGCATCACCCGCTTGGCGTGCCCCGGATACGACTTCTTCATGGTCACCACGGCCATGCGATACGAACAGCCTTCCGGTGGCAAATAGAAATCGGTGATTTCCGGAAACTGCTTCTGCAGGATCGGCACGAACACTTCGTTCAGCGCTACACCCAGAATAGCCGGCTCATCGGGCGGCCGACCGGTGTAGGTGCTGTGGTAAATCGGCTTGATCCGATGGGTGATGCGCTCGACGGTGAACACCGGGAAGCTGTCGACTTCGTTGTAGTAGCCGGTGTGGTCGCCGTACGGACCTTCATCGGCCATTTCGCCAGGATGGATCACCCCTTCGAGGATGATCTCGGCGGTGGCCGGCACTTGCAGGTCGTTGCCGCGGCATTTCACCAGCTCGGTACGGTTGCCGCGCAACAGGCCGGCGAACGCATATTCGGAGAGGCTGTCGGGCACCGGCGTGACAGCGCCAAGGATGGTCGCCGGGTCCGCGCCCAGCGCCACCGACACCGGGAAGGGCTGGCCGGGGTGTTTTTCACACCACTCACGATAATCCAGTGCACCGCCGCGATGGCTCAGCCAGCGCATGATGACCTTGTTGCGGCCAATCACCTGCTGACGATAGATGCCCAGGTTCTGGCGATCCTTGTTCGGGCCCTTGGTAACGGTCAGGCCCCAGGTGATCAGCGGCCCCACGTCGCCCGGCCAGCAGGTCTGCACCGGGAGCATGCCCAGGTCGACATCGTCGCCCTCGATCACCACTTCCTGACAGATCGCGTCCTTGACGACTTTCGGCGCCATGGAAATGATCTTGCGGAAAATCGGCAGCTTCGACCAAGCGTCCTTCAGGCCCTTGGGCGGCTCGGGCTCCTTGAGGAACGCCAGCAGCTTGCCGATCTCGCGCAGTTCGCTGACGGCTTCGGCGCCCATGCCCAGGGCCACGCGCTCCGGCGTGCCGAACAGGTTGCCCAGTACCGGAATGTCGTAGCCGGTAGGATTCTCGAACAGCAGCGCTGGGCCCTTGGCCCGCAGCGTGCGGTCGCAGACTTCTGTCATCTCCAGCACTGGAGAGATAGGAACCTGGATGCGTTTCAACTCGCCGCGCTGCTCAAGCTGCTGCACGAAATCCCGAAGATCCTTGAATTTCATTGAGATGCCACCCCGAAAATAGGCGTACATCCTACCTGCTCTAACGCCCAAACAGCAGCCCGCGCGTGCGCGGCACGATCAATTTTCGGCTGTACCCAACAGCACCGGGGCAAACAATGGGGCCAGTCGGGCACTGCCGATGTCAGACAGATGATCCTCGTCCTTGTACTGCGAATGCCCCCTGAACTCGATATCGCAGAGTTGACCCGCACACATCAGCGGGGTCGGATCGATGACGTGTACACCGGGGTCGACGGCGCTCATCGAGTCGAACAAGGCACTCAGGAAATGCTGGCGGGCCAAGTGTTCCTCGAGTGGACGACTCAATCCTTCGGCCGAACGCCCGACCCGGGCCAGGCTGGTCAAGCGACTGATAGCGCCCTCGCGCTGCAGCGGCACTTCCTTGAACAACCAGACCTGGGCCCCCGCCGCCCTGATCGCCGCCACCTGCGCCTGGAGCGCTGCGGCCATACGTGCCTCAGCTGCGTCGGTACTGTCGCGGGGGTCGAGCAATAGCTTCCTGTCGCCGTCCTCGCGCCCATAGATGTAAAGGCTCCAGTTGGATGCCAGCACCACGTCCTTGATTTGCAGGCGACGCACCTGTTCCATGGTCCGTTCGTTAAAGTCCTTGCAGCGCTGCCGCGGGCCATCGCCCAGGATCGGTGGACAGCCGCTCATACTGTAGAGCCATACCGGGCGCCCCTCGCGGTCGGCATTGGTTTGAATGGCCGGCAACAGTGCGGCGGCGTGACTGTCGCCCCAAACCAGTTGAGTCGCCGGCCCGTCTTTATTTCTGCCAATCAGACAGGCCTTGTCCAGGTTCCTGTCCGAGTTCACCAACATGCAGTTCATCTGCCCGGCCCGCCATTCCTGCGCCTGGACAAGTTCCAGCGCCTTGCCCGTGAAGCGTTGGGGAAAACCATCGGCCGAGCGCACCACCGCCCCCGTCACCGCCAGGACGGCCATGGCCAGCAAACCGGCGACCAGTACCGGCCTGCGTGCGCGCAGCACGCGCTTTTCGCGAAACGCAAGCTCGACGAAGCGCCAGCTCAACCAGGCCAGGCCCAGCGCCAGCAGAATCCAGCCCGCGGCTTCCCAGGCCTGGATACCGTCGATGGAGATGGCATTGGCATAGACGTAGATCGGCCAATGCCACAGGTAAAAGGAATAGGACAGCAAGCCAATCCAGACAAGTCCCCTGGTACTGAGCGCTTGAGCCACCCAGGTCGAACCCTGGGCGCCAGACCAGATCAGCGCAGTAGTGCCCAGCACCGGCAGCAAGGCGGCCCAACCCGGAAAGCGCGTGGTCTCGTCGAAGGTGAAAACCGCTATTAGGACCGCAGCCAGCCCGGCCACGCCAGCGAGTTGATAGCGCCACGGCCTCACGACCTGTTTCGACGCAGGTAACACCGCGAGCATTGCACCGCACAACAACTCCCAGGCCCGCGTCGGCAGCGAAAAGAAAACGAAGTCAGGCTTGCGGTCGATGTAGGCGACATTCAGTCCGAAAGAAACCAACAGCACGGCAAACAGCACCCAGCGCCAATGCCGTACATGGCGCATCAACAACACCATCAGCAGCGGAAAGAAGATGTAGTACTGCTCTTCGACAGCCAGGGACCAGGTGTGGAGCAAGGGCTTGAGATCAGAGGCGGGCTCGAAGTAACCGTCCTGACGCATGAACAAGATGTTTGATATGAACAGCGCCTGATAACGAACCGCCCTGCCCAGCTCGGAAAAGTCCTTGGCCGTCAACAGCAACCAGCCCAAGGCCAGCGTTGCCACCAGCACCACGCTCAAGGCCGGAAGGATGCGCCGCGCACGTCGCGCCCAGAAATCGACGAAGCTGAAACGCTGCGCATTGATCTCGCGAAACAGGATACCGGTTATCAAAAAACCGGAAATGACAAAGAAAACGTCAACACCGACAAAGCCACCGCTGAACGTGCTGAAGCCGAAGTGAAACAGCACCACAGGAATAACGGCCAGAGCCCTCAAGCCGTCGATGTCACGGCGGTTGCCGAATGTGTGCATAACGATCCTTGTCGTTTACCAGATGATGCAAGCACGGACACTGCCGGCCTGGGAAAGTTGTCTATTTTGATACAAATACAGCAAAAAAAAAGCGCCCTGCTTAGGGCGCCCTTTTTTTGAAACGGTGCTTCGTGTTACTTGCGTTTCATCGACAGGAAGAACTCGTCGTTGGTCTTGGTCGCTTTCAGCTTGTCGACCAGGAACTCGATGGCAGCGACTTCATCCATCGGATGCAGCAACTTGCGCAGGATCCACATGCGCTGCAATTCGTCGTCGGCGGTCAGCAACTCTTCGCGGCGCGTGCCGGAACGGTTGATGTTGATGGCCGGGAACACACGCTTCTCGGCGATACGACGATCCAGAGGCAGCTCCATGTTGCCGGTGCCCTTGAATTCCTCGTAGATCACTTCGTCCATCTTCGAACCGGTTTCAACCAGCGCGGTGGCGATGATGGTCAGCGAACCGCCTTCCTCGATGTTCCGCGCGGCACCGAAGAAACGCTTGGGTTTTTCCAGGGCGTGGGCATCGACACCACCGGTCAGCACCTTGCCGGAGCTCGGGATCACGGTGTTGTAGGCACGGGCCAGACGGGTGATGGAGTCCAGCAGGATCACCACGTCCTTCTTGTGTTCGACCAGGCGCTTGGCCTTCTCGATCACCATTTCGGCAACCTGCACGTGGCGGGTTGGCGGCTCGTCGAACGTCGAGGCGACCACTTCGCCGCGCACGGTGCGCTGCATCTCGGTCACTTCTTCCGGACGTTCGTCGATCAGCAGCACGATCAGGTGAACTTCAGGGTTGTTACGGGCGATGTTGGCCGCGATGTTCTGCAGCATGATCGTCTTGCCCGCTTTCGGCGGCGCCACGATCAGGCCACGCTGGCCCTTGCCGATGGGTGCGCACAGGTCAATGACTCGACCGGTGAGGTCTTCGGTGGAACCGTTGCCGGCTTCCATCTTCATGCGCACGGTCGGGAACAGCGGCGTCAGGTTCTCGAAGAGAATCTTGTTTTTCGCGTTTTCCGGACGGTCGAAGTTGATCGTGTCGACCTTGAGCAGGGCGAAGTAACGTTCGCCTTCCTTCGGAGGACGGATCTTGCCAACGATGGTGTCACCGGTGCGCAAGTTGAAGCGACGGATCTGGCTCGGCGAGACGTAGATATCGTCTGGGCCGGCGAGATAGGAAGCGTCTGCAGAGCGGAGAAAGCCGAAGCCGTCCTGGAGAATCTCCAGCACGCCATCACCGGAGATTTCCTCGCCGCTTTTCGCGTGCTTTTTGAGCAGGGAGAAAATCACGTCCTGCTTGCGCGAACGGGCCATATTTTCTATGCCCATCTGTTCGGCCAATTCGAGCAGTTCGGTAATCGGCTTTTGCTTGAGTTCAGTCAGATTCATATAGGAATGACGTAATCATTTATGGAGGGGGGAAATTAAGCTTTTGGCTTAATGAGGCCGCGCCGCGGAGAAGGCGACAGGATCGCGTACTTATTCGAAAGGAGAGCGTCGGCGACGGCTTGCAGGGGGCAATGGAGAAACCAGTGCGGGGCCGAATGTAACACCTGGGTTTGCGAGCGTCTAGCCCTGAATAACGAAAAAGCCCCGCGATTTGCGGGGCTTTTTCAATGGCATTCGGCGCTTAGATGTTGGCGTCGAGGAAAGCAGCCAGTTGCGACTTCGACAGCGCACCCACTTTGGTGGCTTCGACATTGCCGTTCTTGAACAGCATCAGGGTCGGGATACCACGTACGCCGTGCTTGGCCGGAGTCTCCTGGTTTTCGTCGATGTTCAGCTTGGCAACGGTCAGCTTGCCTTTGTAGGTCTCGGCAATCTCGTCCAGGACCGGGGCAATCATTTTGCAGGGACCGCACCACTCAGCCCAATAGTCGACCAGTACCGCGCCTTCGGCCTTGAGTACGTCAGCCTCGAAGCTAGCGTCGCTAACGTGTTTGATCAGATCGCTGCTCATGGAAATCTCCGGGGTTGTCAGCAAAAAAACGTGGCCCATCATAGCGGCCCTTCCCGGGTTCAGGAAGCCGCAGTTGATTGAGTCTCGCTATGGCGGTCGATGGCTTTGGGTATGGCCGACGTCACGAAGCCGCGGGGGCGACGAAGGAAATCCCGGTGCGCAGTGCAGCGTTACGTACATGTTCCTGCATGGCTTTTTGCGCAGCGCCTGAAGCCCGACGGGCCAGGGCGCGAAGGATCTTGCGATGCTCCTGCCACGTTTCCATCGCCCGCTCCGCCCTGATGAACGGTAGTTTCTGGCTTTCCAGGAAGATGTCGGCGCTGGCAGTAAGGATGCTCAGCATCGCCTGATTGCCGCTGGCCAACAGGATGCGTCGATGGAATTCGAAATCCAGCCGCGCGGCGGCGTCGAAATCGCCGGTCTTCAACTCCCGGCGCATGGCTTCGACATTGTCTTGCAGCCTGTCCAGCTCATCGGCGCTGAGGGTCACCGCCGCCAACCCCGCCGCGAAACCCTCCAGGGCGTAGCGCAACTGGAAGATATCCACTGGCGAAGCCTGGGCCGCGAACGGCCAGCCCGGCGCCGAGTCGCTGCGTGGAGCCTCCACCGGAGCCTGCACGAACACGCCCTTGCCCGGTTGCACGCTGATCATGCCCAAGGCACTGAGCGATGACAGCGCTTCGCGCAACGACGCCCGGCTCACCCCCAATTGCAGCGCCAGGTCCCGTTGCGAGGGCAGCGCATCGCCCGGGCCGAAGCCTTCATCGACGATCAGTTTACGGATGGCTTGCAGGGCCACTTCAGGAACGGCGCGAGCGATGGAATTCATGATTTTCAAGACGAACCGGGCCAGTGAGCGGCTAGTTGTAAAGCTATTCGCCGCGCCCGGCAAGTCGTGCCCCAGCAGGGTTCGGCGACAAATACAGACGCTCGATAACGGTGCGAAAAATGCCGCGACTGTTCAGACCAGTAAGACCGCTCCCCACCAGCAAAACCGTGGCTCGGGCCGCTGAAAAGTCGCCTTGGCATGGCCTGTGCTCTGTCCGAACGCAGAAATCACATCACCGATTGCGGAGATTCGCCATGATTCAGCGTTGCAGCGCCCTGCTCACAGCCCTGTTCGCCAGCCTGATGCTCTGTCAGCTACCCGCCCACGCCGATGGCCTGGAAGACGTGGTCAAGCGTGGCACCCTCAAGGTCGCCGTGCCCCAGGATTTCCCGCCATTCGGTTCGGTAGGCCCGGACATGAAACCCCGCGGCCTGGACATCGACACCGCAAAACTGTTGGCCGACCAGCTCAAGGTCAAGCTTGAACTGACGCCGGTCAACAGCACCAACCGCATCCCCTTCCTGACCACCGGCAAGGTCGACCTGGTGATCTCCAGCCTGGGCAAGAACCCGGAGCGGGAAAAGGTCATCGACTTCTCCAGTGCCTACGCGCCGTTCTACCTGGCCGTGTTCGGCCCGCCTGACGCCGCCATCAATGGTCTGGACGACCTCAAGGGCAAGACCATCAGCGTCACCCGTGGCGCCATCGAAGACATCGAGCTGACCAAGGTCGCCCCCGAAGGCACCACCATCAAGCGCTTCGAAGACAACAACTCGACCATCGCCGCCTACCTGGCCGGCCAGGTCGATCTGATCGCCAGCGGCAACGTGGTGATGGTCGCCATCAGCGAACGCAACCCCAAGCGTGTTCCGGCGCTGAAGGTGAAACTCAAGGACTCGCCGGTGTACGTGGGCGTGAACAAGAACGAGCCGGCGCTGTTGGACAAGGTCAACCAGATCCTGGCCACCGCCAAGACCGATGGCAGCCTGGAGAAGAATTCCCAGACCTGGCTCAAGCAGCCGCTGCCGGCCGATCTCTGACCGTCGCTTGAGAGGCTGAGCATGGCTTATCAGTTCGATTTTCTGCCGGTGGTGCAAAACACCGAGCTGCTGTTGCGCGGTGCGCTGTTCACCCTGGAACTGACGGCCATCGGCACGTTGCTCGGGGTCAGCCTGGGCATCGTCGGGGCCGTGGTGCGGGCATGGAACATTCGGCCGTTCGCGGCGATCTTCGGTGTGTACGTGGAATTGATCCGCAACACGCCGTTCCTGGTGCAACTGTTTTTCATCTTCTTTGGCTTGCCGTCCCTGGGCCTGCAGATTTCCGAATGGCAGGCGGCGGTACTGGCGATGGTGATCAACCTCGGCGCCTACTCTACCGAGATCATTCGCGCCGGCATCCAGGCGATCCCGCGGGGGCAACTGGAAGCCGCCGCGGCCCTGGCGATGAGCCGCTTCGAGGCCTTCCGCCATGTGGTGCTGTTGCCGGCGCTGGGCAAGGTCTGGCCGGCCCTGAGCAGCCAGATCATCATCGTGATGCTCGGCTCGGCGGTCTGTTCGCAGATTGCCACCGAAGAGTTGAGCTTTGCCGCCAACTTCATCCAGTCACGCAACTTCCGCGCGTTCGAAACCTATGCGCTGACCACGCTCATCTACTTGTGCATGGCGCTGTTGATCCGCCAGTTCCTCAACTGGCTGGGTCGCCGCTGCCTGTACAAGAGCGGTAACGGGAGCGGTCGATGAGCGATTTCACTTTCTGGGACGTGGTGCGCAACCTGCTCACCGGCCTGCAATGGACCCTGGCGCTGTCGCTGGTGGCGTTTATCGGTGGCGGCGTGATCGGCTTGCTGATCATGGTGTTGCGCATCTCCAAGAGCGCCCTGCCCCGCAACATTGCCCGTACCTACATCGAGCTTTTCCAAGGCACGCCGCTGTTGATGCAGCTGTTCCTGGTGTTCTTCGGCGTGGCCCTGGCCGGGGTGGAGATTTCCCCTTGGATGGCGGCGGCGATTGCCTTGACGCTGTTTACCAGCGCCTACCTGGCGGAGATCTGGCGCGGTTGTGTCGACTCGATTTCCCACGGCCAGTGGGAAGCCTCGGCGAGCCTGGCCCTCAACCCGCTGGAGCAGTTGCGCTACGTGATCCTGCCCCAGGCCCTGCGCATCGCCGTGGCGCCGACCGTGGGCTTTTCGGTGCAAGTGGTCAAGGGCACGGCCGTGACCTCGATCATTGGCTTTACCGAACTGACCAAGACCGGCGGCATGCTCGCCAACGCCACGTTCGAGCCGTTCATGGTCTATGGCCTGGTCGCCCTCGGTTATTTCCTGCTCTGCTACCCCTTGTCCCTCAGTGCGCGCTACCTGGAAAGGAGACTGCATGCCTCTGCTTAGAATTACCGCCCTGCATAAATACTACGGCGATCATCACGTGCTCAAAGGCATCGACCTGAGTGTCGAGGAAGGCCAGGTGGTGGCGATCATCGGCCGCAGCGGCTCGGGCAAATCCACCTTGCTGCGCACCCTCAATGGCCTGGAGTCGATCAACGATGGCGTGATCGAAGTCGACGGCGAATACCTCGATGCGGCCCGCGCCGACCTGCGCAGCCTGCGGCAGAAAGTCGGGATGGTGTTCCAGCAGTTCAACCTGTTCCCGCACCTGACGGTCGGCGAGAACGTCATGCTCGCGCCGCAGGTTGTCCAGAAAGTGCCCAAGGCCAAGGCGGCCGTGCTCGCGCGACAGATGCTGGAACGGGTCGGGCTCGGCGAGAAATTCGATGCCTTCCCCGACCGTTTGTCCGGCGGCCAGCAACAACGGGTGGCGATTGCCCGGGCCCTGGCCATGTCGCCGAAAGTGCTGCTGTGCGACGAAATCACCTCGGCCCTGGACCCGGAACTGGTCAATGAAGTGCTCAGCGTGGTGCGCCAGCTGGCCAAGGAAGGCATGACGCTGATCATGGTCACCCATGAAATGCGTTTTGCCCGGGAAGTCGGCGACAAGCTGGTGTTCATGCACCAGGGCAAGGTGCATGAGGTGGGCGATCCCAAGGTGCTGTTCGCCGAGCCGCGGACGGCGGAGCTGGCGAATTTTATCGGGATGGTCGAGCCGGCCTGATCCTTGCTGCCAAGGAAGTCCTCTGTGGCGAGGGAGCTTGCTCCCGCTCGGTTCTGTAGGAGCTGGCGAAGCCTGCGATCTTTTGATCTTTCGCTCCAGACTCAATTGGCAGTGGAAAGATCGCAGCCTCGTTGCACTCGTCAGCTCCTACACAGCTCCTACAGGCCCAGCGGGAGCAAGCTCCCTCGCCACAGGGAAGCCAAGCCAACACTGCTCTGGCTCAAGGGTTTGGTTCAGGTGCGTTGGCGTAAGCGGTCGATCGTGGCAGGATGGCGAGGTTATCGACCGAGACTTTTTGACCATGCCGCCATCCCAAGCCAAGAATCTGTCCCTGATCGCTGCTATCGACCTGGGCTCCAACAGCTTCCACATGGTCGTCGCCAAGGCCCAGAACGGCGAAATCCGTATTCTTGAGCGGCTCGGCGAGAAGGTCCAACTGGCCGCTGGCATCGACGAAGAGCGCAAGCTGAGCGAAGAATCCATCCAGCGCGGGCTCGATTGCCTCAAGCGCTTTGCCCAGCTGATTAACGGCATGCCCCTGGGCGCGGTGCGGATCGTGGGCACCAACGCCCTGCGCGAGGCGCGCAACCGTGGCGAGTTCATCCGTCGCGCCGAGGAAATCCTCGGGCATCCGGTAGAAGTCATTTCCGGCCGTGAAGAAGCCCGCCTGATCTACTTGGGGGTTTCCCACACCCTGGCCGACACCCCGGGCAAGCGCCTGGTGGCGGACATTGGCGGCGGCAGTACCGAATTCATCATCGGCCAGCGCTTCGAACCGCTGCTGCGCGAAAGCCTGCAGATGGGTTGCGTCAGCTACACCCAGCGTTATTTCCGCGACGGCAAGATCACCCCGGCCCGCTACGCCCAGGCCTACACCGCGGCGCGCCTGGAAATCATGAGCATCGAACACGCCCTGCACCGCCTGACCTGGGACGAAGCCATCGGTTCCTCAGGGACCATTCGGGCCATCGGCCTGGCCCTCAAGGCCGGCGGCCACGGCACTGGCGAGGTCAACGCCGATGGCCTGGCCTGGCTCAAGCGCAGGGTGTTCAAGCTCGGCGATGCGGACAAGATCGATTTCGAAGGCATCAAGCCCGATCGCCGGGCGATTTTCCCCGCGGGCCTGGCGATCCTCGAGGCGATTTTCGACGCCCTCGAACTGCAACGCATGGACCACTGTGAAGGCGCCCTGCGCGAAGGCGTGCTCTACGACCTGCTGGGACGTCATCATCACGAAGACGTGCGCGAGCGCACCCTGGGCTCGCTCATGGAGCGTTACCACGTCGACCAGGAACAGGCCGTACGGGTCGAACGCAAGGCGCTGCACGCTTTCGACCAGGTCGCCGATGACTGGGACTTGAACGACGGGGTCTGGCGCGAGTTGCTGGGCTGGGCCGCCAAGGTCCATGAAGTGGGCCTGGACATCGCCCACTATCACTACCACAAGCATGGCGCCTACCTGATCGAGCATTCGGACCTGGCGGGTTTCTCCCGGGAAGACCAGCAAATGCTCGCGCTATTGGTGCGCGGCCATCGACGCAACATTCCCAAGGATAAATTTGCCGAGTTCGGCGATGACGGCATCAAGCTGATTCGCCTGTGCGTGCTGCTGCGCTTTGCGATCCTGTTCCATCACATCCGTGGCACCCAGGAAATGCCCCAGGTGGTCCTGCACGCCAATGGCGATCAGTTGGATGTGCTGTTTCCCGAAAATTGGCTGGAAGAGAACCAACTGACCCAAGCCGACTTCGCCCAGGAAGCGGAATGGCTGACACGGGTCGGGATTGTGCTGAACATCCACTGATTGCTTGCTGGAGTCCCTTGTGGCTCAGCTGCAACCCCTGTGGCGAGGGAGCTTGCTCCCGCTGGAGGGCGAAGCCCTCCCAAGAGTTGGGGCTGCTGCGCAGCCCAGCGGGAGCAAGCTCCCTCGCCACAAAAGCTGAGCCTGCCGCCGCCCACCTTTTTTTAACGAACCGCCAACACCGGGCTGCTCAAGCGCTCCAGCAAGGTCGCCTGGGCGCTGCGCGGGTTCTGGTTGCCGGTCGGCGTGTTGCGGATGTAGCGGCCATCGGACTGCAAGCTCCAGCTGTGGGTGTTGTCGGTAAGGTAGCTTTCCAGCTCTTTCTTGACCCGCAGGATCAGCTTCTTGCCTTCTACCGGGAAGCAGGTCTCGACCCGCTTGTCGAGGTTGCGCTCCATCCAGTCGGCGCTGGACAGGAACATCTGCTCCTCACCGCCGTTGAGGAAGTAGAACACCCGCGTATGTTCCAGGAAGCGCCCGATGATCGAGCGTACGTGGATGTTGTGGGACACCCCCGCAATGCCCGGCCGCAGGCAGCACATGCCCCGCACCACCAGGTCGATGCGCACGCCCGACTGGCTGGCCTTGTACAGCGCACGAATGATCTTCGGGTCGGTCAGCGAGTTGAACTTGGCAATGATGTGGGCCGGCTTGCCGTCCAGGGCGAACTGGGTCTCCCGGGCGATCATGTCGAGCATGCCCTTTTTCAGGGTGAACGGCGCATGCAGCAGTTTCTTCATGCGCAAGGTCTTGCCCATGCCGATCAACTGGCTGAACAGCTTGCCGACGTCTTCGCACAAGGCATCGTCAGAGGTCAGCAGACTGTAGTCGGTGTACAGCCGCGCGTTGGCGGCGTGGTAGTTACCGGTGCCCAAGTGGGCATAACGCACGATCTCACCGGCTTCACGGCGCAGGATGAGCATCATCTTGGCGTGGGTCTTGAAGCCGACCACGCCATAAATCACTACCGCGCCGGCCGCTTGCAGGCGGCTGGCCAGTTGCAGGTTGGATTCCTCGTCGAAGCGCGCGCGCAATTCGATCACTGCCGTGACTTCCTTGCCGTTTCGCGCCGCGTCCACCAGGGCATCGACGATTTCCGAGTTGGCGCCGCTGCGGTACAGGGTCTGGCGCACTGCAAGGACGTGGGGGTCCTTGGCGGCCTGGCGCAGCAAATCGACCACCGGCGTGAACGACTCGAACGGGTGCAACAGCAAGATGTCCTGCTTGCTGATCACACTGAAAATGTTCTCGCTGTTTTGCAGCAGTTTCGGGATCTGCGGCGTGAACGGCAGGTATTGCAGCTCCGGATGGCTGTCCAGGCCGGTGATGCTGAACAGTCGGGTCAGGTTGACCGGGCCGTTGACCTGATACAGCTCGGTCTCATGCAGGTTGAACTGCTTGAGCAGGTAGTCGGACAGGTGTTTCGGACAGGTATCGGCCACTTCCAGGCGCACCGCATCGCCGTAGCGACGGGAGAACAGCTCGCCGCGCAGGGCGCGGGCCAGGTCTTCAACGTCCTCGGTGTCCACCGACAGGTCGGCGTTACGCGTCAGGCGGAACTGGTAGCAACCCTTCACCTTCATGCCCTGGAACAGGTCATCGGCGTGGGCGTGGATCATCGACGACAGGAACACATAATTGTCGCCGGGGCCGCCGACGTCTTCCGGCACGCGGATGATGCGCGGCAGCAGGCGTGGCGCCGGAATGATCGCCAGGCCGGAATCGCGACCGAAGGCATCGATGCCTTCCAGCTCGACGATGAAGTTCAGGCTCTTGTTGACCAGCAGCGGGAACGGGTGCGTTGGATCGAGGCCGATCGGGGTGATGATCGGTGCGATTTCGTCGCGGAAATAACGGCGCACCCAGGTCTTGATCTTGGTGTTCCAGTTGCGGCGACGAATGAAGCGCACCTGGTGCTTTTCCAGCTCCGGCAACAGGATGTCGTTGAGGATCGCGTACTGGCGGTCAACGTGGCCGTGGACCAACTCGCTGATGCGCGCCAGGGCCTGGTGCGGTTGCAGGCCATCGGCACCGGCCTGTTCACGGGCGAAGGTGATCTGCTTCTTCAGCCCGGCGACGCGGATTTCGAAAAACTCATCCAGGTTGCTGGAAAAGATCAGCAGGAACTTCAGCCGTTCCAGCAGCGGGTAGGACTCGTCCAGCGCCTGCTCCAGCACGCGGATGTTGAACTGCAGTTGCGACAGCTCCCGATGGATGTACAGGCTGCTGTCATCCAGGTTGGGGATCACGATCGCCGGGGCCGGGGCGGGCTCGACGACCGCCGGGGCAGCTGGCTCCAGCGTCGGCGGTGTCTCGGCAATCTGCTCGACCACGGGTTGAGCGTCTTTTACGGCAACTTCGGAGAGTCCTTCGGTATTCATCGCAAGTTCCTGGGAGGCTATTTCTGCTCTCGTAACAATTGGGCAGCGCGCACAGCAAAGTAAGTCAGAATTCCATCAGCGCCTGCGCGCTTGAAAGCGGTCAAGGACTCCAGGATCACCCCTTCGCCCAACCAGCCGTTCTGGATCGCGGCCATGTGCATCGCGTACTCGCCGCTGACCTGATAAACAAAGGTCGGCACTTTGAATTCGTCTTTGACCCGGCAAAGAATGTCGAGGTAGGGCATGCCAGGCTTGACCATGACCATGTCTGCCCCTTCTGACAAGTCAGCCGCCACTTCGTGCAAGGCTTCCTGACTGTTGGCCGGGTCCATCTGATAAGAGGCCTTGTTGGCCTTGCCCAGGTTCAGGGCCGAGCCGACCGCGTCGCGGAACGGGCCGTAATAGGCGCTGGCGTACTTGGCCGAGTAGGCCATGATCCGCACGTTGACGTGGCCGGCCACCTCGAGGGCTTCGCGGATCGCCTGGATGCGCCCGTCCATCATGTCCGACGGCGCCACCACCTGGGCACCGGCCTCGGCGTGGGACAAGGCCTGCCTGACCAGTGCATCGACGGTAATGTCGTTCTGCACGTAGCCTTCTTCATCGAGGATACCGTCCTGCCCGTGGGTGGTGAACGGGTCCAGCGCCACGTCGGTGATTACCCCCAGCTCCGGGAAGCGCGCGCGCAGGGCGCGGGTCGCGCGCTGGGCAATGCCTTGCGGGTTCCAGGCTTGCGCGGCGTCCAGGGACTTGAGGGTCGGCGGTGTGACCGGGAACAGCGCCAGCGCCGGAATGCCCAGCTCGACCCAGTGGGCGGCTTCTTCG
Source organism: Pseudomonas brassicacearum (assembly GCF_918698105.1). Classification (GTDB taxonomy): domain Bacteria; phylum Pseudomonadota; class Gammaproteobacteria; order Pseudomonadales; family Pseudomonadaceae; genus Aquipseudomonas; species Aquipseudomonas brassicacearum_F. Next base: position 46,977 of record NZ_CAKKMI010000008.1, on the reverse strand, counting down.
AGCAGCAGGTCGATGGTCAGGCGTTCCACCCCGGGCATCGACGCCACCGCTTCGCGGCGGTTCTCACCGTCCAGCACGAACACCGGCAGGATCAGGTCATTGGTGGTCAGCACGTTTTCACGCACCAACCGACGAGAGAACTCATCACGGCGGTTGCGACGCAAGCGGGTAGCAGGGAACAGACGATTGGCGGGGGTAAAGCTCACGGCAGACTCCTGAGCCCGTGCTGACGGGCGAGCGTGACAGTTATAAGCGCCCATTATGACGAAGACATTACAGTTATGTGCACCTGCGTCCTGTCGTCGCAGTTATTGTCATTGTAGGAATTGTTCACGTCGAGACACATTTCGATACTTTCCTGAATGTGCCTGAAGGGTTAGGCTGCGCGTTCATTTCGCCAGCACCCAGACAATGCTCCAACAATTTCTGCATGACTTCGGCTACTTGGCCTTGTTTATCGGCACGTTCTTCGAAGGCGAAACTATCCTCGTGCTCGCAGGTTTCCTGGCGTTCCGTGGCTACATGGACATCAACCTGGTGGTCGTCGTGGCGTTCTGCGGCAGCTACGCGGGCGATCAGCTGTGGTATTTCCTGGGCCGCAAGCACGGGCGCAAGCTCCTGGCCCGCAAGCCGCGCTGGCAGTTGATGGGGGATCGGGCGCTGGAGCACATTCGCCGGCACCCGGACATCTGGGTCCTGAGCTTCCGTTTCGTCTATGGCCTGCGCACGGTAATGCCGGTGGCGATCGGCCTGTCAGGCTATCCGCCGGGCCGCTACCTGTTGCTCAACGGCATCGGTGCGGCGGTCTGGGCCACGGCGTTGGCCGCCGCCGCGTACCACTTTGGCGCGGTGCTCGAAGGCATGCTGGGCAGCATCAAGAAGTATGAGTTGTGGGTACTCGGTGCCCTGTTGGTGCTGGGCCTGGTCTTGTGGCTGCGCCGACGCATCAAGAATGCGCGCCTGGCCAGGAAAGTCCTCGAAGCCGAGCGCCTGGAGCAAGCCAGGTCCAGCGAACCTACGACGCCAACCGAGTAAACCGGCTGCGACAACAATACAGCCCGATGCCGCTGAGCAGGCTGTAGCTGAGCAGCCCGGCCCAGGCCCCATGGCTCATCACAGCGCTGGCCGGCCACAACCCGACCAGTGGCGCCAGCCATACCAGCGGCAGGTTCGAGGCCAGCCGCAACAGCTCCAGCCTCAATGCCCACGGGCGATTCTCCAGGGCCACGCCCAACACGAACAGACCGAACGCCACCGCGCCCCACCCCAGCACCAGGGCGGCGACCGGCAGGCTGGCTTCAAGGTTCATCAGATAACTGCCCAAGGCAATGTAGGCGCAGAACTGCAGCCCTACGTACCACTGCTGGCGAGCATCCAACGGCACTTCGAATTTGCGGAACTGGCCCAGGTCTGGTTTGTTCAGCGGGTACCTGGCCGCGACGTCCGCCGGTCGCCAACCGGTGGGCATGAACCAGATCCGCAGCTTGTCCCACCAGCGCCCGGCCCGCCGCGCATCGGCCCACAGCTGTGCATAGAACTGCAGGTTGGCCCACAGCGGATTCCAGCTCGCCAGCGGCGTGGTCACGCCGAAAATCACCGGTTCGTTGGCGTCTTCTTCCTGGAAGGTGCCAAACAGACGGTCCCAAATAATGAACACCCCGCCGTAGTTGCGATCCATGTAGAGAGGGTTCTGTGCATGGTGGGCACGATGATTGGACGGCGTAACGAAGCACCACTCCAGCCAGCCGAGCTTGGGAATGTGCTGGGTGTGGACCCAGAACTGGTACAGCAGATTCAACGCCGCGACGCTGACGAAGACCACCAGCGGCACGCCCAGTACGGCGAGCGGGACGTAGAAGATCCAGCTCAACAGGAAGCCGGTGCTGGTCTGGCGCAACGCGGTGGACAGGTTGTAGTCCTCGCTCTGGTGGTGCACCGAATGGGCGGCCCAGAGGATGTTGCGCTCATGGCCCATGCGGTGCAGCCAGTAGTAACAGAAGTCGTAGAGCACGAAGGCAAACACCCAGGTCCAGGCCCGGTCGGCAGGCAGTTCGATGACAGCCAGGTGTTTCAGCGCAAAGGCGTAGGTCACCAGCCCCACGCCCTTGGTCAACAGGCCCGTGGTGGTCGACAGTACGCCGGTGCTCAAGCTGTTGATCGCATCTGCCACACGGTAGTGGCTCATGCCTCGCCAGCGATCGGCCAGCAACTCGACGGCGATCAGCACGAAGAAGAACGGCACGGCATACAGGATGAAATTCATGACGCAACCCGGGCATGCAAGGCAGGGAGATAGTCGGCAGATTAGGTGTAGCTGCCCGATCCCCCTATGGCAACGAGTGACAAATTAGTAGACATTTAACGCCATGAATCTGGAGAAAAGCCCATGAGCAAAAAAATTGCAGTGATCCTTTCCGGCTGTGGCGTGTATGACGGCGCCGAGATCCACGAAAGCGTGATCACCTTGCTGCGTCTCGATCAGCGTGGGGCTCACGTCCAGTGCTTCGCCCCCAACATTGCCCAATTGCACGTGATCAATCACCTGACCGGCGAGGAAATGCCCGAGAGCCGCAACGTATTGGTGGAGTCAGCACGGATCGCCCGGGGCAACGTGAAGGACTTGCGTGAAGCCAGGGCCGAGGACTTCGACGCCCTGATCGTACCCGGTGGTTTTGGCTCGGCGAAAAACCTCTCCAATTTTGCCGTCGAAGGTGCTGGCTGCACGGTCCAGCCAGAGGTCCTGGCACTGACCGAGGCCTTTGCCGAGGCCGGCAAACCGGTGGGGCTGATCTGCATCTCCCCGGCCCTGGCGGCAAAAATCTACGGCCCGGGTGTGGTCTGCACCATCGGCAACGACGTCGACACTGCCGCCGCCGTGACCAAAATGGGAGCTACCCACGAAGAGTGCGCCGTCACCGACATCATCGAAGACCGCGCGCGCAAACTGGTCAGCACCCCGGCCTACATGCTGGCGCAGAACATCAGCGAAGCGGCTTCCGGCATCAACAAGCTGGTGGATCGGGTGTTGGAGTTGACGCACGAGAACGACGCCTGACCCCACCACCACTACCCCTGTGGGAGCGAGCTTGCTCGCGATAGCGTCGGCTCAGCTACATTTGCATTGGCTGATACACCGCATCGCGAGCAAGCTCGCTCCCACAGGGGGTCGGGCAAGGCTTAAGCGATTCGGGTCAGGCGCGTCAGGATCCGGTCCAGTGCATTGGCAAACCCCTGCTTGTCCCGCTCGCTGTACGCCGCCGGGCCACCGCCCATGTGGCCCTGTTCACGCAAATCAGTGAACAGGTTGCGCACCGCCAGCCGATCGCCCATGTTCTGGGCATCGAACTCCTTGCCGCGCGGGTCCAGGGCGGCGACGCCCTTCTTCACCAACCGGTCGGCCAAGGGCACGTCGCTGCAGATCACCAGCTCCCCCGGCTCGGCGTGCTCCACCAGGTAATCGTCCGCCGCATCAGGGCCACTGGGCACCACGATCAGCTTCACACACGCCAGGGCGGGCTTGATCTGCGGCTGACCAGCCACCAGCACCACCTGGAACCGGCGCTTCAAGGCGAACTTGACCACCAGTTCCTTCGCCGGCTTGGGACAGGCATCGGCGTCGATCCATACGCGCATTGGAGTGCTCCTCTTTAAATGCATCGCGAGCAAGCTCGCTCCCACAAAGGACAGCCTACATCCTGTGGGAGCGAGCTTGCTCGCGATTATGAGCGCAGCGAATGGTTTTCAGGAAACCTGGACCCGACGCTTCTCCGCCACCCAACTGCGCCCATACAGGACCACGATCGCGAGGATCGCCACCACTTGAGCGGCCAGCGAATAGGCATCGGCATGAATGCCCAGCCAGTCGAAGTCGAAGAACGCCACCGGGTGGGTGCCGAAGATCCCGGCTTCCTGCAACGCCTTCACGCCGTGACCGGCGAATACCACTGACAGCGCGCACAGCAACCCGGCGTTGATGCTGAAGAACAGCGCCAGCGGCAGTTTCGCCGAGCCGCGCAGGATCACCCAGGCCAACCCAACCAGCAACACCAGCGCCGTCGCGCCACCGGCCAGCACCGCGTTGTGCCCGGCAGGGCCCGCTTGCAGCCACAGGGTTTCGTAGAACAGGATCACTTCGAACAGTTCGCGATAGACCGAGAAGAACGCCAGGATCGCAAAACCAAAACGCCCACCGCCGCCCACCAGGCTGCTCTTGATGTAGTCCTGCCAGGCCGCTGCGTGGCGACGGTCGTGCATCCACACCCCCAGCCACAGCACCATCACACTGGCGAACAACGCCGTCGCGCCTTCGAGCAGCTCACGCTGGGCACCGCTGACGTCGATCACATACGCCGCCAGTCCCCAGGTCGCCAGGCCGGCCAACAGTGCCAGGCCCCAACCGACGTTAACGCTGCGCACGGCCGACTGCTGGCCAGTGTTGCGCAGGAACGCCAAAATCGCCGCCAGCACCAGAATCGCTTCCAGCCCTTCGCGCAGCAGAATCAGCAACCCCGAGATGTAGCTCAGCGACCAGCTCAAGCCATCGCCACCCAGCAGGCCGGCGGACTCCTTCAACTTGGCCTTGGCCGCGTCCAGGCGCTGTACCGCCTGCTCGATCGGCAAACCGTCCTGCAAAGACTGACGGTAGGCCATCAGGGACTTTTCGGTGTCCTTGCGCACGTTGGCGTCGACGTTATCCAGCGAGCTTTCCACCAGCTCGAAACCTTCCAGGTAAGCGGCCACCGACAGGTCGTAGGCCTGGTCGTGGTCACCGGCACGGTACGCCGCGATGCTTTTATCCAGGGTGGCCGCCGTGTAGTCGAGCAACTGCGCCGGGCCTCGTTGTACCTGCGGCGGCTGGGCACGCTGGGCACGGAACGTCGCCGCCGCTGCCGGGCCTTGCGCGGCGAGGACTTCGGCCGGGGTCTGGCGCGCCAGGTCAGCGAGGTTGAAGGCCTGTTCACTTTTGGCGGCGGCCGGGTCGGCGCTGAAGCTGGCGATGTAGGTCGCCAGGTCCCAGCGCTGACGGTCGTCGAGCTGATCGGCGAAGGCCGGCATGTCGGTGCCTTCGATGCCCATGCCGACGGTGTTGTAGATCGCATAGAGACTCAGGCGATCCAGGCGCTGGGCGTCCCGCATGTTGGCGGGCGGCGGTTCCATGCCGACACCTGCTGGACCGTCGCCGGCACCGTTGGCGCCATGGCACACCGAGCAATTCTGGGCATACAGCGGCGCACCGCGGGAAGGATCGGGGGTGATGACCGGCGCCTGGCTGACTTCATAGGCCACCGCCAGCTTGGCCCCCAGTTGCCGCGCCAGGCGCGCGACGTCGGCGCCGTCCTGGCGCTGGGTGATCGCGCTGCGCAAGGTGTCGATACCCTGGGTCAAATCAGCCTTTTGCGGCTTGGCCGGTAGCCCGGCGATCAACCCTGCCAGCACCTGGGTGAATTCCAGTTGCTCGCGGTATTCCCCGTCCTCGATGACCTTGCCTGCCTCGACTGTCGCCGGGTAGTCCGCGCCGATGTAATCCAGCAAATGCAGCGCCTGGGGGGCGCCCTCGACGGTGTCGGCCAGCAGCGAGGTGCTGCACAGGGCAAGCAATGGCAGTACAAGCCAAGCCAGGAAACGGAGCGGCGCAGTCATGAATGACTCTCGGTTGGTAATAAGAAGTAACACATTGTTCACTTCCAATGACTTTGGCTCAAGAGCCGATGTGCTTTAGCGGCACATTTTCATCGGATTCCTGCTTTGGAGGTGATGTCACAAAAACTGCATTTCGAGATTGAAAAGCCATTACATAGCCAAGCGCCATGTTTATAATCGCGCCGCCTTCTTATTGTTAGATGGCATAAAAGCTCCTCTTTTTATGAGGAACCGACAGCGTCCCGACGTTTGTCCGTGGGATCGCTCCAGCCCGACCCGCAAATCCAGGCTGTTACTCAGGGAAGAAATGTTCATGGCATCCCGTGCCGTTTTTTCGGTCGCCCTCGGTGCGATCACCTTGTTGTCCGGCTGTTCGGCCTTTCGCAACTACGACAGCGAATTGGCCCAGACCAACCAGCAGCTGGCTTCCGGCAATGTCGACGGCGCATTGACGCTGCTGGAAAAGAACAACACCAGCCAGGACAAGGACCTGCTGTATTACTTCGAGAAAGGTGAGCTGCTGCGCGCCAAGGGCGACTTGTCCGGCAGCCAGACCGCCTGGAACAGCGCCGATCAACAAGTGGGCCAATGGGAAGACGCGGTCAAACTCGACACGGCCAAGTACCTGGCGCAGTTCGGCAGTTTCCTGGTCAACGATAAGGTCCGCCGCTACGAAGGCTACGATTACGAAAAGGTCATGCTGACCACGCAGATGGCCCTGAATCTGCTGGCGGTGAATGACTTCGACGGCGCGCGGACCCAGATCAAGAAGACCCACGAACGCGAAGCGGTGATCGCCGACCTGCGGGACAAGGAATACCTCAAGCGTGAGGAAGACGCCGAGAAGCAAGGGGTCAAGACCGAATACAAGGACCTCAAGGGTTACCCGGTGGCCAGCCTCGACGCCCCGGAAGTGGTCAGCCTGAAAAACAGTTACCAGAGCGCGTTCAGCCATTACCTGGCCGGCTTCGTCTATGAAGCCCTGGGTGAAAAGGACCTGGCCGCACCGGGTTACCGCAAGGCCGCCGAACTGCGCCCCAACACGCCGCTGCTGGAGCAGGCCCTGCTCAACCTCGACAAGCCTGCCGCCAAGAACGACGACAGCGACATCCTGATCGTGGTGCAGAGCGGCCTGGCACCGTCCCGGGACTCGATCCGCATTCCCCTGCCCTTGCCGATCAGCGGCAACCTGGTCATCACGCCGTTGTCGTTCCCGCTGATCAAGCCTGACACCTCCACGGCCACCTTCAGCCAGATCGGTGTCGACGGCCGTCAGCTGGACCTGACCCAACTCAACAGCACCACCGCCATGTCCCGCCGCGCCCTGCGCGACGACATGCCCGGCATCATCCTGCGCACCACCGTACGCGCCGTCAGCCGTGGCGTGGCACAAAAGCAGATCAACGACACCAACCCCCTGGCCGGCCTGGCCGTCGGCCTCACCTCGGCCGTACTCGAAGGTGCCGACACCCGGACCTGGCGCACCCTGCCCGACTACACCCAGGTGGTGCGCCTGCGCCTGAAGAAAGGCGAGCACCAGGTCACTTTGCCAAGCTCGGTGGGCGGCTCGGTGGTCAAGGTCACCGTCGACCAGCGCTACCAGGTCATCAGCCTGCGGGCGGTGGGTAACCAGGTGTTCGCCGGTGGCCTCGCGGCCCAGGTGATGCCCAGCGCCAACCCGACCGCCATTGCCCTCAAGCAACCTTAAGAACGGAGTCTTGTTCACATGCGTTTAAAACTGATTGCCGTCGGCGCCCTGGCCTTGCTGGCCGGTTGCGCCACCCCGCCGCCACCGGAGCCGGGCAGCGCCGCCAGCAAGGTCGTGGCGATGGGCAAGACCAAGAACATCGTGGTCGGCGCCATGCGCGTGGCCCGGGAAAACGGCTACATGACCGTCAATGTCCAGCTGAGCAACACCAGCTACAACAACAAGACGATGTATTACCGCTTTGCCTGGCTGGGGCCGGAAGGCTTTCCGATCGCCGAGCAAGAGACCTGGAAAAGCCTGACGCTGTACGGCGAACAGACCAGTTTCCTGCCGGCCATCGCACCGACACCCAAGGCAGTGGATTTCCGTTTGGAAATCAATACCCCTTGAGCCTGATTCCGGTCGGTCAAGTCAACACCAGACCTGTGGCGAGGGAGCTTGCTCCCGCTGGGTCGCGCAGCGGCCCCCAGATCTTGCGGTCGCTACGCAACCGAGCGGGAGCAAGCTCCCTCGCCACAGGGATCGTCGGCACAAGTTCTTTTACTGATCGACATTGCACCTAAGCCCATATTCATTCAGTTTTCGAGAGCACCCACATGTTCGTACGCATCTCCTCCCTCGCCCTCGCCGCCCTGCTGGTCAGCGGCTGTGCCAACAATTCGCCGGTCCTGGGCAACAAGAACATCAGCTACGGCGATACCAAGGCCGTGGAAACCGTGACCAACGAGTTCGGCTCCACCGACCTGCAAATGATCGCCGAGTCCATGACCCGCTCCCTGGCCCAGTCCGGCATCCTGCAAGGTCGCCCGGTGGTCCAGGTCTATGACGTGAAGAACAAGACCAGCGAATACATCGACACCCGTGAAATCACCACCAGCATCAAGACCCAGCTGATGAAGACCGGCGCTGCCCGCTTCGCCAGCGACAACACCGCCATGGACAGCCAGGTCGACCAACTCAAGCTGCAGAACCAGAGCGGCCTGTACAAGAAAAGCACCGTGACCAAGACTGGCAACATGATCGCTGCCAAGTACCGCCTCGAAGGCTCCATCAGCTCGATCGTCAAGCGCAGCAGCGACTACAAGGACGTCTTCTACAAATTCAGCCTGCAATTGATCGACGTCGAAAGCGGTCTGGCCGAGTGGATGGACGAAAAAGAAATCCGCAAGACCACGGAGCGCTGAGCCATGCGCACATGGATAGGCATCATGGCCCTGGCCTGCGCATTTGCCGCGCAGGCGGCCCCGAAAGTCGCGGTGACCGACCTTGCGTACCAGGAGCGGGTGGAGGAATACATCCACACCGTTTCAGCGCAGAGCAACTTCCAGGCGAACCCTTACAGCGCCAGCGCTTCCTCGAGCTACGACGAGATGGAAGCCACCAGCAGCTACATCGAGCAGGGCGAGCTGCGCAAGTTCACCGGCGACATCAAGGGCGAGATCCTGCGCAGCGGGATGTTCCAGCTGACCCAGGGCACGCCCTACACGGCGGCGTCCAAGGGCGACGTCTATGACGTGATCAAGCGCATCAAGGCCGGGAACTTCAAGGGTGCCGACTACGTGCTGTTCGGCACCGTGTCGGACATCGACTTCACCCGCGACATCAACGAGCTGGCCAATACCGACAGCTACTCGGCGGTACTGGCGCTGACCCTGGTGGCAGACTTCAGCCTGATCAACACCAAGACCTACGAAATCACCTCGGCCTTTACGGCCATGGGCGAAGGCCAGGACACCAAGCTGTTGAACCACCGGGACGTGCACATCAGCCTCAACCGTCCACGGGTGGTGCGCGAAGTGTCCAAGGCCTTGGGGGAAGACGTGGCGCGGCAACTGAGCGAACAGCTTGGCGGCCCGAGCTACCAACAACCCAGCGAGCCGGTGCAGCGCAACAACCTGCCTCGGGATACGGCGCCGGTGATTTTGCGTTGAGTCATACCGTCGGGTAGATACTTAGCTGCTTCTGTGGCGAGCTAGATTTTTTTGCTTATGTGTTGAGCTGGATGCTTTTGTGGCGAGGGAGCTTGCTCCCGCTCGGTTGCGCAGCGACCGCAAGATCGCTTCGCGGCCCAGCGGGAGCAAGCTCCCTCGCCACAAAAGCGCCCTCGCCACGGGTTTTGCTTTACACCGCAGCCTTGCGGATCGTCGCGAGCAAACCCGCGGCGCCAATGAACATACCCGCGAAGGTACGGTTCATCCGCCGTTGCTGTTTCGGTGAGCGCAACAGGCGCAGGACTTTGGATGCCAGCCCGGTGTACCCGGCCATGACGATGAGGTCGACGATGACCATGGTGACGCCCAGGATCAGGTATTGCGCGATCAATGGTGCATGGGGATCGATGAATTGCGGCAACACCGCCAGCATGAACACCAGCGCCTTGGGGTTGCTGATGTTGACCAGGAAGCCGCGAAACACCAACGCCAAGGGCTTGCCGATGGGCCGCGGGGACGCGTTGTCAGTCATGTCGCCGGGAATGGCTCGCCACTGTTTGACACCCAGATAGACCAGGTAGGCCACGCCGAACCACTTGATCGCATAGAACGCAGTGGCCGACGTCGTGAGGATCGCGCCAACGCCAGCGGCGACGATCACGATTTGCAACGCCAGGCCCAATTGCAGGCCCAAGGCGTTCCAGTAGCCACGCCAGAAGCCGTAGCGCAGACCGCTGGACATCGAGGCAATGGCACCGGCACCCGGCGAAAGACTGATCACCCAGCATGCGGCGAAAAACGCCAGCCATGTTTCCAGCACCATTGCACACCTCGGCTCAGATTCGTCTAACCCCCTAAGCTAATGCGCCTTCGGGCGGTTGACCACCGCTTTTTGCAAAGTCAGCCGATCGGCCAAGGCCGGGTCATTCGACGAAACCACCCACCGGAAACGCCTCGCTGCCGCGCCAGCGCCGCACCGAACGCTGGAAGAAGAGGCTGTTGGGCACTTGCACCATGGCGCTGCCGGTGCCGAGTTCCTCGGGCTCGATCAGCGTGGTGTACAGCAGGTTGATCGCCACCACGCGCCCCTTGATGCCGGGCTTGTCGGTGGTGTCCACCAACTCGACCACATCGCCCAGGCGAAACGGTCCGACGGTGTAGATCAAAACGGCGCAGAACAGGTTCGACAGCACGCTCCAGATGGCAAAGAACGCCACCGCTGCCACCGCGACGAAACCCGACAGTGCCGTCCACAGCACCGTGGCCGAGACACCCAAGCGCTCGAGCACCACCAGCACCGCGGTGCCCATGATCAGCCAGCGCAGCACGCCCCGCAGGATAATGACCAGCTGGGGTGGCAACGGATAACGCTCACCCAGGCCTGTCAGGGCCCGCGCCACGACACGCTGCGCGACATAACCGGCCAGCAGGATCAGCAGGATTTGCACACCCAGCCAGATCGGCTCGATCCACATGACAGGTACAGGCAACGCCAACGCTTCCATCAGGACAATGCCTCCAACTCCGCTTGCAGGTTTTCCAGCAGTTCCAGCGCTTGCATCCACGCCTCCTCGAGCTCCGCTTCCCGAACCTTCAGCTTGGCCTGCTCGGCCAGCAAGTCGCGCAACTCATCTTTGCGCGCCGCCTCGTAGAGACCGCTGTCGCCAAGGCTGGTTTCGATCTTTTGCAGTTTTTCATGCAGCTTGCCCAACTCGGCTTCGAGCTTGTCGGCCTCACGTTTGTGCGGCGCCAGTTGCTGGCGCAATGCGGCGGCGGCCTGGCGCTGGGCTTTCTTGTCGGTCTTGTCCGGGTTGACCGGCGTGCTGCTGACCGGCGCGTTGCGCTGGCGGTATTCCACCAGCCAACGGGCGTAGTCTTCCAGGTCGCCGTCGAATTCCTCGACCTTGCCATCGGCGACCAGGAAGAAATTATCCGTGGTGCTCTTGAGCAAATGCCGATCGTGGGACACCACCAGCACCGCGCCACTGAACTCCTGCAAGGCCATGGTCAGGGCCAGGCGCATCTCCAGGTCCAAGTGGTTGGTCGGTTCGTCGAGCAGCAACAGGTTCGGCCGGCCCCAGGCGATCAACGCCAGCGCCAAGCGCGCTTTTTCGCCACCGGAGAAATTCAGCACCGGCTCGTCGATGCGCGCCCCGCGAAAATCGAAACCACCGAGAAAATCGCGCAGGGTCTGCTCACGCTCGGTCGGTGCCAGGCGTTGCAGGTGCAACAGCGGGCTGGCCTTGGAATCCAGGGAGTCGAGCTGATGCTGGGCAAAGTAGCCAACGACGGTGTTTTCGCCTCGGGTCAAGCGCCCAGCCAAAGGCTCGAGTTCGCCCGAGAGGTTCTTGATCAGGGTCGACTTGCCGGCACCGTTGGGCCCCAGCAGACCGATCCGCGCCCCCGGGGTCAATTGCAGCTTGACCTTCTCCAGCACGGTCTTGTCGCCGTAGCCCAGGCGCGCGTCGGACAGGTCGATCAACGGACTGGAAATCTTGGTCGATTCGCGGAAGACAAAATCGAACGGCGAATCGACGTGGGCCGCTGACAACTCTTCCATCCGCTCCAGCGCCTTGATCCGGCTCTGGGCCTGGCGGGCCTTGGTGGCCTGGGCCTTGAAGCGGGCGATGTAGCTTTCCATGTGCGCACGTTGCGCCTGTTGCTTCTCGTAGGCCTGCTGTTGCTGGGCCAGGCGTTCGGCACGCGCGCGCTCGAAGGCGCTGTAGCCGCCGCGGTACAGGGTGAGCTTGCGCTGATCGACATGGGCCACGTGATCCACCACCGCGTCGAGGAAATCACGGTCGTGGGAAATCAGCAGCAGCGTGCCCGGGTAACTCTTGAGCCAGTCTTCGAGCCAGATGATGGCGTCGAGGTCCAAGTGGTTGGTCGGCTCATCGAGCAACAGCAGATCCGAAGGGCACATCAAGGCCTGGGCCAGGTTCAGGCGCATCCGCCAGCCACCGGAGAAGTCCCCGACCGGGCGATCCATCTGTTCATTGGTAAAGCCCAGGCCGGCGAGCAATTTGCGCGCACGGGCATCGGCGGTGTAGCCATCGGCACTGTCGAGCTCGGCGTGCAGGCGGGCCTGTGCGGCACCGTCGTGGGCCGCTTCGGCCGCAGCCAGGTCGCGTTGTACCTGGCGCAGGCGCAGGTCGCCATCGAGCACGTAGTCCACCGCCAGGCGCTCGAGGGTGTCGACCTCCTGGCGCATGTGGGCGATGCGCCAATCGGCCGGCAACAGGCAATCACCCGAGTCCGGGTGCAGCTCGCCTCGCAGCAAGGCGAACAGGCTCGATTTGCCGGCGCCGTTGGCACCGATGAGGCCAGCTTTGTGGCCGGCGTGCAGGGTCAGCTCGGCGTCTTCTAGCAGACGTTGCGGGCCACGCTGTAAAGTCAGGTTCTGAAGTCGGATCATAATGGCGGCGGAGTCTACCAGCTTCGCTCGCAACTGGCGCGAGTAGCACGATGTCCCCAGACCTGTGGAGCTTTTCCCTCGACCTCTATGCCAAGCCTGGCGTAGAGCCTGCCTGCCTGGCATCCCAAGACGCCGGCGCCAACGTCTGCCTGTTGCTTTGCGGCTTGTGGCTGGCGCAGCGCGGCGTGGCCTGCAATGAACATAGGCTGCAGCAGCTGCGACAATTGGCCGAACCGTGGGATGTCGAGGTGGTGCGGCCACTGCGTACGCTTCGCCGCCAATGGAAAACCAGTGCCCTGCAGGACACGGCACTCAATGATCTGCGCGAGCAGGTCAAACAACTGGAGTTGGCAGCCGAGCGGCGATTGCTGGAGCGGTTGGAAGCGCTGGCCAAGGATTGGCCCGGGGCACAACAGAACGATTCAGCGCAATGGCTGCAAGGGCTGGCGGCGAATGCCGGGCCAGCGAGCCGCGACGCGCTGCATCAGCTGCGCGTCGCGGTGTCCGGCACTTAGGAAGCGCTGGTTGGGGTGCTGCTGGTGCTCGGCGCAACGGCAGTGGATGGGCTGGTCGCCGCAGCCGGAGTGCTGGCGGTTGGAACCGGTGCCGCGGTCGGAGCCGGTGTCGCTGGCTTGGCGGCTGGCGCAGTCGAAGGCTTTGCAGCGGCTGGCTTTTTCACGGCAGGTTTGGCTGCTGGCTTGGCGACAGGTTTTGCGGCGGCCGGCTTGGCGGCAGCTGGCTTGGCAGCAGGTTTTGCCGCTGCCGGTTTGGCGGCGGGTTTAGCCGCGACTTTGGCGGGTGCTTTGGCAGCGACGGGTTTGGCAGCCGTTTTCGCAGCAGGCTTGGCCGCAGCCGTTTTGGTTGCCGCTGGTTTGGCAGCTGGCTTGGCGGCGGCAGGTTTGACAGTGGATTTTACCGCCGCTTTGGCAGCCGGTTTAGCGGCAGCGGTTTTCGTCGCGGCAGGTTTTGCAGCGGCGGTTTTAACGGCAGGCTTGGCTGCAGCTTTTACCGCAGGTTTAGCAGCAGCTTTTACAGCGGGCTTGGCGGCAGGTTTAGCGGCCGCTGTTTTTGCGGCGGGCTTGGTCGCCGCTTTGACGACTGGTTTTTTTGCCGCAGGTTTTGCAGCGCTGGCAGCGACCGGTTTGGCAGCAGGCTTGCTGGCAGCCTTGGCCGGTGCTTTCGCCACACGCTTGGCAGCAACTTTGGCCGGAGCTTTTGCCGCGACGGGTTTAGCCGCTGGCTTCTTGGCCGATACAGCGGCAGGCTTGGCAGCACGAAGCGTCAGCGCCTTGCCTGCGGCTTCCTGCACGCGACCGACACCCTGGGCCAGTTTCAGGCTTTCCTGGGCATCACGCTTGAGTTGCAGAATGTAGGCGCGGGTCTCGGACTGACGATCCTTCAAGGCATCGAGCAGGTCTTCGAGTTCTTTCACGACCTCTTTGGCCTTGGCTTGTGCCTTGGCCTTGCCAGCGGTGGCTGCGTCTTGCAATTTGGTGCGCGACTTGTGCAGTTTTTCCTGCGCTTTGCCGCGTTGTTTTTCAAGTTTGGCGAGCAGTTTTTCAGCATCAGCCAGGGCTTGGGAGCAGGCGTTTTCCAAATGTTCGAGCAGGCTGCCCGAGAGTTGTTGGAGCAAGTGCAACGGAGTGTTTACAGGCTTCTTGGTGGCCGACATGGTTTACCTCCTGACTGACGTAAGTGCGGCTCATACTAGACCTCTGCTACAACCGCCGCTAGGGCATGTTGACACTACATAAGACGTTGCGTTGCAAGAGACAAAAAATCTTCTGCGTCAGCGCCCAGGCGACACACCCCCATAGATATCGGCACTGGCATAATTCCTCGATTCGAGGCCGGAGAGCACACATGTCGCGTCACCTGTTTTTATTCCTGTGCATGGTTTGCTCTACGGTCCAGGCCGTTGAAAAAACCAGCGCAAACGATGCCCACGATCTGGCTTACAGCCTGGGCGCCAGCCTCGGCGAACGCCTGCGCCAGGACGTGCCGGACCTGCAGATCAAAGCCTTGGTCGAAGGCTTGCAACAGGCCTACCTGGGCAAGCCGCTGGCCCTCAAGGATGAACGCATCGAACAGATCCTGGCCGAGCACCAGGCGCAACTGAACGCGCCATCGGCAACGCCGCAGATCGAAGCCGCGTTGAAAACCGAGCAGACATTTCTCAACGAAGAAAAGAACCGGCCCGGCGTCCAGCAACTCGCTGACGGCATCCTGCTGACCGAAATCAAGCCAGGCCATGGCGCGAAGGCCGGCCCTCACGGCAAGGTCCAGGTGCTGTACACCGGTCGACTGCCGGACGGCACCGTATTCGACTCAAACCGCCAGGCGCAGTGGTTCAACCTCGACAGCGTGATTGACGGCTGGCGCAGCGCATTGCCGCAAATGCCGGTCGGTGCGAAATGGCGGTTGGTGATTCCGTCGACCCTGGCCTATGGCGCCGAAGGAGCGGGAGATGTAATCCCGCCGTTCACGCCACTGGTGTTTGAAATCGAATTGCTGGGCGCGACGACCTGACGCGGGCCCAATAAAAAACGGTGCGCAATGCGCACCGTTTTTTCATGACTGCGAAACCCTCAGGCCTGGACCGCGTCTTCTTCCTTGTGAGCGGTGTGCAGCACTTCGATCAGGCAGTCTTCCAGTTCGAAACGTTCGTGCAGCAAGCCGCCCAGCTCCTTGAATTTTTCCGCCACGCACTTGCCTTCGTCGCACAGGTCGTTGAACGCCAGCAGCTTCTCGGTGATGACATCGATGCGCGGGTAGATCGTCTCGGCCAGTTCCAGGCCGCGCTTGTCGTTGAAGGCCTTGGCCTCGCCCGTCAGTTGTTCATAGATCTCGAAATGACCGGCAGACACATAGTCGACCAGCACGCCGCAGAACTCCTGCAAGGGTTTGCGGCTTTCACCCAGCGCTTCAGGCTTGTCGCCGAGGGCATCATAAGCCCGGACCAGTTCGTGACGCTCCTGCAACCAGCGATCGATCAGCAGATGCACCCCACCCCAGCGTTCCTGAGCATTCTGACAACTTTCGAGCATGGTGATTTCTTCCCTTGTGAGTCATGCCACTCGCAGCCTGTGCACGCCTGATGAGATCAGGGACAAGCCAGACACAACATGATCGAGCGGCACAAATCCAATAACACGTGCGGGCCAGATTATGCCCGCACGACAATGGCTTCAAGGTACGCAGGAGAGAAAGTTCATACAAGTGTTTAATCCACGGCCCGGAGCATCTGCGACGTATCGCCGCTGAGCGGTCGTACCAGAGCACTCCAGGCAAGGCGCAGCAGCAGGTAGGTCATGACGCTGGACACCGCGAGAAAAAACAACAGGCTCCATTCGGGAATACTCAGGTCGAACAGCGTCCAGGTGAAATTCGCGCAGTCCACCGCCCCGTCGAGGACGCGATGCACGGCACCCCACCAGGAATCTGCCCTCTGCAGCTGCGCAATACAATCAGGTGCCGGTTCGAAAGAAGCGCTCTGCACCAGCACCTGACGCCATGCCAGGGTCATTCCCCCCGACGCGAAAACCAACCCCATCGCCCCGTAGCAAATGCTGCCTCCTTGACCTGGGCCATGTACGCAGGCCACCAGACCATTCACCAGGAACAGCATCAGACACAACCGCTGCAACACGCACAGGCTGCAAGGTGTCAGACCGACTGCATATTCCAGGTAGCTGGCTATACCCAAAGCCAGGGCTGCGGCGATGGAAGCCATGAGAAACAAGAAGCGTGAGCTGGCCAAAGACATGGCGGTTCCGTAACAAAAGAGACAAGCAGTTACGGTAGAGGAAAGCCCTCGGGCCTTTCAAGGCAGGCCCACGCAGACACTTCACCAGGGATGTAGGGAAATCCCGACAAGCCAAAGAGGATTCAGCGCGATGGACTGTAGGACTTTACTGATGGCATGACCAAAGCCCAAAAACCGGGGCGGTATTCGCCCCCTCTCTTCCAAGGTTTACACACACCTGTGGCAAGCAAGCTTGCTCCCGCCAGGCTGCATGCAGGAGCTGTGTAGGAGCTGTCGAGTGCAACGAGGCTGCGATCTTTCCCCAGACACTTGAATCTCAAGCGAAAGATCAAAAGATCAAAAGATCGCAGCCTTCGGCAGCTCCTACAGGGCATCAGCCAAGCGAGAGCAAGCGCCCTTATGCCCTATCAAGTGGACAACACCTGAGCCGGAACCGGCAACGGCGCGGCCAGCAGGCGCTCGTCCAGTAGCCCCAACCCCTCTTGGAACAACTGGTTGCTGCGCTCGGCATCGCCCAGTTGCGCCAGCAATCGCGCCAGTTCAGCACAGGCTTCGGGATTGCGTTGGACGCGCAGGCTGCTTTCCAGATAGTCCCGCGCCTTGCCCCACAAACTGTTCTGCAGGCATAGGCGCCCCAGGGTCAGCAGCAGGCTTGGATCGGCCGGGTGATCCTTGAGCCAACCTTCGGCTGTTTGCAACTGGCGGATCGGATCATTGCCCCGAACCAACCCATACAAGCGCGCCAGATGGCTGTCATAGTGACGCTTGAGCGCACTTCGCAGTACCTCTTCGGCCTCGACCTGGGCCCCCAACTGGCGCAGTTGCTCGGCATAGGCCAGCACCAGCGCCGACTCCTGGCGCTGCGCGGAGGTCAGTTGTTGCCAGGCGCGATTGAGCGACTGCAAACCGACGCTGCCATCCTCCTCACGGTGGGCTGCCAGGGTCAGGTTTTCGCCCCAGGCGCGACGTTCCAGTTCCGCCAGTTCAGCCGGCGGCAGGACCTTGTCCTTGCGCAGCTCCGGCAACAGCCGGATCAATGCCGACCAGTCGCCGCGCTGCTGATGCAGGCGTTGCAGTTGGCGCAAGACCTGGACGTTATGGGGATGACGCTCATGCATGGCCTGCAGCGTGGTCAATGCGCCGTCAGTGTCGCCTCGGTCCGTCTGCAATTGCGCGTGCGTCAGGGCAATGGCCAGTTCCGCCTGGGGCTGACGCTCCAGGGCGCGCTCGAGCAAACTGTCGCTCTGCTCGTAAAGACCTTGTTCGTTGGCCGCACGGGCGGCGCCGAGGTAATACAGCAGCGGCTGGCGCTCGGCTTCGGCGGCACGATGCAGGTGTCGTTGGGCACTGGCCCAGCGACCTTCGGCCAGGTCCAACTGGCCGTGCTCGATCGCCACTTGCACCCGCCGGCTGCGGTTGCGCCGCGACCAAGGGTTGACGACACCGCTGGACGTGGTCACCAACCCGATCAGGGCCCGCAGGCCTCGCCACACCAGCCAGAGCACCACCACCAGGGCGAGGGTGACCCACAGGCCAGCTTCATAGCGGAAGTTCTTGTACGCCACCAGCACGTAACCCGAATGCTCGGCAATCGCCACGCCCAGCAAAGCAGCGGCAGCGATGACCACGAACAGAATCACGTAGAGACGCTTCATGGCGTGGCCTCCTGCGCGCCAGGCGCGGGCAGCGGCTTGACCGATTCCTGGGCGTTGAGGTTGCGGCGCTCAAGGTAAGCCTGGACGCTGCTCAGCGTGCCCGTCAGGTCCGGGGTGACCACCGTCACCGGTTGCTTGGACAGCTCGACCACGCGCTCAAGCATGATCTTGCTTTGCGGGTTGTCCTGGTTGAAGTTGTTCTTCAACACGTCCCGAGCCTCGGTCAGCGCCTGGGTGTAGACCGGCGCCTGACCATTGAGGGCGGCCCATTGCGCCTGCTCCAGCGCCAGGCTCAAGGCCAGACGCACTTGCACAAGGCTTTGCCCGGCCAGCAGCGGACGGACATTCTCATCGGCGTTGAAGTCGATACGGATATAGCGCGAGATCTGGTCCCACCACTGCGCCCAACGACTGGCGCCATCGCCGTCGGCGGTAAGGCCCAGCAGGGATTCACCGCGGTCCTTGTACTCGGGCGCCAGCTCGGTCAGTTCCAGGACCTGGTCACGCAAGGCACCCAGTTGCAGGAACAGCCCGGTGCGATCCGGTTGCTCGGTGCTGCGCAACGCGGCGAGGGTCTTGGCCAGTTGCTCGCGGGCGGCGAACGAGCCGGGGTCGTTCTGCTCGCGCAGGATTTCGTCAGCCCCCTGGACCAGCGCCTGGGCACTGTTGATGTCCTGCAGGGCGGAAAGACGCAGGCTGGCCAGGCGCAACAGGTGCTCGGCCTCGGCCAGGCGCCAATCCTTGCGACTGGCACCGAGCACGGTTTCCAGGCGCTGGTTCAGGTGCTGCTGGTCACTTTGCAACTGGGCCACCAGGCGCCGCCGCTCCTCCAGCTCTTCGGCCGGGGGCAATTGCGCCAGGCGTTCGCTCAGGCGTTGCTCGTTGAGCTTGAGGCTCTGGGCCTGATCATTCAGTGCCTGGACCTGGGCGGACTGCTGCTGGTTATTGGTTTGCAGATGACGCACCTGCCACACGCCCCAACCGCCCACGGCCACGCCGGCGGCCCCGAGCAGCAATGCAACAATGGCCAACCCGTTGCCGCGACGCGGCGCCACCGGGGGCGGAGTTTCAACCGGCGCATCGATCGCTGGCTGGTCTAGATCTTCTTTTGGCAAGGCTGTTTCGCTCACGTATCCATCCTTTGCATTAGAAAACGGCACGCAGTGGTCCCGTAACGCCGCCAGCAAAGCCGCGGCATTGGCGCCACGACAATCCACAACTGTTCGGGCCCCGGCGGCACGCGCCATCTCGGCAACCCTTGGGCTTGGAACAAACAACGGTAACCGCGCCAGGGCCGGCCACGCATCGCCGGCCAGCCGCACCAGATGCTCGAAGCCCTGCCCACTGCTGACCACCAGTGCGTTCAAGCGTTCCGCTTCGACTTTCGCCAGCAAGGCCCCTTCGCCGTAATCGGGCAAGTGGCGGCGGTACAATTCCAGATAATCGACACTAGCACCTTGCTCGCGCAAACGCTCTGCCAGCAAGCCACGCCCGCCTTCGCCCCGCACGATCAAGACCTTGGGGTTGGGCCGCGCAACAGCCTGGCGCAAGACCAAGTGTTCCAGCAACGCTTCGCTGTCATCGCCGTTATCGGGATAAAACACCGTGAGGCCGGCATCGACGAGAATCTGGCCGGTGGCCGCGCCCACGCTGAACCACGGCTGGTCTGGAGGCTGCGGCCAGTATTGGCGCAGCAGTTCGACGCACAGGCGTGCGGCCGGTTTGCTGACCACGATCACAGCAGAGTATTGGTCCAGCGCCTGGAGTATCGCCTGCCCGGCATCGGACAGCGGGACCGGCTCGATATCCAGCAAGGGCAAGCTGCTGCTGTAGACCCCCGCTTCGGCCAGGACAGCCGCCAACGCCGACGACTCGTCCGCCGGCCGGGTGAGCAGCAGCCGCCAGCCCGTCACGCGTGGCCGGCCTCGCCGTAGACCGCCTTGAGAATGTCGGCAGCACCCTGGCTCAACAAGTCTTCAGCCACCCGCACGCCCAACGCTTCGGCATCCTGGCGCGGTGCCCGGGCTTCGGCGCTGAGCAGCCGGCCACCGTTGGGATCCCCCACCAGGCCGCGCAACCAGACCTGTTCGCCTTCGAGCACGGCGTAACAGGCGATCGGCACCTGGCAACCGCCATTGAGGTGTTTGTTCAGTGCGCGCTCGGCGAATACCCGCGTGGCGGTGTCTTCATGATGCAGCGGCGCCAGCAAGGCGTGGATGTCGCTGTCGGCGCTGCGGCACTCGATGCCCACCGCCCCTTGTCCACCGGCCGGCAGGCTGTCGTCGACGCTGATGGCCGAGGTGATGCGATCTTCAAAGCCCAGGCGGATGAGGCCGGCGGCGGCGAGGATGATCGCGTCGTACTCACCGGCATCGAGCTTGGCCAGGCGCGTGTTGACGTTACCGCGCAGGAACCGGATTTGCAGGTCCGGACGGCGCGTCAGCAATTGGGCCTGGCGTCGCAGGCTGGACGTGCCGACCACGCTTGCGGCAGGCAATGCTTCAAGACTGGAAAACGTGTTGGAGACGAACGCATCGCGTGGGTCTTCCCGCTCGCAAATGCAAAACAGGCCCAGGCCTTCGGGGAAGTCCATGGGCACGTCTTTCATCGAATGCACGGCGATGTCGGCTTCGTTGTCCAGCAACGCGGTTTCCAGTTCCTTGACGAACAGGCCCTTGCCGCCGATCTTCGACAGCGGCGAATCCAGCAGCTTGTCACCGCGGCTGACCATGGGCACCAGGGTCACAATCAGACCGGGATGGGCCGCTTCCAGGCGGGCTTTGACGTATTCGGCCTGCCAGAGGGCCAAGGCACTTTTACGGGTGGCGATGCGGATCTCGCGAGGGGACATGGATCAATCCGTACTTAAAAGATACGGCAGATAATAACAGCTCAGCCAAAACCGCTTTGATTTGAATCACGACCCCAAGGCCTCCCTGGCCGCCAAATCCTCGAATGAAACGCATCGAACGCCTTGGACCACCGGATTAAAGCTGCTGCATCATCTTGCGCACGCCGGCCACGTGTCGCCGGCTGACAATCAGCGCGTCGCCATTGAGGCCCTTGAGGAACAGTTGGAAATGCCCAAGGGGGGTGCGCTGCAAACGCTCGATACGTTCACGAGCCACGAGGGCGTTGCGGTGGATGCGCACGAAACGTTCGCCGAATTCGTCTTCAAGGGCCTTCAGGGGTTCGTCCAGCAACACCTCGCCACTCTCATGGCGCAAGGTCACGTATTTATGGTCGGCAATGAAATAGACCACCTGGTTCAAGGGGATCAACTCGATGCCTTTGCGGGTGCGCGCACTGATGTGGCTGCGTGGACCACTGCCGCTTTCGGCGGCCGGACGGGTCAGCGCTGCCAGTTGCACGCGGTTGGGTCGCTCGGCCTTGCGCAAGGCTTCGAGCAACGCCTCGGCCGCCACCGGTTTGACCAGGTAGCCCACGGCACCGGCCTGTAGCACCTCGGGAGGGAAGTCGTCCCGGGTGGTACAGAACACCACGGCGGGCGGCGACTCTCGTTCGCACAACTTCGCCGCAACCTGCAGACCGTCCAGGCCAGGCATGCGAATGTCGAGCAGCACGATATCCGGCTTGTGGCTGTCAATAAGGGCCAATGCCTCTTCGCCATTGGTGGCGCTCGGCTCCAGGACACTGTAACCCTCGAGCTCGCCAACCATTCGGCTCAGGCGCTCGCGGGCCAGTGGTTCGTCATCAACGATCAGGACATTCATATTGCGCTGGATTCCTGCGTGAGTCTCGCACAAGGATAGCGTAGACAGGGGAAGTGACATCCGTCACCGCGATCCACGCTAAGACTCGTTCGAGGGCCAAAAAGTGCCGCGAGGCGGTTGCCTATCTTTACCAGCGCTTGCCGACCGATGCCCGAGGCCCGTTGTCGCACGGCGTCGCCGTAGGGATTGTTAACTGTCGATCTGACCAATATGAGCACCCCCTTCTTATCTGTATCCGCTGCGCCATGGGTGGAAAAAGCAAAAGTCCTACCGTCCACTGTAGACGGTTGCCGCGACGATATTGCTCAATCGAAAAATATCGTTGCGCGAAACCCGGTTGGATCCCAGGCTTGCATCGAAAAAACCTGCCGACCAGTGCCAGCGCCAGTCCCGGCAACCCTGCTATCATCCGCCGCAGCCTTTAACCGCTACTTTTTCCACAGCCGATCACGAGCGAATTCATGAGCACTGACAAGACCAATCAGTCCTGGGGCGGCCGCTTCAGTGAACCCGTCGACGCCTTCGTCGCCCGCTTCACCGCCTCCGTCAACTTTGACCAGCGCCTGTATCGCCACGACATCATGGGCTCGATCGCCCACGCCACCATGCTGGCCAAGGTCGGCGTGCTGACCGATGCCGAGCGCGACAGCATCATCGATGGCCTGAAGACCATCCAGGCTGAAATCGAGGCCGGCCAGTTCGACTGGCGCGTCGACCTTGAAGACGTGCACATGAACATCGAAGCGCGCCTGACCGACCGCATCGGCGTGACCGGCAAGAAACTGCACACCGGCCGCAGCCGCAACGACCAGGTCGCCACCGACATCCGCCTGTGGTTGCGCGATGAGATCGACCTGATCCTGGCCGAAATCACTCGCCTGCAAAAAGGCCTGCTGGAGCAAGCCGAGCGTGAAGCCGAGAGCATCATGCCGGGCTTCACGCACCTGCAAACTGCCCAACCTGTAACGTTTGGGCATCACATTCTGGCCTGGTTCGAAATGCTCAGCCGCGACTACGAGCGCCTGGTGGACTGCCGCAAGCGCACCAACCGCATGCCCCTGGGCAGCGCCGCGCTGGCCGGCACCACGTACCCGATCGACCGTGAATACACCGCGCAGTTGCTGGGCTTCGATGCCGTGGGCGGCAACTCCCTGGATAACGTCTCGGACCGCGATTTCGCCATCGAATTCTGCGCCGCCGCGAGCATCGCGATGATGCACCTGTCGCGCTTCTCCGAAGAGCTGGTGCTGTGGACCAGTGCGCAATTCCAGTTCATTGACCTGCCGGACCGCTTCTGCACCGGCAGCTCGATCATGCCGCAAAAGAAAAACCCCGACGTGCCGGAACTGGTGCGGGGCAAGAGTGGCCGAGTGTTCGGTGCCTTGATGGGCCTGCTGACCCTGATGAAAGGCCAGCCGCTGGCCTACAACAAGGACAACCAGGAAGACAAGGAACCGCTGTTCGACGCCGCCGACACCTTGCGCGACTCGTTGCGGGCCTTCGCCGACATGATCCCGGCCATCAAGCCCAAGCACGCGGTGATGCGCGAAGCGGCCCTGCGCGGTTTCTCCACCGCCACGGACCTGGCCGATTACCTGGTGCGCCGTGGCCTGCCGTTCCGCGACTGCCATGAGATCGTCGGCCATGCCGTGAAGTACGGCGTGGACAGTGGCAAGGACCTGGCGGAAATGAGCCTGGACGAACTGCGCCGGTTCAGCGACCAGATCGAACAGGACGTGTTTGCCGTGCTGACCCTCGAAGGCTCGGTCAATGCCCGCGACCACATCGGCGGCACCGCGCCGGCGCAGGTCAAGGCAGCCGTAGTACGCGGCCAGGCGCTGATCGCCAACCGCTAAAAGCATCGCGAGCAAGCTCGCTCCCACAGTAGATCTTCAGTGAACTCAGAAACTTGTGAGCATGGAGATCCAATGTGGGAGCGAGCTTGCTCGCGATGACTCACTTCAAAACACCGAAATACTCACTTCTTGGCAGCAATCATCGCCAAAAACGCCGGCATCGCCGCTTCCCTGTCCGCCGCAATCCGCTGCACATGCGGATTCTGCTCCAAGCGCTCCATCAGCGCCTTGGCCGCTGGCATCTCTGCCAGCAGGTCGACATCGAATAGCTTCCTGCCCACCTGGATGGCCAGCGAAACGCTGTAGAAGAAATACAGGTCGGCAATACTCAAGCTATCGCCCGCCACGTAGGGCGAGAATTTGCCGTGCCTGGCCAGTGACGCGAACCCCAACAGCAATTCGGCCTTGGTCTTTTCCTTGATGGCCACGGGCACCGACATGCCGAAAAACGCCTCGCCATAGCAGGCTCGCCCCGGCAACTCGATGTACAACTCGATCTCCCGGCACAAGGCCAATACCTGGGCCCGCTCGAACGGGTCACTGGGCAGCAGGGCCTTGCCTGGCTGGGTTTGCTCGATGTACTCGAGGATCACGCTGGTTTCGTTGATGAACCCCTGTTCGGTTTTCAACACCGGCACCTTCCCGCGCGGGCTGACGGCCCACGCTTCGGGGGTCTGGTTGGGGTAGAACGGCACTTCTTCGAAGGGCAGGCCCTTCTCCATCAGCGCCAGCTTGACCATGTTGTAATAGTTACTGACAGAGAAACCATAAAGCTTGAGCATTACAAAGCCTCCAGGCCGTGTGGGGTTGGCAGCCTTGCGTTATAGACCGTCGGGGCATTTCTTGCCAGGCGCATCACGCCGCTGAATGCAGGTAAACTGGCGACCTTTCTCCCAGGAGCCTGCCATGAGCGAGCCAACCGATATCGACAACGACGAAGAAGAGTTCGTCGAGAACACGCTGATCCAGGCCATCGAAAACCAGATCGAAAGTGACAACCCGCCAGCGGCCAAGGCCACTTTCAACAAGTTGACCCTGGTCGGTTATGAGCGCGAAGAAATCCTCAACCTGATGGCCCATGTGCTGGCGGTGGAGATCGATGCGATCCTGGAAGAGGACCGGGCGTTCGACACCCAATGGTATGAAACCGCCTTGCGCGCCTTGCCTGAGTTGCCGCCAGAGAAGAAATAACCGACAGGCGCACCCGCTCTTGTGGCGAGGGGATTTATCCCCGCTGGACTGCGCAGCAGGCCCAAAATCGCAATGACTCCACTTTTTTAGGGCCGCTTCGCGCCCCAGCGGGGATAAATCCCCTCGCCACAAGGGACTTGCCTGGACTCGCTAAAAAAAACAAAAAAAGCATGACACTGAGACTGGACAGCTCGGCCGAGTGCGCTCACCTTAGTGACGCTGTCGACCAAATTCCTAGAAAGTCTGGAGTCCTTATGTCGCTTACCCCTGAGCTGGTTGCCGAACTGGAAATCCTTGCACTCTTCAACCTGGACAGTTCCCAGGAAGGCCTGAAAATTCATCAGACCGCTGCCCCGAAAGCGATTGCCGCTGCCCAACGCCTGTTCGAAAAAGAACTGATCACCCAGCCCGACGGTGGTTACCTGACAAGCCTGGGCCGAGATGCCGCCCAAAACGTACAAACCGTCCTGACGATACTCAGCGTGCAAGAAGCCGCCTGATCCCCCCTGTCGCCCACGGGAATCTCCTCTACGGGATTTCCGCAGGCGCACGGGTGCCCTGCGTAAAAAACCGGCATCCAATCCTGTTTCCAGCTTAAGAATTCCCAAGATCGGGCGCTAACCTGCCATCACCCCCACGTTCGACGCCGCGAGCCGGTTTGAGCCGACATGACCCGCAATCACGAAATACGCCCCGATCTGGACGAGGGAATCGACCGCAAGGTCTTGAGCCAGTTGCGCGCCCGTTTCCTCAAGCTCAACACCGTGCGGATGGAGCGCGCCCTCGAAGGCCTGTCGCCGCGCCAGCAAGGCGTGCTGACGTTGCTGCCGCTATTCTTCCACGTCAACCATCCGCTGCTGCCCGGCTACGTCTCCGGCAGCACGCCTGCCGGTCTGTCGAACTACGAGCCTGACGCCAATATCCTTGCCGAAGCCCAGCGGCTGACCCGTTCGTTTTCCTACAAGCCCCGGCATGGCAGCAACCCGCCACGGCCGATCCTTGGCCTGTTCCTGATGGGCAGCCTCGGCACCCTCGCCCAGGCCGACCAGAGCGACATGGACGTTTGGGTGTGCCACGGGCCGGACCTGAGCGACGATGAACTGGCCGAGCTGCGCAAGAAATGCCAGTTGCTGGAGGTCTGGGCCGCGACCCAGGGCGCCGAAGCCCACTTTTTCCTGATCGACCCGGCGCGTTTCGTACGGGGCGAGCGGGACAACCAGCTCAGTTCCGACGATTGCGGCACCACACAACATTACCTGCTGCTGGACGAGTTCTACCGCACCGCGATCTGGCTGGCCGGGCGCACGCCGATCTGGTGGCTGGTGCCGGTCTATGAAGAAGAGAACTACGAGCAGTACACCCATACGCTGATGTCCAAGCGTTTCATCCGCGCCGATGAAACCCTGGACCTGGGGCACCTGGCCTACATTCCGCCGGGCGAATTCGTCGGTGCCGGGCTCTGGCAGCTGTTCAAGGGTATCGAGTCGCCCTACAAGTCCGTGCTCAAGCTACTGCTGACCGAGGTCTACGCCAGCGAACACCCGAACGTGCGCTGCCTGAGCCTGCGCTTCAAACAGGCCGTGTTTGCCAATCGCCTGGACCTGGAAGAGCTGGACCCGTACATGCTGGTCTACCGCCGCATCGAGGAATACCTCAATGCCCGCGGCGAATCCGAACGCCTGGAGTTGATCCGCCGCGCGCTGTACCTGAAGGTCAATCGCAAGCTCACCGGCCAGACGCGCAGCAGCGGTTGGCAACGAGTACTGCTCGAACGACTGGCCCGGGAATGGGGCTGGGACCCACGGCAACTGGCGCTGCTGGACAGCCGCAGCCAATGGAAAGTCCGCCAGGTCAGCCACGAGCGACGGGCCCTGGTCAACGAACTCACCCACAGCTACCGCTTCCTGACCCAGTTCGCCCGCACCGAGAAAACCGTCAGCCTGATCAACAAGCGCGATCTCAATGTGCTTGGCCGACGGTTGTATGCAGCCTTCGAGCGCAAGGCCGACAAGGTCGAATTCATCAACCCCGGCATCGCACCGGATTTGGCCGAAGACACCCTGACGCTGGTCCAGTCACCCAACAAGAAAGAACCGGGGCAGAACCAGTGGGCGCTGTACAACGGCAGCCTCAACGCCCTGGAGTGGGAGAACTTCGCACCGATCAAGCGCTGCCGCGAGCTGCTGGAACTGCTGACCTGGTGCCATCGCAACGGCGTGATCGACAGCAGCACGCGCCTGGCGCTGCACCCAGGCGACAGCGACCTGAGCGAGTTCGAACTGTTCAACCTGCTGGGCAGCTTGCAACAGTCCATCGCCCTGCCCTTGACCACGGTGGACGAAGCACAGTTGTTGCGCGCCAGCGTGCCCAGCGAAGTGCTGATCCTGGTAAACGTCGGCGTCGACCCGCTCAAGCACCACCGCGACCTGAATATCCTGATGACCACCGAGCGCACCGACTCGCTGAGCTATGCTGGAGTCCGTGAGAACCTGGTGCTGACACTCGACCAGGTCACGCTCAACAGTTGGAATGAGGTACTGGTCAACCGTTTTGACGGCGAACACGCCCTGCTCGACTGCCTGCGCGATTACCTTAACGACCTGCCCGTCACCCAGCGCCAACCACGCTTGCAGGTGCGCTGCTTCTGCCACAACCGCGCCCAATTCATTGCGCGGCGCGTCGAGGACGTCATCGAAACGGCGCAGACCC
Organism: Pseudomonas brassicacearum; assembly: GCF_918698105.1. Classification (GTDB taxonomy): domain Bacteria; phylum Pseudomonadota; class Gammaproteobacteria; order Pseudomonadales; family Pseudomonadaceae; genus Aquipseudomonas; species Aquipseudomonas brassicacearum_F. The sequence continues at coordinate 19,372 of NZ_CAKKMI010000008.1, read as the reverse complement.
TGCTGCTGAGCAGGCTCAATCACCGCTATCTGCTTCAGGTCCAGCAGCATTATCACGTGTTGGAGCTGGTGCCCGGCCAGGTCAATCACGTGGCGCTGGGCAGCCTGTCGGCGCTGGTGGATTACCTGGGCGAGGATCTGACGGCCTACAGCCCCTTGCACCTGGACCCGATGGCCCTGGAGGACCACGACCTGGCACTGATCCTGCCCATGGGCCAGCCCGAGTGCATCCAGGTGTTCTACCGCGTCGACGAAGACGAAGCCGATCTGTACGTGCTCGATGAATTCAACGCACTGTGGCAACAACACGTGCCTTATCACGACGAACAAAGCCTGCTGGTGCCGCTGCAACGCTTTTTGCAATCGGTGCTGTACCGTCGCGACGCCCTGCTGCCACTGGATGCCGCCCAGCCACTGACCCTGGAAACCCTGTACTACCAGTTATTGCCCTCAGGTAGCGGTCGGGCGCGACGGATCGAAGCGCGACAAGCCCCGCAGATGCTGGTCAACAAGCCGTTCTATGACGTGCAGGCGATCATCGGCAAAGCGGCGCACGGGCAGGTGCACGTCACCCTGTACTGCGATCAGCAGGAGTTTTCCGAACTGGAACATGGCGACCAACTGTTCCGCGTGGTCGCCAGGGAGATCGTCGAACAGCGCCGCGAAGCCCAGCGCTATCGCTGTTACATCACCGACCTGGACCTCTCGGGCCTGGTGGGCGACGGCGCCTGTTCAAGCAATTTGTACCTGCGCTACAAGGCCGACCTGGAACGCGCCCTGAATGAGGCGCTGAACCAGGTCTGAGACGGCTTCAGAACGCGCAGTCGCCGCCATTGACCGGCTGCGACTCGACCTTCAGCAACGTCAGCTTCAGCGTCTTGCCACCCGGGGCCGGCCAGTCGATGTGCTGGCCGACCTTCAGGCCCAGCAACGCACTGCCCACGGGCGCCAGGATCGAGATCCGGCCTTCGTCGGCATTGGCGTCCTGTGGATAAACCAGCGTCAGGTGATAGTCCTTGCCGCTGCTTTCTTCGCGGCAGTGCACACGCGAGTTCATGGTCACGATATCGGCAGGCACGTCTTCGTGGCGCACCAGGTCCTCGGCGCGATCCAGTTCGGCTTGCAGCGCAATCACGCCCGGCAGCGATTCATCAAGGCTGTCGATCAGGCGTTCCAGACGCTGTACGTCCAGACGGGTAAGGGTGATGGAAGGTGCGGTCATGATCCTGGCAGACTCCTTTCTTCTGCACAAAAAAAGCAAAACCCCGCCACAAAAAGGCGGGGTTTTCACGGGCCTCGATGGATTGAGGCGTAACCGGACACTATCAGTAGGAGCTGACGAGTGCAACGAGGCTGCGATCTTGACTCGGGCAATTGGATCTTAAGCGAAAGCCCCAAGATCAAGATCAACAGATCGCAGCCTTCGGCAGCTCCTACAAGGATCTGCGCTTGAGCGCCTCGGCACAGATGACCCGCCGCCGCTCGTCGTCGGCCGAACGCCATTCGCGGATATCTTCCACGTGGCGCGAACAACCGAGGCAGACCTTCTGTTCATCCAGCTTGCACACACCGGTACATGGCGACGGCACGGCCGGGCTGACGTTGCTGTAGAGCGGCTTGGGTGGCCGTTGCGCGGCGGTCTGGCTCACGCGATCACAGGCCTTCGAAATCGAATTCTACGCCCGCCTGCTGCATGACGATGCGCTCGAGCATCTCGCCCAGTTGTTCTTCGCTCTTGTCGCACATCCAGCGCTCGCTTTCTTCGTCGTAGTCGAAGTGAAAGCCACCGGAGACCGCCGCCAGCCACAATTGCCGCAACGGCTCCTGGCGACTGAAAATCAATTGGCTGCCGTTCTCGAACTTGACGGTGAGGACACCGGCGGAGCTTTCCAGGTCAATGTCCAGGTCACTTTCATCGAACACATCCTCCAGCGTTTGCTGGGTCGCATCGACCAGATCGTGGAAACGGGCTTCAGTCAAACTCATTGCGGCAACCTCGAAAATGTCTGCTCATGCTCAAGCGCCGCAAGATACGGACGCTTCCCGGCGATTGCAAAGGATAACCCACTGACGACCACCAGCGCCGCCGGACGGGCGCCCCGTTGCATAGGCAAGCTGACGGGTGGCCGGTATACTCCGGCGCAATTAAAGCATTTTCAAGGATTTCGCCATGAAGCGCCTGATCTCTTCCCTTGCTGCGCTCGTCGCGGTTGCCTGCCTCGTGACAGCCTGTGGTCAAAAAGGTCCGCTGTACCTGCCTGATGACAGCAAGTCCCCTGAAGAACAGGCCAAGTCGTCGCAAGCCAAATCCCACTCGCACGACACCCACACCACCACCTACTAAGGGAACGCCATGGACGCTTTTAACTACCGTGGCGGGGAGCTGTTCGCGGAAGGGGTTGCCCTGTCCGCGATCGCCGAACGTTTCGGCACGCCGACCTATGTCTATTCCCGCGCTCACATCGAAGCCCAGTACCGCACGTTCGCCGATGCCCTCGTGGGCATGCCGCACCTGGTGTGTTTCGCTGTAAAAGCCAACTCCAACCTGGGTGTGCTCAATGTCCTGGCGCGCCTGGGCGCCGGTTTCGACATCGTTTCCGGTGGCGAGCTCGAACGTGTGCTGGCCGCTGGCGGCAGCGCCGACAAGATCGTGTTCTCCGGCGTCGGCAAGACCCGTGAAGACATGCGCCGCGCCCTGGAAGTTGGCGTGCACTGCTTCAACATCGAATCCACCGACGAGCTGGAGCGCCTGCAAATCGTCGCCGCCGAGCTGGGTGTCCGCGCACCGGTCTCCCTGCGCGTGAATCCGGACGTCGACGCTGGCACCCACCCGTACATTTCCACCGGTCTGAAGGAAAACAAGTTCGGCATCGCCATTGCCGACGCCGAAGACGTGTACGTGCGTGCCGCCCAACTGCCGAACCTGGAAGTATTGGGTGTCGATTGCCACATCGGCTCGCAACTGACCACCCTGGAGCCGTTCATCGATGCCCTCGACCGCCTGCTGGCGCTGGTCGATCGCCTCGGCGATTGCGGCATCTACCTGCGCCACATCGACCTCGGTGGCGGTGTCGGCGTGCGCTATCGCGATGAAGAGCCGCCACTGGTGGCCGACTACATCAAGGCCGTGCGCGAGCGCCTCGACGGGCGCGACCTGGCGCTGATGTTCGAACCGGGCCGCTACATCGTCGCCAACGCCGGCGTGCTGCTGACCCAGGTCGAGTACCTCAAGCACACCGAGCACAAGGACTTCGCCATCGTCGACGCGGCGATGAACGACCTGATCCGCCCGGCGCTGTACCAGGCCTGGATGGACGTCACCGCCGTGCGCCCTCGCGATACCGCGGCGCGCAGCTACGACATCGTCGGGCCGATCTGCGAAACCGGTGATTTCCTGGCCAAGGGTCGGGAGCTGGCGCTGGAAGAAGGCGATCTGCTGGCCGTGCATTCGGCCGGTGCCTACGGGTTTGTCATGAGTTCCAACTACAACACCCGCGGCCGCTGCGCCGAGGTGTTGGTGGACGGTGATCAGGCATTCGAAGTGCGTCGCCGCGAGACGGTAGCCGAGTTGTTTGCCGGCGAAAGCCTGCTGCCGGAGTAAAACCATGCTGCTGCGTTTTACCAAGATGCACGGCCTGGGCAATGACTTCATGGTCCTCGACCTGGTCAGCCAGCACGCGCACATCCTGCCCAAGCACGCCAAGCAATGGGGGGACCGGCACACCGGTATCGGTTTCGACCAATTGTTGATCGTCGAGGCACCCAATAACCCGGACGTGGATTTCCGTTATCGGATCTTCAACGCCGACGGTTCGGAAGTGGAGCAATGCGGCAATGGCGCGCGCTGCTTCGCCCGCTTCGTGCTGGACAAGCGCCTGACCGCCAAGCGGCTGATCCGCGTCGAGACCAAGAGCGGCATCATCGAACTGGATGTGCGCAGCGACGGCCAGATCGGCGTCAACATGGGCGCTCCGCGCCTGGTACCGGCGGATATCCCCTTCCAGGCACCGGCCCAGGCCTTGAGCTATCAGGTGGAAGTCGATGGCGCCACGGTGGAACTGGCAGCGGTTTCCATGGGCAACCCCCACGCCGTGCTGCGCGTGGCCGATATCAACAGTGCCCCGGTGCATGAGCTGGGACCGAAAATCGAGCATCATCCGCGCTTCCCCGCGCGAGTGAACGTCGGTTTCCTGCAAGTCATCGACCGCCACCGCGCACAATTGCGCGTCTGGGAACGCGGTGCCGGGGAAACCCAGGCCTGCGGTACCGGCGCCTGTGCGGCCGCAGTCGCTGCGATCAGCCAGGGGTGGATGGATTCGCCGTTGTTGATCGACCTGCCTGGCGGGCGCCTGTCCATCGAATGGGCAGGCCCTGGCCAACCGGTGATGATGACCGGCCCGGCAGTGCGCGTATACGAAGGACAAGTTCGTCTTTGAGTGAGCCAAACCCATGACCGACCAGCCACAGGTTCCAGCCCCACAGCCCGACGAATCCCCCAGCCTGCCAGAAACCGCAGCCGTGGCGGCTTACCTGGAGGCTCATCCGGACTTCTTCGTCGAGCATGAAGAACTGCTTGCGACGATGCGCATCCCCCACCGGCGCGGCGATACCGTGTCGCTGGTGGAACACCAGATGAAAATCCTGCGCGAGCGCAACATCGAAATGCGCCATCGTCTTTCGCACCTGATGGACGTGGCCCGGGATAATGACCGACTGTTCGACAAGACCCGTCGGCTGATCCTCGCCCTGATGGACGCCAGCACCCTCGAAGACCTGGTCATGAGCGTCGAAGACAGCCTGCGCCAGGATTTCCAGGTGCCTTTTGTCAGCCTGATTTTGTTCGGCGACAACGCCATGCCGGTGGGCCGCTGGGTAACCCACGCCGAAGCGCAGACAGCCATCGGCGGCCTGCTCACGGAAGACAAAAGCGTCAGCGGCAGCCTGCGCGAGCATGAGCTGGACTTCCTGTTCGGCGAAGAACAGCGCAAGCAGATCGGCTCCACCGCCGTCGTCGCCATCGCCCACCAGGGCGTGCACGGCGTATTGGCCATCGCCAGCCGCGATCCGCAGCACTACAAAAGCTCGGTGGGCACGCTGTTCTTGAGCTACATCGCCGAAGTCACCGGCCGGGTGCTGCCACGGGTTGCCGGTTCGCTGCGCTCGGTACGCTGATAATGGAACGACAGCTGGACGCCTACTGCGAACACCTGCGCAGTGAGCGCCAGGTGTCGCCCCACACGCTGTCGGCTTATCGCCGCGATTTGGAAAAAGTGCTGGGCTGGTGCCAGAAGCAGAACATCGGCAGCTGGACGGCCCTGGACATCCAGCGCTTGCGCAGCCTGATCGCCCGCCTGCATCAACAGGGGCAATCCTCCCGTAGCCTGGCGCGCCTGTTGTCAGCGGTACGCGGCCTGTATCACTACCTCAATCGCGAAGGTTTGTGCGATCACGACCCGGCCACCGGCCTGGCACCGCCCAAGGGCGAACGCCGACTGCCGAAGACCCTCGACACCGACCGCGCCCTGCAATTGCTTGAAGGTGCCGTCGAGGATGACTTCCTGGCTCGGCGTGACCAGGCGATTCTCGAGCTGTTCTATTCTTCCGGCCTGCGGCTTTCTGAGCTGACGGGGCTGAACCTGGATCAACTGGACCTGGCCGATGGCATGGTCCAGGTGCTCGGCAAGGGCAGCAAGACCCGCCTGCTGCCCGTCGGTCGCAAGGCCCGTGAAGCCCTAGAGCAATGGCTGCCGCTGCGGGCGCTGACCAACCCCGCCGACGACGCGGTCTTCGTCAGCCAACAGGGGCGGCGCCTCGGCCCGCGGGCGATTCAGTTGCGGGTCAAGGCTGCCGGCGAACGGGAGCTGGGACAAAACCTGCACCCGCATATGCTCCGGCACTCCTTCGCCAGCCATCTGCTGGAATCCTCCCAGGACCTGCGCGCCGTTCAAGAGCTGCTGGGCCACTCGGACATCAAGACCACCCAGATCTACACCCACCTGGATTTCCAGCACCTGGCGACGGTCTATGACAGTGCCCATCCCAGGGCCAAACGCATCAAGGGCGACGAATCATGACCATAGAGCTGATCACTTTCGACCTGGACGACACCCTGTGGGACACCGCCCCGGTGATCGCCAGCGCCGAAGCCATACTCCGCCAATGGCTGACCGACAACGCACCGAACCTGGGCGGCCTGCCGGTGGAGCACCTTTTTTCGATTCGCGAGCAAGTGCTGCGCGAGGAACCTGGGCTGAAGTACCGCATCAGTGCACTGCGCCGACGGGTATTGTTCCGCGCCTTGCAGGAAGCCGGCTACGACCAGTGGCAAGCCTCTGAGCTGGCGGACCAGGCCTTCGAGACGTTTCTGCATGCCCGTCATCAACTGGAGGTTTTTCCCGAGGTGCAGCCCACCCTGGAGATCCTGGCCAATCATTTCGCCCTCGGCGTGGTCACCAATGGCAACGCCGACGTGCGGCGCCTGGGGTTGGCGGACTATTTCAAGTTCGCCTTGTGCGCCGAAGACATCGGCATCGCCAAGCCTGACGCCCGACTGTTCCACGAAGCCCTGCAACGCGGCGGTGCCACGGCGCAAACCGCCGTGCACATTGGTGATCACCCGGGCGACGACATCGCCGGCGCCCAACAGGCCGGCCTGCGCGCCGTATGGTTCAACCCGGCAGGCAAGCCCTGGAATGCCGACCATGCGCCAGATGCGGAGATCCGAAGCCTGACCGAACTGCCGGGGTTATTGGCAGGTTGGCATAGCCAACCCTGAACCCCGCCCTGTAGCCACTACAGCCCGCTCCCACCCTGGATCTGCTGCGAATCGAAGCTCTGCGCCAGGCACAAAACCCTGTGGGAGCGAGCCTGCTCGCGAAGACGGCGGCACATCCAACATCAATGCCAACAGACCCACCGCCATCGCGAGCAAGCTCGCTCCCACCCTGGATCTGCTGCGAATCGAAGCTCTGCGCCAGGCACAAAACCCTGTGGGAGCGAGCCTGCTCGCGAAGACGGCGGCACATCCAACATCAATGCCAACAGACCCACCGCTATCGCGAGCAAGCTCGCTCCCACCCTGGATCTGCTGTGCACCGAGGCCCTTTGCCAGGCACAAAACCCTGTGGGAGCGAGCCTGCTCGCGAAGACGGCGGCACATCCTGCATCGATGTGACAGATAAACCGCTTTCGCGAGCAAGCCCGCTCCCACAGGGACTGCGCCTGGCCTGGGAATGGAATCGCACCCATGAAAAAGCCCGCAGCGACGGCGGGCTTTTTCAGCAAGCAATGAAGCCGATACTCAGATAGGGCGGCTGCCGTACTTGTTGTCAGGCTTCTTGGGCGGATCAGCGACCACGTTGGCCTCCACTTCCTGCACCTTACCGCCCCTGGCCAGGAATTCCTCCATGGCCTTGGCGAGCGCATCACGCTCCTTGTTCTTGGCCTCTACGCTCGGCAATTCGTCGACCGAAACGGCCGCCTTGGCCTTGCCTTTGGCGGTAGGAACCGGAACGTCGGCCCCATCGTCGTCGGCAACGTCTTCCGCCGCCGCTTCAAGGCCTTCTTCGGTCTCGTCTTCGTCGCCTACTTCGAGGTCGTCGTTTTCCAGATCATCGTCGCTCATGTTCTACCTCATGACTTGCGAAAAGCAGATTAGTTATAGCCCAGCTTCGCCATCTGTTCGAAGGCTGCCAGAAAAAATTCAACATCCGCCGGCAACCAGCGGTTATGCCCCTTCACCGTACAAGGTGGCGAGGACTTTACGAGCACCGCCGTGATCACGGTGCTCGCCCAGATAAACACCTTGCCAGGTACCCAATGCCAGTTGTCCTGCCGAGACCGGCAGGCTGATCTGACAGCCGAGCACACTGGCCTTGAAGTGCGCCGGGAGGTCGTCCAGGCCTTCGTCGTTGTGCTCATAGTCGGCGGTTCCTTGTGGGATCAGCCGATTGAAAAATCGTTCGAAGTCTCGACGTACCGCCGGATCGGCGTTCTCGTTGATGGTCAACGAAGCCGAGGTATGCTGCAGCCACAGATGCAACAGACCGACACGACACGCCCGGAGTTCAGGCAGGCCGGCAAGCAACTCGTCCGTCACCAGATGAAAGCCCCGGGGCCTTGCCCGCAGGGTTATCAGCGTCTGTTGCCACATACAGATCTCCGCACGTTCGGCGCGCATTCTAGCGCGCTCTGGGAAAAAACAAAGGGCCTAATATTCTTGCTGCGGTGTAAGCCTTTGGCGGTATAAAAACCTGTGTCGCATCCACAACAAAAGGTGTCGGAAAAACCGCCGCACCTTGTGAGCAATGACAAATTCCAGACAAAAAAATGCCCGGCGAACCGGGCATTTTTTTATTGCGTGCGCTTACAAGTTGTAACCACGCTCGTTGTGCTGGGCCAGGTCCAGGCCCACGGCTTCTTCTTCCTCGGAGACACGCAGACCCATGACGGCGTCCAGGACCTTGAGGATGATGAAGGTGACGATCGCGGTGTAGACCACCGTGAAAGCCACGCCCTTGAATTGAATCCACACCTGCGCGCCGATATCGGTCACGGTGCCGAAGCCACCCAGCGCCGGTGCTGCAAACACACCGGTCAGGATCGCGCCAAGGATACCGCCAATGCCGTGCACGCCGAAGGCGTCCAGGGAATCGTCGTAGCCGAGTTTGCGCTTGAGTGTAGTGGCGCAGAAGAAGCACACCACGCCTGCTGCCAGGCCGATGACCAGAGCGCCCATCGGGCCCACGGTGCCGGCAGCCGGGGTGATGGCAACCAGGCCGGCCACCACGCCCGAGGCGATGCCCAGTGCGCTTGGCTTGCCGTGGGTGATCCACTCGGCAAACATCCAGCCCAGCGCCGCCGCAGCGGTCGCGATCTGGGTCACCAGCATCGCCATGCCGGCGGTGCCGTTGGCGGCGACAGCGGAACCGGCGTTGAAGCCGAACCAGCCAACCCACAGCATGGCCGCGCCCATCAGGGTGTAACCCAGGTTATGCGGCGCCATTGGCGTGGTCGGGAAGCCTTTGCGCTTGCCCAGTACCAGGCACGCCACCAGGCCAGCGATACCGGCGTTGATGTGCACCACGGTGCCGCCGGCGAAGTCCAGCACGCCCCAGTCCCACAGCAGGCCGCCGTTACCGGACCAGACCATGTGGGCAATCGGTGCATACACCAGGGTGAACCACACGCCCATGAAGACCAGCATGGCGGAGAACTTCATCCGCTCGGCAAATGCGCCGACGATCAGGGCCGGGGTGATGATGGCGAAGGTCATCTGGAAGGTGATGAACACCGCTTCAGGGAACAGTGCCGCCGGGCCGGTCAGGCTGGCTGGCGTGACGCCTGCCAGAAACGCTTTGCCGAAACCGCCGATGAAGGAATTGAAGTTGACGACGCCCTGCTCCATGCCGGTGGTGTCGAACGCAATGCTGTAGCCGTAAATGACCCACAGGACGCTGATCAGACCGGTAATGGCAAAGCACTGCATCATCACGGAAAGAAGGTTTTTCGACCGAACCATGCCGCCATAGAACAGCGCCAGGCCAGGAATGGTCATGAACAGTACAAGAATCGTGGCCGTGAGCATCCAGGCGGTGTCGCCGGAGTTCAGGACTGGGGCTGCCGCTTCTTCTGCCATGGCCAGGCCAGGCATTGCGAAGGACAACAGGGCTCCTAGCCCTGCGAATTTACGCAGAGTCATATTGTTTTCTCCTGGGGCGTTGGGTTTGGCGGCTTAGATGGCGTCGGTATCGGTTTCGCCGGTACGGATGCGGATAGCCTGTTCCAGATTGACCACAAAGATCTTCCCGTCACCGATCTTGCCGGTGTTGGCGGCCTTGGTGATTGCCTCGATCACCCGATCAAGATCCTTGTCGTCAATGGCAACGTCGATCTTCACCTTGGGCAGGAAATCGACCACGTACTCCGCGCCGCGATACAGCTCGGTGTGACCTTTCTGCCGACCGAAGCCTTTGACCTCAGTAACGGTAATGCCCTGCACGCCGATCTCGGACAACGACTCGCGCACGTCGTCCAACTTGAACGGCTTGATGATGGCAGTGACTAGCTTCATGAAACTTTCTCCCGAATTGGTGGACTTGCCCCAGGAAAACAAACCCGACTCAAGTCTAAGCGCAGTGCCTGGCTTTGTAACGCATCGTCGGCCCAAGTTGCCCGACAGGTGCCAGTTAACCGATCCTGACGAAACTCCCCGTTCCGCCTGCTGCACTGCATTCGTCACAGCGACTGCATCAGTGCATGGGTCATCAGCCTCTAAGCAGAAACCTTGCCATCTGCACCAAACCCTCTGATTTCAGTCTCTTGGCCACCGGCTCGACGTGCGTTGCGCCAGTAACCGCGGCGATACGCACAACAACAGTGCAGCGATGCTCGCACCCATGCGCGAAAAGCGTGCATCCCTGGCTTGCGAATTGACTATAGACACTGCGTGATACACTGCCCGCCATTGTTTTCAGGACACCTGCCATGCTTGCGCCCAAAGACCTCCTCGACGCCCTGAGCGGCCACGCCTCCCGCCTCTTGAGTGGCGACACGCCGCTGCCCAAAAGCGAAATCGAAAGCCAGTTCAAGGCCCTGCTGCAAAGCGGCTTCAGCAAACTGGACCTGGTAAGCCGGGAAGAATTCGACAGCCAGATGGTGGTACTGGCCCGGACCCGGGCGCGGCTCGAAAGCCTGGAGGCCAAGGTGGCCGAGCTGGAAGCGCGACTGGCTCCGGCTCAGGAATAAGCAGCCCCTGCGGGGCACTCAACCGCTCGCAGCGTGTTGAGACTGGCCCGGGGTCAGTGCCAGCGGCAACTCCAGGATAAACAGCGCGCCGCCGCCCGGCCCAGCGCTCTGCACGGTCAGATCGCCGCCCATCTCGTGGGCCGCCAGGATGCAGCTGTGCAAGCCGAAGCCATGGCCGTCGACACGCGTGGTGAAGCCGTGCTCGAACACCCGCGCAAGATTGTCCTGCGATATCCCCTCGCCATTGTCCTCGACCTCGACCCGCACGCGCCCATCGTCAACGACCTTCAGGCGCAGGGTGATCTGCGGTGGCCGGTTCGCACCTGCGTCCAGCGCCTGCTTGGCGTTGTTGATCAGATTGACCAGGATCTGCAGCACTCGGTGCTTGTCCATCGGCATTTGCGGGACATCACTGAACTCCTTGATCAGCGTGATGTGGTGGCGGGCCAGGGAGACATCGCAAATGCGCACGACATCCTCGGCCAGTTCTCGCAGCGAACCCGGCTCCAGCACGCTGGCGTTGCCAGCATAGGACTGCTGGGTGGCGACGATTTCTTTGATGTGGTCGATTCGGCGGGTTAGCTGCGCCAACTCGGCGATCATGCCCTGCTGCTCGACGGCCAAATCGCAGTCTAGGTCGCTCCCGGGGATTTTGCGCAGGCAGGTGAAGCGGCGATAGCGCGCTTGCCGCCCCTCGCCTGGCACTTGCCCTCGAAACATCCTGGCAAATTTTCGCCCTTCAATTGCCGCGCCCAAGTTCATCCCCACGACTAACCTTCAAGAGCCGCAGGACGCGGTGCCCCATTCACTCAAGGAACGATTCATGTCGCTCGCCATTGTCCACAGTCGCGCCCAAGTAGGGGTCGAGGCTCCTGCCGTTACCGTTGAAGTCCATCTGGCCAATGGCTTGCCGTCGCTGACGATGGTCGGCCTGCCCGAGGCGGCGGTGAAGGAAAGCAAGGATCGGGTGCGCAGCGCGATCATCAATTCGGGGCTGAACTTCCCGGCACGGCGCATCACCCTGAACCTGGCGCCGGCGGACCTGCCAAAGGACGGTGGGCGCTTCGACCTGGCCATCGCCTTGGGAATCCTGTCGGCCAGCGTGCAGGTGCCAACCCTGACGTTGGACGATGTGGAATGCCTCGGTGAACTGGCCTTGTCCGGCGCGGTGCGCCCGGTGCGTGGGGTATTGCCGGCGGCGCTGGCGGCGCGCAAGGCCGGGCGCATGCTGGTGGTGCCGCGGGCCAATGCCGAGGAGGCCTGCCTGGCCTCGGGATTGAAGGTGATCGCCGTGGATCATCTGCTCGAAGCGGTGGCGCACTTCAACGGGCACACACCGGTCGAGCCCTTCGTTTCCAATGGGCTGCTTTCGGCCAGCAAACCCTACCCCGACTTGAACGAAGTACAAGGCCAGGCCGGGGCCAAGCGGGCCTTGCTGATTGCCGCCGCGGGGGCGCATAACCTGTTGTTCAGCGGGCCACCGGGCACCGGCAAGACATTGCTGGCGAGCCGTCTGCCGGGATTGTTGCCGCCCCTGGCCGAGAGTGAGGCCCTGGAGGTCGCGGCCATCCAGTCGGTGGCCAGTTGCGTGCCGTTGAGCCATTGGCCGCAACGGCCGTTTCGCCAGCCGCACCACTCGGCTTCCGGCCCGGCGCTGGTGGGTGGCGGGTCGAAACCGCAACCGGGTGAGATCACCCTCGCCCACCACGGCGTACTGTTTCTGGATGAACTGCCGGAATTCGACCGCAGGGTGTTGGAGGTCTTGAGAGAGCCGCTGGAATCTGGGCACATCGTGGTTTCTCGCGCCCGTGACCGAGTACGCTTCCCGGCGCGTTTCCAGTTGGTGGCGGCGATGAACCCCTGCCCCTGTGGATATCTTGGCGAACCCAGCGGCCGTTGCTGCTGTACACCAGACATGGTGCAGCGCTACCGCAACAAACTCTCCGGCCCGCTGCTGGACCGCATCGACCTGCACCTGACCGTCGCCCGGGAAGCCACGGCGTTGAACCCCAAGCGCGAAGCCGGAGACGATACCGCCACGGTCGCCGAGCAGGTGGCCGAGGCCCGGGAGCGTCAACACAGGCGCCAGGGCTGCGCCAACGCCTTCCTCGATCTGCCGGGGTTGCGCCGGCATTGCAAGTTATCCACAACCGATGAAACCTGGCTGGAAACCGCCTGCGAACGGCTGACCCTGTCGTTGCGCGCCGCCCACCGCTTGCTCAAGGTCGCCCGGACGTTGGCGGACCTGGAGCAAGCGGGGAACATTCGCCGCGAGCATCTGGCCGAAGCCCTGCAGTATCGGCCGACTACCTCCTGAACCGCCTTATGGTTTGCTCAGGTCCACCAACGGTGTTTCCCGCACCTCGGTTTTTTGACCGTTCTGGATGGTATCGATGCGCTTGAGCGCCTTATCCACAGCGCCCTTGTCCGCCAACAGGCTGTAGTGGATCTGGAACTGCTTGTGTTCTTTCGGCGCGATGGTGGGGACCAGACCCAGGGGGCGCTGATATCGGCGGTTATAGGAAAAACTGGTGCCTGGCTCCAGCCCGGTCACGTAGCCCTGGCCTTGGGTATCGGTGTTTTTCCACAGCGAGAACACCGGAAGCGTGCTGGTGTTGAAGCCCACCGACACACCGAGGCTACCGGCCTTGTTGTGCAACACAGTGAGGGTGTCGCCCTTGGCGTCGGCGTAGGGCACGACGTTATAGACGGTCTCGTCGTAATCCTTGGTGGGGCCCCGGTAGGTTTGCCAATCGGACAAATCGCCCTTGGCCTTGTCGTTGAACGGCGAGACCTGCTTGACCGGTGCCACGAAACGAGCGCCCTGCTCCAGGAACGGCGTGCTGAAGTTGCTGTGGTAGAGCGCTTGGTATTCCTTCGGATAATCGCCGTTGTTGGTCAGCGTGTCGCTGAGCGCGAACGTTACGCTGCCAGGCTCGGTGACCAGTTCGGTCTGCACCGAGAAGTCGACCTTCTTGAACGCCTGCTCCTTCAACTCGCCACGCAGGGTGATGGCGTAGGGCGGTTTTTCATCAATGTGCAACGTGACTTTGTTGGCAGGAATATTCGCGGCGCGACCATGCAGGGTCAGCAGCTCACCGTTGTCCATACCGGGATGGCCGACCCATTCGTAACCGCAGCGGGTGACCAGCTCGTTGAAACCTTCTAGCCAGCCCAGTCCGCCTCGGCCGTTGAGCTCGATGAACGCCGGATTGACTACTTCCTTGACGGGCGAATCCCAACCCATGCGCACATTCCCGACCGAAGCCTGCAGCACGTTCATGCCACGGGTCGGGACGACTGAAAGCTTCAGGGTGCCGTTGTCGATGTCGACGATGCTGACGCCTTCCTGCCGGCCGCCGTGCAGGGTGCGCATCGTCACGGAAAAGGGTTTGCCGGTCTTCACGCCGAGTTGCTGGCTGGTGATTTGCCAGGGTTGAGCGGCTTTATCGGTATCCAGCAGGACGTAGTCCCACGCCATCGCATGGGAGGCAGCGCCCAAGGCGCCAAGGGTGATGAGGAGTTTGAGCGGAGTCATGGTCACGACCTTTTATTGGAGTTGTGCGGTTTTTATAGACTTGAAGAAACGTTTCAGCAAGCTTAAAAACAGCAATATTCCTAAAAAAGGAACGACACCAGGGTGGCAGCTTTTGTGGGAGCGAGCTTGCTCGCGATAGCGGTGGGTCAGATTGAGATGATGTTGCCTGGGCGGTCGTCATCGCGAGCAAGCTCGCTCCCACACTGATTTCAGACGAGCGCTAGAAGTATGTTCGCCGCAATTCCCTTGTGGGAGCGAGCTTGCTCGCGATAGCGGTGGGTCAGATTGAGATGATGTTGGGCGGGAAACCGTCATCGCGAGCAAGCTCGCTCCCACAGGGGTGTGGGTGAACTTGCTCGTGACGGGACGCCTCAGCGGAACCGATCAACCTCTTGGCGCAGGTCCTGGGCCAGTTTTTCCAGTTCCTTGGCGGTGAGTGCCAGGTTCGAGACCACTTGGCGCTGTTCGCTGTTGGCCATGGCGATGCTTTGCAGGTTGCTGCTGAGCAGGGTCGCGGTGCTGCTTTGTTCCTGGGTGGCGGTGGTGATCGCCGCAAATTGCTGGCCCGCCGAGCGGCTTTGCTCGTCGATGCGGGCCAGGGCCGTGGCGACGTTGGCGTTGCGCGACAGGCCTTCCTGCATCAACAGGTTGCCCTGCTCCATCGTACTGATGGCATTGCCGGTTTCCTGCTGGATGCTGTTGATCATGCTGGAAATTTCGTCGGTGGCCTGGCGAGTGCGGGAAGCCAGGCTGCGGACTTCATCGGCCACCACGGCGAAACCGCGGCCCTGCTCGCCTGCGCGGGCCGCTTCGATGGCGGCGTTCAAGGCCAGCAGGTTGGTCTGCTCGGCGATCGAGGTGATGACCCCCACGATGCCGCCAATTTCCTGGGAACGCTGGCCCAAGGTATTGATGACCGTGGCCGTGCTGTTCAGCGCGCCGGCAATTTGTTCCAGGGACGACGATGCTTCATCCATCGAGGTCCGGCCAATGCGGGTTTGCTGGGCGTTTTCCTGGGCCAGGCGTTCGGTGTTGCCCATGTTGTCGGCAATGTTCAATGAGGTTGCACTGAACTCTTCCACTGCGCCGGCCATGCTGGTGATTTCGCCGGATTGCTGCTCCATGCCTTCATACGCCCCGCTGGACAACCCGGACAGGGCCTGGGCGCGGCTGTTGACCTCCTGGGAGGCTTTGCGGATGTGCTCGACCATGGTCGACAAGGCCTGGCTCATCTGGTTGAAGGCACGGGCCAACTGACCGATCTCATCATGGCTCGACACGTTCAGGCGCACGCTCAAGTCACCGGCGCCCAAGGCTTCGGCCTGGCGCACCAGGTCTCCCAGCGGTGCGAGTTTGCTGCGCAGCAACCACATCGCCGAGCCGACTGCCAACAACATCGCCAGCAGGCTGCCAATGGCCAGTTGCGTACCGACACTCCAGGTCACGGCGCGTATCTCGGTTTTGGGCATGCTCGCCACCACCGCCCACGGCCCACCTTCGAACGGTACGGCAACGCTGTAGAAATCTTCCGCGGTATCGGTCCAGAACGCGCCCTTGCCCGGTTTCTTGACCAGGCCAACGATGGTCGTACTCGCCTGGTCCAGCGCCTGCACGCCGGCCGGTGGCACCAGCCATTTGTTCTGCTCGTCCAACAGCGCCAGCGAGCCGGTCTGGCCAATGCGGAAGCGCTTGAGGTTCTCGAACTGCGCGTTCTGCGCATCGGTGTAGTCGAAGCCTACGTACAGCACGGCAATGATCTTGCCGCTGCTGTCGCGTACAGGCGTGTACTGCGACATGTAGTAACGTCCGAACAGCAAGGCTCGACCAATGTAGCTCTGCCCGCTGATCACCGGGCCGTAGGCAGGGCCGGCGCGGTCAAGCACGGTACCAATGGCCCGCGTACCGTCCTGCTTGGTCAAAGACGTGCTGACGCGGATGAAGTCGTCGCCGCTGCGCACGAAGACCGTCGCCACCCCGGCAGTCATCTGCTTGAACTCATCCACTTCCTTGAAGTTGTTGTTCAACACGTCACTGCCCAGGCTCAAGCCTGGGGTTTGTACACCCGCCACCGTCACCGGCTGGTCTGGATGTACGCTCAGGCCAGCGCTGAAGCGCTTCTCGAACAGACCGGCCAGGCGCTGGGTGCTCTCGCGCAAGGTGCTGTGGAAGGTATTGAGCTGATCGGCCATCAGGCGCGCTTCGCTGGCCAGGTGTTCTTCACGGGTGGCGAGGTTGGCAGCGTCCAGCGAACGCAGGGCGAAGACGGTACTGCCGGAGATCACGACCGCCAATATCACAGCGAGGGCAAGGCCTAGCTGTGAGGCGATCCGGGCACGGGGTTGAGACATGACGGCTCCTGGCCGAGAGACCGGATCATCCTGATCACGCTCGCACGCTCGGCGTTTTATTCGGGTGAGGTGTAAGTTGACCTTTCTGAACGAAGGTTCCATCTTCACGGAGTCGGCGGCAAAGCCAAATACTTGAGCGGTTTGGAGGGATTAATATCAAGTGGCTAGCACGCCACCTGCAACGTTTCAGCCCAGACGCTGCACGTCGGGTAATTGCATGGCCTTCACCTCACTCTGGAGGAAGTCGCTGAGCCGGCGCAAACGTTCACCTCCCGGACGGGTTTTCGGCCAGACCAGGTAATAGTGTTCACCGCTGGCGACAGCCGTCGGCCATGGCAAGCTCAGGCGTCCCTGGGCGACATCCTCGGCCACCATCAACAGGTCGCCCATGGACACCCCATAGCCACGTGCCGCCGCGATCATGCCCAGCTCCAGGGTATCGAACACCTGCCCTCCCTTGAGCGAGACCTTGTCGGACAGGCCCATGCGTTGCAGCCAATTGCGCCAGTCCCGGCGATCGGGCGTGGGGTGCAGCAGCTCCGCACTGGCCAACCGCGCCACATCCCAGGGCTGATCGTTCAACAGGTTCGGCGCGCCCACCGGGATCAATTCCTCGGGAAACAGCAAACTGGCTTCCCAGTCCGCCGGAAAATGCCCGTTGCCCAGCAATACGGCGCAATCGAAGGGCTCGACGTTGAAGTCCACCGAGTCGATGTCCATCCAGGCACTGGTCAGTTGCACCTCGTTGCCAGGCTGCAAATGCCGGAAACGACTCAGGCGCGCCAATAACCAGCGCATGGTCAGCGTGGAAGGCGCTTTCATGCGCAGGATGCCGTCTTCACCATGCAAGGTGTGGCAGGCCCGTTCCAATGCCATGAAGCCCTCACGCACGCCCGGCAACAACAACCGCGCCGCCTCGGTCAATTGCAGGTTGCGACCGCTGCGCTGGAACAGCCGACAGGCAAAGTGATCTTCCAGGGTGCGAATGTGCCGACTGACCGCGCTCTGGGTGATCGACAGCTCTTCAGCAGCCCGGGTGAACGAGCTGTAGCGCGCCGCGGCTTCGAATGCCCGCAGCGCATAAAGAGGAGGAAGACGACGAGGCATCGCAAAAGCTCCATGGCGTGGTTTGCAAACCCTACCAGAAACCCATCCAGCATGAGTTTTAATCATGCCAGCGATCTTTTTTATCCCTTTGTGCAATCCACCGAGAGCGCCGAGAATCGTCGCTTTACTGCCTTGTTTGAACATGGAGCGTGATGATCATGCGGCATCCGGTGCGTACCGAACTCTGGGCCATCCTGCGGCTGGCGGGGCCGTTGATTGCCTCGCAGTTGGCGCACATGCTGATGGTGCTCACCGACACCGTGATGATGGCGCGCCTGAGCCCCGAAGCCCTGGCCGGCGGCGGGCTCGGGGCAGCCAGCTATTCATTCGTGTCGATCTTCTGCATCGGCGTGATCGCCGCGGTGGGCACCCTGGTCGCGATCCGCCAGGGCGCAGGCGATGTCGAAGGCGCCACCCGGCTGACCCAGGCCGGATTGTGGCTGGCCTGGCTGATGGCGCTGATGGCCGGGTTGCTGTTGTGGAACCTCAAGCCGGTGCTGCTGATGTTCGGCCAGACCGAAACCAACGTGCTGTCTGCCGGACAGTTCCTGCTGGCGCTGCCGTTCGCCCTGCCCGGCTACTTGAGCTTCATGGCCCTGCGCGGCTTCACCAGCGCCATCGGCCGGGCCACACCGGTCATGGTGATCAGCCTCGGCGGCACGGTGGCCAACTTCCTGCTCAACTACGCGCTCATCACCGGTATGTTCGGCCTGCCGAAACTCGGCTTGATGGGCATTGGCCTGGTCACGGCCATCGTTGCCAACTGCATGGCCCTGGCGCTGGCCTGGCATATCCATCGGCACCCGGCCTACCGTGCCTATCCATTGCTCGACGGCCTGTCGCGGCCCAATCGCCAGTACCTCAAGGAACTGTGGCGCCTGGGCCTGCCGATTGGCGGTACCTACGCGGTGGAGGTCGGGCTGTTTGCGTTCGCCGCGCTGTGCATGGGCACCATGGGCAGCACGCCGTTGGCAGCCCACCAGATCGCGCTGCAAATCGTTTCGGTGGCGTTCATGGTGCCGGCCGGGATGTCCTACGCCATCACCATGCGCATCGGCCAGCACTACGGTGCCGGGCAACTGCTGATGGCACGCCTGGCCGGTCGGGTCGGGATTGGCTTCGGCGCGGCGGCCATGCTGGCGTTCGCCATGGTGTTCTGGCTGCTGCCCCATCAGTTGATCGGCTTGTTCCTGGACCACGACGACCCGGCGTTTCGGGAGGTAATCAACCTGGCGGTGAGCCTGCTGGCGGTGGCGGCGTGGTTCGAGCTGTTCGACGGCACGCAAACCATCGCCATGGGCTGCATTCGCGGGCTCAAGGACGCCAAGACCACCTTCCTGGTGGGCCTGGGTTGCTATTGGCTGATCGGCGCGCCGGCGGCCTGGTGGATGGCGTTCCACCTGAATTGGGGGCCGACCGGCGTCTGGTGGGGCCTGGCCCTGGGGCTGGCTTGCGCGGCGGTGAGCCTGACGGCGGCGTTTGAATGGAAGATGAAGCGGATGATTCGCAGTGAGCCTGGGCGGCAGCGTTTCGAGGCGATCCAGGCCGATTGAGATGTATCCCCCTGTGGGAGCGAGCTTGCTCGCGATAGCGATAGGTCTGTCACATCGATTTTGACTGACACGCCGCTATCG
>NZ_CAKKMI010000007.1:0-116422 GCF_918698105.1 Pseudomonas brassicacearum | reverse complement strand
CGGTGTATCAGTCAATAAAAGGGTGGCTGACACTCCGCTATCGCGAGCAAGCTCGCTCCCACAAAGGCTCCCGCAGGGGGCAGCTACAACCCCACATCCCACTCCGGCATCTCGGGAAACCTCAGCACCAAAAAATCCAGCAGGCTGCGCAGCGCCGACGGCATGTGTTTGCGGGAGGCGTACACCGCGTACATGTTCATCCGCCGGGGTTCGGCGTGGGGCAGCAGGCGGATCAGTTCGCCGTTCTTGATATGGGCGCCTGCCTGGTAGCTGGGCAACATCGCTACGCCTGCGCCGGCGATCGTTGCCTGAAGCAGTGTGCTGGCTTCGTTGGCGCTGATGTTGCCTTGCACCGGCACCGAGACCTGCTCGCCGTCCTGCTCGAAATGCCACAGGCTTTTGCCTACGTAGGAATGGGTCAGGCAGTTGTGTCGGCTCAGGTCTTCCACGCGCATCGGTGTCGAGTGCTCACGCAGATACTGTGGCGAGGCGCAGATCACCGAGCGGCAGACCGTGAGGCGACGGGCAATCAGGTTCGGGTCCAGGTCGTTGCTCATGCGGATCGCCAGGTCGATGCGCTCGTCCACCAGGTTCACGGTGCGGTCGAGCATTTGCAGGTCGACGCTCACCCCCGGGTATTGCTTGACGTATTCGGCCATGGCACTCGCCAGTTGGGCCTGGCCGAACGAGGTGCTGGCACTGATACGCAACATGCCCCGTGGCGCATCGTCCGGGGCGCTGACGGCGGCTTGCATGTCGCCGGACAGCTCCAGCATCTGCCGGCAACGCGGCAGGATCTCCGAACCTGCGGCCGTCAGGCTCAGCTTGCGGGTGGTGCGGTGCATCAGCCGGGCACCGACCCAGTCCTCCAACTCCGCCAGATACCGCGACACCACCGGCCGCGACAGGTCCAGATGCTCGGCCGTCGCCGACTGGCTACCCAGGTCCACCACCGTGACGAACACCTGCATTGCTTGTAGACGATCCATGATCTGCCCGATTTCAGAAACAAACTATGTTCGATCATCGCATTTTTTGGAACGAGTCAGGTCACTAAGCTCCGTCTCATTCCCTTTCGGGCCTTTGGACAACGGAGCACACCATGACCGGATTCACCCCACTCAAGCGCCTGCTGCTGGCAACCGCCGCCCTCGTTTTCACGGCCCAGACCTGGGCCGCCGACCTGACGCTGGACGTCTATAACCCCGGCGCGGCGGCGGTTTTCCCGGTGACTTCGGTTTTAGTCAGCGGCGAAAAAGAGGCAATCCTGGTGGACGCCCAGTTCGGCAAGACCCAGGCCGAGCAGGTGGTGGAAAAAATCCGCGCCAGCGGTAAGCGATTGACCACGATCTACATCAGTCATGGCGATCCAGACTACTATTTTGGTCTGGAAACCCTCACCGCCGCGTTCCCCGAGGCCAAGGTGCTGGCGTCCGCGCCGACCGTCGCGCATATCAAGCAGACCATGGACGGCAAGCTGAAATATTGGGGGCCGATCTTGAAGACCGATGCCCCGGCCAAAGCCATCGTGCCGCAGGTGCTCAAGGGCGATAGCCTGGCCCTGGAAGGCCAGCGCTTGCAGATCGTCGGCCTCGATGGCCCACAACCGGACCGCAGTTTCGTGTGGATTCCATCGATCAAGGCCGTGGTTGGCGGTGTGGTGGTGGCCGAGAACATTCATGTCTGGATGGCTGACACCCAGACACCGCAGTCCCACAAAGACTGGCTGGCGACCCTCGCCGGTATTGAAAAGCTGCAACCGAACACCGTGATTCCGGGCCACTACCTGGGTCAAAGCGCCCGTTCCCTGGCCCCGGTGACATTCACCGCCGGCTATATCAAGGCCTTCGATGAAGAAACCGCCAAGGCCAAGGATTCCGCCGCGCTGATCGCCGCCATGAAGCAACGCTACCCGAACCTGGGTGAAGACAGCTCCCTGGAGCTCAGTGCCAAGGTGGCGAAGGGCGAGATGAAGTGGTGACAACCCTGATTCCAGGGTAGCGGATGCGCTTTTGTGGCGAGGGAGCTTGCTCCCGCTGGGCTGTGTAGGAGCTGTCGAGTGAAACGAGGGCTGCGATCTTTCCCCAGACACTTGAATTCCAAGCGAAAGATCAAAAGATCGCAGCCTTCGGCAGCTCCTACAGGGCCGAGCGGGAGCAAGCTCCCTCGCCACGACGGTGTACATACCGCAAAGTTTTGTCATGTCCGTTTCGAGCACAGCTTTAATAGCCCCTATGTGTAATCACTGGAGAACACCATGAGCAAAATCGCAATCATCGGCGCCACCGGCCGCGCCGGCAGCCAATTGCTGGAAGAGGCCCTGCGCCGCGGCCACAGCGTGACCGCCATTGCCCGCCACGCCACGAAAATCGGTGAAAGGGCCGGGGTGGTCAGCAAGCAATTGGACGTATTGGACAGCGAGGCGTTGACCGCAGCCATCACTGGCCATGACGTGGTGATCAGTGCCGCTCACTTCGCCAGCGTGCCGGCCGACAAGGTCATCGCGCCGGTGAAAGCCGCCGGGGTCAAGCGTTTGCTGGTGGTCGGCGGGGCCGGTTCGTTGCTGCTCCCGGACGGCTCTCGTGTGATCGACAGCGATGGCTTCCCGGAGGAATACCTGGCCGAAGCCAGCGCCGGAGCGTTGTTCCTGGACGTACTGCGCCAGGAGCAAGACCTGGACTGGACCTTCCTTTCGCCATCGGCAGAGTTCGTCGAAACCGAGCGCACGGAGCAGTTCCGTCTAGGCAAGGATCATTTGCTGTTCGACGCCGCCGGCCGCAGCTGGATCAGCTTTGCCGACTACGCCATCGCGATGATCGATGAAGTGGAAACACCGCAGTATTCGCGGACGCGGTTTACCGTCGGTTACTGATCTTGCATGCCCTGCACGAACTCTCTGACCTGCGCGAACTGTAGGAGCTGCCGAGTGCAACGAGGCTGCGATCTTGCCCCTGACAATTGAGTCACGAGCGAAAGACCAAGATCAAGATCAAAAGATCGCAGCCTTCGGCAGCTCCTACGGGGGATGTGCGTCGCCGCATATTCAGCCGTGAACCCGCACCCAGACGCTGACCAGCACCGTCGCGGCCATCAGCCATGCCACCGCCGCCACGGCCAGGGATGCCTCCAGGCGCATGCGGTCGACCATCACGTAAAGGGTCGCCAGGTAGACGAAGTACGGAATGATCGACCACATCCCGAACACGATGGTGGTCTTCAGGTCGTCCACCGAGCGGCCCTTGCCGACGATGTAATGGGCGATCAGGGCGAAGGTCGGGAACAGCGGCACCAGCCCGGCGATGTAATAGTTCCTGGTCTTGGCCAGCATCGCCAGGATGACCACCACGGCTGCACCGAGCGCCGCCTTGAAAATCAGATCCACAGGTTTCCCGCCCAGTTGATTAATGGCTCAAGCCATATTTTTTGACTTTGTCGAACAGCGTGGTCTTGGCCATGCCCAGTTCCAGGCTGGCCTGGGTCAGGTTGCCACCGCTGCGTTGCAGGGCGTCCACCAGCAGGTTGCGCTCGAAGGCTTCCACGGCTTCGGCAAAGGCCAGGCCCTGGTTGCCGCCGCTGGCACCGGAGCGCTTGAACGCCGGCAGGCCCAGGGCGTAACGCTCGGCGACGTTGCGCAGTTCGCGTACGTTGCCCGGCCAGTCGTGGCTCATCAGGTTCGACAGGGTCTGGTTGTCCAACTCCGGTACCGTGCGGTCGAAGCGCAGGGACGACTGCTGGAGAAAGTGCTTGAACAGTTGCAGGATGTCTTCGCGCCGCTCGCGCAGTGGCGGTAGTTCCAGGGTCACCACGTTGAGTCGGTAATACAGGTCGCTGCGGAACTGCCCGGTCCGGCCCATTTCGTCCAGGTCGGACTTGGTGGCGGCGATCACCCGGCAATCCACGGCCACGCTCTGGTTCGAACCCAGGCGTTCGAGGGTGCGTTCCTGCAACACGCGCAGCAGCTTGATCTGCAAGGGCAGGGGCATGCTTTCCACTTCATCGAGAAACAGCGTGCCACCGTCGGCGTGTTCGATCTTGCCGATCCGGCGTTTGCCGGCCCCGGTAAAGGCATTGGCCTCGTGGCCGAAAATCTCGCTTTCGAACAGGTTCTCCGGCAGGCCGCCGCAGTTCAGCGCGACGAACTGCTTGTCGTGGCGTCGGCTGAAATCGTGCAGGCAGCGGGCGACCAATTCCTTGCCGGTGCCGGTTTCGCCTTCGATCAGCACGTTGGCCGAAGTGTCGGCGACGTTGGCGATCAGCGCGCGCAGGTGTTGCATGGCCGGCGAGCGGCCAATGATCCGGCCTTCCAGGGAGTCGCGTTCGGCCAATTGCCGGCGCAGCGATGACACTTCCCGGGCGAGGCTGCGCTGTTCCAGGGCGCGACGGGCGACGTCCACCAGGCGCTCGGGGGAGAAGGGTTTCTCCATGAAGTCGTAGGCGCCTTTTTGCATGGCACCCACGGCCATGGAGATATCGCCGTGGCCGGTGATCAGCACCACCGGCAGGCTGCGGTCCCGTGCCTTGAGGCGGGTCAGCAATTCCAGGCCATCGATGCCCGGCAGGCGAATGTCGCTGATGACGATGCCCGCGAAATTATCGTCGACTCGCTCCAGGGCCTCTTCGGCACTGCCCACGCCAATGCAGGGAATGTCTTCCAGAGTCAGCGCCTGCTGGCAGCCCAGCAAGACATGGGGGTCGTCTTCGACGATCAGTACGCTCAGGTCGTTGTTCATAGCGGCTCGGCAGGTGGAAGGCTGACCAACGGTAGATTGAGGACAAACGTGGTGCCACGCTCAAGCGGGTACTCGACGCCCAGGTGCCCGCCAGCGGCGGCCGCCAGGCTCGCCGAGAGCGTCAGGCCCAGCCCCAGGCCTTGTTCGCCAGGTTTGGTGGTGAAGAACGGTTCGAACAAATGCTTGCGGGCCTCTGGATCGATGCCGTGGCCATTGTCCCGCACCCGCAGGCGGTATTTGCCATCGACCGACTGGCCATCGAGCCACAGTTTCGGTTCGGATTGCGTCTGCATGGCATCCAGCGCATTGCCGATCAGGTTCACCAGGATCTGCTCCAGGCGAGTCTGGTCGATTTGCAATTGGACGTCATCGAAACTGCTATGGATCTGGATATGCAGGTTTTCCAGGCGCCCACCCAGCAGTTGCAGCGCCGCCTCGACGGCCTTGCCCAGGCTGGCCCGGCCCTGGTCGTCCCCACGCCGGGCAAAGGAGCGCAGGCTGGCGGTGATCCGGCCCATGCGGTCGATCAAATCGTTGATGGTCTTGAGGTTGGCGCTGGCAATGTCCAGCTGGCCGCGTTCCAGGAAGCGCACGGTATTGCCGGACAAGGTGCGCAGTGCCGCCAGCGGCTGGTTGAGTTCGTGGGCGATGCTGGTGGACATCTGGCCGATGGCCGCCAGTTTACCGGCCTGGACCAATTCGTCCTGGGCCCGGCGCAAGGTCTCTTCGGCCTGGCGCCGCTCGCGGATCTGGCCCTTGAGTCGTTCGTTGCTGGCGCGCAGGTCGGTGGTGCGTTCGGTAATCCGACGCTCGAGCTGGTTGTTGGCTTGCTGCAAGGCTTCCCGGGCGGCGAGACGGGTGGCGATGACCTTGCGCCGTTCGTTCCAGGCGATCAACAGGAACGCCACCAGGGCGAAGGCCACGGCCACCAGGATGCCTTGGTTGATCGCCTGGCGACGCAGGTCTTCAAGTGGGGTCAGCAGGGTGAAATTCCACGGTGTATCGCTCAAGGGCCGGGTCTGCGACAAGTAGCTGATGGCGCGCTCGTCGGACACCAGTTCGCTGTTGGCCGGGAACGTCAGTTTCTCCATGCCTTCGGCCAGGCGTTCCCGGGCCAGGGGCACCAGTTCATTGAGCGGGAACCAGTAGTACTGCAGGCTTCGGGCCAGGCGCTCCTTGGTGTCGTCGCTCAGGGGGCGAACCGACTTGAGCCGCCGCGCCGGGTCGCTGGACAGGATGATGATGCCGTTCTCATCGCTGACGAACGCCTCCAGCCGCGCTCGCTGCCAGCGCTCTTCCATGGCTTCGAGGCGCACCTTGACCACGGCCACGCCAATGATCTTGCCCTGTTGCTCCAGGCCATGGGCCAGGTAGTAGCCGGGTTCGCCGTTGGTGCTGCCGATGCCATAGAAACGCCCCGGTTGGCCGCGCACGGCGTTCTGGAAATAGGCGCGGAAGGACAGGTCTTCGCCCAGGTAACTGTCGACATCGCGCCAGTTGCTGGTGGCCATCACCCGGCCGGTGGTGTCCATCACGTAGATGGCCCGGCTGCGGCTGCGGCGGTTCAGGCCTTCGAGGTATTCATTGACGGTCTTGCGATGCTCGGGCGTGGGGTCGTCGAGCAGTTGCGAGACACTCGATTCAAGCTCCAGCAGGCTGGGCAGGTAGGTGTACTTGCTGATCTCGCTCTCGACCGCACGGGCGTGCAGCTCCAACTGGCGTTCGCCATTCTCGGCGAGGCCACGTACGCCGTAGTGCTCGCTGATCCAGAAGCCGAGGTAACCCAGGCCGATCATCAAGGCAATGACCAGTGGCGGCAGGAACAGATGGCGGATCAGGCGGGGTTTCACGGCAAGTGATGGCGGCGCGGCGCGATAAAGGGTGGGGTCGCATTTCATCACAGAAGCCTTGGGTCAACCACAACACAAATCGACAAGCCAACACTTCTCCCTTGTGGGAGCGAGCTTGCTCGCGATGACTGCTGATCAGTCGACAATCAGGTGACTGGCAGTCCGCTATCGCGAGCAAGCTCGCTCCCACAGTGGGGAGCGGTGTTGTTTAGTGCTGCAGGATTTTCTCAAGGAAATGCTGCGCGCGTTCGGAGCGGGCGCTGATATCACCGAAGAACTCTTCCTTCTTGCAGTCTTCGATGATCTGACCCTGGTCCATGAAGATCACCCGGTTCGCCACTTTGCGGGCGAAGCCCATTTCGTGGGTCACGCACATCATGGTCATGCCTTCGTGGGCCAGTTGCACCATGACGTCAAGCACTTCGTTGACCATTTCCGGGTCGAGGGCCGAGGTCGGCTCGTCGAACAGCATCACCACCGGGTCCATCGCCAGGGCACGGGCAATCGCCACGCGCTGCTGCTGGCCGCCGGAGAGCTGGCCCGGGTGCTTGTGGGCGTGGGCCGAGAGGCCGACCCGCTCAAGCAGTTGCAGGCCTTTTTTTGTGGCTTCTTCCTTGCTGCGGCCCAGCACCTTGATCTGCGCGATGGTCAGGTTTTCGGTGATGGTCAGGTGCGGGAACAGTTCGAAATGCTGGAACACCATGCCCACGCGTGAACGCAGTTTCGGCAGGTTGGTCTTCGGGTCGGCGATGGAGGTGCCATCGACCACGATGTCGCCTTTCTGGAACGGTTCCAGGGCGTTCACGCACTTGATCAGCGTGGATTTGCCGGAACCGGACGGCCCGCACACCACCACCACCTCACCCTTGCTGACCTCGGTGCTGCAATTGGTCAGTACCTGGAAGTCCCCATACCACTTGTTGATGTTTTTGATAGAGATCATACGGCGAACCTTTTTTGCAGACGCTTGACCAGCTGCGAGGCGGCAAAGCTGACGGTGAAGTACACGAGACCTGCGATGATCAGGAACTCATTGGAGCGGCCGATGATGTCACCACTGGCCCGCGAAGCATTGAGGAAGTCCACCAGGCCGACCGTGTAGACCAGCGAGGTGTCCTGAAACAGGATGATGCTTTGTTGCAACAGCAGCGGGGTCATCTTGCGAAACGCCTGGGGCAGGATGATCAGGCGCATGACCTGGCCATAATTCATGCCCAGTGCCTGGGCGGCACCCATCTGGCCCTTGGGGATCGACTGCACGCCGGCCCGGACGATTTCGCAGAAGTACGCCGCTTCGAACATCATGAACGCCACGATGCAGGAACCGAATGCCCCGATCGGCGTGTCTTCGCCGGTAATCCAGCGCAGCACGAACGGCACCGCCAGGTAGAACCAGGTGATCACCAGCAGCAGCGGGATAGAGCGGAAATAGTTGACGTAGGCGCCAGCGAGATTGGAGACCAGCTTGTTATGGGACAGGCGCATCAGCGCCAGGATCGTCCCCAGGATGATCCCGCCGACGACACCCATGGCCATCAGCTTGAGGGTCATCACCATGCCGTTCCACAAACCGGGAATGGCCGGGATGATGCCAGTGAAGTCGAATTCCATTATTTACCCCCCACGGAGATCAGGCCGGGCACCGCGACTTTCTTCTCGACCATGCGCATGAGCAGCATCAGGCTCATGTTCAGGGTGAAATAGATCAGCGTGGCCAGGGTGAAGGCTTCGAACAGGTTGGCGGAGAATTCGGCGGTCTGCTTGGTCTGCGCGAGCAACTCCATCAGGCCGATCAGCGAGGCCACGGAGGAGTTCTTGAAGACGTTGAGGAATTCCGAGGTAAGTGGCGGAATGATGATCCGGTAGGCCTGGGGCAGCAGCACGTTCCAGTAGATCTGCGGCAGCTTGAAGCCCATGGCGCGGGCGGCGGATTCCTGGCCGCGGGGCAGCGCCTGGATACCGGTGCGCACCTGTTCGCAAACCCGGGCGGCGGTGAACAGGCCCAGGCACACCACGACGCTCAGGTAGGCCGAGGTGGTCGGGTTCAGGTCCTGCTTGTACCACTCCTGCATATCGGCGGGCAGCAGGTCCGGCACCAGGAAGTACCAGATGAACAGCTGAACCAGCAGCGGCACATTACGAAAGAGTTCCACGTAGCAGGTGGCGATGCCCGACACCAGCCGGTTCGGCACGGTACGCATCACACCCAGAATCGAGCCTAGCAGCAGGGCGATGATCCAGGCGACGACGGCGATGGCGATGGTCCAGCCCAGGCCGGCCACGTACCAGTCGAGATAAATCTCGCTGCCGATGCCGGTGGACTTGAAGAACACGCCCCAGTCCCAGTTGTAATTCATTAGGGTCTCCCCTCAGATCGTTCGATGTACAAATGCCCGCCTGGGGAAACTCCGTTCCCGCCCGGCTTGAAGGCCAGGCACACGCGATCGGCTCGACAGCCACCGGTTCGAGTGTTTCCAGATTTGCCAGCAGGGAGTGACCATCCCCTGAAAGGGCCGGGCCCCTCCAGGAGATAAGGTTAGTCAGAAATCAGGATTTCTTGTCGTCAGCCGCTTTATCGGTCGGCTTGGCGATCAGTGCCTTGAGTTCGTCGCTCATCGGGAAGTTCAGGTTCAGGCCTTTTGGCGGGATAGGTTGCATGAACCATTTTTCGTAGATCTTGTTGATCTCGCCCGAAGCGTAGGTGGCCTTGATGGCGTCATCGACAGCCTTTTTGAACGGCTCGTCGCCCTTGCGCATCATGCAGCCGTAGATTTCGTAGGACTGTGGAGTACCGGTCACGGCCCAGTCATCGGCTTTCTTGGCCTTGGCGGCTTCGCCAGCCAGCAGGGCGTCGTCCATCATGAAAGCAACGGCGCGGCCGCCTTCGAGCATTTGGAAGGACTCGCCGTGGTCCTTGGCGGAGATGACATTCATGCCCATCTGCTTGTCGGCGTTCATCGCCTTGAGGATGCGCTCGGACGTGGTGCCGGCGGTGGTCACGACGTTCTTGCCCTTGAGGTCGTCGAAATCCTTGTACTTGGAATCTTTCTTGGACAGCAGCTTGGTGCCGATCTCGAAAATGCCAACGGAGAAGTCAACCTGCTGCTGACGCTCGACGTTGTTGGTGGTGGAACCGCATTCCAGGTCCACGGTGCCGTTCTGCACCAGCGGGATACGGGTTTGCGAGGTGACCAGGTTGTATTTGACCTGCAGGTTGGGCAGGTCCAGGTCTTTTTTCAGCGCTTCGACGACTTTCATCTGGATATCGTGGGAGTAGCCAACCGGCTTGCCGGAAGCGTCCGCGATGTAGGAAAACGGAATGGAAGCGTCGCGATGGCCAAGCGTGACAACGCCGGACTCTTTGATCTTTTTCAGTGTGCCGGTCAGTTCGGCTGCGAAAACCGGAGTGCTGATCAGAGCGGCAGCAATGGCTGCGCCCAGGAGATGGGGAACGATGCGCATCTATATTTCCTCGACATTGTTTTTTTTATTTCGGCCGGTTTGTCGGCCCTGAGTACTTCGAAGTGCCTGGCAGCTCCTGTTGTGTTGGCGTACAGGCATTCGTCTCCAGGAGTGTAGAGCATGACTCGTGCCAGGCCAGGCTGTTCTGTTTAACCTGTTGTTTTAGCTAGTAATTAATGTTTTGTTTCAGGTTTTATACGGGCTGATTTATCCGGTTAGCCGAACTGACTGATGGGTTCTGTTCGGAAAACCGAATGGCTGGGGTCTGACTCGATCCATTGTGGGAGCGAGCTTGCTCGCGATAGCGGTGGGTCAGTCGCATAGAGGTTGAATGGGCTGGCCTCATCGCGAGCAAGCTCGCTCCCACAGGGTTCTGTGGTGTGTTCCAGAATGCAAAAAGCCCCTGAATCGCCAGATTCAGGGGCTTTGGGTTCAGCGGGCTATGGTTCAGGCCGCTTCGATCTTGCGGCGGTTGTGCTCGACCTTGTCCAGGTACTGCTGCAGTTTCTCTTGCTCAAGCGCGGTGGTGAACAAGCCCAGCTTGCTGCGGCGCCAGAGGATGTCCTGGGCATCGACGGCCCATTCGTCACTGCACAGGTAGTCGATTTCGCGAGTATAGAGGCCGGCGCCGATGTGCTCGCCCAGGTCGCCGAGGTTGTGCACGCCTTCGAGCATGCGCCAGGTGCGGCTGCCGTAGGTGGTGGCCCAGCGGCGGGCGATGTCGGTTGGCAGCCAGTCGAACTTGTCGCGGATCGCCGAGCACAGCGCCTGCGGGGTGGTCATGTTTTCGCCGCCGGGGAGGGCCTCTACGGCGGTCCAGCTCGGACGCATTTGCGTGAAATAGGGAGCCAGTTGCGCCATCGCCGATTCGGCCAGTTTGCGGTAGGTGGTCAGCTTGCCGCCAAACACCGACAGCAAGGGGGCTTCTTCACCGCCACCTGACAGCGCCAGGGTGTAGTCGCGGGTTACGGCCGATGGGTTGTCGGATTCGTCGTTGCACAGCGGACGCACACCGGAATAACTGTGCAGGATATCGTCGCGGCTGATCTGCTTCTTGAAGTGGGCATTGACCACCTTCAACAGGTAATCGGTTTCGCCCTCGGTGATCGCCACTTTGGCCGGGTCACCGGTGTATTCGCGGTCAGTCGTGCCGATCAGGGTGAACTGGTTCAGGTACGGAATGGTGAACACGATGCGCTGGTCTTCGTTTTGCAGAATATGCGCATGCTCGCCTTCATAGAGTTTTGGCACGATCAGGTGGCTGCCCTGGATCAGGCGGATGCCGTAGGGCGATTCCAGCTTCAGGTCATCGCGAATGAACTTGGCGACCCACGGACCGGCGGCGTTGACCAGTGCCTTGGCGCGAATCGAAAACAGGCTGCCGTCGGCACGTTCCAGGTGCAAGTGCCACAGGCCTTTGCTGCGACGGGCGTTCACGCAACGCGTGTGGGTGTGGATATGCGCGCCTTTTTCCCGGGCGGCCATGGCGTTGAGGACCACCAGCCGCGCATCGTCGACCCAGCAGTCGGAGTATTCGAAACCTTTGGTGATCTCGCTTTTCAATGCGCTGTCGGCACCGAACTTCAGGCTTTTGGAGCCGGCGAGCTGCTCACGTTTGCCCAGGTGATCGTAGAGGAACAGGCCGGCGCGGATCATCCAGGCCGGGCGCAGGTGCGGGCGGTGGGGCAGCACGAAGCGCATTTGCTTGACGATGTGCGGGGCCTTGGTCAGCAGCACTTCGCGCTCGGCCAGCGCTTCGCGCACCAGGCGGAATTCATAATGTTCGAGGTAGCGCAGGCCGCCGTGGATCAGCTTGCTGCTGGCCGACGATGTGTGGCTGGCCAGGTCGTCCTTTTCGCAAAGGAACACCGAAAGACCGCGACCGGCAGCGTCCGCGGCAATCCCCACGCCGTTGATACCGCCACCAATGACGGCGACGTCGTAAACCTCGGCGAGAGGGGGCGTAGGCAAGGTAGAAGTGGGCATCGGCTGGCCTCGGGCTCTTTTCGTAATATTTGAAATCGAACATAAATGTTCATTTGCGAAAATACTAGCCCATAAAGACGGCAACAGCCAGTCAACTTCGATTGAAAATACTGATCAAGGGAAGCTGAAAGGAAAATTTTCGAACATGAAGAGAAATTGAAGCCGATAGGGAAGCATTTGTGGCGAGGGGATTTATCCCCGCTGGGTTGCGCAGCAACCCTAAACCCCGGCGACTGGGTGTATCAGGCAAATTGAGTGACTGTATTGGGGTTGCTTCGCAACCCAGCGGGGATAAATCCCCTCGCCACAGGGGATCGGGGGTGAAGTTAAACCACCTCCAGCCGAATCTTGTGCTGGCTCAGCAATTGCGCCAAGGCCGGCACGGGTTGCTGGTCGGTTACCAGGCAGTCGATCAAGCTGATGGGCCCCAGGCGGACCATGGCGTTGCGCCCGAATTTGCTCGAATCCGCCGCCAACAGCACTTGCCGGGCGTTGGCGATGATGGCTTGGGAAACCCGCACTTCCTGGTAGTCGAAGTCCAGCAGGCTGCCGTCCTCATCGATCCCGCTGATGCCCACCAGGGCGAAGTCGACCTTGAACTGGTTGATGAAGTCGACGCTGGCCTGACCCACCACGCCGCCATCACGCCGTACGTTGCCGCCGGCGATCAGGACTTCGAAGTCGTCCTTGGCGCTGAGGATCGAGGCCACGTGCAGGTTATTGGTGATGACCTTCAGATGGTTATGATTGAGCAGCGCTCGGGCGATGGATTCGGTGGTGGTGCCGATGTTGATGAACAGCGAGGCATGATCGGGGATCTGGGCGGCGATGGCTTCGGCGATGCGTTGCTTCTCGTCGCGCATCTGATCGGCGCGCATGGCGTAGGCGGTGTTTTCCACGCTTGAGTCGTAGGCGGCGCCGCCGTGGTAGCGACGCAGCAGGTTCACTTCCGCCAGTTGGTTGATATCGCGGCGAATGGTTTGCGGGGTGACGACGAATAGCTGCGCCATTTCCTCGATGCTGACATAACCGCGTTCGCGGACCAGTTCGAGGATTTGCTGCTGGCGGGGAGGCAGATTCATGGGGCTTCCTTTGGGCTGCCGTACAAAATTTGCCCATGATGCCGCAGGAATCCACTCCCGACCAGTTGCAGAACCTTATCCGGCTTTATTCAGCGTCTTCATGGGGTTCCCAGTCACGGGTGCGGCTGACCGCCTTCTGCCAGCCGGCGTAGAGTTTTTCCTTCGCCTGCTCGTCCAGCTGCGGTTCGAATTCGCGTTCGATCACCGCTTTGCCGCGCAGTTCTTCCAGGCTGCCCCAGAAGCCGCACGCCAGGCCGGCCAGGTACGCAGCACCCAGGGCGGTGGTTTCACGCATTTTCGGGCGCTCGACCCGGGTGCCCAGGATGTCCGCCTGGAATTGCATCAGGAAGTTGTTCGCCACCGCGCCACCGTCGACGCGCAGGGCCTTGAGGCGTTCACCCGAATCCTGCTGCATGGCGTCGAGCACGTCGCGGGTCTGGTAGGCAATCGACTCCAGCGCCGCACGAATGATGTGATCGACGCGTACGCCGCGGGTCAGGCCAAACAGCGCGCCACGGGCATAGGGGTCCCAATACGGCGCGCCCAGGCCGGTGAAGGCGGGCACCAGGTACACGCCGTTGCTGTCCTTGACCTTGTTGGCAAAGTATTCGGTATCCAGTGCGTCGTTGATGATCTTCAGTTCATCGCGCAGCCACTGGACCGTGGAGCCGCCATTGAAGACCGCGCCTTCCAGGGCGTAGGCCACTTCGCCGCGCGGGCCGCAGGCGATGGTGGTGAGCATGCCGTGATTGGATTTTACGGCCTTGCTGCCGGTGTTCATCAGCAGGAAGCAGCCGGTGCCGTAGGTGTTTTTCGCCTGGCCCGGCTCCACGCACATCTGGCCGAAAAGGGCCGCCTGCTGGTCGCCAGCGATGCCGCCGATGGCGATGCCGCTTTTGGTGCGGCCATAGATCTCCGAGGACGATTTCACTTGCGGGAGCATCTCGCGGGGGATGTCGAGGATGTCGAGCATCCTTGCGTCCCATTCCAACGAGTGAATGTTGAACAGCATGGTGCGCGAGGCGTTGGTGTAGTCGGTGACGTGGACCTTGCCGCCGGTGAATTTCCAGATCAGCCAGCTGTCGACGGTGCCGAACAGCAGTTCACCGTTGCGCGCACGCTCGCGGCTGCCTTCGACGTTGTCCAGGATCCACTTGAGCTTGGTGCCGGAGAAGTATGGGTCGGTGACCAGGCCGGTGGTTTCGCTGATGTATTGCTCGTGGCCATCGCGCTTGAGCTGCTGGCAGATTTCGGTGCTGCGGCGGCATTGCCAGACGATGGCGTTATAGATCGGGCGGCCGGTGGTCTTGTCCCAGACGACGGTGGTTTCACGCTGGTTGGTGATGCCGATGGCGGCCACCTGGTCATGGTGCAGGCCTGCCTGGGCGAGGGCTTCGACCATGACCGCGCTCTGGGTGGCGAAGATTTCCATCGGATCGTGTTCGACCCAGCCGGCCTGTGGGTAATGCTGGGCGAATTCGCGCTGGGCGGTGCAGACCACGTTGGCGTCACGGTCGAAGATGATCGCGCGCGAGCTGGTCGTACCCTGGTCGAGGGCAATGATGTAGTTCTTGTTCTGTATATCGGTCATGTCGATTGCCTCGGGTCTTTCTATATAAAGGGAGACTGAATTAGGGAAGAAGCCACGGCGCAGGCTGGACTGGCAGGAGCCTGCGCCGACTGTTTCAGGACGTTCTGGGCTTGCCGTCAATGGCCGGTTCTGCATCCTTTGTAGCAGTTATGGCGCTGGGCAGGTGGCGGGCAATCAAGCCGCGATAAGCCGCAGCACCCAGGCATGCACCCACAATCGGGGCAAAAATCGGAACCAGGAAGTACGGGATATCGCGCCCACCCGTAAGAGAAATTTCACCCCAGCCGGCGAAGAAAGTCATCAGTTTAGGACCGAAGTCTCGCGCCGGGTTCATCGCAAAGCCCGTCAGTGGGCCCATGGAGCTGCCGATCACCGCAATCAACAGGCCGATCAGCAATGGTGCCAGGGGGCCCCGAGGCAAGCCATTGTTGTCATCGGTCAGGGACATGATCACGCCCATCAGGATGGCCGTAATGATCATCTCCACGAGGAAGGCTTGGCCGGTGGACAGCGCTGCGTGCGGGTAGGTGGAAAACACCGAGGCCAGTTCGAGGCTTGCTTCGGTGCCGCGAATCATGTGCCTGGACTGTTCGAAATCGAAGAATAGGTTGCTGTAGAGCGTGTAGACCAGAAAGGCACCACAGAATGCGCCAGCCACTTGGGAAAGCACGTAGAGAGGCAGTTTGCGCTTTTCGAAGTCAGTGAAAATGCACAGGGCAATGCTGACGGCGGGGTTGAGATGGGCGCCGGAAATGCCTGCGCTCAGATAGATCGCCATGCTGACGCCGACGCCCCAGATGAGGCTGATTTCCCACAAACCGAAACTCGCACCCGCGACCTTGAGCGCTGCGACGCAACCGGTGCCGAAAAATATCAGCAGGGCAGTGCCCAGGAATTCAGCCAGGCATTGGCTGGACAGGGACGGCTGTTGTAGAGCAGTTGTCATTCAAACCTCGGTTTTTTGTTGTTTTGCTGCGCCTTCGATAAAGCTCGATTGCGCGACCTCTACCGAGGCAGGATCCCCATCCTGATCTCGGGTTGCTGCTTGAGACATGTGATATGACTTTCAGTTTCGAAAAAATATAGACAAGAAACGCTGGTGTCAAAGGTCGAAAGTGAACCGTCGGTCACATTTCAACTATTCGTGGCATGAATGACGCTTC
Organism: Pseudomonas brassicacearum; assembly: GCF_918698105.1. Taxonomy (GTDB): domain Bacteria; phylum Pseudomonadota; class Gammaproteobacteria; order Pseudomonadales; family Pseudomonadaceae; genus Aquipseudomonas; species Aquipseudomonas brassicacearum_F. The sequence goes on along the minus strand of NZ_CAKKMI010000007.1, from coordinate 100,558 downwards.
CGCTTACGACAGATCACCGGTACTCGCGGCGCCGTCCCAAGCCTTTTCGTTGGTGATGGCTTAGAATCCGGACACTCTTTTTTTCCTTTCCTTGTCAGGAGCAGTCATGACACCCGCGTTGGATCTGCTTAAGAAAGTGCGCGCCGAACATCGCATTCACAGTTACGAACACGATCCCAAGGCCGCGTCCTACGGTTTGGAAGCGGCGGAAAAGCTCGGGCTGGATCCGGCGCAGGTGTTCAAGACGTTGTTGGCGGCCAGCGAAAAGGGTGAATTGTTGGTGGCGGTAGTGCCCGTGGCCGGAACCCTGGACTTGAAAGGCCTGGCTCATGCCGCCGGGGTGAAAAAGGTCGAGATGGCCGACCCTGCCGCTGCGCAGCGTTCGACCGGTTATTTACTCGGCGGCATCAGCCCGTTGGGGCAGAAGAAGCGCCTGCGCACTTTTATCGACAGTTCCGCACAGCCGCTCGCCAGTATGTTTGTCAGTGCGGGAAGGCGCGGCTTGGAAGTCGAGCTGGCGCCGTCGGTATTGAAGGAGCATACCGGGGCCACGTTTGCTGATATCGGGCGGGCTTGAATAGAGACGGGGTGGCTGCTGCGCAGCCAAGCGGGAGCAAGCTCCCTCGCCACAGGGGTCAGGCTTGAGCTTTATTTGTGTTTTCATCGGCGCTGTAGGGTGAAAAATCTGCTGATCTGTCACTGGATAAGCAGTGCCGCTGCACCGCATGCTGGCGCATCAATAAAAAGGAGAAGTGCCATGCAGCTTGCGTTTCATCAGGTCGATGCATTCAGTGACCGGCCGTTCGGCGGTAACCCGGCGATGGTCTATCGACTCGACGGCTGGCTTGCCGATGACTTGATGCAGAAGATTGCCGCCGAACATAACCTGGCAGAAACCGCGTTTTTGGTGCGTGAAGGCCAGCATTGGCATATCCGCTGGTTCACGCCCACCACTGAAGTGCCGCTGTGCGGGCACGCCACGTTGGCCAGCGCTTATGTACTGTTCGAGGTCTACCACGAAACGGTCGAACGACTGGATTTCATCTGCAAGTCCGGTTCGTTGAGCGTTACGCGCGAGGGTGATCGGCTGTGGCTGGATTTTCCGGCCGTCGTGCCTGCCGAGTTGGGGGCCTCCTTGGCCGTCCAGAATGCCTTAGGTGTCGAAGCGGTGGATGTGCTGAGTTCCAACGAGCTGTTCGTGGTGCTGGAGTCGGAGCAAGCGGTGCTCGATTGCAAACCGGACATGGCGGCCCTGGCAAAGCTGCCTTGGCCCGGCGCTATCGTGACCGCGCCGGGGAGCAAGCATGATTTTGTCTCACGCTATTTTGCCCCGGCGATTGGTATCAACGAAGACCCGGTGACGGGCTCGACCCACTGCAGCCTGATCCCCTACTGGTCCAAGCGCCTGGGCAAGCACGGCCTGACGGCTTACCAATGCTCGTCCCGGGGCGGGGCGTTGTTCTGCCGGTTGGAGGGTGAGCGGGTGAAGATCGGTGGGAACGCGACGTTGGTGGCCAGTGGGACGTTGATGCTGGGTTGACTCTGCACTCAAGCCAATGAGACCAACTGTGGGAGCGAGCTTGCTCGCGATAGCGGCGGTTCAGCTTGCATCGATGCTGAATGTGCCTATGCCATCGCGAGCAAGCTCGCTCCCACAGAGGTTTTCATTCTTCAGGTCTTAGCTGGGGGTGCTATAGCGCCGCACACCGCTGTCCACCGGCGGGATGTGCGCCGCGGTGCTGCCCGAAGCCTGGAACAGCACCAGGTGTTCAGCCGCCACGCGGATGCCGACACTGTCCCCGAGCTGATGGTCGGCGTGGCTGGGGAAGATCGATTCCAGTTGCGCGCCTGTGGGCAATTGCAGGCGATACAAGGTGGAAGCGCCCAGGAAGGTCTTGCCGACAATGCTGGCGGTGAGCGGGCTGTCCGGTGCGTAGACGATATCGTCTGGGCGCAGCAATACGTCCACCGCACCGCCGATTGGCCAGGTGTAGGCCCGGTTACCGCGCAGGGTGCCCAACTCGGTTTGCACCGATTCCGGGCTGTCGAGCCGGCCGCGAATGAAATAACCCTGGCCAATGAAGCTGGCGACGAATGGCGTCAGCGGTTCGTGATACAGGTTGTAGGGCGTGTCCCACTGCTCCAGTCGACCTTCCTTGAATACCCCGACATGGTCACTCACGGCGAAGGCTTCTTCCTGATCGTGTGTGACCAGGATCGCGCTGGTGCCGCGGGCCTTGAGAATATCCCGCACTTCATGGCTGAGCTTGCGTCGCAACTCGCCATCGAGGTTGGAGAACGGCTCATCGAGCAACAGCAGTTGTGGTTCTGGTGCCAGCGCGCGGGCCAGGGCCACGCGTTGTTGCTGGCCGCCGGACAACTCATGGGGAAAGCGCTTGCCCAGGTGCTTCAGGTTGACCAGTTCCAGCAATTCTTCGACGACGCGATCCTTGTCCGGATGCTTGCGAATGCCAAAGGCGATGTTCTCGGCCACGCTCAGGTGGGGGAACAGGGCATAGTCCTGGAACACCATGCCGATACGGCGCTTTTCCGGGGCGAGGGTGAAACCGGCGCGGGAGATGGTTACCCCGGCCAGTTGGATTTCACCTTCGTGCACCGGTTCGAAGCCGGCAATGGCGCGCAACGTCGTGGTCTTGCCGCACCCGGACGAACCGAGCAGGCAACCGATATCGCCGGCATTGAGGTGCAGGTTGAGGTTCTGCACGACCCGCTGGTTTTGGTAACCGCAGGCCAGGTTATGCAAATTCAGCAGCAGCGAATGGCTCATGCGTGGTGATACGCCGGCTCGACAAGGAACTCGAGCAGTGCCTTTTGCGCGTGAAGTCGATTTTCTGCCTGGTCCCAGGCCACTGAGCGCGGGTCGTCCAGCAAGTCGAAGCTGATCTCCTCGCCACGGTGGGCCGGCAGGCAGTGCATGAACAGCACGTCGGCATCCGCCAGGTCGAGCAAGGCCCGGTTGACCTGCAGCGGCGCGAACAGCTTGAGGCGCTTGGCGGTTTCTTCTTCCTGGCCCATGGAGGTCCAGACGTCGGTGCTCACCAGGTGCGCGCCGGCCACGGCCTGTTTCGGGTCACGCACGATGGTTACCCGGTCCCCGGCCTTGGCAAGCAGCTCGGTATTGGGGTCATAACCTTCAGGGCAGGCAATGCGCAGCTGGAAGTCGAATTGCAGCGCCGCTTCTATATAGCTGTTGCACATGTTGTTGCCGTCGCCGATCCAGGCCACGGTCTTGCCCTGGATCGAGCCGCGGTGCTCGAGGAAGGTCTGCATGTCGGCCAGCAATTGGCAGGGGTGCAGGTCATCGGACAGGCCATTGATGACGGGTACGCGGGAATGGGCCGCGAACTCGGTCAGTGTGCTGTGGGCAAAGGTACGGATCATCACCGCGTCCAGCATGCTCGACATGACGATGGCGCAATCGCTGACCGGTTCGCCACGGCCCAGTTGGGTGTCGCGGGGCGACAGGAAGATCGCCTGGCCGCCCAGCTGGATCATGCCGGCTTCGAATGAGATGCGGGTGCGGGTCGATGACTTCTCGAAGATCATCCCCAGCACGCGGTTTTTCAAGGGCTCGAACAGTACGCCGCGGTTACGCAGGTCCTTGAGCTCCACGCCTCGACGGATCACGCCGAGCAACTCATCGGGCGTGAAATCCATCAGGGAGAGAAAGTGCCTTGCGCTCATGATTGACTACCTTTTTGTAACTGACCGCAGATGCTCAAAGCCTTGTTTATTCAAAAAACGGGCGAGACCTGCGGCAAAAGCCGCACGGGGCGACGAAATAGGGGAAGGCGCGATCTTATAATTAAATGTCGCGTCTTACCAATAGGGCTACGGTTTTTGGGGATTCAGCGAGGCCATCACGCGAATGCAATGGCATATTTGTGGCCGGTTTCCTGACAGCAGCGGCCCATTTGTACACTGGCGTAGCTTGGCTTGGCAATCAAGCGCGGCGCGCCCGCGATGGATGAGGGGCTGTTTACGCCGTGGCCCCCAGCTTTTCGCCGGTCTGCTGGTGGTCGTGAAACATTTCCTAATGCAAAGGCCTGGGTTATAAATGAGCCACAGCGGCACAGGAGCCCGAAATGGATTCGAAAGAGCAACAACTGATGGAACTGCTGGGGCTGACTGCACGCTCGCTGACGCACCTGACGGCTTCGGTGACGTCCATGTCATTCGAATTGCTGCGCAGCGATGACGAGGTGACCAAGGCCGCGGGCCGTCGGATGATCGATCGCATGGCCACTATCAGCAGCGGCCTCGACGAGCATTGGCGGCTGATTGGCGAGCTCACCGGTGTGCCCATTGCCCAGGAGCAGGTGGAAACCGTCGAAGAAATCCAGCTGCTGGCGCCGCCTCCCGACCAGCCTTGACGCCGTCTCATCGGTGGGCCTGATGCCCGGCAATTCACAGGACGAACGTCGCTGGCGCTGCCGGGAATCACGCGCCATAGTTTTGTTCCCGCGGCCGAAAGCGCCCGCCACGAATAAAACAGAGACTGGCCATGACCAAGACTCTCCACCACCGTGCGTGCCACCTGTGTGAAGCCATCTGCGGCTTGACCCTCGAAACCACCGAAATCGTCGGCCAGGGCCTGGCGATTACCTCGATCAAGGGCGATGCGCTGGACACCTTCAGCCGCGGTCACATCTGCCCCAAGGCGGTGGCCCTGCAAGACATCCAGAACGACCCAGACCGGCTGCGCCAGCCCATGCAGCGCGTTGGCAATGAATGGCAACCGATTGCCTGGGACGACGCCTTCGCATTGGTGGCCGAGCGATTGGCGGATATCCAGGCGCGCCATGGCCAGAACGCAGTGGCGGTCTACCAGGGCAACCCCAGCGTGCATAACTATGGGCTGATGACCCACAGCAACTATTTCCTGGGCCTGTTGAAAACCCGCAGCCGTTTCTCGGCAACCTCGGTGGACCAACTGCCCCATCACCTGACCAGCTACCTGATGTACGGTCACGGCCTGCTGCTGCCGATTCCGGACATCGACCACACCGACTTCATGTTGATCCTGGGCGGTAACCCATTGGCGTCCAACGGCAGCATCATGACCGTGCCGGACGTGGAGAAGCGCCTCAAGGCGATCCAGGCCCGTGGCGGCCAAGTGGTGGTGGTCGACCCGCGCCGCAGCGAAACGGCGGCCATCGCCAACCAGCATGTCTTCGTACGCCCCGGCGGCGATGCTGCGCTGCTGTTTGGTTTGCTCAATACGTTGTTCAGCGAAGGCCTGACCTGCGGCAGCCACCTGCCAGTGGACGGCCTGGACGAGGTGCGCGAGGCCGTCGCCACGTTCACGGCTGAAGCCATGAGCCCGCTCTGTGCGGTGCCGGCAGCGCAGATCCGACAATTGGCCCGGGACTTCGCCGCCGCGCCGTCAGCGGTGTGCTACGGACGGATGGGGGTATCGACCCAGGCGTTTGGCACGCTCTGCCACTGGCTGATCCAGTTGATCAACCTGGTCACCGGCAATCTCGATCGAGTGGGCGGGGCGTTGTGCACCGAGCCGGCGGTGGACCTGGTCGCCACCACCTCGGGCGGGCATTTCAACCGTTGGCAGAGCCGGGTGTCCGGGCGTCCTGAATATGCGGGAGAGTTGCCGGTATCGGCCCTGGCCGAGGAAATGCTCACCGAGGGCGAAGGCCAGATCCGTGCGCTGGTCACCGTGGCCGGCAACCCGGTGCTGTCCACACCCAACGGGCGGCAACTGGAGCAAGCCCTGGACGGGCTGGAGTTCATGGTCAGCATCGATTTGTACATCAACGAAACCACCCGTTACGCCGACCTGATCCTGCCCTCGACCTCGGCCCTGGAGAACGATCATTACGACACCACGTTCAACCTGTTCGCGGTGCGCAACGTGACCCGTTTCAACCGGGCGATCCTGCCCAAGCCCGAGGGCGCGCTGCACGATTGGGAAATCTTCGTCGGCCTGGCCAAGGCTTTTGCCGCCCGGACCGGCAAGGAACTCAAGCCGACCATGCCACCGGCGCAGATGATCGATTTCGGCCTGCGCAGCGGGGCGTATGGCGACGCCTCGCCGCACAAGCTGTCCCTGGCGACCCTGTTCGATCATCCCCATGGCATCGACCTCGGTGCGCTCAAGCCCAACCTGGCTGCGCGCCTGAAAACCGAAAACCAGCGCGTGCAGGCCGCGCCAGCGGTGATTCTTGCCGACCTTGCGCGCTTTGCCGCGTTGCAGGCGCCAAAACCGGACGAGTTGCTGATGATTGGCCGTCGCCATGTGCGCAGCAACAATTCCTGGATGCATAACTTCCATCGACTGGTGAAGGGCAAGCCACGCCACCAATTGTTGATGCACCCGGATGACCTCGCCAGTCGCGGCCTGGTCGACGGGCAACGGGTGACCGTCAGTTCGCGGGTGGGCGTCATCGAAGTCGAGGTGCTGGGCAGCCTGGACATGATGAAAGGCGTGGTCAGCCTGCCCCACGGCTGGGGCCATGCCCGGCCGGGCGTGCAGATGACCATCGCCAGCGGACAACCGGGCTCCAGCGCCAACGACCTGACCGATGACTGTCAGCTCGATGAGTTGTCCGGCAACGCGGCACTTAACGGTGTACCGGTGAAGGTGGCGGCTGCGTAAAATTGTCTCTGGAGCACGTTCGGCTTTCCGTTACAATGCATCACCGTGTCGACAACTTAAGTCGCAGAAGTTTTAAGCCGAGGTGCTCCATGGATATCATCGAAACGATTAAAGACCAGATTGCCAACAACACCATCCTGCTTTACATGAAAGGCTCGCCGAACGCGCCACAGTGCGGTTTCTCGGCCAAGGCTGCTCAGGCTGTGATGGCGTGTGGCGAGAAGTTTGCCTACGTGGACATCCTGCAGAACCCGGAAATCCGCGCCAACCTGCCCAAGTACGCCAACTGGCCAACCTTCCCACAGCTGTGGGTGGGTGGTGAGCTGGTCGGTGGCAGCGACATCATGACCGAGATGGCCGCTGATGGCTCTCTGCAGACCACGATCAAGGCAGCTGTGGAAGCAGCAGCGGCGAACAAGACCGAAGCCTGATCCATGAGGTTCTGTTCACTACACCGGTTGTGGTGAACACGAGCCCTTGTGGGAGCAAGCTCGCTCCCACAGTGGATTTAGGTGGGCCTGGAAACCCAGGCAATAAAAAGCCCCGCCTCTCGAAAGAGGGCGGGGCTTTTTAGTGGGTGGCTTTCGGGGAAAGCTTACTCTTCACCCATCTGCGATTGCAGGTAGTTCTCAAGACCGACTTTGTCGATCAGGCCCAATTGGGTTTCCAGCCAGTCGATGTGCTCTTCTTCGGACTCGAGAATGTCTTCCAGCAGTTCGCGGCTGCCGAAGTCGCCAACGCTTTCGCAAAGGGCGATAGCGGCCTTCAGGTCGGCGTGGCCGGTGCGCTCGATTTTCAGGTCGCACTCAAGCATCTCGCGGGTGTGTTCGCCGATTTGCAGCTTGCCCAGGTCCTGGACGTTCGGCAGGCCTTCGAGAAACAGGATGCGCTTGATCAGCTTGTCCGCGTGCTTCATCTCGTCGATGGACTCGTGGTACTCGTGCTTGCCCAGCTTGTTCAGGCCCCAATCCTCGTACATGCGCGCATGCAGGAAGTATTGGTTGATCGCGACCAGCTCATTGGCAAGGATCTTGTTGAGCTGCTGGATGACTGTAATGTCGCCTTTCATGATGAGGCCTGCCCTGTAATAGCTGTGTATGGGGCGGAGTTTGAGCCGCGTATTTATCAGTGTCAAACCTAAGTTATTGAATAATAAATGAAAATTAATCGGAATAAGAATGTTTGTGTTCCGCGTCTGACCGCTAAGCATTTGATTTACAGGCATAAAAAAACCGGACACTGGGTCCGGTTCCTTGAAACGCTGTTGATTACGCCGCGGTAAATTCTACCGGGTAGGGGATCGAGGCCTGTGCCGTTTGCACCTTGGCGAGGGTCTCACGAACCACTTCCTTGGCCAGGCAGGCACATTTGCCGCATTGGCTGGCTACGCCGGTGGCCTGGCGGACTTCGCGGTAGCTGCAGCAACCTTCGTAGATGGCTTCGCGGATTTGCCCGTCGGTGACGCCAGTGCAGAGGCATACATACATAAGTAAGAACCGTCGCTGGTTGTGACTCAATTGAGACGGATCTTAATGTTAACGAGAATGATTGTCAAAGTGGTTTCTCAAGGTCTTGCACCAGAGCGTCACCCGGCTGACGAACGGTTTATCCAGGACGACTGATGCGGCATGAAACGGGGCGGCGATTTTTCGATGCCACCGAAAAACCGTTGAAGACAGTGCAAATTCGCGGTGTATGATGATCGGCCCTTGCAAGCGGGTTCGTGTCACAGGGCTGTCGCCTGAGGGTGACAGGCTGGCCCGAACCTTGTTTTCACGCTATTACATCAGGAGATATCCAATGAGCGTACTCGTAGGCAAACAAGCCCCGGACTTCACCGTTCCCGCCGTCCTCGGCAACGGCGAAATCGTCGACAGCTTTACCCTGTCCTCGGCCATCAAAGGCAAATACGGCCTGGTGTTCTTCTATCCACTGGACTTCACCTTCGTCTGCCCGTCCGAGCTGATCGCACTGGATCACCGCATGGATGACTTCAAGGCGCGCAACGTCGAAGTGGTCGCTGTTTCGATCGACTCGCACTTCACTCACAACGCCTGGCGCAACACCCCGATCAACAATGGCGGTATCGGTCAGGTGAAATACACCATGGCTGCCGACATGAAGCACGAAATCGCCAAGGCCTATGACGTTGAGTCCGAAGGCGGCGTGGCCTTCCGTGGCGCGTTCCTGATCGACGACAAAGGCGTTGTCCGTTCGCAGATCATCAACGACCTGCCACTGGGCCGTAACATGGAAGAACTGATCCGTCTGGTCGACGCGCTGCAATTCCACGAAGAGCACGGCGAAGTCTGCCCGGCCAACTGGAAAAAAGGCGACAAGGGCATGACCGCTTCGCCTGAAGGCGTTGCCGCTTACCTGGGCGAGCACAGCGACAAGCTGTAAGCGCACCCCAGGCATAAAAAAACCGGCCCACGATGGGCCGGTTTTTTTATGGGTGTTGTAGGAGCTGTCGAGTGTAACGAGGCTGCGATCTTTCCTCAGCCAGTTGAATCTTGGGTGAAAGCCTAAGATCAAAGATCGCAGCCTGCGGCAGCTCCTACAGGATGCACAGGGCAGTCCCGCCTCGCCACAATGGCTCTACCCTCTGGTCAGTCGTCGAAATCCTGCCAGCCACCCATGTCTTTCCACCGGTTGACGATGCCGCAGAACAGCTCGGCGGTCTTCTCGGTGTCGTAGCGGGCCGAGTGGGCTTCACGGCCATCGAAATCGATGTCGGCCGCCTGGCACGCCTTGGCCAGGACGGTCTGGCCATACGCCAGGCCAGCCAGGGTCGCGGTGTCGAAGCTGGAGAACGGGTGGAACGGGTTGCGCTTCATATCCAGGCGCGCGACGGCGGCGTTGAGGAAGCCCAGGTCGAAGCTGCTGTTGTGGCCGACCAGGATCGCGCGCTTGCAACCGTTGGCCTTGAGCGCCTTGCGCACGCCACGGAAGATGTCGGTCAGGGCCGTTTCTTCGCTGACTGCCATGCGCAACGGGTGATCGAGCTTGATCCCGGTGAATTCCAGGGCCGCCGCTTCGACGTTGGCGCCTTCGAACGGTTCGACACGGAAGAAATAGGTGTGGTCAGGGAACACAAAGCCTTTTTCGTCCATGCCGATGGTGGTCGCGGCGATTTCCAGCAAGGCGTCGGTGGCGGAGTTGAAGCCGCCGGTTTCTACGTCGACGACGACCGGCAGGTAGCCACGGAACCGAGCGGCCATGGGGTGACGGGCACCGCCCGAACCACCGTTGCCGTCCAGTTCGTCGTCGAAATGATCTTCACTCACGCGTTTTCCTCCAGCAGGCGCCAGCGCAGTTTTTCACCGGCGCGCAGCGGGATGACAGCCAGATCGCCGAAAGGCAGGCTGGCGGGGGCGGTCCACTCATCGCGGACCAGGGTAATACGATCGGTGTTCACCGGCAGGCCATAGAAACGCGGGCCATGCAGGCTGGCGAAGCCTTCGAGTTTGTCCAGCGCGTTGCGTTGTTCGAACGCCTCGGCGTACATCTCGATGGCGGCGTAGGCGGTGTAGCAACCGGCGCAACCGCAGGCCGCTTCCTTGGCGTGCTGGGCGTGGGGCGCCGAGTCGGTGCCGAGGAAGAACTTGGCGCTGCCGCTGGTGGCGGCGTCCAGCAAGGCTTCCTGGTGGGTATTGCGCTTGAGGATCGGCAGGCAATAGAAGTGCGGCCGGATCCCGCCCACCAGCATGTGGTTGCGGTTGTATAGCAGGTGATGGGCGGTAATGGTCGCGCCGACGTTGGCCGGGGCCTCGTTGACGAACTGCACGGCATCGCCGGTGGTGATGTGTTCGAACACCACCTTGAGGGTCGGGAAGCGCTCCACGACGCGGCGCATGTGCTCGTCGATGAAGATTTTCTCGCGGTCGAATACGTCGACGTCGCCGCGGGTGACTTCACCGTGGATCAACAACGGCATGCCGACTTCGGCCATTGCCTCCAGCGCCGGGAAGATCTTGTCGATGCTGGTGACGCCGGAATCGGAATTGGTGGTCGCGCCGGCCGGGTACAGCTTGGCGGCATGGACGAAGCCGCTGGCCTTGGCCTCGCGGATCTCTTCGGGCTGGGTGCGGTCGGTGAGGTAAAGCACCATCAACGGTTCGAAGCGGCTGCCAGCCGGGCGTGCGGCGAGGATGCGCTGGCGATAGCCGTCGGCCTCGGCGGCGTTGCGCACGGGCGGAACCAGGTTAGGCATGATGATTGCGCGCCCGAAGGTGCGCGCGACATCGGCGACGGTATGGGTCAACACAGCACCATCGCGAAGATGAATATGCCAGTCGTCGGGACGCAGCAGGGTCAGGCGGTCGGACATTGGGGGGCTTCCAGGCGGGTCAAACTCTGGGGAATGCTACCGGAAAAGACCGATTCAGGCACCCGCTATCAAGTTCTGCCACAACTTACCGATAGCTCCTACAGGTGTGCCACGAACCGTGCAGTGCGCCGAACAGGCGTCATGCCCTCAGCATGCGTCGATTTTTGTATAAAAGTCAGTGGAGCCTCCCGTGCGCCAGCGTTATCTAGCCTTGCTCAGTGTGTTTGCCAGCCTTCCCGCCATGGCGCTCACTTTCCAGACCCGTCTGGAGAGCATTGAGTGGACGGTCGAAGGCGACAAGTTCGAGTGCCGGCTGAGCCAGCCGATCACTGATTTTGGCAGTGGCGAATTCGTGCGCCGGGCGGGCGAACAGGCGACCTTTCGCCTCAAGACCTATAACCCGATGCTCGGTGGCGGTTCGGCGACCTTGCTGGCGGCCGCCGCACCGTGGCAACCGGGGCGGGGCGACATCAACCTGGGTTCGGTCAGGATCGGCAGCGGTGATGTACTGTTCAACAGCTCCCAGGTCCAGGCCGGCCGCTTGATCAGTGGGCTGATGGAAGGTCGCAGCCCCGTAGTGCGCCGCAACGCCGAGGACGGACGGGTCTCGGAAGTGCGCCTGCTGCCGGTGCGTTTCAGCAAGGCGTTCAGTGATTATCAAGGTTGTGTAGCGAAACTGTTGCCGAAGAACTTTGAGCAGATCAAGCAAACCCAGATCGGCTTCCCCGGCGACGGAGTGGAGCTCGACACCCAAGCCAAGGCCCAACTGCAGGTGATGCTCGACTTCATCAAGGCCGACCCGAGCGTCAACCATGTCGAGCTCGATGGCCATTCCGATAACAGTGGCAACCGCCTGACCAATCGTGAATTGTCGCGCCGTCGTGCGCTAGCGGTCATGGATTTCTTCAAGGCCAACGGTTTCCAGGAATCCCAATTCACCGTCCGTTTCCACGGCGAGCGTTATCCGCTGGTCCCCAACACCAGCGCCGCCAATCGGGCCAAGAACCGTCGCGTGGTTGTGCATTTGGAGCGTGCGGCTGCCACTCAACCCCCGGCATCACAACCGGCTCCACAAGCAGTGCCGCCTGCGGCGCCCGCTGCTGCGCCTGGCCAGGGGCCGGTGCCGGTCGCTCCCGCCAAGGTCGCAGCACCTGCGGCGACCGCCGCACGGACGTCCTGAGTCGATTTTGACCGTCGCACGCTCGACATAATCTGTCGCTTCGTCGTCATAAGCTGTCGCGCCCCTGTAAATTATCCGCGCTGGACGTTAGACTTCCCGGCTTTCCGTACAACCCGTGGAGTGATGGCATGGCGGACGTAAACAAGGTCGTTCTGGCGTATTCCGGCGGCCTGGACACTTCGGTGATCCTCAAGTGGCTGCAGGACACTTATAATTGCGAAGTGGTGACCTTCACCGCTGACCTGGGGCAGGGCGAAGAAGTCGAGCCTGCACGCGCCAAGGCCCAGGCCATGGGCGTCAAAGAGATCTATATCGACGACCTGCGCGAAGAGTTCGTCCGCGACTTCGTGTTCCCGATGTTCCGCGCCAACACCGTTTACGAAGGCGAGTACCTGCTGGGTACCTCCATCGCCCGTCCGTTGATCGCCAAGCGCCTGATCGAAATCGCCAACGAAACCGGCGCCGACGCCATTTCCCATGGTGCCACCGGCAAAGGCAACGACCAGGTGCGTTTCGAGCTGGGTGCCTATGCCCTCAAGCCGGGCGTGAAAGTCATTGCCCCGTGGCGTGAATGGGACTTGCTGTCCCGTGAAAAACTGATGGACTACGCCGAGAAGCACGCGATTCCGATCGAGCGCCACGGCAAGAAGAAATCCCCGTACTCGATGGATGCCAACCTGCTGCACATCTCCTATGAAGGCGGCGTGCTGGAAGACACCTGGACCGAGCACGAAGAAGACATGTGGCGCTGGACCGTCTCCCCGGAGAAGGCTCCTGATACCCCGCAATACCTGGAACTGACCTATCGCAACGGCGATATCGTCGCGCTGGACGGCGTTGAGATGAGCCCGGCCACCGTGCTGGCGACTTTGAACCGCATCGGTGGCGAACACGGCATCGGTCGCCTGGACATCGTCGAAAACCGCTATGTGGGCATGAAATCCCGCGGCTGCTACGAAACCCCGGGCGGCACCATCATGCTGCGCGCCCACCGGGCGATCGAGTCGATCACCCTGGACCGCGAAGTGGCCCACCTCAAAGACGAGTTGATGCCCAAGTATGCCAGCCTGATCTACACCGGCTATTGGTGGAGCCCTGAGCGTCTGATGCTGCAACAGATGATCGACGCTTCCCAGGCTCACGTGAATGGCGTGGTACGCCTGAAACTGTACAAGGGCAACGTGATCGTCACCGGGCGCAAGTCCGACGAGTCGCTGTTCGATGCCAACATCGCGACCTTCGAAGAAGACGGCGGTGCCTACAACCAGGCTGACGCGGCCGGCTTCATCAAGCTCAACGCCCTGCGCATGCGCATCGCGGCGAACAAGGGTCGCAAGCTGTTCTGACCTTGACTGTACAAAAAAACGGCCTGCTTTGAGCAGGCCGTTTTTTTTTGGACCTCTTCTTTGCGCAGGCCCATTCGCCGTAGCGCTGCTCCACGATCGCTCATTCACCCTGCCCTGGTGCGGCACGTTCGGTGCTGTTGTAGATGGCGTACACAACGACGTGAGCGCCTTTTACGTGCAGGGACTGACAGGTCTCGATCAGATGCCTCGATGAGCTGCACACCAGGTAGAGCGTGTCCGGTGATTCGCGCCCGCGTCGGTCAAGACGTATCAACAGCACCTCCTTGGCCTTTCCCGCCCGGCGTAGAGACCGTTTACGCCGACAGGACGAACCGTCCATGGTCTTTATGAAATGTTTGCTCTTGCGAAAGTCTGAAGGGGAATACAAAGAGCGATAATTTAAGTTTAGGGTGATGAAAAAAAGCAGTAATAGATAAAAAGGAAAGCTGATCAAGAACCAAAGATAATATTCACGATCGCCGTCATCCAGAAAGGGTAAGGAGATGGCCGCGGATGTTTCGGATAAAGATGCAAATATGGCAATGAGGGTCATGGGGTTGGTGATGGTTTTCAATGGTTTGTTCATGGTAAATGCTCATGGAATATTTATGCTCGGTCGATTGGTTGGAAAGTATTTGTCTGTGCTTAAAATAGAGATTCGGTTGCACGGCTGCCGATGCGAGATGTCGGGTGCCTGAGTATGTTTTATATATGAAACTTCTTCTTGAAGTGAGTGGAAGGTCGTTTTAACAGCAAATAATTCAGTTACTTTCTATGAGTGAAGTGCTTCCAGCGGGTTGTCCGCGGGTGGCTATGGCGGGTGAAAAGGCGCATTGTTCATAGGGTTGCCGGATTGATAAGAAAGGTCTTTCCTTCTGGGTAAAAAAATTCATGACACATTTTTTCTGGGGGAATTTGTAGGAATTTTCTGTATAGCTTGTAGGTTATGTCTCTCGGTGCCAGCGTTCAGGGGGGGGCAGCATGCCAAGGTAGAAATGACTAGGCTATTGTGCGTGCTCTAAAAATTCGAACAGCGAAGTTGGATTTGCCCATGAATAAAGTGCTGATCGTGGATGATCATCCCGTCATTCGTCTTGCTGTACGTTTGCTGATGGAGCGTCATGGTTATGAAGTCGTTGCCGAAACCGATAATGGCGTCGATGCGTTACAGTTTGCTCGCGAACTTATGCCCGATATCGTTATTCTCGATATCGGTATTCCGAAGTTGGACGGATTGGAAGTCATTGCCCGCCTGACGGCCATTCCTTCACCCATGAAGGTGTTGGTGCTGACTTCCCAGGCACCGGGACATTTTTCGATGCGTTGCATGCAGACGGGGGCGGCCGGATATGTATGCAAGCAACAAGATCTTACCGAGTTGCTGAGTGCAATCAAGGCGGTACTGTCCGGTTACAGTTACTTTCCCAACCAGGCATTGCATACAGTGCGCTCGAGTCTGGGTAATGCCAGTGAGTCCGATATGGTCGATCGATTATCGGGGCGGGAAATGATGGTCTTGCAGCAACTGGCGCGCGGAAAGACCAACAAGGAGATCGCCGATGGAATGTTCTTGAGCAACAAGACTGTCAGCACCTACAAGACGCGCCTGTTATTGAAGCTCAACGCCCGATCGCTGGTCGACCTGATCGAATTGGCGCAGCGCAATGGCTTGGTGTGAGATTTCAGGTCACGCGTACTCAGTAAAAAGCCTCCATCAGGGAGGCTTTTACGTGTCAGAGGTCAAAGTCATAATCGGCCAGTTGTTTCTGCAGGCGACGCTCTTCCAGCAGGTTATCAATGGTGCGGCGCTTACTCAGGTTGGTTTTTGCCACTTCCACGACCACAGGTTCGACGTCGTCGGCCTCAACGGCGACGAATTCGTCTTCCACATCCAGTTGTTCTTTGCCAGCACTCATGGGTTCGACTCCAGGCTAAGACTGCCATTGGCGCTCCTTATATCGATAAACCACGGGCGGGTAAAAAAGATTTTTTCAATCGATGGATCGAAAAAAGCAATAGCGCCTCAATCGTCGGACGTCTTGTGCTTGTATTCGCATAAATCTTCGATTCGGCAGCTGCCGCAGCGAGGCTTGCGCGCCAGGCAAACGTAGCGGCCGTGAAGGATGAGCCAGTGATGGGAGTCCAGCAGGAATTGCTTTGGAACAAATTTCATCAGTTTCTTCTCGACCTCTACCACGTTTTTGCCGGGGGCTAGCCCGGTACGGTTGCTGACGCGGAAAATGTGAGTGTCGACCGCCATGGTCAACTGCCGAAACGCGGTATTGAGCACGACGTTGGCGGTTTTGCGGCCGACCCCCGGAAGGGCTTCCAGCGCTTCGCGAGTCTGCGGAACTTCACTGCCGTGGCGCTCGATCAGCAGGCGGCAGGTTTCGATCACGTTTTTGGCCTTGCTGTTGAACAGCCCGATGGTCTTGATGTATTCGGACAATCCTTCGACGCCCAGGGCATGGATCGCCTCCGGGGTATTGGCCACCGGGAACAGTTTGGCCGTGGCTTTGTTGACGCCGACGTCGGTGGACTGGGCTGACAGAATGACCGCGATCAGCAACTCGAACGGCGAGGAATAGGCCAGTTCGGTTTTCGGTTCCGGGTTGTCCTCGTGAAAGCGACGAAATATTTCCAGGCGTTTTGCGGCGTTCATGGGCGCGGCGTTTCCTCAACGGATGAATGGGATTTGGCGGCCGTCCAGGCCTGTCGGGCCGCCAACAGCAGTCCGAGCAGAATGAACCCGCCAGGGGCGAGGAGGGCCAGGGGCAGGCCGCTGCCGATCAGCCCACGCACGGCACCCAGGCTGATCATCAAGAGGCCAAACAGCCCGGCCAGCCTGAGGCGTCCAGGCCAGCGAGACTCAACGAAGAAATCTTCGTGCTCCAGGGCCACGCAGCTCAGGGCGATCCAGCCAACGTAAAGGCTCAACGGTCGATACAATTCCAGTGCCCAGGCCTGGGCGACAAGGCCAATGCAAGTGGTCAGGGTCGCGGCCAGTGCGATGGAGGCGAGCAGCCGTTGACAGGCTGTCAGGCGTTGCCGGACAAGCCCCATTGCCCAGCCATGGCTGAAAAGAACCACGACCCAGGCCAGCCATAGCCCCAGCGCGCCAACCGGCGAAGCGCTCGCGCCGACCAATGGGACGAGCAACAGGCCGTGTGTCAGTGCCCATGGCTTATTCATTCGCAGCTACCCTCATCAACTGAGCCTTGTGCTCGTCGAAGTAACGCAGCGCATCGTGAACAGCCTGGAGCACTGCCCGGGACGTCACTGTCGCACCTGCCAGTTGATCGAACTGGCCCTGGTCCTTTTTCAAGGCCCAGCCGCTGTCATCGGGCGCCTGGCGTGATTTACCCGTGAAGGTCTGCAACCAGGCGTTCGGCCAGCCGGCAATCGCCGCGCCCAATCCGGGTGTCTCGGATTGGCGCAGGGTCTTGACGCCCAGCAACCGGCCCTGTGGATCGATGGCGACCAGCAATTCGATGCTGCCTTCATACCCCAGCGCCTGGCTACGCAGCAGCACGGCGCTGGCTTGGCCGCTGCGAGTCGCCAGGTAGCCACCCAGCAGCGTGCTATGGGCCAGGGGCACCGAGGCTGTGACAACGGGGTGCGCCAACGGCTGGTTATCATAGTGGTCGGTGGGCAGCACCTCGAGCATGGCCCTGTTCGCCAGCGCTTGCTGCTGGGCCTCGATTCGCCCGGTCGTGCCCAGGTGCGTGAGGTAAGTGGCACCGATACCCAGGCCGATCAACAAGGTCAGGATCGCCACGCCGACGGGATTGTTCATATCAGCGGCCGCCGTTGTCGCGCCTCGGCAAACCGGTCCAGCGCCGGCACGCCAAGGTTCATCAGCAACACCGCGAACGCCACGCCATCCGGATAGCCGCCCCAGGTGCGTATCAGATAGACCAGCAACCCCATGCCCGCGCCGAACAGCAGGCGGGCGAGCGGGGCCTTGGCGCCCGAGACCGGTTCGGTCGCGATAAAAAACGCGCCGAGCATGGTGGCGCCGCTGAACAGATGAAACAGTGGTGAGCCATGGGAGTCGGAACCCGAGCCGTTCCAGCACAGCAGGCTGACGACGGACAGGCTCACCAGCATGCCCACCGGTGCATGCCAACTGAACACCCGTTGCTGCAGCAGAAACAGACCACCCGCCAGGAAGGCGAGGTTGACCCATTCGACACCCCGTCCACCGAAACGCCCGAACGCCGGATCGTTGGCGAACAGTTCATCGACGGTCAGGCTCGTGTTGATTCGCAGGCTGTCCAGCGCGGTTGCCCCGGCCCAGGCATCGGGCGCCGGATGCGCGCCGAATACCTGCAGCAAACCTTCAGACAGACCCATGCCGTGGAGCGCCGGCCAGTGACTCATCTGCGAAGGAAACGCCACCAGTACCAGGGCGTACCCGAACATCGCCGGGTTGAACGGGTTGCTGCCGACGCCGCCCCACAGGTGCTTGCCCAACAGCAAGGCGCTGGCGGCTGCCGTGACGGTCAGCCACCAGGGGCAATAGGCCGGCAAGGCCAGGGCCAGCAGCGTGGCGCTGACCAGCGCGCTGCCATCGTTCAGCTCGGGCATTAGCGGCCGGCGGCGTACGCGCAACACCAGCGCTTCGACTGCCAGGGCGGTGAGGCCGGACAACAGCAGGTTGAGCGCCACGCCCCAACCATGGAACCACAGCAACGCCAGCGCGCCGGGAAGCGTCGCCAGCAACACTCGCATCATTGCTTGGCGCAGCCGTTCGTCCATTGGCTCAAGGGGCGGCATGGGCGTCCACCTGGCGTTCGGCATCCTTCACTGCTTGTTCCAATGCCAGCAGTTGTTCATCCGACGCCGTAGCTGCCCGGGCTTTGCTGAGTTCGGCGCGGCGCATCGCCAATTGGATCTTGGCCCGCTTCAGCTCGGCGTTCTGTGCCGGTGCAGGGGCTGGCGCAGCCGCGGGTGCGGCGTTTTCCAGTTGGCTCAGCGCCTGCTCGGCCGCTTCGAACTGGCGCTGCAGCACGATCAGTTGCGACTGCTGCTCGAAGGTTGGCGGGTGGCCGAACGCTTTCAAGGATTTGTTCAGCTGTGAACGGCTCATGGCCAAGTCGACCTTGGCTTTCTTCAAGGCGGCATCGGCCGTGGCGGCTTTTTGCGCGCGCACGCGCTCCAGTGCGGCTTGTACGGGGTCGAGTGCCGGGTCCGGGGTTTGCGCCTGGGCCTGAGCCGCCCGTTGGGTTCGAGCCAGGCGTTCGGCCTGGCGCTGCTCTTCTTCGCGGCGCAGGCGCGCATTGCGTTGTTCGAAGCGGCGCCGGGCATGATTGCGCTTGGCGGTTCGTGCCTGTTGTTCTTCGACGCTGAAGGCCAGGCCGCCAACGATCGGCAGCACGTTTGCCGTTGGCAGAGGGTGCATTTCAATGCAATCGACCGGGCAGGGCGCCACGCACAGATCGCAGCCTGTGCATTCGTCGATGAGGACGGTGTGCATCAGCTTGGCGGCGCCGACAATGGCGTCCACCGGACAGGCCTGGATGCACTTGGTGCAACCGATGCATTCAGCTTCACGGATAAAGGCGATTTGCGCCGGGGCCACGCCGCGGCTGGTGTCCAGCTCCAACACCGGGATTTTCATCAGCTCGGCCAGGGCAGCGATGGTTTCGCGCCCCCCGGGCGGACATTTATTGATCGGCTCGCCCTGGGCGATGCCTTCGGCGTAGGGCTTGCACCCGGGATGGCCGCACTTGCCGCATTGGGTCTGCGGCAGCAAGGCGTCGATACGTTGAATCAGGTTCATGTTTTGACCAGCCCGCGCAATCCGAGAAAGGCCACCGCCATCAGTCCGGCGCTGATCAACTGAATCGGCAGGCCCCGAAAGGGCAAGGGAATATCGTTATTGAAGGTGCGCTGGCGCAGATCGTCGAACAGGCTCAGTACCAGCCAGAACCCCAGTCCGGCACCCAGGCTCAGGGCGATGGCGTGGCCCAGGCCGCGGTCATCCTGGCCGTTGAGCAGCGTGACACCGAGTATGCCGGCATTGCCGAGCAACAGCGGCCACAACCCCTCGAACGGCATTGCTGGCCGCCAGCGTGCCAGCAGGCGCAGCAAGGGGCCGATCAGCAATACGCTCAAGGACAGCCAGGCCAGCAGGCGCAGCGAGACCAGGTTGGTCGGCGCCAGCAGCCCATGATCGATCAGGTAGCCCAGGGTGCCGACGATCAGCATCAGGCATGCCGTCGCCAGGCCCAAGGCGTGTATCTGCTTCCTACCATTGGACGCCAGCAGCGGATCGACGCCCAGCGGCCAGTGCAACACCAGGTTGTTGATCAGGGCAGCGCTGAACAGCGTGAGGACGATTTCGGTCATGGGCGTGTGGGTGACAAAGGGCCTGTTACAAGATTAGGCATTATCCGGCACGCCGGGGGCATGGGCCAGATATGAAAATCCCACAGCCACCTGCAAGGCGACTGTGGGATCGGTGCAGCGAGCGGTCGTGTTACTTGATCCGCTGGCCCGGCTTGGCGCCGCTGTCAGGGCTCAACAGGTAGATTTCCTCGCCGCCGGGGCCTGCCGCCATCACCATGCCTTCGGAGATACCAAAGCGCATTTTGCGCGGCTTGAGGTTGGCGATCATCATCGTCAACCGGCCTTCGAGCTTGGCCGGGTCCGGGTAGGCACTCTTGATGCCGGAGAACACGTTGCGTTGCTCGTCGCCGATGTCCAGGGTCAGGCGCAGCAGCTTGTCGGCGCCTTCGACGGCCTCGGCCTTGACGATCAGCGCCACGCGCAGGTCAACGGCGGCAAAGGCGTCGAAGTCGATTTCCGGCGACAGCGGGTCCTTGGCCAACTCGCCGTTGCCGGCAGGGGCGCCGGTGTCGGTCTGGCTGGCGGCCAGGTCTTCCTTGGAGGCGTCGGTCATGGCTTGCACCTTGGCGGGGTCGATGCGGGTCATCAACGGCTTGAATTCGTTCAACTGATGATTGCTCAGCAGGGTCTGGTGGTCGTTCCAGGTCAGCGGCGCAACGTTGAGGAACGCCTCGGCATCGGCGGCCAGCAACGGCAGCACGGGCTTGAGGAAAATCACCAATTGGCGGAACAGGTTGATGCCCAGGGCGCAGATGGCCTGGACTTCGTCCTGCTTGCCTTCCTGCTTGGCCAGCGACCATGGGGCCTTGTCGGCGATCCAGGCATTGGCGCGGTCGGCCAGGGCCATGATTTCGCGCATGGCCCGGGCAAAGTCGCGGGACTCGTAGGCGTCGGCGATGCTTGGCGCGGCCGCCAGGAAGGCGTCGGTCAGTTCCGGCGCGGCATTGCCCGCGACCAGGACCCCGGCGTTGCCCTTGTGGATGAAACCGGCGCAACGGCTGGCGATGTTGACGACCTTGCCCACCAGGTCGGAGTTGACCTTCTGTACGAAGTCTTCGAGGTTCAAGTCCAGGTCGTCGACGCCACGGCCGAGCTTGGCGGCGTAGTAGTAGCGCAGGTATTCCGGGGACAGGTGGTCCAGGTAGGTCCGGGCCTTGATGAAGGTGCCGCGGGACTTGGACATCTTCTGGCCGTTGACGGTCAGGTAGCCGTGGACGTTGATGCCGGTCGGCTTGCGGAAGCCGGCGCCTTCGAGCATGGCCGGCCAGAACAGTGCGTGGAAGTTGACGATGTCCTTGCCGATGAAGTGATACACCTCGGCCGTGGAGTCCTTGCCCCAGAACGCGTCGAAGTCCAGCTCCGGGGTGCGGTCGCAAAGGTTCTTGAAGCTCGCCATGTAGCCGATGGGCGCATCCAGCCACACGTAGAAATACTTGCCGGGTTCGCCGGGGATTTCGAAGCCGAAGTACGGCGCATCGCGGGAAATGTCCCACTCTTGCAGGCCGGAGTCGAGCCATTCGGAGAGCTTGTTGGCCACCGCGTCGTGCAACGTGCCGCTGCGGGTCCAGGTTTGCAGCATCGCCTGGAAATCCGGCAGCTTGAAGAAGAAGTGCTGGGAGTCCCTGAGCACCGGGGTGGCGCCGGAAATCGCCGATTTCGGGTCTTTCAGGTCGGTCGGTGCGTAGGTAGCGCCGCATTTTTCACAGTTGTCGCCGTACTGGTCCTCGGTGCCGCATTTCGGGCAGGTGCCCTTGATGAAGCGGTCGGCCAGGAACATGTTCTTTTCCGGGTCGAAATACTGGGTGACCGAACGGGTGGCGATGTGCCCGGCGTCACGCAGCTTCAGGTAGATCTGGCTCGACAGCTCACGGTTTTCTACGGAGTGAGTGGAGTGGAAATTGTCGAAGTCCACCAGGAACTCGGCAAAGTCGGCGCTGTGTTCGGCCTGGACGTTGGCGATCAGTTGTTCCGGGGTGATGCCTTCCTTTTCCGCGCGCAGCATGATCGCCGAACCGTGGGCGTCGTCGGCGCAGACATAGATGCACTGGTTGCCGCGATGTTTCTGGAAGCGCGTCCACATATCGGTCTGGATGTACTCCAGCATATGGCCGAGGTGAATCGAACCATTGGCATAGGGCAGGGCGCTGGTGACGAGGATCTTGCGTGGCTCGGACATGGGGCTCGGCTACTTGATGAAACGGAGGTCGGCCACTATAAAGCGCTGGCGGCTTTTTTTCACCCTTCGGGGCTGTTTCGGGGTGCATTGCTGGGAGCAGCAGAGCACAACTGTGGCGAGGGGATTTATCCCCGCTGGACTGCGCAGCAGTCCCAAAACATTCGAACCTGACCAGTTTGGTCCACCGAGGCGCCTGGTTTTGGGGTCGCTTCGCAACCCAGCGGGGATAAATCCCCTCGCCACAAAGATATTCGCGCGACAGTAATCGGGTCGCCACAAAAGCATGCGCGGCGTAGGATAGCGGCCTGTTTTCAAGTCTTGCTATCGGAGTTGCCCATGAGCGCCGTCAATCGCGCAGCGGTGGAAGCCGTCCTTCGCCAGTACACCGACCCCTACCTGAACCAGGACCCGGTCAGCGCCGGATGCGTGCGCGCCATCGACATCCAGGGCGATCGCGTCAGTGTCCAGCTGGAAATCGGCTATGCCGCCGACCTGTTCAAAAGCGGCTGGGCGCAGATGCTGCAAATGGCGATCGAGGCCCTGGACGGGGTGAGCGCCGCCAAAGTCGACATCACCAGTGTGATCGCCGCCCACAAGGCCCAGGCGCAGGTGCCGGGGCTGGCGAACGTCAAGAACGTGATCGCCGTGGCCTCGGGCAAGGGCGGTGTGGGCAAGTCCACCACCGCCGCCAACCTGGCCCTGGCCCTGGCCCGTGAAGGGGCGAAGGTCGGGATTCTCGATGCAGATATCTACGGTCCGAGCCAGGGCATCATGTTCGGTGTTGCCGAGGGCACCCGACCGCAGGTCAAGGAGCAGAAGTGGTTCGTGCCGATCCAGTCCCATGGCGTGGAAGTCATGTCCATGGCCTTCCTCACCGACGACAACACGCCGATGGTCTGGCGCGGGCCGATGGTTTCCGGTGCCTTGCTGCAACTGGTCACGCAAACCGCGTGGGGCGACCTGGATTACCTGGTGATCGACATGCCGCCGGGCACCGGCGATATCCAGCTGACCCTGGCGCAGAAAGTCCCGGTGGCCGGTGCGGTGATCGTCACCACGCCTCAAGACCTGGCCTTGCTGGACGCACGCAAGGGCGTGGAGATGTTCCGCAAGGTCAACATCCCGGTGCTGGGCGTGGTGGAGAACATGGCCGTGCACATCTGCTCGAACTGCGGGCATGCCGAGCACCTGTTCGGCGAAGGGGGCGGGGAGAAACTGGCGACCCAGTACGGCGTCGAATTGCTGGCTTCGCTGCCGCTGTCGATGCTGATCCGCGAACAGGCCGACGGCGGCAAGCCGACGGTCATTGCTGAACCGGACAGCCAGATCGCCATGGTCTATCAGGAACTGGCACGCCACGTGGGCGCGCGGATCGTGTTGCAAGAGGCTGCGTCACCGGCGATGCCGAACATCACTGTCAGCGACGATTGATGCTTTGAAACACAATCCCTTGTGGGAGCGAGCCTGTGGGAGCACAGCTTGCTCGCGATGACGGCGGCACATACAACACATCTGTTGGCTTCCAGACCGCTATCGCGAGCAAGCTGTGCTCCCACCGGCTCGCTCCACAGGGGTTATGTGGTGTTTTTAGATCCGCAACCCGCCATCCATCTCCAGGATCCGACCGGTGTAGTAGTCGTTCTCAAAGATATACGCCGCCGAATGAGCAATCTCCTCAGGCTTGCCCATGCGCTTGAGCGGAATCCCCGAGGTCATTTTTTCCAGGGCCTCGGGCTTCATGCCCAGGGTCATCTCGGTTTCGATGAAACCCGGTGCGATGCCGGCGACACGGATGCCGTAGCGCGCCAGTTCCTTGGCCCAGGTCACGGTAGCGGCGGCCACACCGGCCTTGGCGGCCGAGTAATTGGTCTGGCCGACATTGCCGGCGCGGGAGATCGACGAAATATTGATGATGGCGCCGCTGTTCTTCAGCTCGACCATTTTCGCCGCCACTTCACGGGTGCACAGGAATACGCCGGTGAGGTTGACGTCGATCACGGCCTGCCACTGGGCCAGGCTCATCTTGGTCATTTCGCCGTCCTTGACCTTGAGCAGCAGGCCATCGCGCAGGATCCCGGCGTTGTTGATCAACCCATGGATCGCGCCGAAGTCCTCGGCGACCCGGGCGACCATGTCGCTGACTTGCTCCTCGTTGGCAACGTTGCACAGGTACGCCCGGGCCTCGACGCCCTTGGCTACACACGCGGCAACCGCCTGGTCGAGTTTTTCCTGGTTGAGGTCCACCAGGGCGAGTTTCGCGCCTTTGCCCGCGAGATACTCGGCCATGGAGCGGCCCAGGCCCTGGCAACCGCCGGTGATAATGATTACTTTGTCAGTGAGTTGCATGCTCATGTCCAGGTGGCGCAGCGGTGAAGGGGACCTTCGCGGACGTCTCTCGATTTGCGCCGGTGTAGCCCGGTTGCACACGAGAACTGCCCTATCGGTGTATCGGAACATTACTCCAGTCGCCTGACCGTTTTCTAGACGGATGTCATAAAAGGAGTCACAAATTGAGCGTTGAAGCTGTCAAGCATGCCCGGGAACTGCTGCTCAAGGAGTACCGTGGAGTGCTCTCCACTCATTCCAAATCCATGCCCGGCTTTCCGTTCGGCTCCGTGGTGCCCTATTGCCTGGACGATCAAGGCCGGCCCCTGATCCTGATCAGCCGTATCGCCCAGCACACTCACAATCTGCAAAAAGACCCCAAGTGTTCGATGCTGGTGGGCGAGCGGGGCGCCGAGGATGTGCAGGCCGTTGGGCGCCTGACCTACCTGGCCGAGGCCCGCAAACTCGAAGACAGCGCCGCCATCGAGGCTGCCGCCGAGCGTTACTACCGCTATTTCCCGGACTCGCAGAACTACCACAAGGCCCATGATTTCGACTTCTGGGTGCTTGAGCCGGTGCGCCATCGCTACATTGGCGGCTTTGGTGCCATTCACTGGATCGACCAGCTCACCCTGGCCAATCCCTTCGCCGGCAAAGCCGAAGCCAACATGGTCGAGCACATGAATGCCGATCACGCCAAGGCCATCGCCCATTACGTGGAATTGACCGGCCTGCCGAAAAGCGAGCCGGCACAACTGGCGGGCATCGACAGCGAGGGCATGCACTTGCGTATTGGCCAGGGCCTGCACTGGCTGGCCTTTCCGACGCCTTGCAACACCCCGACACAAGTGCGCGAAGCCTTGGTTTATCTGGCTCACGCCGAGCAATGGCCGAAAAATGCCGAGGTCGACGCTTGAATTCACGAAAGGGCGACGTCATTTAGGTTTTCATAGCAAGGCATTCTTGCGTTGAGGAACCATTTGATGCGCCCTTTTTTATTGCTCTTTCTGCTGTTCCCGGTGTTGGAGCTGTTCGTATTCGTCAAGGTCAGCGGTGCGATCGGGTTTTTCCCGGCGTTGCTGCTGGTCATTCTCGGCTCGATGCTCGGCGTGTTTGTGCTGCGCATCGCTGGCCTGGCCACGGCGTTGCGTGCCCGTGAAAGCCTGAACCGCGGCGAGTTGCCCGCCCAGACCATGCTCGAAGGCCTGATGCTGGCCCTGGGTGGCGGCTTGTTGATCCTGCCTGGCTTTATCAGCGACGTGCTGGGCCTGGTCATGCTGTTGCCGTTCACCCGTCGGTTGCTGGCCAATAAAATGCGCCAGCGTGCCGAAGAGCAGGCGATGCGTCAGCGCGCCTTCGCCGATGACCTCCAACCCCGCGGCGGTCCGGCTCCGCGCGAGCCTGTGGGCCGCGAGCCCAACGTGATCGAAGGTGAATTCGAGCACCGCGATTCCAAGTAAAACCCTCGACACGGCGCCTTCGGGCGCCGTGTTCGTTTTGGCTGCGTGCAGTAAAAAATTTTCTGCCCTCGCCCTTGTAATCCACTTGTACGCCCTTATGTAACGGTCACCGCAAGGTTTCCGGTGGTGACACCGGACAGACTTCCGCGGTTCGACTGACGAACCGCACCCGGCTCTGCCGGCTTTGTTAAACCCGCCGGGACTACACCGGCCGATGAAAACCAAAAATTAGGAGAGATCGACAATGAAGCTTCGTCCTCTGCATGACCGCGTCGTCATCCGTCGCAGCGAAGAAGAGAAGAAAACCGCTGGCGGTATCGTCCTGCCAGGTTCGGCTGCTGAAAAAGCCAACCACGGTGAAGTTCTCGCTGTAGGCCCAGGCAAGGCACTGGAAAACGGTGAAGTACGTGCGCTGGCCGTGAAAGTGGGTGACAAGGTTGTGTTCGGCCCTTACTCCGGCAGCAACACAGTGAAAGTCGACGGCGAAGACCTGCTGGTAATGAGCGAGAACGAAATCCTCGCTGTCCTCGAAGGCTGATTCCCCCGCCCATTTTCCCGTTACTACAAAGTATTTAAGGAATATCGATCATGGCTGCTAAAGAAGTTAAATTCGGCGATTCCGCCCGCAAGAAAATGCTCGCCGGTGTCAACGTCCTGGCTGACGCAGTAAAAGCGACCCTGGGCCCGAAAGGCCGTAACGTGATCATCGAGAAGAGCTTCGGCGCTCCGACCATCACCAAGGACGGCGTTTCCGTAGCCAAAGAAATCGAGCTCAAAGACCGCTTCGAAAACATGGGCGCGCAACTGGTCAAAGACGTTGCCTCCCGTGCCAACGATGACGCCGGTGACGGCACCACCACCGCGACCGTACTGGCTCAGTCGATCGTCAACGAAGGCCTCAAAGCCGTCGCTGCCGGCATGAACCCGATGGACCTCAAGCGCGGCATCGACAAGGCGACCATCGCCATTGTCAAAGAGCTCAAAGCCCTGTCCAAGCCATGCGCTGACACCAAGGCAATCGCTCAGGTCGGCACCATCTCCGCCAACTCCGACAACTCCATCGGCGACATCATTGCCGAAGCCATGGAAAAAGTCGGTAAAGAAGGCGTGATCACCGTTGAAGAAGGCTCGGGCCTGGAAAACGAACTGTCGGTCGTAGAAGGCATGCAGTTCGACCGTGGCTACTTGTCCCCGTACTTCGTCAACAAGCCGGACACCATGACCGCCGAGCTCGACGGCCCGCTGATCCTGCTGGTGGACAAGAAGATCTCCAACATCCGCGAAATGCTGCCAGTGCTGGAAGCCGTTGCCAAAGCCGGCCGCCCACTGCTGATCGTGGCTGAAGACGTTGAAGGCGAAGCCCTGGCGACCCTGGTCGTGAACAACATGCGCGGTATCGTCAAGGTCGCTGCCGTCAAGGCACCAGGCTTCGGCGATCGTCGCAAGGCCATGCTGCAGGACATCGCCGTACTGACCGGCGGTACCGTTATCTCCGAAGAGATCGGCCTGAGCCTGGAAAGCACCACCCTGGAGCACCTGGGTAACGCCAAGCGCGTGATCCTGTCCAAGGAAAACACCACCGTGATCGACGGTGCCGGCGTCGAGACTGACATCCAGGCTCGCGTGACTCAGATCCGCGCACAAGTGGCCGAGACTTCGTCCGACTACGACCGTGAAAAACTGCAAGAGCGCCTGGCCAAGCTGTCCGGCGGCGTTGCAGTGATCAAGGTTGGCGCTGGTTCCGAAGTTGAAATGAAAGAGAAGAAAGCCCGCGTTGAAGACGCCCTGCACGCCACCCGTGCAGCCGTCGAAGAAGGCGTGGTACCTGGCGGCGGCGTGGCACTGGTTCGTGCCCTGCAAGCCATCAGCGAACTCAAAGGCGACAACGATGACCAGAACGTGGGCATCCAGTTGCTGCGTCGCGCTGTCGAAGCCCCGCTGCGCCAGATCGTTGCCAACTCCGGCGACGAGCCAAGCGTTGTGGTCGACAAGGTCAAGCAGGGTTCGGGTAACTACGGTTACAACGCTGCTACCGGCGAATACGGCGACATGATCGAAATGGGTATCCTGGACCCAGCCAAAGTGACTCGTTCGGCTCTGCAAGCGGCTTCGTCGATTGCCAGCCTGATGATCACCACCGAGGCGATGATCGCTGAAATCAAGGAAGACGCTCCAGCTGGCGGCGGTATGCCAGACATGGGCGGCATGGGTGGCATGGGCGGCATGATGTAAGCCAGCCTTACCCCTGTAGCGAAAAACCCCGCCTGCGAAAGCAAGCGGGGTTTTTTATTGCCTTGGGTTTATCCCCGCATTGATCTGGACCCAGCTGACACTGTGGGAGCAAAGCTTGCTCGCGACTGCGATGGGTCAGCTTGCCAGGATGCTAAGGCTGCCATTGCGATCGCGAGCAAGCTTTGCTCCCACAGGGGTTGTCCGGGGCGTTTTCAGGCGTTGGAAGGCTGGCTCAACGCTACGCGATCAGTCATGACGGCCGGCCGGTACAGGATGTAGTAGTAGCACCCCAGGCTGATCAGCCAACAGAACACCGCGGTCCATACGTTGTGGGAAAAGAAGTGCGCCCCTTGCATCATCCGCCCCAGGGAGAACACCGTTCCCAACGTGAAGGCGAATATCAGGGCCTGGCGAGCCAGGCGTGGACGGCGGTCGCGCAGGACGAAGAACAGCGCAAACAAGGTGAACCCGGTGGCGGCATGACCGCCGGGCCAGCATCGACCGGGTTTGTCCGTGGCCGGGCGCGGGCTTAGCAGCTCACTGTAGGTTTCCTTGCCGCCAAATTCCTTCAGGCTCCAGGGACATTGCACTGCCGTCACCGCTTTCATCGGCGTGACGAAGGACGTCGCCAGTGCCAGGGACAGCACCAGGCAACCGAGCTCGCGCTTGAACGGCTTGAGCCGGGTGATGAAGAACGAGCTGATGAATCCCAGGATCGCCAGCACGGAAAACACGATGACCGCCTCTTTGGCTCGATCGTGCAGGATGTCTTCCAGGAAAAAGCTGTGCCGACCGATAAATCCCCCCGCCAGCGGGTCGTAAAACAACTTGGCCATGTCCATGTCCAGGGTGGTCAATTCCAGCAACACCAGCGTCGCTGCGACAAGGGCAGGCAGGCCCAGAGCAATCCAGAAATTCAGGGGCCTGGAAGCGGAGCGGATGGCGGTGGAAACCATGGCAGTACCTTTGATGGAGGTTTTCGTAAGCAGCGCGTCGCGCAGTCTGGTCTGCATTGCGTCGGGACGGTGTGAATGTTGGGTGAAAAACTCGTCAATGCCCACACAGTCCTGTTCCTGGGCTCACCGGATCTTTGTGGGAGCGAGCTTGCTCGCGATCGCGTCGGAACATCCAACATTGATGGGGCTGATCCACCGCTATCGCCAGCAAGCTCGCTCCCACAGCCGATACAATCCTAGCCGTCAGCCAAACTTGGCCGTAAGCTGCGCGGGCCTAGATGGCCGTTAACTGTGTACACAGAGGTGCCCATGCGAATTCTATTGGTCGAAGACAACCGCGACATCCTGGCCAACCTGGCCGATTACCTGGGGCTCAAGGGCTACACCGTCGATTGTGCCCAGGACGGTCTGTCGGGGTTGCACCTGGCCGCGACCGAACACTACGACCTGATCGTGCTCGACATCATGCTGCCGGGCATCGACGGCTACACCTTGTGCAAGCGCCTGCGTGAAGACGCCCGGCGCGATACGCCGGTGATCATGCTCACCGCCCGGGATCAGTTGGACGATCGCCTGCAGGGCTTCAAGTCCGGGGCCGATGACTACCTGATCAAACCGTTTGCCCTGTCGGAACTGGCGGCGCGGATCGAAGCCGTCATGCGTCGGTCCCAGGGTGGTGGCCGCCGTGCCTTGCAGGTCGGCGACCTGAGCTACGATCTCGATACCCTGGAAGTGACGCGTGAAGGCAAGTTGCTCAAGCTCAACCCCGTGGGTCTCAAGCTGCTGGCGGTATTGATGCAGAAAAGTCCTCACGTGCTGCGCCGCGAAATCCTCGAAGAAGCGTTGTGGGGCGATGATTGCCCGGACAGCGACAGCCTGCGCAGCCATGTCCATCAACTGCGCCAGGTGATCGACAAGCCATTCGACAAACCGTTGTTGCACACCGTACACGGCGTCGGCTATCGCTTGGCCGAGGGCCGCGATGGAGTTTAAGCAGAGCCTTGCCCAGCGGATCATCATCGCCTTTGCGCTGATGAGTGCATTGGTGGCCGGCGCTTTCGCCATGGGCATCGTGGCGACGGTCCACCTGGTTGAAGAAAAATTGATCTCCGCCGGGCTTGGCGGCGATCTGCAGCGCTTGCTGTTGATGGACAGTGTCTCGGACTGGCACCATCGCCCGGAACCCGACCAGTTGTTTTATTTCAGTGGGGGCCCAGGTGACTTCGAGTTGCCCAAGGACCTGCGCCATCTGGAGCGTGGTTTCCACGAAGTGTTTCGCGAGCAGTTGTCGTATCACGCTATGGTCGAGATTGTTGACGGTCGGCATTACGTATTGCTGCAGGACCAGAGCGACTTCGAAGAGCGCGAGCGGGTGCTGTTCGCCGTGGTGCTGGTGGGCTTTGTGCTCAGCCTGGCGCTGGCGGTCTTTTTGGGCTGGGTCCTGGCACGCCGAGTGATGGCGCCGGTGGTTCGCCTGGCCCGGCAAGTGCGCCATCGCGACCAGCTCCTGGGGCTGGCGCCGCCGCTGGCTCCGGATTACGCCGCCGATGAAGTGGGTGAACTGGCCGTGGCGTTCGATGCAACGCTGGGGCGCTTGCGCCAGGCCCTGACCCGCGAACGATTGTTCACCAGCGACGTGAGCCACGAATTGCGCACACCGTTGATGGTCTTGGCGACCTCCTGTGAACTGCTGTTGGAAAACCCGGCACTGGACCAGCGTGGTCGCACCCAGGTCGAGCGCATCAACAGGGCCAGTGAAGAGATGCGCGAACTGGTGCAGACCTTCCTGATGCTCGCCAGGGCCCAGCGCGAAGACAATGGCATGTCGCCTCGGCTGAACCTTGCACAGGTGGCCGAAAATCTCCTCGGAGTATGGCGCGGCCCCATCGAATCCAAAGGTTTGACGCTGATCTTCGAATCGGGGCAACCCCTCGACACCCTCTATAACGCCACGTTCCTGACCGCCGTCATGGGTAACCTGCTGCGAAATGCCTTGCACTACACCGACCAGGGATTCATCCGTCTCTCGTTGTCTGCGACCGGCTTCGTGGTCGAGGACAGCGGCGTGGGTATCCCGGAGGAGAAGCGCGAGGCGATGTTCGAGCCATTCGTGCGCGGCAACGAAAAGCGCGGCGAGGGGTTGGGGTTGGGGCTGTCACTGGTGCAACGGATTTGCGAGAACCAAGGCTGGACGGTGAGCCTCAGTACGATGGAACCCAATGGTTGCCATTTCGAGGTGGAGTTGAATCCGAAGACATGATCGCCAGGTTGGAAAGATCCTGTAAAGATTCGGTCATGTACATGACAAACTTTTCACAAAGTGATGACCTGACCCTGACATGTCGATTCATAAGGTGGGAGCTATTCAGTCATGGAGGCTCTCATCAATGCCCGACCCTATCAAACTCGATTTTTCCGAGAAATACGACGAGCAGCACGCCAAGAAGTATTTTCATAAGCATCGAGGCAGCTTGAGTCGCCGTCTTTCCAACCTACGAGACCAGCAACTGGCCCGACGCGCATTGGCACTCGTGGGTGATCCAGGCCTGGTATTGGATTTGCCGTGCGGTGCCGGGCGATTCTGGTCCTTGTTGGCCGAAAAACCGAACCGGGTCATCATCGGCGCGGACAATTCCGAGGCCATGCTCAAGACCGCAATGGAGGCTCAACCGGCCGATGTGGTGAAACGGGTACAACCCTTGCACACTTCTGCGTTCGACATCGCCTTGCCTGATAACGCCGTCGATAGCATTTTTTGCATGCGCCTGTTGCACCACATCGGTGAACCCGCGCATCGACTGGCGATTCTTAGGGAATTCCAGCGTGTCAGCCGCGACAGCGTGATCGTTTCGTTATGGGTTGATGGCAATTTCAAGGCCTGGAAACGCAAACGCCAGGAACGCACTCGTGGGCAAAAAGACTACCAGAATCGATTTGTGTTACCGGTTGCTACAGTAGAGGAGGAGTTTCGGCAGGCAGGGTTTCGCATTCAGGAACGACTGGATTTTCTACCGCTCTATGCCATGTGGCGAGTTTATGTATTACGCAAGAGGTAAAGGCATGGGTGTACAGGCAGCAGAACCATCAACGATTCTTCACGACGACTTCGAACATTTCTGGAGTCAGCAGGGTGAGTGGGTGGAAGAGCCCAATGTGCGTCGCGGCGGTGAAAGCGGCGTACAACGGATCAAGAGCCAGGACGGCACGCTGCTTTATGCCAAGCGTCAGACCGGACATATTTATCGCAGTTGGTTGCACCCGTTCGGTCGACCGACTGTGCTGCGCGAGCAAGACGCACTCCTGGCGTTGACCCGACTGGGTGTACGCGTCCCCCAGCTCATTTTCTGTGGCGCCCAGCGGGACCCGGTTCACAAGTGGCGTGCGCTGCTGGTGACCCAGGCGCTGGAAGGCTTTGAAGAGATCGAGCACTGGTATGCCGCAGGTGGCCGCGAGCGCCATGGCGAAGCGGTGCACGATCAAATCCTCCTGGCACTGGCTGAAAATCTGGCGCGCATGCACATGGGGCGCTGGCAACATGGCTGTATCTACATCAAGCACGTCTTTGTGCGCGTGACCGGAGAGGGCGAGGCGGCCAAGGCTGAAGTGGCTTTGCTCGATTTTGAGAAGTGTCGCCAGCGTCTGACCGCCCACCGTGCGGCATCCCATGACCTGAAGCAGTTGCGGCGCCACTCGTCGTTTAGCGACGCTGACTGGAAAAAACTCGTCTACTTTTACGAGGCGGCGTTTGGCAGCGCTATCAAAGGTTTATAGCGATGAAACTAGAAATTGCTAGAGGTTTGTTTTTAGTCGGAGCCCTGGCAGTTGCATCGATGGCGGTGGCTGTGTGGGAACAGCCACGCGCGCAGATCCTCAGCGCTTCCAATGCGGGTGCGCATTGTCCTTTGCCACGCGTGGCAAAGGCCAGTGAGGCGATCCAGCCGGACGATGATCTGCTGCTGTTCATGTTCAGCCTGTCCCAGGGGATGAGGCCGCAAAGTTGAGAGAGATGAAGCCAAAATAAAGGCCTCGCTTGT
Source organism: Pseudomonas brassicacearum (assembly GCF_918698105.1). Lineage (GTDB taxonomy): Bacteria > Pseudomonadota > Gammaproteobacteria > Pseudomonadales > Pseudomonadaceae > Aquipseudomonas > Aquipseudomonas brassicacearum_F. Next base: position 67,531 of record NZ_CAKKMI010000007.1, on the reverse strand, counting down.
GCGAGGCCTTTATTTTTGTTTTGGTTTTTCGAAGGCCACTACAAACCTCCAGTCAAACACCCCACCCGTGGCGAGGGAGCTTGCTCTCGCTGGAGCTGTATCGGCGGGGTGGGAACTGTGTAGGAGCTGTGTAGGAGCTGTCGAGTGCAACGAGGCTGCGATCTTCTCATTGCTCATTGAGTCAAGAGCGAAAGATCAAGATCAAAAGATCGCAGGCTTCGCCAGCTCCTACAGAGCCGAGCGGGAGCAAGCTCCCTCGCCACAAAAACATCCCGTACCAGCAGTTTGCTTGAACACTCCTCAGGCCTTGTCCGGCTTGGCCAGCAGCGTGTAGACGCAAGGCAATACGAACAACGTGAACAAGGTGCCAATCGACATCCCGGTGGCGATTACCGTGCCGATGTCGAAGCGGCTCACCGCTCCGGCGCCTGTGGCGAAGATGAGTGGCACCATGCCGAACACCATGGCTGCGGTAGTCATCAGTACCGGCCGCAGACGAATCGACGCAGCCTGTTCCACGGCTTCGCGCGGTGTCAGGTTCTGTTCCCTGCGCAGCTGGTTGGCGAACTCGACAATCAGGATGCCGTGCTTGCTGATCAGGCCGATCAACGTCACCAGGCCCACCTGGGTATAGATGTTCATGCTCGACCAGCCGAGGAACAGCGGGATCAAGGCGCCGCAAATCGACAGCGGCACGGTTACCAGGATCACCAGCGGGTCCCGGAAGCTTTCGAACTGTGCGGCCAGTACCAGGAAGATGATCGCCAGGGCCAGGGCAAAGGTCACCCACAACGCGCTGCCTTCCTGTACGAATTGGCGTGAAGCCCCGGCGTAATCGAAGGCGAACCCCACCGGGGCTTCCTCCCGGGCGATCTGGCGGACGGTCTCGATCGCCTCGCCCATGCTCACGATGGGAAAGCCCGAAATGGTCACCGCATTGAGCTGCTGGAACTGGTTCAGTTGTCGCGGTCGCGCCCGGTCGCTGACCTTGATCAGGGTCGACAGCGGGAGTGATTCACCCTTGGCATTTTTCACGTAGTAGTTGTTCAACCAGTCCGGATTGTCCCGGAAGGGGCGTTCGACCTGGGCAATGACCTTGTAACTGCGTCCCTCAAGGGTGAAGCGGTTGATCTCGGCTTCACCCAGCAGTGTCGCCAGGGTACCGCCCAGGTCCTGCATCGAAACGCCCATCTGGGCGGCCTTGGCGCGATCGATATCCACCACGACTTCGGGCTTGTCGAACGCCAGGTCGATGTCCATGAAAGCGAACTTGCCGGATTCCAATGCGCGCTTTTTGACCCGGTCGGCAATCTCCAGCAGCGTCGCATAGTCCTTCGGCGAGTTGATGACAAACGCGAAAGGCAAGCCTTCGCCAGTACCCGGCAGCGAAGGCAGGTTGAAACCGAAGATCTGCAAGCCAGGCACGCTTTCCAGCTTGGCCTGGACCTCTGGCAGGATTTCCATCTGGGTACGGCTGCGTTCGTTCCAGGGCTTGAGCAGGAAGCCGCCGATACCCGACTGTACGCCGTTGTAGCCGTTGATCTGGAACGAGGAGTAGTACTCGGGGAACTCCTTGAAGATGGTAATGAAGTGATCGGTGTACGTGTTCAGGTAGTCGAGGTTGGTGGGTTGCGGGGCGGTGGCCATCATGAAGATGATGCCCTGGTCCTCGTCGGGCGCCAGTTCGGACTTGGTGAACATGATCAGCACCGGGATCAGCAGCAGGACGATCACGGCGAACACCAGTACCACCGGCCGGGTGTTGAGCGTGCCGTGAAGCATGCGTTGATAACGGCTTTTCAAGCGCTCGAAAACCATGTCCAGCCGATGGGCCAGCCCCGAGGGGTTCTCATCGTGGCGCAGGAGCATGGCGCACATCATCGGTGACAAGGTCAGGGCGACGATCCCGGAGATCACCACCGCCCCGGCCAAAGTCAATGCGAATTCCTTGAACAAGGCCCCGGTCAGGCCCTGCAGCAGGCCGATTGGTGCATACACCGCCGCCAGGGTGATGGTCATCGAGACCACTGGCATGGCGATTTCCCGGGCACCTTCTATCGCGGCGTCGAATGGGGTCTTGCCTTCCTCGATGTGCCGGTGAATGTTCTCCACCACCACGATGGCGTCGTCCACTACCAGACCGATGGCGAGCACCATGGCCAGCAGGGTCAGGAGGTTGATCGAGTAGCCCATCAACTGCATGAAGAACATCACGCCGATCATCGACAACGGAATGGTCACCACCGGTATGACCACCGAACGCAGCGCCCCGAGGAACAGGAACACCACGACGATGACGATCAGCACCGCCTCGAACAGGGTTTTCACCACTTCGTCGATGGAGGCCTGGATGAACAGCGTCGCGTCGTAGGCGATCTCGGCCTTGAGGTTGGCCGGGAGCTGGGCCTCCATGTCCGGCATGATCTTGCGCACTTCCTTGATCACATCCAGCGGGTTCGCACCGGGCGTGGCCTTGATCCCGATGTATACCGAGGGCGTGCCACCAAAGGAGCTGATGGTGTCGTAGTTCTCTGCGCCCATCTCCACGCGGGCCACGTCCCGCAGCAACACGCGGCTGTCGCCATCGGTCTTGAGCGGGATCGCGCCGAAGGCCTCGGCGGACTTGAGTTCGGTATTGGCATTGATGCTGGTGACCACATACTCGCCTTTCACTTCACCGGCGGCGGAGAGGAAGTTCTGCTGGCGCACGGCATTGGTCACGTCGGCCGCCGTCAGGCCGAAGCCGGCGAGCTTGACCGGGTCCAGCCACAGGCGCATGGCGAAGACCTGGTTGCCGAGGATCTCCGCCTCAGCCATGCCTGGCAGGGTCGCCAGTTTGGGCTGGATCACCCGCGACAGATAGTCGGTGATCTGCGGGTTGTTCAGTTCCTTGCTGAAGAAGCTGATGTACATCAGTGCCGAGGCATCGGCGGCTTCGCGGCTGAGGACCGGGTCTTCGGCGTCCTGGGGCAGTTGGTTCTTGACCTCGTTGGCCTTGGCCAGCAGTTCGGTAAAGAGTCGGTCGCTGTTGGAGCCGATGCGGGCATAGACCGAAATCACCGAGAAATTCTGGCGGCTGACCGAGGTCATGTAGTCGATGCCCTCGGCACTGGCCAGGCTCTGCTGCATCGGCTGGGTGATGTAGCCCTGAATGGTCTCGGCGTTGGCCCCGGGGTAGGCGGTGGTCACCGTGATCAGGGCGTTCTCCATTTGCGGATACTGGCGCAGGGGCAACTTGCTCCAGGCCTGGAAGCCCAGCAGCACGATCAACAGGCTGACCACGGTGGCGAGCACCGGACGGCGGATGAATGGATCGGTAAAAGCCATGGGGGTTCCTTGATCAGTCCGCGCGCGGCGGGCTGTTCTGTTCGGTCAGGGTCTTGTCGTCGCTGATGGCGATCGGCGTACCGTTATCGAGCTTGAGCTGGCCGGCGATCACGACTTGCTCGCCGCTCTGCACGCCTTTGGTCACCAGCACCAGCCCGTCGCGTCGCTCGCCGGTTTCCACGAAACGCCGTTCAGCGATCAGGACCGGCTGGCCCTTGTCGTCTTTCTCGACATTGCCGTCGGCGGTTTTCTTCTGGCTCACCACGTACATCGAGTTGCCGTAGAGGGTGTAGGTTACGGCGCTTTCCGGCGCGACGATTCCGGCGGCCACATCCGGCAGGAGCACCTCCAGGTTGGCGAACATGCCGGGCAGCAGCTTGCCGTCGGGGTTGGCCAGGGTGGCACGTACCAGCACGTTGCGGGTGCTGTCCTCCACCTTGGGGTTGATCGCGCTGATGGTGGCGACGAAGTTTTGCCCGGGATAGGCCGAGACACTGACGTTGACCGATTGGGCAACGGCGAGCCTGGGCACGGTTTGCTCAGGGACGTAGAAGTCTACGTAGAGGCTGCTGAGGTCCTGCAGGGTGGCGATCACCGTGCCGCTGGCCAGGTAGTCGCCAACGTCCACCTGGCGAATGCCGACGGTGCCGCTGAATGGCGCCAGAATCTGTTTTTTGGCCAGCGAAGCCTTGAGCTGGTTGACCGTGGCCTGGTTCTTCTTCAGTTGCGCCGAGAGCCGGTCGAATTCGCCCTTGGAGATCGCCTGGCTGCCCACCAGTTGTCGGCCGCGACCGAAATCCAGTTGCGCCAGGCCAAGGTCGGCCTCGGCGGTTTGCAACAGGGCGCTTTCGACTTCACTGTCCAGTTGCAGGAGCGGCTGGCCGGCCTTGACCTTCTGCCCGGACTGGAACTGCACCTTCTGCACGGTCCCGGCGATTTCCAGGCTCAGGTCCACCCCTTGCAGCGCCTTGAGGCTGCCAACGGTGGGTAGGCGAGCTTGCCAGGGTCGCTGGGCGATCGTGGCCACGGCCACGCTGACCGGCGGTTTGGGGGCAGAAAACATCTGGATCTGCTGGTAGACGGAGAAGGCCTTGTAGCCGGCGAGCAACAGCACCACCAGCAGGACAACACCCAACATGATCAGCATGCGGCGTCGCAGCATGTTCCACTTCCTTGGAAAAGAGCCGAGAGAAAATACAGACAGGCGGGCACATTACTCCGAGTGTGCGGGCTATTCCAGATGCTGGCGGGCGGGTGATGCGTGGGATTTTTCTGAAAAGTCAGGGAGCTCGGCACCGAGGATGCGTTGCTCCCTGCTTCAGGCCAGATGCAAATGGTTGTCCCAGAGCCCTGCCGGCAGATCCAGTGGTTTTGCAACCAGTTGTGTCTGCCGGCAATCGTAATAGCGGCAGCGCCCTTGGCCTGACGTCACGACAAAGCCGTCGGCCACCGCGCCCACGCCGGCACAGTCCGGCAGCGGCGCATCCAGGCGTACTTCGCCAGTGTCCAGGTCCCAGATGAAGAAACGGTTGCCTCGGGGGGCGGTCAGCGCCACCAGGCGCAAGTCGCTATGCACGGCGACGCTGGCGGTGTAGTGCCCCATGGCCTGCAATTGCTCTTCAGGCACCGGGAACGCCTGGAACGGCTGGCCCGGCCGCTTGATCGCCAACAGTTGCGACGACTCGTGGGCCGCGCCCATGAACTGCTGGCCGGAGACGATGGTGCCGTCGCTGGCAATGCCCAGGTGGCGCACGCTGTTCATCGACTGGGCCAGGGTTTCCTTGCTCAGCAGGGCGCCATCGCGTTGCATCAGCACCAGGCTCGGTTCCATGGCATCGAGGTTCATGTCGACCCGGCTTTCGGCCTCGGTGCGAATACCGCCATTGGCCACCACCAGTGTTTCACCATCGGGCATCCATGAGACCTGGTGCGGACCGATGCCATGGGTGGACATCTCGCCGCTGTGCACCAGTCGCTCGCCTTCGAAACGGTACACGCCCAACAGGCCGCGTCCCGGGTCGGTGGTGTCGTTCTCGGTGGCATACAGCCATTCGCCGCTTTTGTGGATCACCGCGTGGCCATAGAAATGCCGGTTCGGCAACGAGGTGATGGTTTGCAGCAGCGTCCCGTCGCGCAGGTCGATCAGGTAGCTTTCGGTGCCTGGACGGCGGGCAACGAACAGCGCAATCGGCTGCGTCGGATGGTTGATGATGTCATGGCAACGCTGGCCGACCTGGGTGGCGAACACCCGGCTGCCGTCCAGTCGATAGCCGACGGCGTAGTGCTTGCCATCGGTATCGTCACGTGCCGAAAGCAGGAGCGGATGCTTGTCCTTTTGTTTGAACAGCGTCCAGCCGCCCAGGGTGACGGCGCCGAGCAGCGAGCTGCCCAGTGCCAGGACCTGACGTCGAAACATGATCAGTCACCGTCGTTGGCATTGAAGCCCAGTTGAATGCCCAGCGCCTTGGCCAGTTCGCCTTCGTGCAGGCGATGGACGACGTTGAGGCTGTCATACAAATCGTTGAGTTGCTGGCGCCCGGCATCGTCGTTGAGCATTTCGGTCAGCGACCGCTGGCTGCTGGCGAACAACTTCAAGGAGGCATCGTAGGCGGCATCGATCTTGTCGGCCAGTGGCTTCTGGTCGCTTGGCAACAGGCCACGCAGGCCCTTGTTGTCCACGCCTGCCCAGACGGTCCTGGCTGCGCTCAGGCTGGCCTCCAGGCCTTGCAACGACGACTGGCTGCGCCAGGCATCGGCCTGGAACGGCTGTGGCACGCCTTTGGTCTGGCGGCCCATCGGCGTGCCGAGTTTTTTCTTCAGCGTATCCAGGGCGGTGACCTGGACCCGCAGCAGATCGGCGATGGCTTCGTGGGAATCGGCGTAGCGCTGGTTGGGAAATTTGCTCATCTGGGCGAGCATGCCGTCGTTGGTGTTCCAGCCCGACAGGATCTCTTCGGCCAGTTGTTTCTGGCGTTCGCCGATGGCGGTGAGCAACGGGCAGTACTTGGCTTTTTGCGCACTGTCGGCCATGTCGATCTTGGCGTCGAACAGCAGGTATTCATAGGCCGAGAGGCCTTGGACCACGACGCTGGACTTGGCCAGGCCCGCAGCGTCGATCTGTGGCTGGCTGTTGACCAATTGCTCGACCTGACGGCCTACCAGGTTTTTCTTGTCCGGCCAGAACTGCACCTGCCAGGCGCGGTTGCCCTCGGCCAGCGGACCGATCAGCAGCGGTTGCAGCTCGGCCCAGGCTTTTTGCGCCTTGAGGAAATCGGCGCGGGCGGTGTCCAGGTTTTCCTTGCCTTGGCAGAAGGCCAGGGCGCTGGTCGCCAGTTGCCGGTCGGCATCGACCCAGCGGCTGTAGGTCGGCAGGATCACTTGCTTGGCGATGGCGGCCGAGGTGACCGCTTGCGGGTCCTGTGGCGAGCAGGCGCCGAGGGCGATGGCGGCGAGGCTGGTCAATAGCAGCTTGGGACGGAACATGTCGTGCTCCCACTTCTGGAAAAGGCGTTTAAAGGGAATTCAGAAAGGCCAGCAACGCAGCGCGCTGCTCGGCATTGAACGCTAAAACCTGGCGTTGCGCCGCTTGTGCTTCGCCGCCATGCCACAGCACGGCTTCGAGCAGATTGCGGGCCCGACCGTCATGCAGGAACTGGGTGTGGCCGTTGACGGTTTCGGTCAGGCCGATGCCCCACAGCGGCGGGGTTCGCCAGTCACGGCCGCCGGCCTTGAATTCGCTGCGGTTGTCCGCCAGGCCTTCGCCCATGTCGTGCAACAGCAGGTCGGTGTAGGGACGGATGACCTGGTTCGCCAATTCCGGTTCGGCGGCATTGGCGGCGGTGGTGTATCTCGGTGTGTGGCAGGACTGGCAACCGGCCTGGAAGAACAGATTCTTGCCCGCCAGCACCTGGGGTGAACTCACCTCGCGTCGGGCCGGTACGGCGAGGTTGCGACTATAGAACAGCACCAGGCGCAGGATGTTGTCGCTGACTTCCGGTTCGCCGTGCGGGCCATTGCCGCTGGGCGCGCTCTTGCAGTCGACCTGGGTCTGGGTGCAATCGTCGAAGGGCCGCAGGCTTGTTGTCAGGCCCATGTCGCCGGAGAACGCGTGGACGTTCTGCTGGTTGAGGTTGGGCTGTCCGGCCTTCCAGCCGAACCGTCCCAGGACGGTTTTTTGCTGGACATCGTCCCAGACCTGGTTGGGACGCCCGGCGATGCCGTTGTTCTCCCGGGCCTGGGCTTCGGCGTTCGCCAGGATGGCCTCGTCGGGGATGGCCTCGAGCAGCCCCAGGCCGATCATCGGCGGGGCGACGCGGGCGGAAAAACGCGTGTCCGGGTGCATCGGCCCATAGGCCAGTTGGGTGATCTGCAGTTCCGGCTTGCGCAATTCCACGACGGTGCCGTCCTTGAAACGCATCGGGACCGGCGTGTAATCGACCCGCACCTTGCCTTCGGGGGCGACGCCGGGCACGGACATGTCCTGCAATTGCCCGCCGTAAACCGGTTCCGGCACCACCCCTAGTTGTTCGATGACCTTGGCGTAAGGCGGCGCGTCGGGGATCGACAGGCGCACCAGCATCGATACTGCGCTGCTCGCGTCTGGCGCTGGCGGGTGGCCGCGACCGTCCTTGACGTGGCAGTTCTGGCAGGCGTTGGTGTTGAACAAGGGCCCGAGGCCGTCGCGGGCGGTGGTGGTCGAGGGCGCGATCACCCAGGGGCTGCGGAAGAAACTGTTGCCGACGCTGAAATCCACACGCCGCGAGGGCGGCAGGTTGGCCGAGGGCAGGGAAAAGGCGTTCTGGTCCGTCTTGCGTACCGTCGCGGCGCCACCGGAACGGGCTTCACCCGGTTCGGCCTGGGTAAAACGCGGGGCATCATCGCAGGCGCTCAGGCCCAGGGCCATGAACAGCGCACATAAACGAAGAGGCAACGACGGCATCGGACGTCCTGGGAGATGAGTGAAAACGAGGGCGCAAAGTCTAACAGGGCGGGGCAGTTTGAATAAGAGGAATTATCGTTTGGTTTGAGGGGATCGCGCTTGCCATTGGGTTTGGCCACGCCGCTCACCTTGCGTTGTTTGATTTCCTGTGGCGAGGGAGCTTGCTCCCGCTGGGCTACGAAGTAGCCCCAAGATTTTGCGGTTGCTGCGCAACCGAGCGGGAGCAAGCTCCCTCGCCACAGGGGGTATTTGTAATGCTTACGGCTGGGCGACAGCCCCCGGCACCAACGGCAACTCCAGCGTCGCGATGAACCCGCCATCGGGATGATTGCCCAGCACCAGCGCACCCCCATGACGTTCAGCGGCACGGCGCGCAATTGCCAGGCCCAGGCCATGACCGGCGGCGGTCTGGCCGGGCGCGCGGTAGAACGGCTCGCCCAATTGCCCCAGGTGTTCGGCCGCAACGCCTGGCCCGTGGTCGCGCACGCTGATCAGGATCCGTTCGCCCTGGCGCGCCGCGCGCATTTCGATGGGTTGCCCGGCCGGATTGAAGCGCTGGGCGTTACGCAGCAGGTTGTCCACCGCTCGCTCGATCATGGTCGGCCAGCCCTTGAGGGTCAGGTCCGCCTCGGTTTCCAGCTGCACGGTTTGTTCCGGTGAGGCCAGTTGCGCATCTTTTTGCAGGGTGACCAGCAAGCCGTTGAGCTCCACTTCTTCGGCGCTGGCGTTGTCGGCATCGACCCGGGCCAACACCAGGATTTCACTGATCAGCGCTTCCAGGCGATCGCATTCGCGGGTCAGGCGCGGCCAGAGCCTTTCACGTTCCTCGGGGCTGGCCCGTTCAGCCAATGCCAAGGCAATGCGCAGCCGGGCCAGGGGCGAGCGCAATTCGTGGGACACGTCGCGCAGCAGTTGTCGCTGGCTGGCGATCAAGCTTTGCAGGCGCGCGCCCATGCGGTTGAAGTCAGTGGCCAGGACGCCGAACTCATCACGCCGGTTGGCCAGCTTGGCGAGGCTGTTCTGCTGATAGGCGGCCTGGCCCAGGTCATGCACCGCACCACGCAGGCGACTCAGCGGACGGGTGATGGAAAGCGTCACCAACAGGCTGAACAACGTCAGCACCACCAGCGCGATCCCCAGCGCACTGAGGGGCCAGAGCAGGCTGTCGCGGTGCCAGGCATCCAGTTCGGGATGGGGAATGCGGTAAATGAACAAATACGTGTCGCCGGTCTTGGCGCTGGTGAATTCGTCGGTCAGTCGCCGCCAGGGCAGGCGTCGCTCGTTGTTGTTCTGCCGAGCCTCGAAGGCCGCGGCGCGATGGGGGAAGGTGCCGCGCACCACCGGGTCGCCGCTTTCGTTGAACACCTGGACGTCGATGTGATACTGGCGCTTGCGCTGTTGCAGGATGTCCTGGGCGGCGTCCTCGCCCTGGCTTTCGTAGGTTTGCGTCCACTCTTCGGGCAGGGTGTTGAGACCCGGATGGCGGCTGAGGATCCAGGCGTCCTGATTGAGCATGTGGCCCATCAGGATCGAAAGCCCTGCAACCAGGGCGATGGCCAGCCAGAAACTGGCCAGGATGCGCCAGAACAATGAACGCACGGTAAATCCTCGAAAACAAAGAAAGCCCAACGGCGACTGGCCGTTGGGCTGGGGCTTCAGTGCATTATTGCGCTTTTTGCGGCTGTTGCGCTTTCCAGGCCTTGAACTCAGCCCACTCGGCGCGACGCTCGGCCTGTTTCTTCTGGATCGCGTCGAACGCTTTCTGCTGCTCAGGCTTCAACAGCCCGCGGATCTGGGCATCGACCTTTTGATGCCGGGCCTCCCTTTCGTCCTGCATGGCTTTCTGGTCGGCTGGCGACATCTTGGCCAGGTACTTGTCTACCAGTTCGCGTTGTTCGTGGCGCTGTTCGCCCATGATCTGGCGAATCTGCTGGCGTTGTTCGCGGCTCAGGTCCAGTTGGCTGTAGGGGCCTTTGTCGTGCATCTGGCCACCGTGGCGCGGGCCGTCCATCGGACCCATCGGGCCGGGGCCTTCGGGCATGGCCATGGCGACGGTCGGCAGGGCGGCGGCGAACATCAAAGCGATAAGGGTCTTGCGCATGGTGTGTCTCCTTGTCTCATTCCCGGTCAGTTCCGGATGTGTGCAGATTACGGAGATCAAGGTCAGCGGCGGTCAGGGGTGGGTAAAGCTTGGGTAAAGACGGTTTGGTGTGATGCTGACAAACAGCCTGCACAAAACCCGTGGCGAGGTAGCTTGCTGTGATGAGGACGCTTTTGTGGCGAGGGAGCTTGCTCCCGCTGGGGTGCGCAGCGGCCCCAAGATTTTGCGGTTGCTGCGCAGCCGAGCGGGAGCAAGCTCCCTCGCCACAGGGTTAGCCATGTCCCTCGGCCAAACAGTGTTCAGAGGCTGTAGTAATAGCCCCGGCTACGCAGCGCCACGATGCGCGGGCGGCCGTCGGGGTGGGGGCCGATTTTCTTGCGCAGGTTGCTCACGTGCATGTCGAGGCTGCGGTCGTACAGGGTCAGCTTGCGGCCCAGGGCGAGCTGCGCCAGTTCCTGCTTGTCCAGCGGCTCGCCCGGCTGCTTGAGCAGCGCTTCGAGCAGGCGGCTTTCGGAAACGGTGAGGGCCTGTTCCTGTTCATCGATGCTGACCACGCCACGCACCGGGCTGAAAGTCAGGTCACCCAGTTCGATCTGGCTGGACACGGCCGTCGGGTGGCTGCGGCGCAGCACGGCGCGCAGGCGGGCGGTCAGTTCGCGTGGGTCGCAGGGCTTGGCCAGGTAATCATCGGCGCCCAGTTCCAGGCCGAGGATCCGGTCCAGCGGTTCACCCCGGGCCGACAGCATCAGCACCGGCAGCTCCGGGTGATCGTTGCGCAATTGCTTGAGCAGTTCCAGGCCGCTGCCGTCGGGCAGCATCACATCCAGTACCACGGCCGCCGGGGCGGTTTCGGCCAGGGCCTTGCGGGCACTTTGGCCGTCGTGACAGGCGCGGACCTGGAACCCTTCCTGGCTCAACCAGCTTACCAGGAGCTCACACAGCTCCTGGTCATCATCTATCAGTAACAGCTCGCTCATGACTCACTCAATTTAGCCATTGCCGACGTTGTCTACGTCCACCGCTGGCAAAGATACCGCACAGCAGGGCCAATAGCGCTACCCCGGCACCGATGACAAACCATTGCTGTTGATCGGTCAACAGGCGTGGCAGGGGGCTGGCCTGGGCTTCCTTGAGTTGCAGCTTCAGGCGCTGGTTTTCCTGGCGCAATCGGCCCAGCAAGGCGCTCTCGCGTTCGTTGTCGGCGCTTTGCAATTGCTTGCTCAGTTCTTCGCGCTGGCGTTCGCTGTCTTTCAAGCGTTGCTGCAGTTCGGCGATCTGGCCGCCGGCGCTCAGGGACAAGGGCGTCGAATGACTGCCCTCGGTGCTCTCCTCGCCATGGGCGGGTGCCCCGATCGCCAACGTGACCAATAACAGGCACAACGGACCTTTGCGCATTGCAACTCCTGAATTCCAATCGAGATTAGACAGGTTGTCGGCAGGCAAACGAGAACAATGAGCAATTGAACGCAATGAGCCACGAAGGCTCATCGCGCCAGGGGCATTACGGCATGGATTGCTTGAATGGCTTGACCACGACATTGGCATAGACGCCGGCCGCAACGAACGGATCGGCCTCGGCCCAGGCTTGCGCAGCGGCCAGGGAATCGAATTCGACCACCATCAGGCTGCCACTGAAACCCGCGGCGCCCGGATCATTGCTGTCTACCGCCGGATGTGGGCCGGCCAGCACTACGCGGCCTTTGGCCTGGAGATCTTGCAGGCGCTTGAGGTGCGCGGGACGAGCGGCCAGGCGTTTTTCCAGTGAATCGGCGACGTCGGTGGCAATGATTGCGTAGAGCATGTCAGTCCTCGGTTTTTGGCGAAGTGGGGTCGGCATCATGCAGATGACGGGACAGGTAGATACCCTGGCCAATCAGGAACAACAGCGTCATGCCCAGGCTACCGAAGACCTTGAAGTCGACCCAGTACTCCTGGAACGTGAACGCGACGAACAGGTTGGCAGCGCCGCAGAACAGGAAGAACGCGATCCAGGCGATGTTCAGGCGAGTCCAGATTTGGTCCGGCAGGCTCACGGCATGGCCCATGATGCGCTTGATCAGCAGGCGGTCACCGACGAAGTGGCTGCCGATGAAGGCCAGGGCGAACAGCCAGTTGACCACCGGGGCCTTCCATTTGAGGAAGGTTTCGCTGTGGAACGCCAGGGTCAGGCTGCCGAACACGAGGCAGGCGATCAGGGTCAGCCACTGGCTCTTCTCCAGCTTGCGCTGGGACACGAACAGCGCGCCGTAGACCACCAGGGAACTGATGATCAGCACTGCCGTGGCGCTGTAAATACCGCCTACAGTCAAGGAATGACCGGCGAAGTCGACGGCCCGGGGATCAAGTTTGTAGACGATGAAAAACAGCAGGAGCGGGATGAAGTCGATGAATTGTTTCACAGTGGCAGCCAGAAGCAGGATGTGGCGGCATAATAACAAACATCCTTGGCCGCGATAGGGCCAGCTGATTTGAGGTAACAAACTCTCGTGAATGTTGATTTGCACTGCCATAGCACGGCCTCCGATGGCGCCCTGGCGCCTGCGGTTCTGGTGGCGCGGGCGTTCGAGCACGGCGTGCGAGTCCTGGCCCTGACCGATCACGACACCCTCGAAGGCCTCGACGAGGCCCGCAGCGCCGCCACGGCGCTGGGCATGCAGCTGGTCAATGGGGTCGAATTGTCCTGTACCTGGGGCGGGGCAACCATCCATGTGCTGGGCTATGGTTTCGATGTGAATGCGCCCGCGTTGGTCCAGGCCATCGCACAACTGCGCGACGGGCGCTGGCTGCGTTCCGAAGAGATCAGCCGCAAGCTGGCCCTCAAGGGCATGCCCGGTGCGCTGGAAGGCGCCCGGCAGATCCAGCAGGAACTGGGCGACAGCGGCAACGCTCCGGCCCGGCCACACTTTGCCGACTGGATGATCCGCGAAGGGTTCGTCAAGGACCGCGCCGAAGCGTTTCGCAAATGGCTGGGGGCCGGCAAGCTGGGGGACGTCAAGCAGCACTGGCCGACGCTGGAAGAAACCGTCGAAACCCTGCGGGCCGCTGGCGCCTGGGTCAGCCTGGCACATCCGTGGCATTATGACTTCACTCGCAGCAAGCGCCGCCGCCTGGTCGCCGACTATATTCAAGCAGGGGGCCATGCCATTGAGGTGGTCAACGGCCATCAGCCTGCCGAGCAGGTCGGCAGCCTGGCGATCCTGGCCCGTGAGTTCGGCCTGCTGGTCACTGCCGGCAGTGATTTCCATGGCCCTGGGGGCTGGTCCGAGATTGGCGAATACCGCCCGTTGCCGGAAGATCTGCCACCACTATGGTGTAGATTCAAACATGATCCCGTTACCGCCGCCGTCTGAACAGGTAGAACACGTGAGTCAATTTTTCCAGATTCATCCGGAAAACCCGCAAGCGCGCCTGATCAAACAGGCCGTGGAAATCATTCGTGGCGGTGGCGTGGTGGTCTATCCCACCGACTCGTCCTACGCCATCGGTTGCCAGATCGGCGACAAGAATGCCGTGGAGCGTGTAAGACGCCTGCGTCAACTGGACGACAAGCACAACTTCGCGCTCATCTGCAGCGACCTGTCGCAGTTGGGCCTGTTCGCCAAGATCGACACCGGCACCTTCCGCCTGCTCAAGGCGCATCTGCCGGGGCCGTACACCTTCATTCTCAATGCCACGCGAGAAGTCCCGCGGCTGTTGCTGCACCCGAAAAAACGCACCATCGGCCTGCGGGTGCCGAGCCATCCCATTGCCCTGGCGCTGCTGGCGGAACTGGGTGAGCCGCTGATGAGCGTGACGCTGATCATGCCCGGCGAGACCGAGCCGTTGACCGATCCCTATGAAATGCGCCAGATCCTCGAGCATCAAGTGGACCTGATCATCGACGGCGGTTTCGGCGGCATGTCGGCGTCCACGGTGATCAACCTGGCCGATGGCGAGCCCCAGGTGGTGCGCGTCGGTTGTGGCGATCCGACGCCGTTCATGGTCGAGGCCTGAATGTCCGCCGTGGAAACCGCCGTGGACCGTACAGACAGCCAGGCCGGCGCGCAGCAGGAGCTGCCGTTCGCCATGGTCTATGGCCAGGCGGTCATGGAAATGCCCCTGGACCTGTACATTCCGCCGGATGCGCTGGAAGTGTTCCTCGAAGCCTTCGAGGGCCCGCTTGACCTGCTGCTGTACCTGATCCGCAAACAGAACATCAACATCCTCGACATCCCGGTGGCGGAAATTACCCGCCAGTACATGGGCTATGTCGAGCTGATGCAGTCGGTGCGCCTGGAACTGGCGGCCGAGTACCTGGTGATGGCGGCCATGCTCGCCGAGATCAAGTCGCGGATGCTGCTGCCGCGCTCGGCTGAGGTCGAAGCGGAAGAGGACGACCCGCGGGCCGAGCTGATCCGCCGCTTGCAGGAGTACGAACGCTTCAAGGTCGCAGCCGAAGGCCTCGATGGCTTGGACCGGGTCGGGCGCGACGTGGTGGTGCCCAAGCTCGATGCCCCCGAGGCGCGGGCGCGCAAGTTGCTGCCGGATGTGAGCCTGGAAGAGTTGCTGATGTCCATGGCCGAGGTCTTGCGCCGGGGCGATATGTTTGAAAGTCACCAGGTCAGCCGCGAAGCGCTGTCCACCCGCGAGCGCATGAGCGATGTGCTGGAGCGGCTCAAGGGCGGTGGCTTCGTGCCGTTCGTCGAGCTGTTCACCGCCGAGGAAGGGCGCTTGGGGGTCGTCGTGACATTTATGGCGGTCCTGGAATTGGTCAAGGAATCCTTGGTCGAGCTGGTGCAGAATGAGCCGTTCGCAGCGATCCACGTGCGGGCACGAGCCGAATAACGAGCAAATCAATGAATCTGACTGAACCCCGCGAGCTGGCCCCCTTGCTTGAAGCTTTCCTGTTGGCCTCGGGAAAGCCGCAATCGATGGAGCGCCTGTTCGAACTCTTCGAGGAAGGCGAGCGGCCTGAGCCGGCCGTGTTCAAGAAAGCCCTGACGCTGTTGGGCAAATCCTGCGAGGGGCGGGCCTTCGAGCTCAAGGAAGTGGCGTCCGGTTATCGCCTGCAGATCCGCGAGAAGTTCGCGCCGTGGGTCGGGCGCCTATGGGAGGAGCGGCCGCAGCGCTACTCCCGCGCCATGCTCGAAACCATGGCGTTGATTGCCTACCGCCAGCCGATCACTCGCGGCGAGATCGAAGATGTGCGCGGCGTGGCGGTCAACAGCCATATCGTCAAGACGCTGCTGGAGCGCGAGTGGATCCGCGTCGTCGGCTATCGCGATGTGCCGGGCAAACCGGCGATGTTCGCCACCACCAAGGCCTTTCTCGATCACTTCAACCTGAAGAATCTGGATGACCTGCCGCCGCTGGCCGAACTGCGGGAGCTGGAACCGGAACCGATGCTGGAATTCGACGACGCCCCGGTGCCCCAGGGCCTGCAGGAACTGGCCGACGCCAGTGCCGAGCCTGAGGAGCCGAAGGAAGAGACCAGTTTCCACTCGTTGTTGCTGGAGCTGGACACCATGGAGGAGGGCTTGAAGACCGATTTCGACGACCTGCTGCGTGAGGGGCCGGGGCCAGAAAGCGAGACGGATGAGTTGCCGGAGCCTGACAGCGAGGCGGAGCCAGAGCCAGAGCCAGAGCCAGAAGCGGAACCGGAAGCGGAACCGGAACCGGAAGAGGACATCCTCGGCGTTGCCCAAGCCCGGGAAAAGCTGCTGGCCGCCGTCGCCGCCCTCCAGCCGCCGGAACCCGAACTGAGTGACGAAGAAGCCGAAGCCCGGGCCTTGGCCGAAGCGATCGAGAACGAACGGCGCCAGTTCGACGATTGATCCGACTGGTTTGGAAACACTGGCTGATCCACCGCCATCCCCTGTGGGAGCCCTCATTAAGTCGTGCGGTGCGTCGGGCGCCACCGGTCGGCGGAAAAAGCGCCGGGCGTTCGTCGATCAGCTAGTCTCTGATGCGCAATCGCCTCAACGAGCGTATGATTCGCGACCCTTTGGCGATCCCTTCGTCGAAGACCCGTTTTCAAAGCGTCAGGCCAAGCCTGGCTCGACCACACCGGGAGGTGCCCAGAATGAAAGACCAAGACCAGAACGACAGCCAGGAAATCGGCCCAGCAGGCGAGAAGCTGCAAAAAGTCCTCGCCCGTATCGGCGTCGGTTCGCGCCGCGACGTGGAAGCCTGGATCACCCAGGGCCGGATCAAGGTCAATGGCAAAGATGCCACCTTGGGCCTGCGTGTCGACATGCACGACGCCATCACCATCGATGGCAAGGTGATCAAGCGCGAAGAGGCCGCCGAAACGGTGCGCCGCGTGATCATGTACAACAAGCCCGACGGCGAGATCTGCACCCGTGACGACCCGGAAGGCCGTCCGACCGTGTTCGACAAGATGCCGCGTCCGAAAGAAGGCCGCTGGATCAACATCGGTCGCCTGGACATCAACACCACCGGTTTGCTGATGTTCACCACCGACGGTGAACTGGCCAACCGCTTGATGCACCCGTCCTACGAGATGGACCGCGAATACGCCGTGCGTGTGCGTGGCGAAGTCGACGACGAGATGATCGAGCGCCTCAAGGCGGGTGTTGTGCTGGAAGACGGCCCGGCGCGTTTCACCGACATCAAGCAGGCGCCCGGCGGTGAAGGCTTCAACCATTGGTACCACTGCGTGGTGATGGAAGGTCGTAACCGTGAAGTACGTCGCCTGTGGGAATCCCAGGGCCTGGTGGTCAGCCGCCTCAAGCGCGTGCGCTTCGGCCCGGTGTTCCTCAATTCCGACTTGCCGATGGGCCGCTGGCGCGAAATGAGCCAGTACGAAGTCGACATCCTGGCAGCCGAAGTGGGCCTCAAGCCCGTGGCCATGCCGCAGATGACCGCCAAGAGCAAGGACAAGCTGGAGCGGATGCAGCGTAAATCCTCGCGCCCGATGGGCAAGACCGAGCGCGTGCGTACGCTGCGTCCGGCTGCCGAAGGCGCGCCGACTGGGCCGCGTCCTTCGCGCGAGCCGCAGATCGAAGGTGAACGCCCGGCCCGCAAGCCTGCGCCTCGTCAGGACGGCGAGCGTGGTCCACGCACGCCGCGTCCGGCCAACGGTCGGACTGAAAGGGGTGAAGGGCGCGGTGCTCCGGCTGGCCGCGGTACGCCAGTCGCCGATCGTCCGGCCGACACCAAGCGTCCGGCTAAGCCGGCGCCGAAAAAACGCCCGGGCATCGTCCTGGCCGATCGCGATGCACCCTCGGGTAAACGCCGTGGTGCGCCGGCAGGTTCGGGGCAGCGTCCGGGGTTTGGGCGTCGTAAGCCGGAGTGATCGGCGAGCGCCCATGAAAAAAAAGCCAACTTTCGAGTTGGCTTTTTTTTGCCTGGCTTTAATTGATGCGGTGTCGGTGCGTCCGTCATCGCGAGCAGGCTCGCTCCCACAGTTGAATGAAGAGGTTCACAGATTAGGCACCTGGCTCAGATCTTCTGTGGGAGCGAGCTTGCTCGCGATGGCGGCGGTCCAGTCAACATCACCTTTTCAAGCAGACCGCTATCGCGAGCATGCTCGCTCCCACAATGGAACGGCGCCGAACACACATCTCCCATTCACTAAAGATCAACTGTGGGAGCGAGCCTGCTCGCGAAGAGGCCAGTAGCCTCACAGCCACCCCTAAAGCACAAACCGCCCATCGAACATCGGCTCATTATCCAGCGCCAACACCCCTTTCTCGAAAATCAGATCCAGGTGATGGCTGCCCTTGGCTCCGCCACCGAGCCCCAGGTGCAGGCCGCAATGGCGCTCCTCGAAACCGGCATTGCGGGCGTACAGGCTCTTGACCCCTTCGTTGGTGCCGATCCCCAGTTCCTCGATGCGGCGGTTGGACGGGTTGGCGTCCAGGTATTTGTTGAAGTCGTGCTCCAGGCCCGGCACGTCGGTGGCGATTTTCTGGATGGTGGAGTCTTCGATCCACAGCTCCAGCGGCGATTGCAGCACGCCGTATTTGCGCGCGAACGGGATGGTGCTCAGGAAGGTGCCGACAAAATTCACTCGGCCATTGATGGTGTCGCTGTGGGTGGCGATTTCGCCGGGGGCCAGGTCGTAGTTGCCGAGGCCGTTGATGTCGGTCCATTTCTTCACACCGCCCAAGGCAGTGTCGAAATACGAACCGTGGTCATCCTGGAAGCTCAGGGTCGTCGCCTGGGACATGCGCCGGATCAGGTGGCTGTTGAGCCCGGCGATACGCTGGGGAATCACGCTGAAGGTGTCGTAGAAGTAGTCGCCGTAGTCCTTGAACAGCAGCGATTTCTTCCAGTTGTCGGCCATCACGCCTTGCAATGCGCGGACAAAGTCCGGGCCGTCGGGGCGAGGGTTGGGCAGGGTGGAAGAATCGTAGAAGAAAATATACAGATCGCTGTCGGCAATGGCCTTGGACAGGCGCTCCGTGGGTTCGAGGTCCAGGCGCATGGCGCTGAACCGGAAGGGCGAGCCGCTGCCCGCCTGTTCGGCGATGGCGCCGATGAGCGCTTCGTAGTCAGCGGTATGGCCGAGCAACACCTTGGCGGGCTGGATGCCGGCCAGGGCGGGATGGTGTTCGAGGTAGTAAAGGAAATGTGAGATGGCTCGTTGTGTGTCCATGCTTATTCTTCCCTGACAAGTTCATTAAACGCCCCTGGCAACCGGCAAAAGTGGCGGAGTCGACCGGCCGGATCGCCTCCGCCGGGCGGTGCCTACAGAGGCCACATCGCCGTGCCAAATGGAACGACGGCGTCAGCCTGCATCATTTCAACGGCGGCTTCATGGGTTGGCGCTTCAAACCATTCGTCCAGTTGCAGTTCAGTTTCCAAGTCTTTGTCCAGTGCTTGCATAGTGAATCTCCTAGATGACTTTTACGGAAATATGCGGCTCGATTCGGCGAGTGGAAACAGGCCGGCATCGGCACCGCAGAACTTGTCGGCACGATGCCTTGGCAAGTCGCTGAAAACCTAGTCGAGGGATTTTTGGATTGCAAAAAAATAATTTTATTTTTTTTGTTTGAACTTTTTGTTCCATTTTCAGTGGCGGCATTACTCATTCAAAAACAGCCGTCTGGGTGTTTTTTTCAATAGGTAGCTACCTACCGTCAATTTGCAGTCGACCGTCGGAAATTTCCTGCGTGGAAAGTCTGCGTTACGCGTTGTAAAGGAAGGCTGACGATTTTGGCCGTTCGAGCTAACCGGTATCGGCGTTTAGGAGAGCTGTAAGAAAAAGCTGCCGAGTGGACCGGCTTGACGCGTTTTTTGAGACTTCGCAGCGCTTGTTTCAAGCTAACGGGAAAGGTCAGATGCGCGCCAGACCTCAAGTGCGAGGGGAGACGCTGATCCGTTGGTGTCTGGCAGCAGGGGGCCTGCAGTGTACAATGCGCCGCGTTTTACTGTGACCCTTCGCGTACCCACGCACTTTCAAGGTTATCCGCCTTGTTCACTCCGCCACGCCACAAGCGTGTCGGGTCCGATTTCGTCACAGATAAAAACAAATAGGTGACGCATGACCGTTGTAGAAAATACGCATTCGGGCGAGCTGAAACGCGGCCTGAAAAATCGCCACATTCAACTGATCGCCCTCGGTGGCGCGATCGGCACCGGCCTGTTCCTCGGTTCGGCGGGGGTGCTGAAATCAGCCGGCCCGTCGATGATCCTGGGCTACGCCATCTGCGGCTTCATCGCCTTCATGATCATGCGCCAGCTGGGTGAAATGATCGTCGAAGAGCCGGTGGCCGGTTCCTTCAGCCACTTTGCCCATAAGTACTGGGGTGGTTTCGCCGGCTTCCTGTCGGGTTGGAACTGCTGGATTCTCTACATCCTGGTGGGCATGTCCGAGCTGACTGCAGTCGGCAAGTACATCCATTACTGGGCCCCGGACATTCCGACCTGGGTCTCGGCGGCGGCATTTTTCATTCTGATCAATGCCATCAACCTGGCCAACGTCAAAGTCTTCGGCGAGGCCGAGTTCTGGTTCGCGATCATCAAGGTCGTGGCGATTGTCGGCATGATTGCCCTGGGCAGCTATCTGCTGGTCAGCGGTCATGGCGGGCCGCAAGCGTCGGTGACCAACCTGTGGTCCCACGGCGGGTTCTTCCCCAATGGGGTCAGCGGGCTGGTGATGGCCATGGCGATCATCATGTTCTCCTTCGGTGGCCTGGAAATGCTCGGTTTCACCGCCGCCGAGGCCGACAAACCGAAAACCGTGATCCCCAAGGCCATCAACCAGGTGATCTACCGGATCCTGATTTTCTACATCGGCGCCCTCGTGGTGCTGTTGTCCCTGACCCCTTGGGACAGCCTGCTGACCACGCTCAACGCTTCCGGCGATGCCTACAGCGGCAGCCCGTTCGTGCAGGTGTTCTCGATGCTGGGCAGCAACACCGCGGCACATATCCTCAACTTCGTGGTGCTGACCGCCGCGCTGTCGGTGTACAACAGCGGCACCTATTGCAACAGCCGCATGTTGCTGGGCATGGCCGAGCAGGGCGATGCGCCCAAGGCCTTGTCCAAGATCGACAAACGCGGCGTGCCGGTGCGCTCGATCCTCGCGTCGGCGGCGGTCACGCTGGTGGCGGTGCTGTTGAACTACCTGGTCCCGCAACATGCGCTGGAGTTGCTGATGTCGCTGGTGGTCGCGACCTTGGTGATCAACTGGGCGATGATCAGCTACTCGCACTTCAAGTTCCGCCAGCACATGAACCAGACCCGCCAGACGCCGCTGTTCAAGGCGCTGTGGTACCCGTACGGCAACTACATCTGCCTGGCGTTCGTGGTGTTCATCCTGGGCGTGATGTTGTTGATCCCCGGCATCCAGATATCGGTCTATGCGATTCCGGTGTGGGTGGTGTTCATGGCTGTGTGCTATTGGATCAAGAACAAGCGCAGTGCCCGGCATGAACTGGCGGTGGCGGCTGCCACCAAGTAAGCAAGCCTGAAATACAACAAACCCGGCCAAGTGCCGGGTTTGTCGTTTCAGGCAAGACAACACCTGCCCCCTGTGGGAGCGAGCTTGCTCGCGATAGCAGTGTGTCAGTCAACATCAATGCTGCTGATCCGCCGCCATCGCGAGCAAGCTCGCTCCCACATTGGATCTTCAGTGTTCATAGAATTTGTGTTCGCCACCGCTCCCACAGGGAGCTGTCTGGGAGATTCGCGGTATCCTGTGGGTCCTGATAGCGGACCCTTTTCCCATGCTGGCGATTTCCAACACCGTGCACATCCCGGACGCCGAGATCGAGCTGACGGCCATCCGTGCCCAAGGGGCGGGGGGGCAGAACGTCAACAAGGTCTCCAGCGCCGTGCATTTGCGCTTCGACATCCCGGCCTCGTCGTTGCCCGAGTTCTACAAGGAGCGGCTGCTGGTCCTGCGCGACAGTCGCATTACCAGCGATGGTGTATTGATCATCAAGGCCCAGCAGTACCGCACGCAGGAACAGAACCGGGCCGATGCCCTGGAGCGCCTGACCGAACTGATCCTCAGCGCCACCAAGGTCGAAAAGAAGCGCCGTCCGACCAAACCGACCCTGGGTTCGAAAAAGCGTCGCCTGGAATCCAAGACCAAGCGCGGCTCGATCAAGGCCGGGCGCGGCAAGGTGGACTTCTAGCTTTTCTCCCGTTCCTGGCGATGCCTCGGCGCCTGTCGGTACAGGTAGACGCTCAGTGCCAACCCGCCCAGGGCGGCGAGGGCGGCGAACAGAAAGATCGAGGCAAAACCGAAGCCCGCGGCAATCGCACCGGCCAGCGGTCCGGTGATCCCCAGCGACAAATCAATGAACAGTGAATAAGCGCCCACCGCCGCCCCGCGGCTGGAGGCCGGCACCAGGTTGACCGCTTCCACGCCCAGCGCCGGAAACACCAGGGAGAAGCCGAAACCGCTCAACGCCGCGCCCGCCAGGGCCCAGTGGGCATCCGGTGCGAGCCACAACAGCAACAGGCCCAGGGTTTCCACCGACAGGCAGGCAATCGCCACACGAAAGCCGCCCAGACGGTTGATCAGGTTGCCGAACAGCAGGCGCGCGCCGATGAAGCTGGCGCCGAACAGGCTCAGGCACAGCACGGCGTTGTCCCAGTGTTGCGTGGCGTAATACAGGGTGATGAAGGTCGCGATGGTGCCAAACCCGATGGAACCCAGGGCCAGGCCGCAGCCGTGTGGCAGCACACGCCCCAGCACGTGCATGAACGGCAGGCGTTCGCCAGTGACGATGGGCGCGGCGGTTTTGCGCCAGGCCAATGCCAACCCCAGTAAACCGAGCAAGATGATGCTCACGCCCATGCTCCACAGCCCTAGCGCATTGACCAGCCACACCCCCAGCGGTGCGCCAATCGCCAGCGCGCCGTAACTGGCGATACCGTTCCAGGAAATCACCTTGGCGGTATTCGCCGCGCCGACCCGGCCGATGCCCCAGCCAATCGAACCGGAGCCCACCAGGCTTTCCGCGCTGCCGAGCACCAGGCGCCCGATCAGCAGGCTGATCAGGCTGAACGTGGGCAGGTGGGGCGTAAAGGCAGACACCAGCATGAACACACCGCTCAGCCCGCAGCCGGCGAGGCCGAACATCACCGCGCGCTTGCTTCCCAGGTTATCGATGATTCGCCCTGCATAAGGGCGGCTGAGCAGGGTGGCCAGGTATTGCACGCTGATCACCAACCCGGCGATCACCGCGCCGAAGCCCAGTTCGCCGTGGACGAACCCGGGCAGCACGGCCAGGGGAATGCCGATATTGAGGTAGCCGATGAAGGTGAACAGGACGATGGAAACGACTTGCAGCGTGACCGCCAGGGGGCGCTGGGAATCTGACATGGGGTAAAGGTCCACGGAGCAGCAGGATAGATAGGCTGCTTATGATAACGGCGACCGTGGGCTCAGGGCGGGGAAAAGTAAAACTATTTGCCCAATGGTGGCTCAGCTGTCGTTTTGGTCGCTGACCAGGCGTGTAGTGACCAGTGCGGCGATGGCGTTTTCTTCGCTGCCAAAGCGCGCCAGCAGGGCCGCTTGTTTCTCGGCAGGAAGGCGGGTCCAGATCTCGACCATTTTTTCGGCAGTGCCGATCAGCACGCTGGCCTGGGTTTCGCTGTAGGGAGGGGTGTCATCGGTCATGGATGGCTCGGGATTCAGGCAGTGTGGAAAGCGCATCTTAGCGCTTTCCACACGGTCTGGTGGTGCGGGTCAATCAGTCTTCGCTGTCGGCCTGGCGGCGTTCAGTGGCTTCTTTGGGCTCGGGTTGCTGGGCGTCTGGTTGCCCTCCGGCTTGTAGCGTGGTCGTCTGCTCAGTGTCGTGCAGGCTTGGGAAGGGGAGATTAGGGATCTCGTGCATATCGCGCTCCTCGCAAAGTCTGTGGATTAGATCTGGTAGATCCGCGCTTTTACAAAGCCTGGGCAGGATACCCCAGGGGAAATGACAAAAAGACTTTTAAATCCCGTCGGGGCGACAAAAGGGATTGTCTAGACACGTCATGTTCAATAGTCACCTCGCTTGCGAAATGCCCAGCGGCCGGCAATCAGCGTGAAGGTGGCGACCAGCGCCACCAGGATCCAGAAGCCCTCGGGATCGCCGGCCAGCGGCACGCCGCCGACGTTCATGCCGAAGAAACCGGCAATGATGTTGATGGGCAACGCCAATACCGTGACCACCGTCAGGGTGAACAGGGTGCGGTTGCTTTGTTCGTTGAGGTTGGCGGCGATTTCTTCCTGGAGCAGCTTGATCCGTTCGCTCAACGCGGTGAGGTCGTTGATGATCAGGGCGAATTCCTCGGTGGATTTGCGCAGCTCCTTGACGTCTTCTTTCTGCAACCATTGCGGCGGGCGGTTGAGCAGACGTAGCAACGAACCCGGCTCCAGGGCCAGCAAGCGCTGCAGGCGCACCAGTACCCGGCGGTTGCTGCCCAGCTCGGCGCGGTTGGTGGACAGCCGCGAGGACAGCAACTGATCTTCGACCTGGTCGACGCTCAGGCTGGTCTTGCGCACGATCTGGGTCAGCACTTCGCCCTGGTCGCGCAGCAAGTGCACGAGCAATTCCACCGGCGAGCGAAAGCACTCGCCGGCCTTTACCGACGAGCGCAGCTTGTCGACCGAGTGCAAAGGTTGCAGGCGCGCGCTGACGATCAATCGACTGTGCACGCAAACCCACAAGGTGGAGACATCCGAGGACACCAGGTTGCTGAGGTTGAACACGACATCGTTCACCACGGCCAGCAACGCCGAGTCGACATGCTCGATGCGGGTCGAGCGCGAGCCTTCGTGCAAGGCTTCGAAAAACTCCTGGGGCAGGGCCAGGTGACTTTTCATCCAGCGCTCGCACGCCGCATGGGCCAGGTTCAGGTGCAGCCAGAGGAACTCATCCGTGTCCTGTGGGCGCTGCAGGCTTTGTAAGGCCTGGGCCGAATCAATTTCTTGCCCGCGCTCGCCGGGGCGGAAACGAAAACCGTAAAGCAGGCCGAACAGATCCGGATCGCGGTGGCTTTGATCGATGCTGTGGTTCATGAAGTCTCGCTGGCGGGAAGTGCCTGTCGCGGCTACAGGTTCACTTGAACGCCATCTTCGCAAGCTTTCTTGATGGTTTTGTGACAGTTCCATTCGCGCCGCCAAGCTGGCGCTACCGGCAGTCGCCACGGCTCAAGAATGCCCCAGGCAGGCCGATGGTATGTGCATATTCCCCCCCGTATTCGGGTTGCGACGCGGTGTGTTGCGGACATGGAGGTCGGGACGTCGTTCCTGTTGTTCTTGCTTAGAGATTGCTCCCCATGATTCTACAAAAATCCCTTCGAGCGCAGATTCTCGCTCTGTTGAGTGGCAGCCTGCTGGCGATGTTGCTGATCGCCCTGGCGTCCTTTCATTTCCTTTCCAATGGTGTCCAGAACTATCGCAACCTGATCGATGGACCGTTGCGTGCTTCGCAGTTGATCGACGAGGCCAACCTGCAGTTCAAGGTGCAGGTGCAGGAATGGAAAAACGTCTTGCTGCGCGGCAAGCAACCGGCGGACCTGGATAAATACTGGAAGCAGTTCGAGGAGCGTCAGCGTGATGTCCAAGACATCCTTGGCCAATTAAGCGGGCGTGAAGGTGTGCCGGCAGCAATCAAGACGCGCATCGAGGCCCTGCGCGATGAGCATCGTCAGTTGGGCGTCGCCTATCAAAAGGGCCGTGACGCATTTGTCGCCTCCGGTGGCGATGCGGCGGCGGGCGATGCGGCGGTCAAGGGCGTGGACCGCGCGGCCAGTGAGCAAATGAGTGCGCTGGTGGTGGAGTTGCGCAAGCTGGGCACCGAGCAATCGACGCTGATCAGCGCCGGTGCCGATCGCACGATCATGCTGGGCACCGTGATCATGCTGGTGTCGGGCGTGCTGATCGGGTTGTTCAGCCTGTGGCTGGTCAATCGCAACCTGGTTCAACCGATCCGTAACCTGATCGACTACGTGACCCGACTCAGTCATGGGCGTTTCGCCGAGCGTGTGACGAGTAACCGTCAGGATGAGCTGGGCAACCTGGCGGTAGCGGCCAATACATTGCGCGATTTCCTCGCCGAAACCTTTAACCGCCTGCAACGCAGTGCCACGGAACTGGACAGCGCCAGCGGTGAGCTCAATGCCATCGCCAGCCTGATGAGCCAGGGCACCAGCGAGCAATTCGAACGCACCGATCAGGTGGCGACGGCGATGAACGAAATGTCCGCCACGGCCCAGGAAGTGGCCCGTCATGCCGCCGACGCGGCGCGGGCAGCCGATGACGCTGATCAATCGGCGCAACAGGGCGAGAAGGTCATGCAGGGGACCATCCACACCATCACCCGGATGCGCGGCGAGATCGCCAACACGGCCACGGTCATCCGTCAGTTGGAAACCGACAGCGGGCGCATCGGCAAGGTGTTGGAGGTGATCCGCGGGATCGCCGAACAGACCAACCTGTTGGCCCTCAATGCTGCCATCGAAGCCGCGCGGGCCGGGGAGGCGGGGCGCGGTTTCGCGGTGGTCGCCGATGAGGTCCGCAGCCTGGCCCAACGCACGGCTTCGTCGATCATCGAGATCAACCAGATTATCCAGACGGTACAAACGGGGGCAGTGGACGCCGCTCACGCCATTGAGAGTGGGCAGTCGCGCAGCGAAGAAAGTGTGGAGCAAGTGACCCAGGCCGGTGTGATGCTTGAACGCATCACCCAGGCTGTCGAAGCGATTCGCGACATGAACCGCCAGATCGCCACCGCAGCCGAAGAGCAGACCTCCGTGGCCGAAGACATCTCGCGCAACCTCACCGAAATCACCTGCATCGCCAGCACTAACCTGGACAACGTGCAGCGCACCGAAGCGGCCAGTCGGGATTTGCACGGCTTGTCGGGACAGTTGAATGAAGTGACAGCGCGGTTGAGTGCCTGACGGTCGTTCGCGGTAGTTGTCGATAGATGTAAAAAAGCCGCGCATCCCTAAGGTTGCGCGGCTCATTTTAGTGACCAATTAACGGTCTAGTTTGTCGCTCAGAACTTTGCCGGTAGTGGCGTCAAAGTCTACATCCCACTCTGTGCCATCGGCCATTTTCAGTTCAACTTCATATTCATAACCGTTGAAGTGGTTATCCAGGTCGGTGTCGGTGATGGTGGCGCCCGGGTGCAACTTCAGGGCTTCTTCGTTCATCGATTCAAGGGACTTGATCTTGCCTTCCTTGACCAATTGAGGAATCTGATCGATGCGGACATCCGCCTGGGCCAGGCCGGCAGTCAGGGTCAGGGCAGCAGCGGTGAAC
This sequence comes from Pseudomonas brassicacearum, assembly GCF_918698105.1. Taxonomy (GTDB): domain Bacteria; phylum Pseudomonadota; class Gammaproteobacteria; order Pseudomonadales; family Pseudomonadaceae; genus Aquipseudomonas; species Aquipseudomonas brassicacearum_F. The sequence continues at coordinate 40,447 of NZ_CAKKMI010000007.1, read as the reverse complement.
AGGGCAGTCAAAGTTTTCATAAGTCTTTCCTTGGTGTCGTTAAAGGGTGATTCGTTTAAGTGGGCTCAGATTATCTGTGGCAACTTAATTCACCCTTAATTCGGAAAACTTGCAGCGACTGCACCGATCCGGCCCTGATTCCTCAGTAACCGTTCTTCTCCAATAGTTGCGCCACACTGCCTGTTTCGGGACGCTTGAGGTACTTGAGCAACTCACTGGCCCGATTGGTGAAAATGCCATCGACGCCGGCATTCATCACTTTCTTGAAGTCCACCGGCTCATCCACAGTGTAGACATGCACCAGCAAACCCTGGTCATGGGTGTACTGGTTCATCCACGGTTGCACCAGGTCCGCGTAACTCTGGCTGCCGCCATAGGTCAACGCCGCGGACGGCCCAGTACCAATGGCGCCCTGGGCCTTGGCGTACTGAATCCATTTTTCGAATTCAGCCTTGTCCTTGGGTTCCTGCTTGGCGTAATAGACGGCCTTGTCCGTTTCGCCGGACTCGGCAAAAGGCACCTTGGACTTGGGCTCGATGTTGCCTTCGCCCACCCACAACAGCAGGATCTTCGGCACCTTCGGCATCTCTTTGTGCAGCAGTTCGAGGCTGCTCTTTTCAAAGGTCTGCAACACCACTTTGCCTTTGCCCTGGCCGACACCCGTGGCGCGCTTGGCCAGTTTCGACCCGGCCGGACTCAGCCAGCCGCGGTCCTGCAATTTGTCCTTCAGGTCGCGCTCGATGCCGGGGAACAGCTTCGGCTCCTTGGTTTCGATGTACAGCCCGGGTTTTTGCTGTGGGTTGCCTTCGGCAATGTTGATCACTTCGTCGAGGGTCAGGATTTTCAGGCCCACGAACGAAGGGCGCGCGCGGTCCGGGTAAGCGGTGTTGAACCAACTGCCGGCATCGAGGGTTTTGAGTTCCGCCATGGTGAACTGGTTGGCGGTGCTGTCCTTGCGCTCGGGAAACTTGATCGCGACGTCCGTGGTGCGCAGCAGGCTGTCGTCATGCAGGACGAACAACACACCGTCCTTGCTGCGTTGTAGGTCCAGTTCCAGGTAGTCGGCGCCCAGGTCGCGGGCCAGCTTGTAGGCGGCAGCGGTGGATTCCGGCGCGTCGAACGAGGCGCCGCGGTGGGCGATGACCGCCGGGTGCGGAATGCCCTGGAGGGCTGCCAGGGCCTTGGGGCTCGGGGCTTCGGACGCTTGGGTCTGGCCGAGGCCGAGCAACAGGCTCAGCATCAAGGCAGTGCGGGTGAAGGTGACAGGCATGCTCGAAATCCTTTCGTAGGTGTGCAAAAAACTATCTTTTAGCAACTGAACGCTGTCGGCGCTATCGCCATACCGACATAAATTTGTGCAAAGAAGATTTTTCCCACGCATCTCCAGGCCGCTTTGCAGTACCCTTGCCGCATCAGTTTCCCCGGCAGAGGGAGACCTTAAATCCTGTGTCCGCTTGCCCTGCGTGTAAACCATCGATCTGACGTCCTGAGGGACGTATCCATGAGGTTTACCATGCGCACCACTTCGACATTCATCTGCCAGGCCGCCGACCAGCTCAAGGGTTTTGTCGGGCTGAACCGCAAGACCGGCCAATACATCGTACGTTTCAGCGAAGACGCCTTCGGCATGGACGTGGCCGACGACGGCATCATTCCCACCTGCGAATTTGTCTGGGCTCCCGTGGCGGACGGCACCATGGCCCTCAAGCGCGAGCGGATCCAGTTGCTGCTGGACCAGCACATCGATGACCGGATCAACCTTTGCGAACCTTTGCGGGTGTACATGGCCCGCAGCGACCTGCCGGAAATCGTGGCGGTGCGGCAGTTGGTGGAGGCCGAAGTCCCCGAGTGAATGAAAAGTCCCTCAATCGACATTGCACTTTCCTATTCTCAACACAGAGTTGTCCGATTGTCGCGCTTGGCCGCGCTCACTAACGTGTGCGCGGTGTCATTGGATTAACCGCTGAAAAAGGAATATGCAGCGATGAGGAAAATCAATCTCTGGGCCGCGGCGTTGTTCATTTCCGCGTCCGCCCAACAGGCAGGCGCACAATCGTTCACTTGTGCAGGAAGTTTCATCGGCAGCGATACCCAGGACCGGGTCGCCCACGCCATTATCGAGGACGGTGGACGAGCGGTAGGGGTGCAGCGGGTCTTTGTCACCTGCCGTAAAGGCACAGTCGTGATCCTGGTAGATGGCAACAACGAAACCTCAACGCCCAGCTACAAGGAACGTTGGCAAAAACGCGCGGCAGCATTGCTCCCGCTTCCTGATGAAAAAGTCGTGGTGCGCTAACGTCCGGGACAGTCCGGCATGGGACTTCTGGTCAGGGCTTAGCAGGCTGTCGTATTCAGGCTGGCTTGAATAAAAGCACTGACCAGCGCGGGTACTCGCCCTTCCAAAGCGGCTCGTTCAGGCTGGAACAATGTCGCGACAAAGAACGGATGATCACGTAGCTCCACCGCTCGCAAGTCGCCTGCCCCATCTTTGGCAACGACTTGCAGGCGTTGGCTCAGCAGATCTTTTTCGAAATTTGGATTGATCCCGAAGCGGCAATGGTAGCCCTCGAATACCATCTGGCGGCCATAAGCCTTGGCAATCAGTGAACCCGCGTCGAGTTGAAGGCTGTCGATGGTTTCAATCAAGGCACAGCTCAACGGCGTCAATACTGCCCGCTCGGCCTCGGGGGAAGTTTCGCCATGGGCCGCGTTTGTCCAACCCAGCACGTTCCGGGCATATTCCAGCACCGCGTGTTGAAAACCGCCACACGTACCGAGGAAAGGACGACGCTGTTCGCGGGCAAAGCGAATGGCTCGCAACGCACCCTCTTCGTTCCGGTAGGGGCTGCCGGGTACGCACCAGACACCGTCGAAATCATTGAGCATCGTGTCGTCGACAATAAACTCGGTCGCCAGCCAATGGAAACGAATGTCCAGGCCGGTTTGCCTGGCGATCAGGTCCAGAGCAAGGGGGATCGCCCGATGGGCGGTGATTCGTGGGTCGTAATCGCCGACCAGGGCAATGTTCAAGGGATGCCGTTTTTCCATGAGAGACTCGCCGCTTGTTGATTCCTGGTCGCCACTATAAATTGGCGCTCACGCAATCAATATTGGCGTTTACCCAAGTGATCAATGCAGCGCCGCACTATCGTCTGGACTATCCCGACCTGTCCCTGATCCTCGCACTGGTCCGTGGCGGCTCGCTGGCCCGGGCCGCCCGGCTGTTGCAGGTGGACGTGTCTACGGTGTTTCGGTCGGTACGTCGGCTGGAAGCGGCCCTGGGCCAGCCCTTGTTCGAAAAAAACCGTTCCGGGTACTTACCCACGAGCCTGGCCCAGGCACTGGCCGAACAAGCCGAGCGCGCCGAGCAGGCCTTGGAGGCGGCGCGGGTGGGGGTGGAGCAGGGCGGCGAGGTCATCAGCGGGACGGTACGCCTGACGTGCAGCGACTCGGTCCTGCAAGCGTTGCTGCTGCCTGCGCTGGCGCGCTTCATGCCCGCTTATCCGGCGTTGACCCTTGAGCTGAGCACCTCGAACGACTTCGCCAACCTGAGCCGCCGCGATGCCGACATTGCGTTGCGCCTGACCCGTACGCCGCCGGAACACCTGGTCGGTCGAAATCTGGGCAGTGTGGCTTACCGGGTATGCGCCAGCGCCACCTACCTGCGCTCGGCGAATGCAAATGACCTGGCTTCCATGACCTGGATCGCACCGGACGATTTCCTCCCGGATCACCCCTCCGTGGCCTGGCGCCGCCAGCATCTGCCCGGCGTGGTGCCCGCCTATCGCTGCAACAGCATGCTCTCTGTCACCGAACTGGTGCGAGCCGGCTTGGGTGTGGCGGCGCTGCCGGACTTTCTGATCGATGAACACCAGGGCCTGATGCCCCTTGGCGAACCGCTGGAGGGGTATGACACAGCCCTGTGGCTCCTGACCCGCCCCGACTGCCGGGCCTTGCGCTCGGTGGTGACCTTGTTCGATGAGCTGGGGCGCCATTTGCGCGGGCGCTGACTTTTAAGGGCAGGGTATGCATGACGCAATGGATGACGGTCCGCCAACGGTTATAGTGCCTCGAGCACCAGCCCTTGGCAGAGAACATCACGATGACGAAGTCTTCCCAACCCACCCCCGCCGCACCCGTTGACCACTTGCGTTTTCATCGCCCTCACGCGCATCTGGGCCCGACCTTTGGCAATGACCGCTTTGCGCTGAGGGCCGAGGCGTTCGCGCGTTTTTTCGGGACGCCGATGTTCCTCGGCGCGCAAACCTTGATCGTGTTGATATGGATCAGCCTGAACCTGTTGGGCGTTTTTCATTTCGATGCTTACCCGTTCATCTTGCTGAACCTGGCGTTCAGCCTGCAGGCGGCTTATGCCGCGCCGCTGATTCTGCTGGCGCAAACGCGCCAGGCCGCCCGGGACAAAGCCCAGGCGGAAGCCGATGCTCAGCATCGTGAAGCCTTGGCCATCGCCAACAGCGAGCGCCAGGCCCAGGCCGCGCAGAACACCGCGCAGTTGCTCGAATTGTTGGAGCAGAACACCCGCCTGACGGAAATGACCAAGGCATTGACTGAGCGCATCGACAACTTGACCACTGAAATGCACCAGAAGGTCGTGCATAACCCGCCGGTGCAATAGCCCTTCATGCCAGGACTTGTTGATCAGGCCTGGTAGCGGCTCAGGAACATGTCGAGGGCCGATTCGATCACCTGAGTCTGCTCATCCTGGGTGAGGCTGGGTTGCCCCATCGAAACCTGCGGCCAGAAGGCGAACGTCTTGAGCAGCCCATGCATTTGCTGGGCGGCAAATGCCGGTTCCACGGGTTTCAACCGACCATCGGCCTGGGCTTGGCGAATCCAGGCCGTCAGGCCTTCTTCCCGCTGGCCCATGCGCGACACCATGTCCTGGGCTCGCTCGGGAGAGTGGATGGTTGCGGCGATGGCGATGCGCGCCAGGTCGAGAAAGTTCTCGTCCGCCAGCATGTGCAGTTTGGCTTGCAGCAACGTTTGCAGCTGCTCCCGTAGCGGCTTCAGCGGGCTGTAGGACAGATCCTGTTCTGCGGTAATGCTGTTCCATAACCGATTCAGAATTTCGGCAAACAATTCTTCCTTGCTCGGAAAATGGTTATACACCGTGCGCTTTGATACGCCGGCAGTCGCCGCGATCTTGTCCATGCTGGTGACCTCGAAACCGCTGCTACGGAATTCAGCAATCGCCGCCTGGAGAATGGCTTCGCGTTTTCGCTCGGTAAGGCGCTGCGGTACGGTCATGGGCAATTCGTCGGTGAGATGAGAGTACTTACACTCGGCAGTTTACTTGCTCCCGGGATTCATGCAATCTAGAAACTACACCGAGCGGTGTAGTTTTTTGAGTCAAGCGGCTGAGCGTGCATGCAACGGCCATCCAGCGTGCCACAACGGCGAAGCGCAATTGCGACGACGTCCCTGGAGTTATCGCACCATGACCATTCCTTCTCTTTCGACCGACAATCCGTCCACCCATGACGCATCCCGGCATGAACAGGGCAAGTACCGCAATCATGCCTTCACGCCTCGGGAAGGTTTTGGCACCACCCTGCGCATCATCTGGAACATGATCTTCCACAAGCCGCGCACCACTCGGCCTTCCGGCGCCATCGAGGTTCAAGCGCTGACGCGCGCTGCGCTGCTGGCGGCGCCGAACAACAGCGTATTCCGTCTCGGTCATTCCACCGTATTGCTCAAGCTGCGGGATAAATTCTGGCTGACGGACCCGGTGTTCGCCGACCGCGCCTCACCCGTGCAATGGGCCGGCCCTAAGCGTTTTCATCAGCCGCCCATCAGCCTGGAAGAATTGCCGCCGATCGAAGCGGTGATTCTTTCCCACGATCATTACGACCACCTCGATTATCAGGCCATCCTCAATCTGGCGGGCAAGACCCGCCACTTCCTGGCGCCCCTGGGCGTGGGCGACACCCTGATCAAATGGGGCGTCGACGCCAGCAAGGTGCGTCAGCTCGATTGGTGGCAAGGTACCGAGGTGGACGGTATCGAGTTCGTTGCCACGCCCTCCCAGCACTTTTCCGGACGTGGCCTGTTCGACAGCAACAGCACCTTGTGGGCCTCGTGGGTGATGATCGACGGCGCCACGCGAATTTTCTTCAGCGGCGACACCGGCTACTTCGAGGGTTTCAAACGCATCGGCGAGCGATATGGCCCCTTTGACCTGACGCTGATGGAAACTGGCGCCTATAACGTCGATTGGCCCCACGTCCACATGCAGCCGGAGCAGACCCTGCAGGCCCATATCGATCTCAAGGGCCGTTGGCTGCTGCCGATCCACAACGGTACGTTCGACCTGGCGATGCATGCCTGGTATGAACCTTTCGATCGCATCCTGGCCCTGGCCTGGGAGCGTAATGTTTACATTGCCACGCCGCAAATGGGCGAAGCATTCACCCTGACGCAGCCGCAACGTGGCCGCGCCTGGTGGCTGGACGTGGAACCCACGGCATACCAGGACCAGGCCGGTATCGCCTAGCACTCACAGGATTGGCGTTATTCAATCATGGCGTAATCGGAGCGCCCCATCGGATCCGGCGTCGCACCCTTGATGTTCATGCCTCGCCCCGGTGCGAAGCCGGGGAAAAACACCAGGCCCTCGGCCTCCAGGCGAAAGGCCAGGGCCAGGCGAGTGACATCGAGCAACTCGCCGCCAGCCTCGAAGCGGCGGATGGCCTGGACCGAGACGCCGGATTGGCGGGACAGCTCCTCGACACTCCAGCCCAGCATGGCGCGCGCCTGTGCACTGTGGGCGGGGGTGAATTGATAGACAGCGATGCGTTCCAGGGTGGTTTTGATTGCGAGAGAGGCCATGGGGGGCTCCAAAGCTATGGGATTAAAAAATACTGTGTTTTTGTACAGTTGTTTTGAATCCCGATCAATCTCATTTTTTTGATCAATGACCGGCGGTCTTCTCCAGCCAGGCGCTCGGGGCGTGACCCAGTACGCGACGAAACATCGTGGAGAATGCCGCAGGGCTGTCGTAGCCCAGGTCCAGGGCGATTCGGGTCACTGAATTGCCTACGGCCAATCGGGACAATGCCGACATCACGCAGGCTTGTTGTCGCCATCGACTGAAACTCAACCCGGTTTGCTGGCTGAACAGGCGATTGAATGAGCGCAAGCTGGTGTGCAACTGCGCCGCCCATTGCGCGGGCGAGACGTGGGCGTCCGGGCGTTGCAGAAATGCCTGGCACAGGCCGAGCAGGCGCGGGTCTTGAGGCAGTGGAAGGTGCAGTGGCAGATGGGCGCTGCGCAATAGCTCGTGCAGCAGCAGATTGATCAGCGCGCCATCGCGTCCAGCCTCGTCATAGTCCAGCGCAAGCTCCACGGCTTCCATCAGCAACTGGCGCATCAGGGGCGACACGCTGATCACCTGGCAACGGGCGTCCATATCCGTTACCGCGGCCGGTTCGATATACAAACTTCGAGTGCTGACACCCAGCATCAGCACCTCATGGGCAACTCCGGGCGGGATCCACACCGCCCGTTGCGGTGGCACCACCCAATTGCCCTCCGCCGTGCTGACCTGCATCACCCCGGTGGCGCCATAAAGCAACTGTGCGCGGCGATGGCGGTGCATCGGCAACACTTGTCCATGAGCGTAATCGGTGCCAATGGCAACGACGGCCCTGGGTGTCGCATCCAATAAATCGATCGAAGTGTTGCGCATCGATGAGCCACTCATGTCTGGCGTAAACGCGAACATTATTGGCCTGTTTGCTACGGCGGGCCAAGCTTCGCTTACCTATTGTGGGTGTCTCCTATCCCACGGATTCGCCTCGATGTTCTATGTATTGCTTGCCTGCTTTGGCTGCCTGAGTGGTGTGACGGCTGTGTTGTTCGGCTTCGGCGGCGGATTCGTCGTGGTGCCCTTGCTATACCGCATGCTCACCGCCAGCCACGGAGCCGATGACCCTGTCGGCCAATCGGCGATGCACATTGCCGTGGCCACCTCGACCTGCGTGATGATCGTTAACGCGCTGATCGCCACCGCCAAGCATCACCGCGCCGGTAACCTCATTCGCCACTACGTATGGCCGTTGGGCGGCTACATCGGCCTGGGCGCTGTCGTCGGAGCCGTCGCCGCGATGTGGGCGAGCAGTGAAGTGATTCGCTATGCCTTCATCGTTTATTTGGGCGTGACCATTCTGGATTGCTTGTTCAGACGCGGTTTTCTGACACAGTCTGACGCTGCAGTCCCACGGCGATTGGGCAGGGCAGAGGTCTCGGTGGGTGGCATCAGCATCGGCGCCATCGCTACTTTCCTGGGTGTGGGCGGCAGTGTCATGACGGTCCCGTTGTTGCGCCGTTGCGGGCTGAACATGTCGCGCGCGACGTCCATGGCTAACCCGTTGAGTTTGCCGGTTGCGGTGGCCGGGACGCTGACCTACATGGTCATGGCTGGTTTTGCCGAGTTTGATTTGGGGCCGTGGTTTGTCGGTTACGTCGACTTGATGGCTTTCGCTGCACTGACACTCGGCTCGTTGGTTGGGATTCGATTAGCAACGCCTTGGATCGGGCAGATACCGGATCGACTTCACGCATGGATCTATCTTGGATTACTGGTAATCGTGATGCTGGGTATATCGGTGCAGTAATCGCTGCAGGACGTTGCTCAAAACCAATAAGGGAGGGGATATCTCGATTCTCGGAGGCTGAATCGTCATACTTCGCGCCACTCATTTCGTGAGCAGACGCTCGCTCTCCAGGAATACTCAATGTTCAAAGGACTGTTGCTCCTTGCATCCAGCGCCACATGTCTGCTCGTGCTCTGTTCGACCGCCAGTGCCGAAGGTGGTAGTGGCGTCTTTACCGGCACCCTGGGCAAGATGCCGATTGTGATGGGACTCAACACTGCTCAAAAGGACGAGGTCATCGGTCGTTATTTCTATGAGAAATACCATCGTGACTTGGGATTGAGCGGCTCGCTGCAAGAAAAGACCCTGACGCTGGTCGAGGGCCGCACCCGTTACGACGATGGTCAATCGCTGCCAACCCTGACGCTGCAAAAAACGGCCAACGGCTGGCAGGGTGAATGGAAAAGTCTCAAGGGCAAAGTTCTGCCCGTGCAGTTGACCGAAGCCAAGCTTCCGGCACCCGGGGCGGATCTTCCGCCCGTTATCGCCGAGCTGCCAAAAAGTGACCCTTATGAGTATCTCCGTCTACTGGGCTTGAAACTCAAACCGGGCAAGAAAGAATCTTTCATGGGCCATGACTTGCAATGGTGGACGGAGCCAGAATCCGGTATTTCCATGTTCAGCGTCGAGTCCGGCTACTCGAAAGACGAACTGCAGCGGATCAATCGGCAATTATTGGGTCGGCTCTGGACCGAAGTCATCAGCTACTACGGCTGTCTGCTGCAGGGCGCGGATAATGCCGAGTTCGACCAAGGTGTCGCGCCCAAATTCCTATCGCCCGATGTGATCAGCCTGAACATTTCCACAAGTTACGACTGCGGCGGCGTACACCCGGATTTTGGCAATTCGCCGCTCAATCTCGACGCTCACACCGGCCACAGTTTGTCGCTGGAAGATGTGCTCTGGGTTGGCACAGGCAAGCCACCGTTGCACGCCGGCCACAACGACGCGGGTGATGCCCCGTTGACCGATGAAGAGAGCCAGGCGCGATACACTTACCAACGCGAGGTATTCGCGCCATGGCTGGTCAAGCAACTCACCACGCTGTACCCCGACGAGATGCTGAAGCCAACGGATGAAGACAGCTGCGACTACACCGATGAAGGCGTCTGGGGATATTCGAATTGGTACTTCACCGAAAAAGGTTTGTACCTGGGGCCGTTCTTCGACCGCGCGCAACGCGCTTGTGATGACCCAGGCTGGTCGGTGCTGCCGTACGCAGTCGTAAAACAACACCCCGGTGCGGTCAAACTTCAATTGCTCGGGACTGGTGACTAACCCTCAGCCAACCCGGGCGCTTGCCGAATAATAAAGTGATCCAGGTTCTCGATATTGGCACTGAACACCCCGAACGTTTCTTCGGGGTTCTTCTTGCTCGGCACCTGTTTCAACTCCGGCGTCACGCCATAAAAGAAGCAATACAACGGCGCGTCACTGTCGACGGCATGCTTGATCTCTTCCAGGAACGCTTTGCGCTTGCGGTAGTTATCGATCAGCTTCTTGCTCAGGTAAACGTTGACCGAGTAGGGCTTCTTCTTCGCCTCGTCCGGTTGCTTGAACCAGACCTTTGCTTCGAAGTCGATGCGAAAGCTTTGCGTGTAATCCTTGATCTCCTTGATCTTGCCCCAGTAAATCAAGCCCTTGTTGTCCTGCAAATACTCGATCTTCTTGAAGAACGATCCATAGGGCGCCGTGTGTTCGCCAATCTTCAACAGCTTGCGCTTGAGCAGGTCCTTGTCTGCGAAGTTCGACACAAAACACTCCACCGGGTGGGCGAAGACGCTGGTCTTGTCGGGTGTCGAATCATGGGCGGAATGGGCGTCATCACCGTGGGACGATAGGGTGGGTGACGTAGGCCGAGTCGCTGCTTCAACGTCCTTCGACTGATCGGACGGCTTGCGCACGTACTGACGCCGAGTCAGCAACAGCTCTGACGGAAAATGCTCCTCGCGGTCGTCATCCGTTTCCGCCTCGCCACTCTCCGCACCCAACCCCGGCGTTTTCGGACTGACATAAGGGCAGCCCTCGATATGCCGGGTCGTTGGTTGGTTCTTGAAATGTGGCGTGCGGATGTAATTGACGTTCTTGGCGTTGAACGTCGTCAGCCGATTGTCCTCATCAAACGCCGCCCGACAGGCATCGTTGGGGCACTGAAAGCGCTCCTTGGCCGAGTCGAAGGCCATGGTCTCGTCGAAATTCAGATCCCGAACGTCATAGATCGAAAGCTTGGCATCGAGGCTAAGGCAGTAGGCGGTATCGAATTTCATTGGGGCTCGGGTCCATGAGAGGAAGTGTATTAATACCGAAGGACGCGGCGGGCTGCACCCAAAGTTTCAACACACCACAAACCCTGTGGGAGCGAGCTTGCTCGCGATTCCCAAAACCAACCCGGCCATCAAACCTGCCTTCTATTTGTGCTGACACCAACCCGTGGCGAGGGAGCTTGCTCCCGCTGGGCTGCGAAGCGGCCCCTGTTTCGCAGTTTCGTACGCGGGGAAATCAATATCATAATGCTGGTTCTCAGCTCGAACTTTCAGGCGGCCGGAATTGTTACGTCTGCTTAGCTAAATCCATGGAGGCGGTGTATGAGTGAACAGGTGCAAATAACCCTGCACGAAGCGAAGTCCCAGCTCTTACAACTGGGTGCACGTGCATGGCAGGGCGACAGGGTGGTGATCACTAAGGCTGGCAAGCCTTATCTAGATATGTTGCCCCATGTCGCTACACCGCAGGCGCGCAAACCTGGACGGTTGAAGGGGAAAATTCGGATGTCGGCGGATTTTGACCGCACACCCGAGGACGTCATCAAGGGTTTTGAGGGGCGGCTCTGCAGACGAGTCTTCTGAATCGGAGATTCAGTTGGCACCTCAGCCTGTACGAGTCTTCCCAAGCCCAATTTTGCCAGTTGCCTCAACGCCGACATCGTGGCGAGGGAGCTTGCTCCCGCTGGGCTGCGAAGCAGCCCCAGTTTCAGATGACCAACAAAAAAACCGCCGCCCGAACACGGACGACGGCTTCCGATTGATTCTCAAAACCCTCGCAAAATCCGAGAAGCTTTTCGCCACCAGGATTCATGCTGACTAAACGGATCATCCACCAGCACCGCTGGCATATCCCGCAGGCGAATCCATGGCTCATCCTGCCAATGCAGCATGCAGAGCGACATCTTCGGCCAATCCAGCACGCTCAACGTAGGCCGTTCCACCTTATGCGAGTAGCGCTCATCCCGCAGGGTTGGCACTACCTGATGCGTGATCCACTCACGCAGCAACCGATACTCAGGACAGTAGTGATAAACCAGCAATGCATAGACCCCTGACTCGCTCAGCATCAGACGCTCTTCGCTCAACCCGTGGACATGTACGAGCATCATCCGGCGCTGGTCAGAATCAAGCTTACGGGTCATGCGTCATCAAGGTGTTTGCTCATCAAACGCCCCAAATCAGAAGCACTGAACCAAGCCTGGTTTTCAACCAAGAGGGTATGCAGATGGAGGTTGTGACGGGTGAAAGCGATCGGAATATAAGCATCAGGTAGATTGGTCTCCGAGGTATACGGAGAGCAGGGTGAAATTTTTATGGGCATAACCACCTCTACGTTCAAAGGTTAGCGGCGCGAGCCCGACGTAGAGGATGTAAGAAAAATCCCAACTAGCTATTTTCTCCACACAGAGTTGCAAATGTCCTTAGACAGTACGCGGTTCTATGTTTGGCGATTAGCTACTACGTTGGGCGTTTCTTAGGCACCTGCGACTAAGATAGGTAACGAGACGATACGGCGTCAATGCGGAAAAATTCTGAGTTTTTCGTAAGGTAAAGGTAGTGTGGCGGTCCCAGAGTTAAACGCAGTTTTGGTCCTGTAGAAATACAAAAACCCCGTTTTCACGGGGTTTTTAGTTACGCATGGAGCCTAGGATTTTTCTTTCAAATCAATCCCAGCTCAAAGCCCCACCCGTCTGATACTCAATCACGCGCGTCTCAAAGAAATTCTTCTCTTTCTTCAAGTCCATGATCTCGCTCATCCAAGGGAACGGGTTAGTCGTGCCTGGATACTCTTCTTTAAGACCTATCTGCGACAAACGACGGTTAGCGATGAACTTGAGGTAGTCCTCCATCATCGCCGCGTTCATGCCCAACACGCCGCGAGGCATGGTGTCGCGGGCGTATTCGATCTCCAGCTGGGTCCCTTGCAGGATCATCTGGGTCGCTTCTTCCTTCATCTCGGCATCCCACAGGTGTGGGTTTTCGATTTTGATCTGGTTGATCACGTCGATACCGAAGTTCAGGTGCATGGATTCGTCGCGCAGGATGTACTGGAACTGCTCGGCGACGCCGGTCATTTTGTTGCGACGGCCCATGGAGAGGATCTGGGTGAAGCCGCAGTAGAAGAAGATGCCTTCCAGGACGCAGTAGTAGGCGATCAGGTTGCGCAGCAACTCTTTGTCGGTGTCCGGGGTGCCGGTTTCGAACTTCGGATCGGAGATCGAACGGGTGTATTTCAGGCCCCAGGCGGCTTTTTTCGCGACCGATGGGATCTCGTGGTACATGTTGAAGATCTCGCCTTCATCCATGGCCAGCGATTCGATGCAGTACTGGTAGGCGTGGGTGTGGATCGCCTCTTCGAACGCCTGGCGCAGGATGTACTGGCGGCATTCCGGGTTGGTGATCAGGCGGTAAACGGCCAGCACCAGGTTGTTGGCAACCAGGGAGTCGGCGGTGGAGAAGAAGCCCAGGTTGCGCATCACGATGCGGCGCTCGTCGTCGGTCAGGCCTTCCGGGTTTTTCCAGAGGGCGATGTCGGCGGTCATGTTGACTTCTTGCGGCATCCAGTGGTTTGCGCAGCCGTCCAGGTACTTCTGCCAGGCCCAGTCGTATTTGAACGGCACGAGCTGGTTGAGGTCGGCGCGGCAGTTGATCATGCGCTTTTCATCGACGGCGACACGGGCGGAGGCGCCTTCGAGTTCGGCGAGGCCTTCGGCGACGTCGAGTTTGTCGAGGGCGGCCTTGGCGCGAATGATCGCGGCCGAGTCGTTGGCCGTCACGGCCCGGGCTTCGAGGGCGGCGGCACCGCCGGCACTGTCGAGGCGGTCCATGTTGGCTTCAGAAGCGTGGCCGGCGTTGGCGCCTTTTACAGCAACTTCGCCGTCTTCTTTGTCGAATTCGTCCCAGCTCAGCATGACGTGTCGTCTCCTGCGTGAGGGCCAGATGCCCGATGAAGGCCTACTGGCCGCGGTGGATCTTGGAAAAATCGTTTGTTGCAGCAGCTGACGCAGGCAATAAACAGAAAAATGTACGGGTCATTCCGGAGCGGCTGTGAACGCGAGGAGGCGATTGGCCTCTGCGTGGGCTCCAGGGTGGCGTGATCCCCTGTAAGGGAATATTGCAGGCCCGTTTAAGGCGGCATTATAAGGACTTTTTTGCCTACGTGCTGCGACGAAATAGCTCACAGAAGGAGGCGTGGGCGGCATATCCGCATGGGAGCGAGGGTTTACAAGGCTTTGGCCGCTGAAGATTTTTTTTGCATGGGGCGGATTGTGGTTTTTTTTGATCAAAAAACCAGCGTTTTTTGCGTGTTTACACTACATGTTGTGTTTGTGGATGGGTTTGAGCCGTTCTAGACACAACCAGGCCCGATCGAAACCGGGCCGTGGAAAATGTCAGTAATGATCAGCCGATGCGGGCTGAACGGGTGCGATCGTAGCCATCGGCGGCAACGGTTGCAGAGCCGGTGCGGCTGTAGCCGTCCTCTGCGACGGTAGCGGAGCCGGTGTGGTCGTAACCGTCTTCGGCGACGGCGGAGCCAGTGCGATCAAACCCGTCGGCGGCGAAGGTATTGGCGGCCAGTACGGACAGGGTCAAGGCCAGGATCAGTTTGGTTTTCATGGTGGTTGCTCCACATTCCTTTATCAAGTCGATCAGCCGTTGGAGCAGCCGTTGCCCATGACGCTGTAGCGCAGGATGTGGCGTTGGCCCTTGGAGTCGTCGTATTCCATCTTCGCCGGGACCACTTCGCAGACGTTCGGGATTTCGCTCATGGAGATGACTTTGGCGATGTCCAGGTGGGTGGAGTAGGTGTACTCCTCAATGGCCGGTTTTTGCTGTGCGACATCGGTCGGGACCTCGTCTGCCATCGCGGTGGCGCAAAGGCTGCCGAGGACCAGAACCCATAAAGCTTTCATCTAATTCACCTTTCTTGAGGTCGAGTGGGGTCACGCAACCTTTTTAGGGTTGCGTGTGGAGCTGATTTTGGAAGTTTGATTAACGGCCTTCGTGGGGGCTGTGTTGCGCTAATCGTGTTTGCCGGTTGGCGAGGTGGATTTTAGGAGGTGAGGGTGGGCGCAAAAAGCCGTGGTTTTGATAAACACTGTTGGTTGATCTGGTAATAATCGACTGGGAGTCGGTGGCTGTCTGGTGGATTGATATTGGTTGGGCAGGCGCCATCGCGAGCAAGCTCGCTCCCACAGGGGATTTGGTGGGATTGCACGTTAGTACCGACATTTTGTAGGGACTTGTTACTACCATCGTCGAATGGTTCTATAGGCCCGCCCCGGGCTACAACGGGATCATACAAAAACAACTATTCACCGAGGTAAGAAAGATGAGTGCGGCTTCTGTGTATCCCGTTCGTCCCGAGGTTGCGGCCAATACGCTGACTGACGAGGCGACCTACAAGGCCATGTACCAGCAGTCGGTGGTCAATCCGGACGGCTTCTGGCGCGAGCAGGCCAAGCGCCTCGATTGGATCAAGCCTTTCACCACGGTGAAGCAGACGTCCTTCGACGATCACCATGTCGATATCAAGTGGTTCGCCGATGGCACCTTGAACGTTTCCTACAACTGCCTCGACCGTCACCTGGCCGAGCGCGGCGATCAGATTGCGATTATCTGGGAGGGCGATGACCCTGCCGAGAGCCGCAACATCACCTATCGCGAGCTGCATGAAGAAGTCTGCAAGTTCGCCAACGCCTTGCGCGGCCAGGACGTGCACCGCGGCGACGTGGTGACCATCTACATGCCGATGATCCCTGAAGCCGTGGTCGCGATGCTGGCCTGTGCCCGGATCGGTGCGATTCACTCGGTGGTGTTTGGCGGTTTCTCGCCGGAAGCGCTGGCCGGCCGGATCATCGACTGCAAATCCAAAGTGGTGATCACCGCCGACGAAGGCGTTCGCGCCGGCAAGAAGATCCCGCTCAAGGCCAACGTCGATGACGCGCTGACCAACCCGGAAACCAGCAGCATCCAGAAAGTCATCGTGTGCAAGCGCACGGCTGGCAACATCAAGTGGAACCCGCACCGCGACATCTGGTACGAAGACCTGATGAAAGTGGCCGGCACCGTTTGCGCGCCGAAGGAAATGGGCGCCGAGGAAGCGCTGTTCATCCTCTACACCTCCGGTTCCACCGGCAAGCCCAAGGGCGTGCAGCACACCACGGCCGGCTACTTGCTGTACGCGGCGCTGACCCATGAGCGCGTGTTCGACTACAAGCCAGGCGAGGTGTACTGGTGCACCGCCGACGTGGGTTGGGTCACTGGCCACAGCTATATCGTCTACGGCCCGCTGGCCAATGGCGCGACCACGCTGCTGTTTGAAGGCGTACCGAACTATCCGGACATCACCCGGGTGGCCAAGGTCATCGACAAGCACAAGGTCAGCATCCTCTACACCGCGCCGACCGCCATCCGCGCAATGATGGCCTCGGGCACCGCCGCCGTCGAAGGTGCTGACGGCAGCAGCCTGCGCCTGTTGGGTTCGGTGGGCGAGCCGATCAACCCGGAAGCCTGGGACTGGTACTACAAGAACGTCGGCAAGGAACGTTGCCCGATCGTCGACACCTGGTGGCAAACTGAAACCGGTGGCGTGCTGATCAGCCCGCTGCCAGGCGCCACGGCGTTGAAGCCGGGTTCGGCCACGCGTCCGTTCTTCGGTGTGGTACCGGCGTTGGTGGACAACCTCGGCAACCTGATCGAAGGCGCCGCCGAAGGCAACCTGGTGATCCTCGATTCGTGGCCAGGCCAGGCGCGTACGCTGTTCGGCGACCATGACCGTTTTGTCGACACCTACTTCAAGACCTTCAGCGGCATGTACTTCACCGGCGACGGCGCGCGTCGCGACGAGGATGGCTACTACTGGATCACCGGGCGGGTGGATGACGTGCTCAACGTGTCCGGCCACCGCATGGGTACGGCCGAGATCGAGAGCGCCATGGTTGCCCACCCGAAAGTCGCCGAAGCGGCGGTGGTCGGTGTGCCGCACGACATCAAGGGGCAGGGCATCTATGTCTATGTCACCCTCAATGCCGGCGAAGAAACCAGCGAGGCCCTGCGCCTGGAACTGAAGAACTGGGTGCGCAAGGAAATCGGTCCGATTGCTTCGCCGGATGTGATCCAGTGGGCGCCGGGGCTGCCGAAAACCCGCTCCGGCAAGATCATGCGCCGCATCCTGCGCAAGATCGCCACGGCGGAGTACGACGGGTTGGGTGATATCTCCACCCTGGCCGACCCGAGCGTGGTGGCGCATCTGATCGAGACGCACAAGACCATGAACGTTGCCTGACGGTAGCCCGTAAAACCGAAAAGCCCCGCCCGGCAGTGCCGAGCGGGGTTTTTTTTGGATGTCGAGCGCGTAGCTCTGTGGCGAGGGAGCTTGCTCCCGCTGGGCTGTGCAGCAGCCCCAAAACCAAACACCGCGGTCATTCGGTCATACCGTATCGGCCGGCCTACGACTGCTGCGCAGCCGAGCGGGAGCAAGCTCCCTCGCCACAGGGTTTTGTGTGTGGCTGGCATGGTCCGCGAATAAATATCGAGCTTTGTCGTCAGACGCTTCTGAACGTTACCGGTGTTTCGAAATGTGTAACCAAAGGCGCCACAACGGGGCGATGTGAAACGCCAAGCCCCGTTACAGGGCGGTTCCACGCGTCTCCCCAAATAAGCCGACACGCTGTGCTTGCCGGATTAGAAGGGTTTGCGAATAATGGGCCCGCTATTTGCAGCATAGATCGGTTTCCCTTCTTTTGCTCTTGCATGAATTTGCGGGGCTGTCAATGTGCTCGAACAGCTTTCTCGGTGCTTCTGTAATTTGTTGTCGCATTGAAGAAATATCGGCTTCGGGCCTGTCGTTAGAATGCCGATCACTCGCTCGTCGTGGCTTGCGTTGAATAATCGTGAGCTTCCTAGGACGCAGCACCAAAGTTCGTTTCACCCATTCGCATATTGGGCTGTTGCTCACTCTGCCGTTTTTGCCCTTTACCGATGGAGTTCCAAGATGAAGAAACTTGTGCTGCTTGGCGCCCTGGCACTGTCCGTGCTGTCCCTGCCGACATTTGCTGATGAGAAGCCCCTGAAGATTGGTATCGAAGCGGCTTACCCTCCGTTCGCCTCGAAAGCCCCGGATGGCAGCATCGTCGGTTTCGACTACGACATCGGCAATGCACTGTGCGAAGAGATGAAGGTCAAGTGTGTGTGGGTCGAGCAAGAGTTCGACGGCCTGATCCCGGCACTGAAGGTGCGCAAGATCGACGCCATCCTGTCGTCCATGTCGATCACCGAAGATCGCAAGAAGTCGGTTGATTTCACCAACAAGTACTACAACACCCCGGCCCGTCTGGTGATGAAGGCCGGTACCCAGGTCAGCGAAAGCCTGGCCGAGCTCAAGGGCAAGAACATCGGCGTGCAGCGCGGTTCGATCCACGAGCGTTTCGCCCGTGAAGTGCTGGCCCCGCTGGGTGCCGAGATCAAGCCGTACGGTTCGCAGAACGAGATTTACCTGGACGTGGCCGCCGGCCGTCTCGACGGCACCGTGGCAGACGCTACCCTGTTGGATGACGGCTTCCTCAAGACCGATGCCGGCAAGGGCTTCGCATTTGTAGGTCCAGCCTTCACCGACGAGAAATACTTCGGCGACGGTATTGGTATTGCGGTTCGCAAGGGCGATGCCTTGAAAGACAAGATCAATGGCGCGATCACCGCCATCCGCGAGAACGGCAAGTACAAGCAAATCCAGGACAAATACTTCGCTTTCGACATCTACGGCAAGTAACGACGTCCCGCCACTCGTGCGAAATGGCGCAAGCAACAGGATCTCTGCGGTTTGCGCCATTTTTTCATCCCACTTTCGAGGACCTGAATCATGTTGAAAGGCTACGGGGCTGTCATCCTCGATGGCGCATGGTTGACGCTTGAGCTCGCCTTGTCGTCCATGGCCCTGGCCATCGTCCTGGGGTTGATCGGCGTTGCGTTGCGCCTCTCTCCGGTGCGCTGGTTGGCGTGGCTGGGCGACCTGTATGCCACGGTCATTCGCGGTATTCCCGACCTGGTGCTGATCCTGCTGATTTTCTATGGCGGCCAAGACCTGCTCAACCGCGTGGCGCCGATGCTCGGCTACGACGACTACATCGACCTGAACCCGCTGGCGGCCGGTATCGGCACCCTGGGCTTCATCTTCGGTGCCTACCTGTCGGAAACCTTTCGCGGTGCGTTCATGGCGATCCCCAAGGGTCAGGCTGAGGCGGGCATGGCGTACGGCATGAACGGCTTCCAGGTGTTTTTCCGGGTGCTGGTGCCGCAGATGATTCGCCTGGCGATCCCGGGCTTCACCAACAACTGGCTGGTGCTGACCAAGGCGACCGCGCTGATTTCGGTGGTGGGCCTGCAAGACATGATGTTCAAGGCCAAGCAGGCGGCGGATGCCACGCGCGAGCCTTTCACCTTCTTCCTCGCAGTGGCGGCGATGTACCTGGTGATCACCAGTGTCTCGTTGCTGGCGTTGCGTCACCTTGAGAAGCGCTACTCGGTAGGCGTAAGGGCGGCTGATCTATGATCTTCGACTACAACGTCATCTATGAAGCCTTGCCGCTGTATTTCAGCGGCTTGTTGACCACCCTGAAGTTGCTGGCCCTGTCGCTGTTCTTCGGCCTGCTGGCGGCGTTGCCCCTGGGGCTGATGCGCGTGTCCAAGCAGCCGATCGTCAACATGACGGCCTGGCTCTACACCTACGTGATCCGCGGCACACCGATGCTGGTGCAGCTGTTCCTGATCTATTACGGGTTGGCGCAGTTCGAAGCCGTACGCGAGAGCTTCCTCTGGCCGTGGTTGTCCAGCGCGACCTTCTGTGCGTGCCTGGCGTTCGCCATCAACACCAGCGCCTACACCGCCGAAATCATCGCTGGCAGCCTGCGGGCCACGCCCAACGGTGAGATCGAAGCGGCCAAGGCCATGGGCATGTCGCGCTACAAGCTGTATCGCCGGATCCTGTTGCCATCGGCCTTGCGTCGGGCGCTGCCGCAATACAGCAACGAAGTGATCATGATGCTGCAGACCACCAGCCTGGCCTCCATCGTCACCCTGATCGACATCACCGGTGCCGCGCGCACGGTGAACGCGCAGTACTACTTGCCGTTCGAGGCCTACATCACGGCCGGCGTTTTCTACCTGTGCCTGACCTTCATCCTGGTGCGCCTGTTCAAACTGGCCGAGCGCCGCTGGCTGGGTTACCTGGCCCCGCGCAAGCACTGATAACGCATCGATCCGATCGACTGCTCAACGACTGACGTTTTGTGAGAACCGACCGCATGTACAAGCTTGAAGTCCAAGACCTGCATAAACGCTATGGCAGTCACGAAGTGCTCAAGGGCGTGTCCCTGAAAGCCGCCGCTGGCGATGTGATCAGCATCATCGGCTCCAGTGGCTCCGGCAAGAGTACTTTCCTGCGTTGCATCAACCTGCTTGAGCAACCCCACGCTGGCAAGATCCTGCTCAACAACGAAGAGCTGAAACTGGTCGCCGGCAAGGACGGCGCCATGAAGGCCGCGGACCCCAAGCAACTGCAACGCATGCGTTCGCGGCTGTCGATGGTGTTCCAGCATTTCAACCTGTGGTCGCACATGACTGCGCTGGAAAACATCATGGAAGCGCCGGTGCATGTGCTGGGCGTGGCCAAGGCTGAAGCGCGGGAGAAGGCCGAGCACTACCTGAACAAGGTCGGCGTGGCTCATCGCAAGGACGCCTACCCGGGCCATATGTCCGGCGGCGAGCAGCAGCGTGTGGCGATTGCCCGTGCGCTGGCGATGGAGCCGGAGGTGATGCTGTTCGACGAGCCGACCTCGGCTCTGGACCCGGAGCTGGTAGGCGACGTGCTCAAGGTGATGCAGGCCCTGGCCCTGGAAGGCCGGACCATGGTGGTGGTGACCCACGAAATGGGCTTTGCCCGTGAAGTGTCGAACCAACTGGTGTTCCTGCACAAAGGCATCGTCGAAGAAAGCGGCAACCCGCGCGAAGTGCTGGTCAATCCGCAATCCGAGCGCTTGCAACAATTTCTTTCGGGCAGCCTCAAGTAATCGCTCCCGTTACGCATCTGATTTGGGGCATGCTGCGCACCGCGCGCCAGATGGTCTAATTTGGTTGCAGCCGCTTTTGGCTTTAACACTGTTTTCGCTTCGGATTGCCCGCCATGACTGCCCATCGAATAGGTTTCCTGATTTGGCCCAGCACTAAAGCCTTGACGCTGGCGCTGGCCGAGGAGGCCTTGCGTGTTGCTCAGCGGGTGCATCCGGATGTGGTCTACGAGCTGTCGTTCTTGCAGGCCGAACCACCGGCCGACGGCGCCTGGCAACTGCCGGGCGAGCCTTGGGCGGGCAAGCTCGAAGGCTTCCAGAAGCTGTTCTTGCTGGCCGATGAGCCACCGGCGGCGCTGGCCTCGCCCCTGAGCAGCGCCCTCAAGCAACTGGTGCGTGCCGGTTGTGTGATCGGCGGTTTGTCTGCCGGTGTCTATCCCCTGGCCCAACTGGGTTTGCTCGACGGTTACCGTGCCGCCGTGCATTGGCGCTGGCAGGACGATTTCTCCGAGCGCTTCCCCAAGGTCATCGCCACCAGCCATCTGTTTGACTGGGATCGCGATCGCCTGAGCGCTTGCGGCGGGATGTCGGTGCTTGACCTGTTGTTGGCGGTGCTGGCTCGCGATCACGGCGCGGAACTGGCCGGTGCGGTGTCGGAAGAGTTGGTGGTCGAGCGCATTCGCGAGGGCGGCGAGCGTCAGCGCATCCCGTTGCAGAACCGTCTCGGTTCCAGTCATCCGAAGCTCACCCAGGCGGTGCTGCTGATGGAAGCCAACATCGAAGAGCCGCTGACCACCGACGAGATCGCCCAGCATGTCTGCGTATCCCGTCGGCAACTGGAGCGGATCTTCAAGCAATACCTCAACCGCGTGCCTAGCCAGTATTACCTGGAGCTGCGCCTGAACAAGGCCCGGCAGATGCTGATGCAGACCAGCAAATCCATCATCCAGATCGGCTTGTCCTGCGGCTTCTCCTCAGGGCCACACTTCTCCAGCGCCTACCGCAACTTCTTCGGCGCCACACCGCGCGAAGACCGCAACCAGCGACGCAGCAGCAGCCCGTTCGAATTGTCCTCGGTGCCGTCCGAGCGCGGCTAAGTGGCAAAACGCGGATAGGCGGCCAATACATAAAATTGTGGGAGCGAGCTTGCTCGCGATGGCGAAGTGTCAGTCAATGCTGAAGGTGACTGATACTCCGCCATCGCGAGCAAGCTCGCTCCCACAGGTGTTTTGTGTCTGGCAGCGGAAATCTGGATGCAGGCACCTCAAATACACCGGCAACGTTTAAACTGCGCCTTTGCGACGCTATTTGTCGCATTGCCGTAAACCCGCGAAAAACGTGGGTTGGCGCTATAAGAAGTTGTCGCTTGGCGGCAAGGCCGGGCTGAAAACTGTCCTTACAATCCTTACCAAGCCCGCCAGTTCCAGGCGGGTGTTCCTCATCAGGAGACTCCGATGTCCGTTGAGCAAGCCGCGGTACAACGCGCCGATTTCGACCAGGTTATGGTTCCCAACTATGCACCTGCAGCCTTCATACCTGTGCGTGGCGCCGGTTCCCGCGTATGGGACCAATCCGGTCGTGAGTTGATCGACTTTGCTGGCGGTATCGCAGTCAACGTACTGGGCCATGCCCACCCGGCACTGGTCGGCGCTCTGACCGAACAGGCCAACAAGCTGTGGCACGTGTCCAACGTCTTCACCAACGAACCGGCCCTGCGCCTGGCCCATAAGCTGGTCAACGCGACTTTTGCCGAGCGCGCGTTCTTCTGCAACTCCGGCGCCGAAGCTAACGAGGCCGCCTTCAAGCTCGCCCGTCGCGTCGCGTTCGATCGTTTCGGCAGCGAAAAATACGAAATCATCGCCGCGCTCAATAGCTTCCACGGTCGCACCCTGTTCACCGTCAATGTTGGCGGGCAATCGAAGTACTCCGACGGCTTCGGACCTAAAATTACCGGCATCACCCACGTTCCTTACAACGACCTGGCCGCTTTGAAAGCCGCCATTTCGGACAAGACCTGCGCCGTGGTGCTGGAGCCGATCCAGGGCGAGGGCGGTGTGCTGCCGGCCGAGCAGGCTTACCTGCAAGGCGCCCGTGACCTGTGCAATGCCCACGACGCGCTGTTGGTGTTCGACGAAGTGCAGACCGGCATGGGCCGCAGCGGTCATCTGTTCGCCTACATGCACTACGGCGTGGTCCCGGACATCCTCACCAGCGCCAAGAGCCTGGGCGGTGGTTTCCCGATCGCGGCGATGCTCACCACCGAAGCGCTGGCCAAGCATCTGGTTGTCGGCACCCACGGCACCACCTACGGCGGCAACCCGCTGGCTTGCGCGGTGGGCGAAGCGGTGATCGATGTGGTCAATACCCCTGAAGTGCTCGCGGGTGTCAAAGCCAAGCATCACAAGTTCAAGGCTCGCCTGGAGCAGATCGGCGAGAAGTACGGCCTGTTCACTCAAGTGCGTGGCCTGGGCCTGCTGATCGGCTGCGTGTTGAACGACGCCTGGAAAGGCAAGGCCAAGGACATCTTCAACGCCGCCGAACAGGAAGGCCTGATGATCCTGCAAGCCGGCCCGGACGTGATTCGCTTTGCTCCGAGCCTGGTAGTGGAAGACGCCGACATCGACGAAGGCCTGGACCGCTTCGAGCGGGCCGCGGCGAAGTTGACCCAAGCCTAAGGCTGAGCCGGACCCCTTGTGGGAGCGAGCTTGCTCGCGATAGCGGTGCCTCAGTGAAATGAATGTTGGCTGACACTGCGCTATCGCGAGCAAGCTCGCTCCCACAGGAGTCTTGCAGCGGCTGAAACATCGAAGACCGCCGCAGATGCAACGCGGGCCAGGGTGTTCGTTTAGTTTTTTTCTGTGTATCGACCTGACGGTCGAGCCCTTTATTTCAAGTTAAGGAGTGACACCATGCTGGTGATGCGCCCCGCGCAAATGGCTGATCTGGGCGAGGTACAGCGTCTGGCTGCGGACAGTCCGATCGGTGTCACTTCCTTGCCGGATGACGTGGAACGCCTGAGCGACAAGATCGCCGCAAGCGAAGCCTCGTTCGCCGCCGAAGTCAGCTTCAACGGTGAAGAGAGTTATTTCTTCGTCCTTGAAGACACCACGACCGGCAAGCTGGTGGGCTGTTCGGCCATCGTTGCTTCGGCCGGTTATTCCGAACCGTTCTACAGCTTTCGTAACGAGACTTTCGTTCACGCCTCCCGTGAACTGAAGATCCACAACAAGATCCACGTGCTCTCCCAGTGCCACGACCTGACGGGCAACAGCCTGCTGACCAGTTTCTACGTGGTGCCGGAACTGGTGGGCTCGCCGTGGTCGGAACTCAATTCCCGCGGACGCCTGCTGTTCGTCGCCAGCCATCCGGAGCGGTTCGCCGATTCGGTGGTGACCGAGATCGTCGGCTACAGCGATGAGAATGGCGACTCGCCGTTCTGGGACGCCATCGGTCGCAACTTCTTCGACCTCAACTACGCCGCCGCCGAGCGCTTGTGCGGGCTGAAAAGCCGTACCTTTCTCGCCGAGCTGATGCCCCATTACCCGATCTACGTGCCGCTGTTGCCGGACGCCGCCCAGGAAGCCATGGGCCAGGTCCATCCGCGGGCGCAGATCACCTTCGACATCCTGATGCGCGAGGGTTTCGAGACCGATCACTACATCGACATCTTCGACGGTGGCCCGACCCTGCATGCCCGTGTCTCGGGCATCCGCTCGATTGCCCAGAGCCGCGTGGTGCCGGTCAAGATCGGCGAACCGGTCAAGGGTGCCGGCCGCCAGTACCTGGTGGCCAATGCCCAATTGCAGGATTACCGCGCCGTGCTGCTCGAACTCGACTACGCGCCGGGCAAGCCTGTGACGCTGGACATGGAAGCGGCCGAAGCCTTGGGCGTTGGCGAGGGTGCCAGCGTGCGCCTGGTAGCGGTTTAACGCTTTACAGCTGAGTTTCGCGGGTGGCGTGAGCGACCCGTTTGAGGAGATAGCATGATCGTTCGTCCCGTACGCAGCAGCGATTTACCCGCTCTGATCGCCCTGGCCCGCAGCACCGGCACCGGCCTGACCACCTTGCCGGCCAACGAAGAACGCCTGGCCCATCGGGTCGGCTGGGCCGAGAAGACCTTTCGCGGCGAAGCCGGGCGTGGTGACGCGGACTACCTGTTCGTGCTCGAAGACGACGACGGTCGCGTGGTGGGCATTTCCGCCATCGCCGGTGCCGTGGGGCTGCGTGAGCCCTGGTACAACTTCCGGGTCGGCCTGACGGTCAGCGCTTCCCAGGAACTGAACATCTATCGGGAAATCCCGACCCTGTTCCTGGCCAACGACCTGACCGGCAATTCCGAGCTGTGCTCGCTGTTCCTGCATGCCGATTTCCGCAGTGGCCTCAATGGCCGCATGCTGGCCAAGGCGCGGCTGTTGTTCATTGCCGAATTCCCACAGTTGTTCGGCAACAAGATCATCGCCGAGATGCGCGGCATGTCCGACGACAACGGGCGTTCACCGTTCTGGGAAAGCCTGGGCCGGCACTTCTTCAAAATGGAATTCAGCCAGGCCGATTACCTCACCGGGGTGGGCAACAAGGCGTTCATCGCCGAACTGATGCCCAAGTTCCCGCTGTATACCTGTTTCTTGTCCGAAGACGCCCGGGCCGTGATCGGCCAGGTTCATCCGGATACCGAACCGGCCTTGTCGATGCTCAAGAGCGAAGGTTTCAGCTACCAGGGTTACGTCGACATCTTCGACGCCGGCCCGGCGGTGGAATGCGAAACCGGCAAGATCCGCGCGATTCGCGACAGTCAGGCGCTGGTCCTGGCCATCGGTACGCCGGGCGACGATGCCACGCCGTTCCTCATCCATAACCGCAAGCGCGAAGACTGCCGCATCACCGCTGCGCCGGCGCGCTTTGCCGCCGGCACACTGGTGGTCGATCCACTGACCGCCAAGCGTCTTCAACTCAACGCTGGCGATCAGGTGCGTGCCGTCGCGTTGTCTGCTGCCCGGGAGTCGAAATAATGAACTCGCTGTACATCGCAGGAAGCTGGCTGGAAGGCCAGGGCGACCTCTTTGAATCCTTGAATCCGGTGACCCAACAGGTGGTGTGGTCGGGTAACGGCGCCACCGCCGCGCAAGTGGAATCGGCGGTGCAGGCCGCGCGCCAGGCGTTCCCGGACTGGGCTCGGCGCTCGCTGGATGAACGCATCCAGGTGCTGGAAGCCTTTGCCGTCGCCCTGAAAAACCACGCGGACGAACTGGCCCATTGCATCGGTGAAGAAACCGGCAAGCCGTTGTGGGAAGCGGCGACCGAAGTGACCAGCATGGTCAACAAAGTCGCCATTTCGGTGCAGAGCTACCGCGAGCGGACCGGCGAGAAGAGCGGCCCCCTGGGCGACGCCACCGCTGTGCTGCGCCACAAGCCCCACGGTGTGGTGGCGGTGTTCGGCCCCTACAACTTCCCCGGCCATTTGCCCAACGGCCACATCGTGCCGGCACTGCTGGCCGGCAACAGCGTGTTGTTCAAGCCGAGCGAGCTGACGCCGAAAGTCGCCGAGCTGACGGTCAAGTGCTGGGTCGAGGCCGGTCTGCCGGCGGGCGTACTGAACCTGCTGCAAGGCGCGCGGGAAACCGGCATCGCCCTGGCGGCGAACCCAGGCATCGACGGGCTGTTTTTCACCGGCTCCAGTCGCACCGGCAATCTGTTGCACCAACAATTTTCCGGGCGCCCGGACAAGATCCTCGCGCTGGAAATGGGCGGTAACAACCCGCTGGTGGTGGATGAGGTGGCGGACGTCGATGCGGCGGTCTACACCATTATTCAGTCCGCATTCATTTCTGCCGGGCAGCGCTGCACCTGTGCGCGCCGCCTGCTGGTGCCGGAAGGCGCCTGGGGCGATGCCTTGCTGGCGCGCCTGGTGGCGGTCAGCTCGACCCTTGAAGTCGGTGCCTTCGACCAGCAACCGGCGCCGTTCATGGGCTCGGTGATTTCCCTGGCCGCGGCGAAGGCGCTGATGGATGCGCAAAACCATTTGCTGGGCAAAGGCGCCGTGCCGCTGTTGAGCATGACCCAACCGCAGGCCCAGGCCGCGTTGCTGACGCCGGGTATCCTGGACGTGACGGCGGTGGCCGAGCGGCCTGATGAAGAGTTGTTCGGGCCGTTGCTGCAAGTGATCCGCTACAAGGATTTCGCAGCCGCAATCACCGAGGCCAACAATACGCAATATGGCCTGGCCGCCGGGTTGCTGTCCGATTCCCAGGCGCGTTACCAGCAGTTCTGGCTGCAAAGCCGCGCCGGTATCGTCAACTGGAACAAACAGCTGACCGGCGCCGCCAGCAGCGCGCCGTTCGGCGGTGTCGGCGCCTCGGGCAACCATCGCGCCAGTGCTTATTACGCGGCCGATTATTGCGCGTATCCAGTGGCTTCCCTGGAGACACCAAGCCTTGTGATGCCGGCTGCCCTGACCCCCGGCGTGCGCATGTCTTGAGACCGCCATCGCGGGCAAGCCTTGCTCCCACTGGTTTTGTATCTGGCCTGTGGGAGCAAGGCTTGCCCGCGATAGCCGCGACTCGGTTGTTATTGATGCCTATAAAAAACAGATTCTCGTGGAGCCTCGCTGATGAAATCCTATGAAGTCAACTTTGACGGTCTAGTGGGGCCGACCCATAACTACGGCGGGCTCTCGTACGGCAACGTCGCGTCCCAGAGCAACAGCCAACAGTCCTCCAACCCCAAGGAAGCGGCGTTGCAAGGCCTGGCGAAAATGAAAGCGCTGATGGACATGGGTTTCCAGCAAGGTGTGCTGGCGCCACAGGAACGCCCGGACGTGGCGGCCCTGCGCCGGTTGGGCTTTGCCGGCAGCGATGCCCAGGTCATCCAGCAGGCCGCGAAAGAAGCCATGCCGCTGCTGGTTGCCAGTTGCTCGGCCTCCAGCATGTGGGTGGCCAACGCCGCCACGGTCAGCCCAAGCGCCGACACCGCCGATGGTCGCGTGCATTTCACCGCCGCCAACCTGAACTGCAAATACCACCGCAGCATCGAACATCCGACCACCAGTCGCGTGCTGGGGGCGATGTTCGCCAACCCGCAACACTTCGCCCACCACGCCGCCTTGCCGGCGGTGGCGCAGTTCGGCGACGAAGGCGCGGCCAACCACACCCGTTTCTGCCGCGCCTACGGCGAGGCCGGTGTCGAGTTCTTCGTGTTCGGTCGCAGTGCCTTCGACACTCGTTACCCTGCACCGCAGAAATACCCGGCGCGCCAGACCCTGGAAGCTTCCCAGGCCGTTGCCCGCCTGCATGGGCTCAGGGAGGAGGGCGTGGTGTACGCCCAACAGAACCCATCGGTGATCGACCAGGGTGTGTTCCACAACGACGTGATCGCGGTGGGCAATGGCGAAGTGCTGTTCTATCACGAGGACGCGTTTCTCGAGACCGAGAAGATGCTGGCCGAATTGAGCAGCAAACTCGCCAAGGTCGGTGGGAAATTTCAATCGGTGTGCGTACCGCGTTCGGCGGTCACCGTCGATGATGCGGTACGTTCCTACCTGTTCAATAGCCAGTTGCTGTCGCGTCCCGACGGTTCGATGCTGTTGATCGTGCCGGAAGAATGCCGTAGCAACGAACGCGTCTGGCAATACCTGCAAGGCCTGACGGGCGCTGGCGGGGTGATTCGCGAAGTGAAGGTCTTCGACCTCAAGCAAAGCATGCAGAACGGTGGCGGCCCGGCTTGCCTGAGGTTGCGCGTGGCCCTCAATGAAACCGAGCTGGCGGCCGTCAACCCAGGGGTTATCATGACCGCGCCGCTGTACGATTCGCTGACCCAATGGGTCGAGCGGCACTACCGCGACCGCATGACCGAAAATGATCTGGCAGACCCGCAGTTGCTGCTCGAATGCCGTGCGGCACTGGATGAACTGACACAAATCCTTAAACTTGGCGCGGTTTATCCTTTCCAGATCAATTGAAAGCGCGCGCGACCTGACTACAGTCAAAGCAGGGCGCGTTGCCTTATCCCCAGACGAGAATGTAAAGACATGAGCGATACCCTGCAGCTGATCCTTGAAGACACCGACGGCACCCAATTGGAAACCTCCTGCACCCGCGTCGCGGTGATGTGGCAAGGCAAGGAGTTGTGGATCCAGCAGGATGGCCGCGGTCAGTTGCTGATCGGCGTCGATGTCGAGGAAGGGGACGAGGAATACGCCAACCTGCTGTTGCGTCCATTGGCAACCAACCTGGTCAGCCTGCAACTGGAAATGGAACCGGCGGACGTCGGCGACGATGACCATGTCCATGGCCCGGATTGCGGCCACGACCATTAAGGAAACCGCGCTATGCTCGCCCTCGGCAAACTGCTTGAACTGACCCTCGCCGGCCGTGAACCGGCGGAGAAGACTCAACTGACTGTCGAAGGCGTACGGATGCGCTGGTTGAGCGAGGGCGCGCTGGAGGTCAAGCCGCCCGAAGCCCGGGACAACGGCCTGGACCTGCTGCTGTCGGCCGGTATCCACGGCAACGAAACCGCGCCGATCGAATTGCTCGACCGTCTGCTGCATGACATTGCCCGTGGTGATCTGAAGCCGCGGGCACGCATTCTGTTCCTGTTCGGCAACCCCGAGGCCATCCGGCGCGGTGAGCGTTTCGTCGAACAGGACGTCAACCGGCTGTTCAATGGTCGCCATGAGCTGAGCGGCGGTCCTGAGGCGCTGCGGGCCTGCGAGCTGGAGCGCTTGGCCGCCAGTTTCTTCAGTCGGCCGGAACGCAGCCGCTTGCACTACGACCTGCACACTGCAATTCGTGGCTCGAAGATCGAGCAGTTCGCGCTCTATCCATGGAAAGAAGGTCGCCAGCATTCACGCCGTGAGCTGGCACGCCTGCGTGCCGGAGGCATGGAGGCGGTGCTGCTGCAGAACAAGCCTTCCATTGTGTTCAGCGCCTACACCTACGACCAGCTCGGTGCCGAGTCCTTCACCCTGGAACTGGGCAAGGCCCGGCCATTCGGGCAGAACGACGGCGTCAATGTCGGCCTGCTGGAAACCCGCCTGCAACAGATCATCGAGGGCAACGAGCCGGAGCTGGATGAAGGGCTCGACGGCCTGCAACTGTTCAGCGTGGCTCGGGAAATCATCAAGCACAGCGACAGTTTCCGCCTGAACCTGCCGGCGGACATCGAGAACTTCTCGGAATTGGGGAAAGGCTACGTGCTGGCCGAAGACATCGCCCAGACCCGCTGGGTGATCGAAGAAGAGGGTGCCCGGATCATCTTTCCGAACCCCAAGGTCAAGAATGGCTTGCGGGCCGGGATCCTGATCGTGCCGGCGACCGATGAAAACCTGATCTAAAACCCACACCGAACTATTGTGGGAGCGAGCTTGCTCGCGATAGCGATGTATCAGTCAACATTAATGCAGGCTGAACCACCGCCATCGCGAGCAAGCTCGCTCCCACAGGTTTTTTAGCGGCTTTTAGACCGCCACCGCCCGCTGCTCACTACGGCGCAACGCCCGGGTCTTGTGCAACGTATCGGCGCAGGTCTTCGCCGCTTCCTGGCCCTTGTGCACGAAATGCTCGAAGAAGAACTTCTGATGTTCTTCCCCAGCATGGAAGTGATGCGGCGTGAGCACGACCGAGAACACCGGCACTTCGGTTTCCAGCTGGACCTGCATCAGGCCACTGATCACCGATTGGGCGACGAACTCGTGACGGTAGATGCCACCGTCCACCACCAGGCCGGCGGCGACGATGCCGGCGTAGCGGCCAGACTTGGCCAGCAGCTTGGCGTGCAGCGGAATCTCGAAGGCGCCACCGACTTCGAAGAAGTCGATATCACCTTCCTGATAACCCTGGGTGATCATTTCGGCGACGAAGCCTTTACGGCTCTGGTCGACGATTTCCTTATGCCAGCACGCCTGGATGAACGCGACGCGCTCGCCCGGATGACTTTTGCTTTTGCTGTCGATTGCAGTGGGTTGCATGTTCTGGTTCCTGTTTGTGTGAAAAACAGGGCGTCATGAATCGAAGGGGATTCGAGGGTACGTCGCGCGCAGGCAGCCGCAGACGGCCCTTGGGTGCCAATCCCGTTCTCTCTTCATCCGGACTATGACCGTCGGCCCCGGAATCACACCGGGTCTGCTGACCTTGCCGCTACACCCTGAAAAAGTGGTGCACCGCCAAGCGCTCGCGGGCTATGCGCGTTGCGTGCAATTACCGCCGGTGGGGAATTACACCCCGCCCTGAGAACGTTTTGCCGTCACGCTTTGTGACGGCGGACGATTTTTAACACATAACCCCTTGTGGGAGCGAGCTTGCTCGCGATGGCGGTGGATCAGCTTGCATCGCTGCTGAATGTGCCGCCGTCATCGCGAGCAAGCTCGCTCCCACAGGGTTTTGAATAATCTGTTGGTTCGTGTCGTCCTGGGCTTGATTATTCCTCGCCATGCCCGCAGTAATTGCCCTTCGAAAGGGAATTCCCCTCCACCTGAGCCCGAGGCCAGATTCATGAGTGTTATCGATCTTCGCAGCGACACGGTCACCCAACCTACCGCCGGCATGCTGGATGCCATGGCCAGTGCGCCGACCGGCGACGATGTGTATGGGGAAGACCCGACCGTCAATCGCCTCGAAGCCGAACTGGCCGCGCGTTTGGGGTTTGCCGCAGCACTGTTCGTGCCCACGGGCACCATGAGCAACCTGTTGGGGTTGATGGCCCACTGCGAGCGCGGCGACGAATACATCGTCGGCCAGCAGGCCCACACCTACAAATACGAAGGCGGCGGTGCGGCCGTGCTCGGTTCGATCCAGCCCCAGCCCCTGGAGGTACAGGCGGACGGTTCCCTGGACCTGGCGCACGTCGCAGCAGCGATCAAGCCCGATGACTTCCACTTTGCCCGCACCCGCCTGCTGGCCCTGGAAAACACCATGCAGGGCAAGGTGCTGCCGCTGGAATACCTGGCGCGGGCCCGGCGTTTCACCCAGGAACATGGCCTGGCCCTGCATTTGGACGGGGCCCGGCTGTACAACGCCGCGGTCAAGCTGAATGTCGATGCTCGCGAGATCACGCAGTACTTCGATTCGGTGTCGGTGTGCCTGTCCAAGGG
This sequence comes from Pseudomonas brassicacearum, assembly GCF_918698105.1. GTDB lineage: Bacteria > Pseudomonadota > Gammaproteobacteria > Pseudomonadales > Pseudomonadaceae > Aquipseudomonas > Aquipseudomonas brassicacearum_F. Next base: position 8,355 of record NZ_CAKKMI010000007.1, on the reverse strand, counting down.
CCTCGGCGCGCCGGTGGGCTCGGTCCTGTGCGGCAGCGTCGAGCTGATCGGCAAGGCCCGCCGGCTGCGCAAGATGGTCGGGGGCGGCATGCGCCAGGCCGGGATTCTCGCGGCGGCGGGGCTGTACGCCCTGGAGCATCAGGTCCAGCGCCTGGCCGATGACCACGCCAATGCCCAGCGGCTCGCCGAGGGCTTGCGTGCGGCGGGTTACGAGGTCGAGCCGGTGCAGACCAACATGATCTACGTGCAAATGGGCGAGCGGGCCGAGGCGATCAAGGCCTTTGCCGATAAACGAGGCGTCAAGCTCAGCGCGGCGCCACGCCTGCGAATGGTGACGCACATGGACGTGAGCGCGGCGCAAATCGACCAGGTGATCAGCACTTTCGTCGAATTTTCCCGCCAGTGACCCGTCAACCGGGCCAATTGACAGTTTCTATCGCATAAACACGCTGTACCCCACGCGAAGGGCCGATATAATGCGGCCCTTTGCCGTTGCTTCGTCTGTTGACGTTTTGCACAGGCCTTTGGCCGCAGCCTCCGTGGAAGAACCTAATGAAAAGCGCAGAAATCCGTGAAGCCTTCCTTCGCTTCTTCGAAGAGCAAGGCCACACCCGAGTAGCCTCCAGCTCTTTGATTCCGGGCAACGACCCGACCCTGCTGTTCACCAACGCGGGGATGAACCAGTTCAAGGACTGCTTCCTGGGCCAGGAAAAACGTGCCTACACCCGTGCGGTGAGCAGCCAGAAGTGCGTGCGTGCCGGCGGCAAGCACAACGACCTGGAGAACGTCGGTTATACCGCTCGTCACCACACCTTCTTCGAAATGCTGGGTAACTTCAGCTTCGGTGACTATTTCAAGCGCGACGCCATCACCTTCGCCTGGACCTTCCTGACCTCCGACAAGTGGCTGAACCTGCCCAAGGAGAAGCTCTGGGTAACGGTCTACGCCACCGACGACGAAGCCTATGACATCTGGACCAAAGAAGTCGGTGTCCCGGCTGAGCGCATGGTGCGCATCGGCGACAACAAAGGCGCGCCTTACGCCTCCGATAACTTCTGGACCATGGGTGACACCGGCCCGTGCGGCCCGTGCACCGAGATTTTCTACGATCACGGCGCCGACATCTGGGGCGGCCCACCCGGCTCGCCGGAAGAAGACGGCGACCGCTACATCGAGATCTGGAACAACGTGTTCATGCAATTCAACCGCACCGCCGATGGCGTGTTGCATCCGTTGCCAGCGCCGTCGGTCGACACCGGCATGGGCCTGGAACGGATCAGTGCGGTGCTGCAGCACGTTCACTCCAACTACGAAATCGACCTGTTCCAGAGCCTGCTGAGCGCGTCGGCCCAGGCCATCGGTTGCACCAACGACAACCAGGCATCGCTCAAAGTGGTGGCCGACCACATCCGTTCCTGCGGTTTCCTGATTGCCGACGGTGTGCTGCCTTCCAACGAAGGCCGCGGTTATGTGCTGCGCCGGATCATCCGTCGCGCCTGCCGTCACGGCAACAAGCTGGGCGCCAAGGGCAGCTTCTTCTATCAGATCGTCGCGGCATTGGCGGCCGAGATGGGCGATGCCTTCCCGGAGCTCAAGTCCCAGCAGGCGCACATCGAACGTGTGCTCAAGGCTGAAGAAGAGCAGTTCGCCAAGACCCTGGAGCAAGGCCTGAAGATCCTCGAGCAGGACCTGGCCGAGCTCAAGGGCAACGTGGTCCCGGGCGATGTGGTGTTCAAACTGTACGACACCTACGGTTTCCCGATGGACCTGACCGGCGATATCGCCCGCGAACGCAACCTGACCCTCGACGAGGAAGGTTTCGAGCGCGAGATGGACGCCCAGCGGGTGCGTGCGCGTTCCGCCAGTTCCTTCGGTATGGACTACAACAGCCTGGTCAAGGTTGACGTGGCCACCGAGTTCACCGGTTATGCAGGCACCACCGGCTCGGCCAAGATCGTTGCCATCTATAAGGACGGGCAATCGGTCGACATCCTGAGCGAAGGCCAGGAAGGCGTGATCGTGCTGGACAAGACCCCGTTCTACGCCGAATCCGGCGGCCAGATCGGCGACAGCGGTTACCTGCAGGCGGGCAACTCGCGTTTCGACGTGCGCGACACCACCAAGACCGGCGGCGCCTTCCTGCACCACGGCGTGCTGGCGTCGGGCAGCCTGATGATCGCCGCCCCGGTGGCCGCCCATGTCGACGCCGAGGTCCGGCATGCCACGTCGCTGAACCACTCCGCCACGCACTTGCTGCACGCGGCGTTGCGCCAGGTGCTGGGCGAGCATGTCCAGCAGAAGGGTTCGTTGGTGGACAGTCAGCGCCTGCGCTTCGACTTCAGCCATTTCGAAGCCATCAAGCCTGAGCAGCTCAAGGCGCTGGAAGAAATCGTCAACGCCGAGATTCGCAAGAACTCCCCGGTGGAAACCGAAGAAACCGACATCGAGACCGCCAAGCGCAAGGGCGCGATGGCGTTGTTCGGCGAGAAATACGGCGACAGCGTGCGCGTGCTGAGCATGGGCGACTTCTCCGTTGAGCTGTGCGGTGGCATCCACGCCAACCGGACCGGTGACATCGGCCTGATGAAAATCATCAGCGAAGGTGGCGTGGCATCCGGCGTGCGCCGGATCGAAGCGGTCACCGGCGCGGCGGCCCTGGCATACCTCAACGCGGCCGAAGAACAACTCAAGGAAGCGGCCACCCTGATCAAGGGCAGCCGCGACAACCTGATCGACAAGCTGTCGGCTGTGCTGGAGCGCAACCGCCTGCTGGAAAAGCAACTCGAGCAGTTGCAGGCCAAGGCCGCCAGCGCCGCGGGCGACGATCTGTCGGCCCAGGCGGTGGACGTCAAGGGCGTGAAAGTGCTGGCCGTGCGTCTGGACGGCCAGGATGGCAAGGCGCTGCTGGCGCTGGTCGATCAACTGAAAAACAAACTCGGCCGCGCAGTGATCCTGCTCGGCAGTGTCCATGAGGAAAAGGTCGTTCTCGTCGCAGGCGTGACCAAAGACCTGACTGGCCAACTCAAAGCCGGTGATTTGATGAAGCAAGCCGCTGCGGCAGTGGGCGGCAAGGGCGGTGGTCGTCCGGACATGGCGCAAGGCGGTGGTACCGACGTCGGCGCACTGGACGCGGCACTGGCCCAAACCGTTGCATTTGTAGAGCAGGGCATTTAAGGCAGCGCCGCGGGCTCGTGGTCTAGTCACGGGCCCGACCGCTGTTGAGTGATTATTGGGCGCCCTTCATGGGCAGAGGCGGCTTTGAAATGGCTTTGATCGTACAGAAATTTGGAGGCACCTCGGTCGGCACTGTCGAGAGAATCGAACAAGTCGCCGACAAGGTTAAGAAATTCCGCGAGGCGGGCGATGACCTGGTGGTTGTGCTGTCGGCAATGAGCGGCGAGACCAACCGTCTGATCGATCTGGCCAAGCAAATCAGCGGCGACCAGCAACCGGTTCCGCGGGAACTGGACGTGATCGTTTCCACCGGCGAGCAGGTGACCATCGCGTTGCTGGCCATGGCGCTGATCAAGCGTGGTGTGCCGGCGGTGTCCTATACCGGCAACCAAGTGCGTATCCTGACGGACAGCGCGCACAACAAAGCGCGTATCCTGCAGATCGACGACCAGAAGATTCGTGGCGACCTCAAGGCTGGCCGTGTCGTGGTCGTCGCCGGTTTCCAGGGCGTGGACGAGCACGGCAACATCACCACTCTCGGCCGTGGGGGTTCCGACACCACGGGCGTAGCGCTGGCAGCGGCCCTCAAGGCTGATGAATGCCAGATCTACACCGATGTGGACGGCGTCTACACCACCGATCCACGCGTGGTGCCTGTGGCCCAGCGCCTGGACAAGATCACGTTCGAAGAAATGCTGGAAATGGCCAGCCTCGGTTCGAAGGTGCTGCAGATCCGGGCAGTCGAATTCGCCGGCAAGTACAACGTTCCGCTGCGCGTTCTGCACAGCTTCAAAGAGGGTCCGGGCACCCTCATTACTATTGATGAAGAGGAATCCATGGAACAGCCGATCATTTCCGGCATCGCTTTCAACCGCGATGAAGCCAAGCTGACCATCCGTGGCGTGCCAGACACCCCCGGCGTGGCGTTCAAGATTCTCGGCCCGATCAGTGCCGCGAACATCGAAGTCGACATGATCGTGCAGAACGTCTCGCACGATAACACCACTGACTTCACCTTCACCGTGCACCGCAACGACTACCAGTCTGCCGAAGCGATACTGAAAAAAACCGCTAGCGAGATCGGTGCCCGGGAAGTGGTGGGCGATACCAAGATTGCCAAGGTCTCGATCGTCGGTGTCGGCATGCGCTCCCACGCAGGCGTAGCCAGCCGCATGTTCGAATCCCTGGCCAAGGAAAGCATCAATATCCAGATGATCTCTACCTCGGAAATCAAGGTTTCCGTGGTGATCGAAGAGAAATACCTGGAACTGGCCGTGCGCGCCCTGCACACGGCTTTCGAACTCGACGCACCTGCCCAGCCGGGCGAGTAAAGCGTTGTCCGAAGGGCGCGGTTGGACCGCGCCCTTTGTTTTTCTGAATGGCGCGTCCCAAAACTGTTCTTTTGCCCGCGCTGGTCAATACTAGGCCTGTAGGCTTCGACCGTTTCGGTTGTAGGTCCAATGCCTTTTTTTTGCAGACTGTTGTCCCTTAGTGAATTGCGTGAGGAGAAAGGTATGCTGATTCTGACCCGTCGGTGTGCAGAAAGCCTGATTATTGGCGATGGCGAAATCACCGTGACCGTGCTTGGCGTCAAAGGAAACCAGGTGCGTATCGGCGTCAATGCCCCGAAAGAGGTTGCTGTACACCGCGAGGAAATTTACCTGCGTATCAAGAAAGAGAAGGACGACGAACCAAGCCATTAATTTTTATCGATTTTTATGTTTGCAAACGGGGATGAAGGTGGTTAATATACGCCCCGTGTTGCGGAGAGCTGGCCGAGTGGCCGAAGGCGCTCCCCTGCTAAGGGAGTACACCTCAAAAGGGTGTCGGGGGTTCGAATCCCCCGTTCTCCGCCATTATTCGTTTAGTGCGTCAAAGCCTGGCTTGTTCAGTAAGTGATTGAAATTACTGAAAAAAGCGCTTTACAAAAGGAATTGACGACCTATAATGCGCGGCAACAAATGCACTCGTAGCTCAGCTGGATAGAGTACTCGGCTACGAACCGAGCGGTCACAGGTTCGAATCCTGTCGAGTGCACCATTTAAGAGTTGTTTGCAGCAATGCAATTAACTTGGCTTCAACCAGTTGTGATCTGGTATAAAACCACAACCTGCACTCGTAGCTCAGCTGGATAGAGTACTCGGCTACGAACCGAGCGGTCACAGGTTCGAATCCTGTCGAGTGCACCAAACACCAAGAAGCCCGCGTTTAACGCGGGCTTTTTGCTGTCTACGATTTGCCTTTCACGCACCCCCTTTCATCGAACACGACCTCTGCGCTGCGACCTTTCTTGGCCTTGTAGGTATACCGTGTGCTCGAATTCCGAATTTTGATCGAGTCTGGCTTGCCCAGGGCGCTCTCTACGTCCTGTTGGCTCATGCCGGCGATGATGCGTCGGTCCAGGATGGCGTCGCGGCGTTGCCTGGCGTCGATGAGGTTGCCGCAGCGGTCCTGGAACTGGCCAACCACGGTCGGTTCCTTGCGCGTGATTTTGTTGCCGGATGTTTGCCCGTGCTCCGCTTCGGGCAGCATCGCCTCGCTCGTCGGTTCGGTCGAACCCGGGCGGTATGGATGAATCTGTTGTAGCGACAGGGCCTCTCCTGGGCCGCAGCTCAGGGTGGTGAATGTCACGTGCCCTGCGGTGTTTTCGCAGCGATGCACGGTCTGCCCGGCAGCCCACAAAGGCAGGCAGGGCAAGCAGGCGAGCAGGAACAGGCAATGGTTTGGATGCATCCGGTCGTCCTCCTTGACGGTGCAGAAGAGAAGGGTAGTCGCTGCATTTCTGCCGCGGCGTGTGTTTTCTTTTCCGGATAAGTCGTCGTAAAGGAACAGGTTCAGCCTGTGTTCAGGTTTGTCTCGCAAGCGCTTGTTCTTGCCATGATTTTTTAGCGTTTTAAAGCGTCAAGCGGTGTATCATTGCGCCCGTCAGCCCCGCCGGGGCTTTGGAATATCTCCATGGACTTACCCAGTAGTTACTCAATATTTAGTTTTGCCAATCATGAATTGACTGATTGATCCTTCCGGCGTGCTCCACTGCTGGGAGTGGAGTTCGCCTATGACCCAAGTAGAAGTAAAAAAAACGCAGGAAAGCCTTCAGGATCGCCTCGCTCAAGTTATTGAGCTGCTGCAGCGCCAGCGGGTCGTCGAAGACCTGACGCATCGCCAGGAAGGTCCGCATCATGACCGGGTCGAGAACCTGGTCCACCGGCAGAATCTCGTCGAGCTGCAACGCAAGCTCGATGATCTGCACTCCGCCGACGTCGCCTACATTCTTGAAGCCTTGCCACTGGAAGAGCGCCTGACGGTCTGGCAGTTGGTCAAGGCTGATCGCGACGGTGACATCCTGCTCGAAGTGTCGGACTCGGTTCGCGAAACCCTGATCGCCGACATGGATGATCACGAGTTGCTGGCGGCGGCCAAGGAAATGGACGCCGACGAACTCGCCGACCTTGCGCCCGAATTGCCGCGGGACGTTGTCCACGAACTGATGGAGGCCCTCGACGGCCAGCAGCGTGAGCGTGTGCGCTCGGCGTTGTCCTACGACGAGGAGCAGGTCGGTGCGCTGATGGACTTCGAGATGGTGACGATCCGAGAGGACGTCAGCCTTGAAGTGGTCTTGCGCTACCTGCGTCGCCTCAAGGAGCTGCCGGGGCATACCGACAAACTGTTTGTGGTCGACTACGACGGCGTGCTCAAGGGCGTTCTGCCCATCAAGCGTTTGCTCGTCAACGACCCGGAAAAACAGGTGGCCGAGGTGATGGCCAGCGATCCGGTGAGCTTTCACCCGGACGAAGACGCCTATGATGCGGCCCAGGCGTTCGAACGTTATGACTTGATTTCGGCGCCGGTGGTCGACAAGAACGGCAAGCTGATCGGCCGTCTGACCATCGATGAAATGGTCGACTTGATTCGTGAGGAAAGCGAAAGCGAAGTCCTCAACATGGCCGGTCTGCGCGAAGAAGAAGACATCTTCGCCTCGGTCTGGAAGTCCCTGCGTAACCGCTGGGCCTGGTTGGCGATCAATTTGATCACAGCGTTTGTTGCCTCCCGGGTCATCGGCCTGTTCGAAGGCTCCATCGAGAAGCTGGTGGCGCTTGCGGCGCTGATGCCCATTGTCGCCGGTATCGGTGGCAACTCTGGCAACCAGACCATCACCATGATCGTCCGCGCCATGGCGCTGGACCAGGTCAGTACCGGTAATACCTCGCGGTTGATGCGCAAGGAACTGGCTGTGTCCTTGATCAACGGCGTGATTTGGGGCGGTGTGATTGGTGTGGTGGCTTATCTGCTCTATGGCAGCTGGTCGCTGGGGGTGGTCATGACGGCCGCGATGACGCTCAACCTGTTGTTGGCAGCATTGATGGGGGTCCTGATCCCCATGACATTGGCCCGCATGGGGCGTGACCCTGCCATGGGCGCCAGTGTGATGATTACCGCGGTGACTGACAGTGGCGGGTTCTTCATTTTCCTGGGATTGGCGACGATTTTTCTGCTTTGAGTCGCCCATCAAGAAAACCGCCTGTTTGGCGTAATACTGTCCACTTAGAAAAAACGGCGCTTCCTTCAAAAATGGGAAGCGCCGTTTTTTTGCGCCTTCTTTTGGATTGCGGGGCGTCAAGACCAAAGACAAGAGCAGCAGGCAGGTCCAGCCTCTATGCAACTGCACCACCCCTATCGCGAGCAAGCTCGCTCCCACATTGGATCTTTGGCAGGCACAAAATCCGTGTGCACCGCAAAACCTGTGGGAGCGAGCTTGCTCGCGATGACGCCGGCAAGCCCAACATCCATGTGACTGAACCACCGCCTTCGCGAGCAAGCTCGCTCCCACAATTGGATCGGAGTACGACCGGAAGAACCAGGTCGGCTATAAGGCCGCCTCGTGGGGGACGTTGATCTCGGCGCCCCGTTAACCACGCTGGCCGAACGCAGGCATTGTGCAGTGGGCACCTCGGCACGGATGCCGAGGTAGCCGCGCTGGGCCATGGATGGCCCTTCGCGGCGGGCCCACGGAGCAATGCCGGAGTGAGGGCACACCGAGCCTAGGCGAGGTGCCGAGTGGTGGGGCAAAAGCGTTTTGCTTACTTTTGACTGGGCCGGCTTCCGGGCTTTTCAAAAGTGAGCCGCCGTAAGGGCGGAACCCTAAGCCGCCGTTACCGAAGAAACGGATATACACACCAACCC
>NZ_CAKKMI010000006.1:0-136489 GCF_918698105.1 Pseudomonas brassicacearum | reverse complement strand
CTGCTGCGCAGGCCAGCGGGAGCAAGCTCCCTCGCCACAAAGAGCCGGTTTGCAGCCCAGCATCACCTCAATCCCGGTAGAACACCTGCACCAGGTGATACCCGAACTTGCTCTTGATCGGCCCATGCACCACTCGCAGCGGTTTCTTGAAAATCACCGCATCGATCACGCCGACCATCTGCCCGGGCCTTACTTCACCCAAATCGCCGCCGCGTTTGCCCGAAGGGCAGGTGGAGTATTTCTTGGCCAGCACATCGAAGGCTTCGCCCTTGGCGATGCGTTGCTTGAGCTGTTCGGCTTCCTCGGCGGTTTTCACCAGGATATGGCGGGCTTGGGCTTTCATTGCTGCGGTGACCTGAACGGTGCGACGGGGCGGCGATTATGCCTCAAGTCAGCTGCCATGGTTGATCATCGTCCGAATCTTGTTGGCCAGCAGATCGAGGGTGAAAGGCTTGGCGACCATGTCCATGCCCTGGTCGAGGAACCCCTGGCGTTCGGCGGCTTTCTGCGCGTAACCGGTCATGAACAGCACTTTGAGCCCAGGTCGGTGCTGGCGGGCGATTTCCGCCAACTGCCGGCCATTCATGCCCGGCAGCCCGACATCGGTCACCAGCAGGTCGACGCGCTGGTCCGATTCCAGCACGGGAAGCGCCGTCACGGCGTCCCGGGCTTCGAGAGCGGTGTAGCCCAAGGCCTGCAACAGGTCGAGCACCAGCATGCGCACGGCGGGTTCATCCTCTACCAGCAACACGGTTTCCCCGGCGATGGCAGGCGGTACAGTGACCGTCTCTGGCGTTTCGGGTGGTTGCGTCGGCGAAACGTGCAAGCGCGGCAGGTATAACTGCACCCGCGTGCCCTGGCCCGGCTCACTGTCCAGGTTGAGGTGCCCACCCGACTGTTGGGCAAAACCGTAGATCATCGACAAGCCCAGGCCGGTGCCCTGGCCGATGGGCTTGGTGGTGAAGAACGGATCGAAAGCCTTGGCCAGCACGGCGGGGGTCATGCCGCTGCCATTGTCGCTGACGGCGATCATCACGTAGTCGCCGGCCTTGACCGGCTCCAGGGTGTTGATGTCCGTAGCGTCGAGATAGACATTGGCGGTTTCGACGATCAATTCGCCGCCCTCGGGCATCGCATCGCGGGCGTTGATCACCAGGTTGAGCAGGGCGTTTTCCAACTGGCTGGCATCGGTGCTGACCGGCCACAGCTCGTTGGCCAGTTGCAGCCGCAGCACGATGTGATCGCCGGTGGTGCGGCTCAGCAGGTCTTCGAGCGAGCGCACCAGGTCATTGGCGTCCAGTGGTTTGCGGTCCAGGGACTGGCGGCGGGAAAAAGCCAGCAGCCGATGGGTCAGGGCCGCGGCGCGGTTGGCCGAGGAAACCGCCGCTTCGGTGAAACGCCCGATCTCGTCAGTGCGACCAGCGGCGATGTAGCGTTGCATCAGGTCGAGGCTGCCGAGGATGCCGGTGAGCATGTTGTTGAAGTCATGGGCAATGCCGCCCGTGAGCTGGCCCACGGCTTCCATTTTCTGCGCATGGCGCAGGGCTTCTTCGGCGCGTTCGCGTTCGAACATCTCGTTTTGCAGGCGGTGATTGGCTTCGGCCAGTTGCTGGGTGCGGGCGATGACGCGTTCTTCCAATGTTTCGTTGAGGTTGCGCAGGGCCTCCTCGGTTTTGCGGCTCTCGGTTTCGTCGATCACGAAGATGTAGAAACCGTTCACCGCACCGTCCGCCCCATGGCGAGGCAGGTAGTTGATCAGCGAATGGCGCGGGCGCCCGTCGCGATGGTCCATCTGCACGGTGAAGCTGCACGGCTTGCCGGCCAGGGCGTCGGCGATCTGCTGGGCGCGGGCGACGTAGGCCTCCTCGCCGAGCACTTCGCGGATGGTCTTGCCGTAGAGCTCCTGCGGGGTCAGGCCATACCAGTCCAGGTAAGCGCTGTTGTTCAGCCGGAAACGCTCCTCGCGGTCCACGTAGCTGATGAGGATCGGCATGGCGTTGATGATCAACTGCAGCTCGGTCTGGCTCTGGCGCAGGGCTTGCTCGGTACGCTTGCGTTCGGTCAGGTCCAGGGCCGCGCCAAGAAAGCGCTTGGGTCGGCCGTGGCGATCCTTGTAGCAACGGCCGCGCACATACACCCAGCGCAACTCGTTGTCGGGCTGCAGCAGCCGGTACTCCTCAGCGTATTCGGTGCCGTGGGTGATGCAGTGCTTGATGCTGCGGGCAACCATCGCCCGGTCCTCGGGGTGCACGCCTTCGAGGTAGGCGCTGATAGGCAATTGGCGTGACAGGTTCGGATCGACGCCGTGCAACAGGGCAAAATGCGCATCGGCAATGAAGCGATCTTCGCTGATGTCCCAGTCCCAGGTGCCCAGCGCGTCGGCGGCGGCCAGGGCCAGTTGCAAGCGCTCCTCGCTTTCGTGTTGGGCCTTGAGGCTGGCCTCGGAGCGGCGTTCGAACTCCATGGCCAGGCGACGTCGTTCGCTGGTCTCGATGGCGGTGACCAGGATGCCGGCGACGCGGCCGCTTTCGTCACGCACCGGGCTGTAGGTCAGGTCCAGCCAGACATCACAGAGACGGCCGGCGAAGGGCACGCGCCATTGCTGGTCGCGGCAGGTGTGTGTCTGGCCTTGCAACACACGGTGATAAATCCCTTCGGTCGCACTCTTGAGTTCGGGCCATGCTGTATGGGTCGGCCGGCCGAACGCCCGGGGGTGCTTGTCACCGGCCAGTCGGGCGAAGGCGTCGTTGTAGAGATGGGACAGTTGCGGTCCCCACAGCAAGGCCATCGCCATGGGCGAATGGAGCATGATGTCCACGGCGGTGCGCAGGCACTGGGGCCAGTTCTGGGCAGTGCCCAGCGGCGTCTGGGCCCAGTCCACTTGGCTGATCAGGCGCTGTGTATCGCTGCCGGCGGGTGTCGCGTTCATCATGCGATCCCTGGCTGTCGTGTCTGTGCCGCGCTGTCGACTATCCTCAGAAGAGGATACATGCGGGTGAGTCTGAAGGGTTTCATGTTCGGCTCAGCTTGTTTCATTGATGTCTCGCGGAAGTTTCAGTCCATGGAAATTGATCCCTTGTTGCGAATCCTGGCGAGCCAGAATGGTTCCGACCTTTACATGTCCACGGGTGCGCCGCCGTGCGCGCGTTTCGAAGGTGTGCTCAAGCCCTTGGCGAACGAGGCATTCAAGGTCGGCGACATTGCCCGGCTCGCCGAGTCTTTGATGGACGCCGAACAGCGCCTTGAGTTCGATCGGGAATTGGAAATGAACCTGGCGATCTCCCTGGCCGGCGTCGGGCGGTTCCGGGTCAATATCTTCAAGCAGCGCAATGACGTGTCCATGGTGATTCGCAACGTCAAGCTGGACATTCCGCGCTTCGAAGACCTGAAACTGCCTCGGGTGCTTTTGGACACCATCATGCAGAAACAGGGGCTGATGCTGTTCGTCGGTGCGACAGGCTCGGGCAAGTCGACCTCCCTGGCGGCGCTGATCGATTACCGCAATCGCAACAGCAGCGGCCACATCATCACCATCGAGGACCCGGTGGAGTATATCCATCGGCACAAGAAATCCATCATCAATCAACGGGAAGTCGGCGTCGACACCCGCAGCTTCCACGCCGCCCTGAAAAACACTCTGCGCCAGGCGCCGGACGTGGTGCTCATCGGCGAAATCCGCGACCGGGAAACCATGGAGCATGCCCTGGCTTTCGCCGATACCGGGCACTTGGTGATTTCCACCTTGCACGCCCATAACGCCAACCAGGCGCTGGACCGGGTGATCAATTTCTTCCCGGAAGAACGTCGGCCGCAATTGCTCAATGACCTGGGCAACAACCTCAAGGCGTTCGTCTCCCAGCGCCTGGTGCGCACCCGCGCCGGCCAGCGACGGGCGGCGGTGGAGGTCATGCTGGGCTCGCCGACGGTGGCCGACCTGATCCGGCGCAACGAATTCGGCGAGCTCAAGGGCATCATGGAAAAATCAGTGGAACTGGGGATGCAGACCTTCGATCACGCGCTGTTCAACCTGGTGGTCGAAGGCGCCATCGATGAGGAAGAAGCGCTGAAAAATGCCGACTCGGCGAACAACCTGCGGTTGCGGTTGAAGTTGCATACCGAGTCGGGTGCGGCGGCGCCACCGGCCGATCCGGCGGCGGGTGAGTGGGGGCTGGTGGATTGATTGGTTTATAGGGAAGCCGCGTTATCGTTCATCGCGAGCAAGCTCGCTCCCACAGTGGATCTGCGGTGATTGGCAGACCCTGTGGGAGCGAGCTTGCTCGCGATGAGGCCCTGACGGTCAGCTCGCAAGCTCCGGCCGATCCCGAAACTGCTCCAAAGCCCCGGGGTTGGCCAGGGCATCGGTGTTCTTCACCACCTCGCCATGCACCACATTGCGCACCGCCAGCTCCACCACCTTGCCGCTGATGGTTCGCGGAATATCAGTGACCGCGAGGATCTTCGCCGGCACATGACGCGGTGTGGTATTGGCCCGGATGACCTGGCGGATCCGTTGTTCCAAGGCTTCATCCAGTGTCACGCCATCGCGCAGGCGCACGAACAGCACCACCCGGACATCGCCCTGCCAATGCTGGCCGATGGCGACGCAGTCCAGCACCTGTTCGACTTTTTCCACCTGCCGATAGATTTCCGCCGTGCCGATGCGCACGCCGCCGGGGTTGAGCACCGCGTCGGAGCGGCCATGGATCAAGAAACCGCCGTGGGGCAGTGCTTCGGCGTAGTCGCCTTGGGCCCACACCCCGGGAAACTGGGCGAAGTAGGAGGCGTGGAGTTTTTCCTGCCGAGGGTCGTTCCACAAACCAATGGGCATCGCCGGAAAATGCCGGGTGCACACCAACTCACCTTTTTCACCAATGACCGGGTTGCCGGCCTCGTTCCAGACCTGCACGGCCATGCCCAGGCTCTTGCCCTGCATTTCGCCCCGGCGCACTGGTGACAGCGGGTTGCCGTTGACGAAGCAAGACACAATGTCGGTGCCGCCGGACATCGAGGCCAGGCAGACATCGGACTTGATGTCGCGGTACACGTAATCGTAACTATGGGGTGCCAGCGCCGAGCCGGTGGAGAGCAGGGTTTTCAGGCTGTCCAAGCGGTGCGTCTGGCGGGGCTTGAGGCCTTCGCTTTCCAGGGCAGCGAGGAACTTGGGGCTGGTACCGAATACGCTGATGCGCTGCTGATCGATCAGGTCCAGCAAGCGCTCGGGGCCGGGGTGGAACGGCGAACCGTCGTAGAGCACCACCGTGCTGCCCACGGCGAGGGCCGACACCAGCCAGTTCCACATCATCCAACCGCAGGTCGTGTAGTAGAACAGCCGATCCTCGGGCCCGAGGTCGACGTGCAGGCCATGTTCCTTGACGTGTTGCAGCAGCACGCCACCGGTGCCATGGACGATGCACTTCGGCACGCCGGTGGTGCCGCTGGAATACAGGATGTACAACGGGTGATCGAAGGGCACGCTGACGAACGCCGGCTCGCCACCGCTTCGATAAAAGTCGTTCCACAGCGCGACAGCGGCCGCGGTCTTGAAGTCCTCGACGCGGGCGTCAGGCTGGGCATAAGGCAGTACGATCAATTGCTGCAATGACGGCAATCGTTCAAGGATTTCGTTGACCTTGGCTCGCTGGTCGATGATTTTTCCGGCATAGCGATAACCGGCGCAGGTGATCAACACCTTGGGCTCGATCTGGCCGAACCGGTCGATGACGCCTTGGGTACCGAAGTCCGGAGACGAGCACGACCAGATCGCGCCCAGGCTGGTGGTGGCGAGCATGCCAACCAGGGTCTGCCAGGTGTTGGGCATGCAAGCGGCGACGCGATCGCCGCGGGTAACGCCGGCAGCTTGCAGGCTTGTTTGCAGGCCGGCGACATGGGCGGCGAGTTCGGCCCAGGTCAGTTGTTCCTGGCGGCCGTTTTCGTCGAGCGCCACCACCGCGACGGCGTCATCGCGGCGGCGCAGCAGGTGTTCGGCGAAGTTCAGCGTGGCGCCCGGGAACCACTGGGCGCTGGGCATTTGCGCACCTTCCACCAATACCGCGTCGGGGGCTTGGTGAAAGCGAATCTCGAAGAAATCGACGATGGCCTGCCAGAAGGCTTCGCGCTGGTCGATGCTCCAGGCGTGCAGGGCCGGGTAGTCGTGCAGTTGCAGGTGATGTCGCGCGTTGACGAACTGGCGAAAGGCGTTCATGCGCGACTGGGCGATGCGTTCGGGGCTGGGTTGCCAGAGGATGTCGGACATGGGGTGCCTCTTGTTTTTTCGGGCTTATAAGCATTGCAGCACAGGGCGCACTTCGTGGCGAGGGAGCAAGCGGTGAAACGGTGCTTCCTGTAGCCAGGTCGCTTCTGTGGCGAGGGAGCTTGCTCCCGCTGGGCTGCGAAGCAGACCCAATAGGCGGCCGCTACGCAGCCGAGCGGGAGCAAGCTCCCTCGCCACAAAGAGCGCTTTCACCACACAAGGTTGCGGATTTACTGGGCCAACCACCCACCATCGATATTCCACGCCGCGCCGCGCACCTGGCTGCCGGCTTCGCTGCACAGGAACAGCACCAGTTCCCCCAGTTGCGGCGGGGTGACGAATTCCAGGGACGGCTGTTTCTCGGCCAACAGATCGTGCTGTGCCTGTTGCGGATTGACGCCGGCGGCAATGCGATCATCGATCTGTTTTTGCACCAGCGGCGTCAGCACCCAGCCCGGGCAGATGGCGTTGCAGGTCACGTTGCTGGTGGCGGTTTCCAGGCCGACCACCTTGGTCAAGCCGATCACCCCATGCTTGGCCGCGACATACGCCGCCTTGCCTACCGAGCCGACCTGACCGTGCACCGAGGCGACGTTGACGATCCGCCCCCAGCCCTTGGCGCGCATGCCCGGCAGGCTCAGGCGGGTGGCGTGGAACACCGAGGACAGGTTGATGGCAATGATCGAGTCCCAGCGCTCCACCGGGAAATCCTCCACGGCGGCCACGTGCTGGATCCCGGCGTTGTTCACCAGGATGTCCACGCCGCCGAACTCACGCTCGGCGTAGGCGAGCATGTCGGCGATCTGGGCCGGGTCGCTGACATCGGCCGGATGATGACCGACCTTGCCGCCGAACTGCTTGACCTCGGCGATCACCGCCGAGGCATCGCCAAAGCCGTTGAGGATCAGGTTGGCGCCGGCCTTGGCCAGGCTCAGGGCAATGCCCAGGCCGATGCCGCTGGTGGAACCGGTGACCAGGGCGGTCTTGCCCGAAAGAGTGGTTGTCATAGGAACCTCAAACAATGCCAGTGGCGTAGAACACACCGATCACGAAGAACACCGCGAGGGTCTTGATCAGCGTAATGCAGAAAATGTCTTTGTAGGCTTCGCGGTGGGTCAGCCCGGTGACCGCCAGCAGGGTGATCACCGCGCCGTTGTGGGGCAGGGTGTCCATGCCGCCGCTGGCCATGGCGGCGACCCGGTGCAGCACTTCCAGGGGAATGTTGGCGGCGTGGGCAGCGTTGATAAAGGTTTCGGACATCGCCGCCAAAGCGATGCTCATGCCTCCCGAGGCGGAGCCGGTGATGCCCGCCAACAGCGTGACGGTCACCGCTTCGTTGACCAGTGGGTTGGGAATGTTCTTGAGCCAGTCGGCCAGCACCAGGAAGCCTGGCAAGGAGGCGATGACCGCGCCGAAGCCGTATTCCGAAGCGGTGTTCATCGCCGCCAGCAACGCACCGCCCACGGCGCTCTTGCTGCCTTCGGCGAGTTTGCTGCGAATGGCCCGGAAACCGAACAGCAAGACCATGATGATGCCCACCAGTAACGCCGCCTGCACTGCCCAGATTGCGGTGAGCTTGGCGATGTCGCTGGTCACTGGCGTCGCCATGCCTGGCAGCGCCAGGCTGTGGGTCTTGCCGTACCACTGGGGAATCCACTGGGTGAACAACAGGTTCATGAGCCCTACCGCCAGCAGCGGCGAAACGGCGAGCCAGGGGTTCGGCAACTTGATGTCTTCGGCGGTTTCCGGCTCGTTACGCAGTTCGGTGCCATAGCCTTCGCCCACGCGCTGGGCCTTGTTGCGCTGGCGCTGCAGGAACAGCATGCCGAGGCTGAACACGAAGAGCGTGCCGATCAGGCCCAGCCACGGTGCGGCCCAGGCGGTGGTGTTGAAGAACGTGCTGGGGATGATGTTCTGGATCTGCGGCGTGCCGGGCAGGGCGTCCATGGTGAACGAGAACGCGCCGAGGGCGATGGTCGCCGGTATCAGGCGCTTGGGGATATTGCTCTGGCGGAACATCTCGGCGGCGAACGGGTACACCGCGAACACCACGACGAACAGCGACACGCCGCCATAGGTCAGCAAGGCGCAGACCAGCACGATCACCAGCATGGCCTGGCGCGTACCCAGCAAGCGAATCGCCGCGGCGACGATGGAGCGGGAAAACCCCGACAACTCGATCAACTTGCCGAACACCGCGCCGAGCAGGAACACCGGGAAATACAGCTTGATGAAACCGACCATTTTTTCCATGAACACCCCGGTGAAGGCGGGGGCGACGGCGGACGGGTCGGTGAGCAGGACGGCGCCGAGGGCGGCGATGGGGGCAAAGAGGATAACGCTGTAGCCACGGTAGGCGGCGACCATCAGCAGCGTGAGGGCTGCCAAGGCAATGATCACACTCATGGTGTGTCTCCTGGATTGTTATTGTTGTGGTGAAACGGTGGGGAGGGCGTTAGCGAGTTTTGTGCCAGGTGTGTAACTGGCTGAAATATAAGGAAATTGTTTGGAGTTGTAGGACGGGAATGAGAGGTTTGTCTCTGTTTTGAGATTTGTGTGGGGTGTGCAGGCCTCATCGCGAGCAAGCTCGCTCCCACAGTTGACCGCGTACTTCAGAGGAACCCCAATCCCCTGTGGGAGCGAGCTTGCTCGCGATGAGCGCAAAGCGCTCCAAAAGCGCAAGTCTATATTTTGAGAATAAAGTCTCTCTATTGAGACTCGGCAATCCCCAGCGCCACCATCTTCTTGTACAACGTCGACCGCCCCAACCCCAACCGCTCGGCCGCTTCAACCACTTTGCCCCCGCATTGCACGAGGGTGGTTTCGATCAACTGCCGGTCGAATCGTGCCCGGGCCTGGCTGAAGGTTTCTTGCGGCAGCGGCTCCAGGCTCGGGCTTGCCGTGTGAGTTACCGGTATGAATGTGCCGATGGCGGCGCGGATGTCCGCCGCCGTGAGCACCAGGTCATCGCTGAGCAGCGCGGCACGTTCCAGTACGTTGCGCAGTTCGCGGATGTTGCCCGGCCAGGCATGTTGCCGCAGCAGGTCGAGGGCGGCGCGGTTCAGTTCGTGCTGGCTGCGCAGTTCTTCAAGGATCGCTTCGCTCAGGGCCGGCAAGTCATCCAGGCGTTCGCGTAACGGCGGCACCTGGATCGGCAACACGTTGAGGCGGTAATACAGGTCGGCGCGGAACTCACCGCGCTTGATCGCCGCTTCCAGGTCCATGGAGGTGGCGGCGATGATTCGCACGTCGCTTTGCAGCACCTCGTTGGAGCCCACCGGTTCGTATTCCTTTTCCTGAAGCACTCGCAGCAGCTTGCTTTGCAGCGGCAGCGGCATGTCACCGATCTCGTCGAGGAACAGCGTACCGCCCTGGGCGATCTGCAGCTTGCCGGCGCGGCCCTTGCGGTCGGCCCCGGTAAACGCCCCCGGCGCGGTGCCGAAGAATTCGGCTTCCAGCAGCGATTCAGGAATCGCCGCGCTGTTGATGCTGACGAACGCCTTGTGCGCGCGTGGCGAAGCACTGTGGATGGCCTGGGCCAGCAGTTCCTTGCCGGTGCCGGTTTCGCCGAGCAGCAGCACCGGCGAATCGGCGCTGGCGCTGCGCCGGGCACGACGCTTGACCTCGAGGCCGGCGTTGCTGGTGCCGATGAAATGGGCAAAGTTGTACTTGGTCTGCCGCGCTCGCAGCAGTGAGCGAGTGGAGGCCAGTTCTTCCTGCATGCTCAGGTAGCGCTTGAGCATCGGGGACAGGCTGCGCAACTCATCGAACAAGGCAAAGCCGATGGCACCGATCACCGCGCCCGCGCTGTCGTGGATCGGCAGGCGCATCACCACCAGCGGCTCCTTGGGCGTGTCCTGCATGTCCAGCAGGATCGGCCGCCCGGTGCGCACCACTTCACGCAACAGGCTGCCGGGAATCACGCTTTCGCACGCCCGGCCAATCGCCTCCTGCGCCGCGTTCAGGCCGAAGCGGCGGGCGTAGCGTTCGTTCATCCAGACGATATTCGCGTCACGGTCGACAATCACCGTGCCTTCGCTGGACTGCTCGATGATCTCGAACAACGAACGGATCGCCAGCGTGCGCACGCGCTTGTAATCCTTGAGGCTTTCGGTGGAGTTCATCGGTCATTTCCCGGGAGGTCCGTCGTTCGGCGGCATTATGCCGAGGCAGGCAGGCTGATCAAAAGTCCCTTCCGATTCGTCATGGTCGGAGGGGCAATAAAGTTGTACAGTTTGTTCGGTCTGTACATAAAAGGTTGTCAGCGCCTCATGAACAAATTCAATCCTCGAAAGCTGCGGCTTTCCAAGTGGACGGCTTGCAATCCCGTCAATCGGGAAAAGCATTTTCTGGTTCTTCAGCTGCTTTGCGATGAGCAAGGTTCGCCGATTCAGGTGGAATTACAGGCTGTTCAAAGTGCACGCATCGAATGGCTCGATTGGCAGGTATTACGTGACAGCACACGATGGAAAATGGGCTGGAGCTGAACGGGGGCCGCTTGCGAGCATGAATGGAGGCTTGATTAAGTTGTACATAATTAAAAAACTGTACAATTATTTGCGAGTGATGGCTTAATGATGTTGAGCCAAGGCCGCCTTCGGGCAGGTCAGCGGTATTGCACTTAACGTCTCTGGGAGTCGTACCCATGTTCATTCGTACTCGCAAGCATCAGGACGCTTTGCACGAGATCCAAGCCAGGCAGGCGATTCTTGAAGCGGAGCGGGTGGCCCTCCGTGGCGCCATGGCCATGGTGGAGTTCACGGCGACAGGGGATGTGCTCGACGCCAGCCCGCTTTTCCTGAAGATGACTGGCTATTCTCTCGAAGAGGTGGTGGGTAAGCACCACTCGATGTTTTGCGAACCCGCTTACACGCGCAGTCCGGAAAACGTGGCGTTGTGGCAGCAGTTGGGGCGAGGCGAAAGCGCCGAGGCTCAGTTTTTGCACCTGCGGCGCGAGGGCAGCGGGATCTGGGTAGAGGCAAGCTATGTGCCCATACGCGATCAAGGCTCAAGGGTGCAGCGTATTGTCCAGGTTGTGCGCAACAATCATGAGCGCGTGCTTCGCGCGCAGACCGAATCCAGTTTCAAGCAGGCGATAGACCGTTCCATGGCGGTCATCGAATTTGACCTGGGCGGTACCGTGGTGCGGGCCAATGAAAATTTTCTCAAGGTCATGGGGTATCGACTCGAAGAGGTGCTCGGCCAGCACCACCGTATATTCTGCACGCCCAAGGAAGTGCAGAGCGAAGCCTATCGTGGCTTTTGGGCTGGGCTGAACCAGGGCCGGTACATGAATGGGCTTTTCCAGCGTGTCGACAAACGAGGCGCGACGGTCTGGCTGCAAGCGACTTACAACCCGCTCTACGATGCCAATGGGCGTTTGTATGGGGTCGTCAAGTTCGCCACGGACAGCACTCGAGAGGTCGAGCAGCGTCAAACTGAATCAAAAGCGGCACGGCTGGCGTTCGAAACGTCTCGCAAAACAGATGAGCATACGCAGTTGGGCACCTCGGTCGTCCAGCAAACCGTGACAGTGGTGCAAAGCATTGCTGATGAATTACAGCAGGTTGCCATGGGTATCGGTGCCTTGAGCGCCCAGTCCGAGGAGATCGGCAGCATCGTCGATGCCATCCGGGGGATTGCGGAACAGACCAACCTGTTGGCACTCAATGCCGCCATCGAAGCGGCCCGAGCCGGAGAGCAGGGACGTGGATTCGCGGTGGTCGCCGATGAAGTGCGCAACCTTGCCCGGCGCACGAGCCAAGCCACCGTGGCCATTTCTGATGTGGTCGGCAAGAATCGCGAGTTGGCCAAACAGGCGGTGACCAGCATGCAGTCCAGTACGCTCAAGGCAGAGCAAGGCGTGACGCTGGCAAATCAGGCGGGCACGGTCATCTTGGACATCCATCGCGGCGCCCAACTGGTTGTCTCGGTGATTGGCGAATTTGCGCACACCATGGATCAGCGGGGCGAGGCCTGATCGCGTCAGGACCACCCCGTATGCGCCGCCGCCAACAGCTCCTTGGTATAAGGATGCTGGGGCGAATCGAACACGTCATGGCTGGCGCCTCGCTCGATCACTTTGCCGTCCTTGATCACGATCATGTCGTGGGCCAGGGCGCGGATCACCGCCAGGTCGTGGCTGATGAACAGGTAGGTCAAGTCGTACTTCTCCTGGAGCTGGCGGAGCAGGGCGACGACCTGCTTTTGCACGGTACGGTCCAGGGCCGAGGTCGGCTCGTCCAGCAGGATCAGGGCCGGCTTGAGCACCAACGCCCGGGCAATGGCGATGCGTTGGCGCTGGCCGCCAGAGAACTCGTGGGGGTAGCGATGACGGGTCGAAGGGTCGAGGCCGACCTCCTTGAGGGCCTGGATTACCCGGGCTTCGCACTGTTCGGGGCTAGCGGGCTGGTGGACCTCAAGGCCTTCGCTGATGATCTGCTGCACCGACATGCGCGGGCTGAGGCTGCCGAACGGATCCTGGAACACCACCTGCATCTGCTTGCGCCACGGCCGCAATGCTTTTTGCGACAGCTGATCAAGGGCCTGGCCCTGGAAGCGAATGCCGCCCTCGGATTCGATCAACCGCAGGATCGCCTGGCCGAGCGTGGACTTGCCGGAGCCGGATTCGCCGACGATGCCCAGGGTCTTGCCCCGTTGGATGGACAGGCTGATGCCGTCCACGGCGCGCAAGTATTCCTTGCGCCGGAACAGGCCGCCGCCCAGAGGGAAACTGACGTGCAGGTCCTGTACCTGCAGCACCTCTTCGCGCTCGTCCCGGGGCAGCGCTTCGCCTTCCGGTTCGGCGTGCAGCAGTTCGCAGCTGTAAGGGTGTTTCGGCGCGTTGAAGAGGGTTTCGCAGGGCGCCTGTTCGACGATTTCTCCCTCTTTCATCACGCACACCCGTTGGGCGATGCTGCGCACCAGGTTCAGGTCGTGGCTGATCAATAACATGGACATGCCAAGCCGTTGCTGCAGCGACTTGAGCAGCAGCAGAATCTTGCGCTGCACGGTCACGTCCAATGCAGTGGTCGGTTCGTCGGCAATCAACAGTTCCGGCTCGCAGGCCAGGGCCATGGCGATGATGACCCGCTGGCGCTGGCCGCCGGACAGTTGATGGGGATAGGCCTTGAGTCGCTCGACAGGGTTTTGAATGCCAACCAGGGCCAGCAGCTCCAGAATGCGCTGGCGCGCGGCTTTGCCTCCCAAGCCCTTGTGCAGCATCAGCGTTTCGCCGATCTGCTTTTCGACGCTGTGCAGCGGGTTCAGCGACGTCATCGGCTCCTGGAAGATCATCGCGATCCGGTTGCCACGTATCTCCCGCAGGGCCGTGGTATCGGCGCCCACCAGTTCCTGGCCGCGATAGCGAATGCTGCCGGTGGTGCGGGCTTCTGTCTCGGGCAGCAGTTGCAAGATCGAGTGGGCCGTCACTGACTTGCCGGACCCGGACTCGCCGACCAGGGCCAGGCATTCACCCGGGCGGATGTCCAGGCACAGGTTGCGCACCACGGTGTTGTCGTTGAAGGCCACGTTCAGGTCGCGGATTTCGATCAGGTTGTCGCTCATCTCAAGGTTCCGCTTCATGGCTGTTTTCAAGAGCGTGGGTCGAACGCGTCTCGCAACGCCTCGCCGATAAATACCAACAGGGAAAGAATCAGCGCCAGGGTGAAAAACGCCGTCAACCCCAGCCATGGCGCCTGCAGGTTCTGCTTGCCCTGGGCGATCAATTCACCCAGCGAAGCACTGCCAGCCGGCATGCCGAAACCGAGGAAGTCCAGGGCTGTGAGGGTGGAGATCGCCCCGGTGAGGATGAAGGGCAGGTAGCTCAGGGTGGCGTTCATTGCGTTGGGCAGGATATGCCGCACGATCACCTTGCGGTCCGACAAGCCCAGGGCCCGGGCGGCCTTCACGTACTCAAGATTGCGCCCGCGCAGGAACTCGGCACGGACCACGTCCACCAGGGCCAGCCAGGAAAACAGCGCCATGATTCCCAGCAGCCACCAGAAATTCGGCTCCACGAAGCCGGACAAGATGATCAGCAAGTAGAGCACCGGCAGCCCGGACCAGACCTCCAGCAAGCGTTGCCCCAGCAAATCCACCCAGCCACCGTAATACCCCTGCAGCGCACCGGCGGCGATGCCGATCAGCGCGCTGATGGCGGTCAGGGCCAGGGCGAACAGGATCGACACCCGTGCGCCGAAGATCACCCGGGCCAGCACGTCCCGGGACTGGTCATCGGTGCCCAGCCAGTTCACCGATGAGGGTGGGCTCGGGGCCGGTTGGGTGAGGTCATAGTTGGGGGTGTCGTCGCTGAACGGGATCGGTGGAAACCACAGCCAGCCGCCGTCCTTGTGGATCAGGTTCTGCACGTAGCTGCTGCGGTAGTCGGCCTGGAACGGCAGTTGTCCGCCAAACTCCTGCTCGGTGTGGCGCTTGAATACCGGGAAATACAGCGAGCCCTGGTAGCTGAGCACCAGTGGCTTGTCATTGGCGATCAGCTCGCCACCCAGGGTCAGGATGAACAGGCCGATGAACAGCCACAGCGACCACCAGCCCCGACGGTTTTTCTTGAAACGCTCGAAGCGCCGGCGGCCCAAGGGCGAAAACTTGACCATCAGGCGTTCCTCGCGGCGAAGTCGATGCGCGGGTCCACCAGGGTGTAGCAGAGGTCGCCGATGAGTTTGATCAGCAGGCCGAACAACGTGAAGATGAACAGCGAGCCGAACACCACCGGGTAGTCGCGGGATACCGCGGCCTCGTAGCTCATGCGTCCGAGGCCGTCGAGGGAAAAAATCACCTCAATCAACAAGGAACCGGCGAAGAACACGCTGATGAACGCCTGGGGAATACCCGATACCACCAGCAGCATCGCATTGCGGAACACATGGCCGTACAGCACCCGGCGTTCGCTCATGCCCTTGGCTCGCGCGGTGACCACGTATTGGCGGGTGATTTCATTGAGGAACGAGTTCTTGGTCAGGATCGTCAGGGTGGCAAAGCCGCCGATCACCAGCGACGTGACCGGCAGCACCAAGTGCCAGAAGTAGTCGGCGATCTTGCCCAGCGTCGACAGCGACTCGAAGTTATCCGACACCAGCCCGCGCACCGGGAACCAGTTAAGCGACGTGCCACCGGCGAACATCACGATCAGGAACATCGCGAAAAGAAACGCCGGCATGGCATAGCCAATGATGATCGCCGTGCTGCTCCACACGTCGAACGCGGAACCGTGACGCACGGCCTTGCGAATGCCCAGGGGAATCGACACCAGGTAAGTGATCAATGTTGCCCAGAGCCCGAGGGAAATGGTCACCGGCATTTTTTCCAGGATCAGGTCGGTGACCGTAGCACCGCGGAAGAAGCTCTTGCCGAAGTCCAGGCGGGCGTAGCTGCTGAGCATCAGCCACAGGCGCTCGTGGGTCGGTTTGTCGAAGCCGTATTGTTTCTCGATGTCCTTGATCAGTTGCGGATCCAGGCCGCGACTGGCGCGGGAGCTGCCGGTCATGGCATTGCCCGAACTGCCGACGCTGGCGCCATCGATGCCTTGCAGGTGGGCGATGGCCTGTTCCACCGGCCCGCCGGGTGCGGCCTGTACGATGACGAAATTCACCAGCAGGATGATGACCAGCGTGGGAATGATCAGCAGCAGGCGCCGCGCGATATATGCCCACATCAATGCGGCCCCCCGGGTGTGCCGCGCTTGATGCGCTCGGCGCTCATCTGCGCGTTGGTCAAGGGCGTGGTGCTCACTTCCCACCAGCTTTCGATGGCTTCGTCATTACTGGCCTGCACCTTCGGGATGCCGAAGCGGTTCCACCACACGGTCGAGCTGCCCGGCGGGTAATAATTGGGGATCCAGTAGTAATTCCATTGCAGCACCCGGTCCAGGGCGTGGGCATGGCGCAGCATGTCGGCTTGGGTGTTGGCCTTGACCAAGCCGTCGATCAGCGTGTCCACCGCCGGGTTCTTCAAGGCCATGTAGTTGTTGGCCCCCGGATCGTTGGCTGCCGCCGAGCCGAAGTAATTATAGAGTTCCATGCCCGGCGATGTACTGACGGGGTAGCCGGTGATGATCATGTCGTAGTCACGGCTCATCAGGCGATTGACGTACTGGGATGTGTCGATGCGGCGGATGCTCATGTCGATGCCGATTTGCGCCAGGGTTCGTTTGTAGGGCAGCAACAGGCGGTCGATACCGTTCTGGCTGTTCAGGAAGGTGAAACTCAGCGGCTCGCCCTCGGCATTCACCAGGCGGTCGCCATCAGGTTTCCAGCCGGCCTGTTCCAGCAGCGCCAGGGCTTGCAGTTGTTTGTCGCGGATCACGCCGCTGCCGTCGGTTTTCGGCGCCTGGAAAACCTGGGTGAAGACTTCGTCGGGAATCTGCCCGCGCAAGGGCTCGAGGATCGCCAGCTCGCCGGCATCGGGCAGTTGCCGCGCGGCGAGGTCGGTGTTGGAAAAGTAACTCTGCTGACGCACATAGACGTTGCGCATCATCTGGCGATTGCTCCATTCGAAATCCCAGAGCATCGCCAGGGCCTGGCGCACGCGGCGGTCCTGGAACTGCGGTTTTTGCAGGTTGAACACGAAACCCTGGGCCGTCTGGGGCGCCTCGGTGGCCAGGTGGGCCTTTTGCAGGCGGCCGTCGCGCAGGGCCGGGCTGTCGTAGCCGATGGCATAGCCGGTGGCGGAGAACTCGCGATTGTAGTCGTAGGCGCCGCCGCGCAGCACCTGGCGGGCCACATCGGTATCGCCAAAATACTCGATGCTGAAATGGTCGAAATTGTAGAGGCCACGGCTGACCGGCAGGTCCTTGCCCCACCAATTGGCATTGCGCTCGAAGGTAATGCTGCGCCCGGAGTCGACCTTGCTCACCCGGTAGGGGCCACTGCCCAGCGGAGCCTCGTAGCCGCCGCCGTTGGCAAAATCGCGGGTCTTCCACCAATGTTCGGGAAAGACCGGCAGGGTGGCGATGTCCAGGGGCAGGGTACGGCTTTCGTTGTTCTTGAAATTGAAGCGCACGGTGCGCTCGTCTTCAACCACGACGTCCTTGACCGCCGCGAACTGGGTGCGATAGCGCAGGCTGCCTTGGGTCATCAACAGCTCGAAGCTGTAGCGCACGTCCTGGGCGGTAATGGGTTTGCCATCGGCGAAGCGCGCCTTGGGGTTCAGGTAGAAACGCAGGGACAGGCCATCGTCGGCCCGCTCCATCTTCTGCGCTACCAGGCCATAGACGGTATAGGGCTCGTCCAGCGAGCGCTGGGCCAGCGGCGAATACAGCATCCCGTCGATCTGGCTGACGCCGATGCCTTTGTCGATGTAGGGCAGGATGTGGTCGAAATGGCCGATCTCGATGGCCGAGCGGCGCATGGTCCCGCCTTTGGGGGCCTGTGGATTGGTGTAGGCGAAGTGGCCGAAGCCTTCGGCATATTTGGCCGGTTCGCCATAGACGGTCAGGGCATGTTGCGGTGCCGCATCGACGCCGACGGCGCCTGTCAGCAGGACCACGGCAGTCAATAGCAGGGAAGGGAACGCCAGTCGCATTGTCAGCCTTAAAGCCGGGTGATCGATGACACGATTTGTACGCGAGCGGCGCATGAATCGCCAGCCCCTCGCGAGACCCAAACACAACGGCCCGCCGAAGGGCGGGCCGTTATGCCGATAAACCGGGATCAGTCCTGACGGCTGGTCACTTCCAGCAGGTGGTAGCCGAATTGGGTCTTGACCGGACCCTGGACCACATTGATCGGGGCGCTGAACACCACGGTGTCGAACTCCTTGACCATCTGGCCTGGACCGAACGAGCCCAGGTCGCCGCCTTGACGGCTGGACGGGCACGAGGAGTTGGCCTTGGCGACTTCGGCGAAATCGGCGCCGGCTTCGATCTGGGCCTTGAGTTCGTTGCACTTGTCTTCGCTGGAAACCAGGATGTGGCGGGCAGTGGCTTTGGCCATGGGTAAAATTCCTTTCGCTTTATTTAAAGGTGTTGAGCCTACCGGATTCATTAACGGGTTGTTGTCAAAATTGCGTCAAAACCTTGGGCCCGACGATCAAAGGCCGGCTTTGCGCAGGCGCTCGGCGTGGCGCAGGTAAAGCTCTGTGGGGTCGGTACCCTTGCGTAACGTGGCACCGCCTGGGTTGATGGCCTCCATGTGGTCCATTGGGTAGTCGGAGCGAATGACCTTGCCCAGGTGCGAACTGAAGCGCCCGACCAGGCCGTCGTTCTGCTCGGCTTCGGTGATGAAGTATTCGGAAAAGGCGCGGCAGAAAACCTGCAAAGGCTCCGATGATTCCCCCGTCGCCTCTCGCAACGTACCGCTCCATGAGTAGTAGCGCACGCCATTGACTCGCTCCGGGCCGTTTCCACCCCAGCTTTTCGGCAGGCCCTGGGGGTATTTGTCGTTGAAGGCGCCCACGCCCTCAGTGGTCAACGTCGCCAGTGCGGCGACGGCGGTGGGCGACAACTGCGCCTGTCCGTCAAGCAGCGAGATGAAATCGGCGAACAATGTGGCGACGCCTCTTGCCACATGTCCTGGCAGCCGTCCGGGGGTAAGGGCCTTGCGCAGGAAGTCGGCCAGTTCGGAACCATGGTTGGGGCCGCTGACCGACGTGACCGAGGCAACTTTGTCGGGGGCCAACGCGCCGGCATAGCGGGCGGCCAACGCACCCTGGCTGTG
Organism: Pseudomonas brassicacearum; assembly: GCF_918698105.1. Lineage (GTDB taxonomy): Bacteria > Pseudomonadota > Gammaproteobacteria > Pseudomonadales > Pseudomonadaceae > Aquipseudomonas > Aquipseudomonas brassicacearum_F. The sequence continues at coordinate 117,565 of NZ_CAKKMI010000006.1, read as the reverse complement.
GCCGATCAGGTTGACCCGGGCGGCACCGGTGCCGGCCACGACCCGATCGATTTGCGCCAGCAGTTGTTCGCCTCTGGCCTCGCTGCAATGGGTGGCCGACAAATAGGGGATGAACACCCGGGCACCGCTTGCACGGAGGGCTTGTTTGACGCCGTGGAACAGTTCGAAGCCGCCGATCCGGTCAAACCCGAACAACCCATGGACCAACAGGATGGGAAATTGAGTGGTTGCATTCCGTTGCATGTTCGTACCTTTTTCGAAGAGGTTCACATTGAATTTGCGACATCACTCTAATCCAGGCCCTTAATGGGCGGTGTAGGAAGAAACCGCGCTGAACCAGGGAAACCGGAATAAAAAAAGTAGGAAGAATGGGGAATTACCCGGCGGCGCCGAAAGGTGTAGGAGGTCTCCTATAGCCCAAGTCGTTTGCAGCTACAGCTTTGAACGCCAAGGACCACTGCCATTGTCGGCTTGTCTGGCTGTGGGTTTGGCCCGAGCGGGTTCTAATGGCTCCATCGAGCGCCGTTATGCAAACGGTGCCTTCATCCAAGGACTGGAGCCTGTACATGATCACTTACCCCTCTGCTCAACGATCCCGTTCAACCTCAGGAACAAGGCTGCCGCCACCGGTCCTGGCAGCGGCCAGGGACGGGGTGATCGACCCCGCTTGGCGCAAGGCCGTCGTGACCGTCAAACCCTATCCAATGATGACGTGCGGGGATGAGGTGCTGCTGCGTTGGCATGGACTTAACAACGAGGGTGACCCTTACCGATATGAAGTGGCCGGGTTCGTCACGGAGCGGCAAGTAGGGCGAGACGTCGTGTTCGTGGTGCGCGAACCGCATATCGCCGAGTTGGACGGTGGCTCGCTGGAACTCTCCTACCAGGTGACGGGCAAACAGCTGCCGGCCACCCTGGTTTCGCAACACCTGCAGTTGGACATCGGCGATGTATCACCGCAACTACTGCCTGCCATTGCCAACGATGCGGTCGGTGGCAGCCTTGATCCGAGTCGCGTGCCTGACGGAACGTGGGTGACGATTCGGCCCTACGCCAGGATGGCGGTCGGCGATCGGTTGATCCTGACGGCCAGTAAGGATTCCAACGCGCTTTGGCGTGATGTGCTGGAGATAGAAACCCATGCTGTCGGTCGTGAGGTGTCGCTCTGGATCGATCATGCGCTGGTCGCTCCCCATGTGGGACACAACCTGGCCCTGGCCTATGTCGTCCGGCGCGGACATTCGGTACGCCGCGCCGAGCCTTTGTCGTTGCACATCGGTCCTCTGCTGCGTCCTGCGTTGAAGGCGCCCAGGATTCAGGAGATGAAAGACGGGTGGCTGGATGTCGACGATTTGCAGGACGGGGTGACGATTGTCATCGATGATCCCGGGCTTGAGGCCGGTGAGCAGGTCTGGTTGCAGTGCAACGGCAATTCCGCTTATGTGCTTGAACGCGAAATCACCGAGGCCACGGCCGGCCAACCGCTCGCTTTTGTGATTCCAGCGACGTATTGGCAGGATCAAGGCAACAGATCGGTGGGCGTGTTCTATCAGGTCGAGCGCCTGGATGACGTCAGCCAGCATTCGGAGTGGGTGACGGTTCAAGTTCGTTCCATTACGCCTGGCTGAGCGAAGCCCGGCACAACCTCTGTGGGAGCGAGCTTGCTCGCGATGACAGTGTTTCAGGCAACATTAATGCTGGCTGAACTGACGCTATCGCGAGCAAGCTCGCTCCCACAAAGGGGCCCACGCCGCCCCCTGGTTCCAGGGGAAGGTGGGTTCGGGACCTCAGGCTGGCAATTGCAGCTTGCGATGGGCTTCGCGCAGCAGCAGCTCGGTGGATTCCCAGCCCAGGCAACCGTCGGTGACCGAGACGCCGTAGCGCATTGATGGGCCCAGTGGTTGGCAGCCTTCGAACAGATGGCTTTCGAGCATCATGCCGATCAAGGAGCGGTTTCCTTGCAGCCGTTGTTCCAGCACGTCATTGAACACCTGCGGTTGGCGCAGCGGGTCTTTGCCGCTGTTGGCGTGACTGCAGTCCACCATGATCCGGGCCGGTATCTTCAGGCGGGTCAGGTCGTGGTGTATCTGCGTGACGCTCTGCTGGTCGTAGTTCGGCCCGCGATGGCCGCCGCGCAGCACCAAGTGGGTATCGGGGTTGCCCGGCGTCTGGATGATTGCCGGATGCCCCTGGCTGTCCACGCCGAAATGCCGATGGGGATGGGCGGCAGAGCGCATGGCGTCGCAGGCGATGCCGACCCCGCCGTCGGTGCCGTTCTTGAACCCCACGGGCATGCCCAGGCCGCTGGCCATTTCCCGGTGGATCTGCGATTCGGTGGTGCGTGCGCCAATGGCCACCCAACTGAGCAGGTCATCGAAGTAACTGGCGGCCATGGGTTGCAACAGTTCGGTGGCAACGGGCAAGCCCAGTTGCAACATTTCACGCATCAATTCCCGGGACAAGGTCAGGCCGGCGGCCATGTCATCGCTGCCATCCAGGCCAGGATCGTAGGCCAGTCCTTTCCAGCCTACGGTCGTGCGGGGCTTTTCCACGTAGGCGCGCATGACCAGCAGCATGCTGTCGCGCACTTCATGGGCCACGCGAGCCAGGTTGGCGGCGTATTCGAGGGCGGATTTCGGGTCGTGGATCGAGCAGGGGCCGACGATGACCAGCAGGCGGGAGTCCTCGCCGTCGAGGATCGCGCGGATGGCCTGGCGATGGGCACTCACTTGGTGACTCAGCTCGGTACTGAGCGGCAATTGGTGCTTGAGTTGCAACGAGCTCGGCAGACGCAGGGTCAGGGCTTCGTTGGCAGGGTTGAGCGTGGACAGCGGCAAAGCGGAGACGGACGAATTCATGATCTGGCTTCCTGGACGGGCAGCGGGTTCATTCCCGCGCGCCGGTCCTAGTGGGGTGTTCGACAATTGGCCGGGTTGGCCCGCAATAGAGGCTTGCCACCGGTAGGTGACCGATCGGAGGCGGCAGGCTGTCCCGAGCGGTGGCTGGTAAATCGCCAGGCGGAAAAACTGTCGTAACGGTAATAAGTGGCGTAGTTCATGGCTCAATCCTCAAGTTGTCTGGTGTTGCAAATGTGTGGGGCCTGAAAAAACAAAACCCCCGGTCGGGAGGCCGACCGGGGGTTTGGAAAACTCTGGAAGGCGACCCGTTTAAAGTGGGCGCCGGTTGGGTATCAGGCGCGCCAGTGGCTAAACCAATACCCAAAATAAAAGTTGACCGGAGTTTGCACGCTGTTCGCCCGGGCAGCCGCAACCGAGCGCGGGGCGCTGGCGGTTTGAAGCGGTAAGAGGGCGTTGAACATGGTCTGTCTCCGATGGATGGCCCTGAGCTTACTTGAGGACGGTGCGCCGGTTCAATCGGAAAATGCTATCGAGGGCATGCAATTGTTCGCCCTGGCTTGAGTCCGCTGGGCTTTATGACACACTTCAGGTTTGCAGCGCCTCCCAGGGATGACCCATGACCGCTCCAGCCTTCGCCGCCGCCCAGTCGATCTCCATCGCGGGGGACGTCCGTGCCAACCTCGTGCGTCATCAGCATTTCATGCAGGCGGCCGCTGAACAGGGTGTGCAGTTGCGGGTGTTTTCTGAACTGTCGCTCACCGGCTATGAACGCGGCCTGGCGGCGGTAATCGCCCGCCAGGTCGCCAACGGTTGGACCGGGCAAGTCGTTCCGGTGCAAGTGCTTTGATGAGGTTTTCATGAGCTTCGAGTGGCGTGCCGCAACGGCCGGGGACATCGACTTCGCCCGACAGCTGACCTGCGACAACATGCTTGCCTATTATCTCAAGCATGATCTGCTCTGGCAGGACGAGGCATTCGACCTGGCCTGGATCATTCGCCAGAATTGGATAATCAGTCGTGAAGGCCAGGCGCTGGGCTTCGTCAGTCTCAGTCGTGATGCCCGGGCGTTGTATATCCGGGAGCTGCAGATCGACGAGGCGTTTCGCGGGCAGGGCGCCGGTACCTGGGCGATCGGACAGGTTTGGGACCTGGTGGGGCTGGAGCGTCGGCCGGCGCTGCGCCTGACGGTGTTCAAGGATAATCCGGCCAGGGCGTTGTACGAACGCATGGGCCTGCGTGTCGTGGGCGAGGATGAGTGTTTCCTGAGGATGCAGCGAGACGCCGGTGCTGAAGCTTCGGACGTTGTGCCATAAAGATGTGTTGTAACTTTTATCTGTCCCTTTGCGCTAGGTCTGCCGGATGCTTTTTGCTAAGGTGTGGTGCAACCCAAATAAGACCAAATCGTGAGGTGTCTGCTTGATTAGGGTGTTAGTGGTCGATGACCATGATCTCGTCCGTACGGGCATTACACGAATGCTGGCTGACATCGATGGCCTGCAGGTAGTTGGCCAGGCTGAATCCGGGGAAGAATCCCTGATCAAAGCGCGTGAATTGAAACCCGACGTGGTGTTGATGGACGTCAAGATGCCTGGCATCGGCGGCCTTGAGGCCACGCGCAAACTGCTGCGCAGTCACCCGGACATCAAGGTGGTCGCGGTGACCGTGTGCGAAGAGGACCCATTCCCCACCCGGCTGTTGCAGGCGGGCGCGGCGGGCTATCTCACCAAGGGGGCTGGCTTGAACGAGATGGTCCAAGCCATTCGTCTGGTTTTTGCCGGGCAACGCTACATCAGCCCGCAAATCGCCCAGCAATTGGCGATCAAGTCGTTCCAACCGACCAACGACTCGCCCTTCGACGCGCTGTCGGAGCGGGAAATCCAGATTGCCCTGATGATTGTCGGTTGCCAAAAGGTGCAGATCATCTCCGACAAGCTGTGCCTGTCGCCAAAGACCGTCAACACCTACCGCTACCGTATCTTCGAGAAGCTTTCGATCAGCAGTGACGTCGAATTGACACTGTTGGCAGTGCGCCACGGCATGGTCGATGCCAGCGCCTGAAATGACTGAATTGTTTGATCCAAGTGCGTTCCTCTCCACCTGCAGCGGTCGCCCTGGCGTGTACCGCATGTTCGACGGCGACGCGCGCCTGCTGTATGTCGGCAAGGCCAAGAACCTCAAGAAACGCCTGGCCAGTTACTTTCGCAAGACTGGCCTCGCCCCGAAGACTGCCGCCCTGGTGGGGCGCATCGCGCAAATCGAAACGACGATCACCGCCAATGAAACCGAGGCGCTGCTGCTTGAGCAGACGCTGATCAAGGAATGGCGCCCGCCGTACAACATCCTGCTGCGCGACGACAAATCCTACCCCTACGTGTTTCTGTCCGACGGGGCCTTTCCGCGCCTGAGCATTCATCGGGGCGCCAAAAAGGCCAAGGGTCGGTATTTCGGCCCTTACCCCAGCGCCGGGGCGATTCGTGAAAGCCTCAGCCTGCTGCAGAAGACGTTTTTCGTTCGCCAGTGTGAAGACAGCTACTACAAGAATCGCACCCGGCCCTGCCTGCAATACCAGATCAAGCGCTGCAAGGCGCCTTGCGTGGGGTTTGTCGAGCCGCAGGTCTACGCCGAGGACGTGCGTCACTCGGTGATGTTCCTTGAAGGCCGCAGCAATGCGCTGACCGATGAACTCTCGGCAGCCATGGAAGATGCGGCGGTCAACCTTGAGTTCGAACGGGCCGCCGAGCTGCGTGACCAGATCGGCCTGCTGCGCCGCGTCCAAGACCAGCAGAGCATGGAAGGTGGCAGCGGTGACGTCGATGTGATCGCCGCGTTCATCAACCCGGGCGGCGCGTGCGTGCATTTGATCAGCGTACGGGGCGGTCGCGTGCTGGGCAGCAAGAACTTCTTTCCCCAAGTGGGTATCGAGGAGGACGTGGCCGAGGTCATGGCGGCGTTTTTGGGCCAGTACTACATCAGCAGCCCGGAACGCGACTTGCCTGCCGAGTTGATCGTCAACGTGGTCCACGAGGATTTCCCGGCCCTGATCGAGGCCATCGACAAGCTTCGCGGTCGTGAGCTGACCATCAGCCACCGCGTTCGCGGCACCCGTGCCCGTTGGCAGCAACTGGCCGTGACCAACGCCGAACAGGCCCTGGGTGCGCGCCTGGCCAACCGTCAACACGTGGCGGCGCGGTTCGATGCCCTGGCCGATGTCCTCAACCTGGACGAACCGCCACAGCGGCTGGAGTGCTACGACATCAGCCATTCCAGTGGCGAGGCGACGGTGGCGTCCTGCGTGGTGTTCGGTCCGGAAGGCCCGATCAAATCCGATTATCGCCGTTACAACATCGAAGGCGTCACCCCCGGCGATGACTACGCGGCCATGCATCAGGCGTTGATGCGGCGCTTCGGCAAGCTCAAGGACGGGGAGGGCAAGTTGCCAGACATCCTTCTGGTCGACGGCGGCAAAGGCCAGTTGTCCATGGCCCGCGATGTGCTCAATGAGCTGATGGTGCCCGACCTCATCCTGCTGGGCGTGGCCAAGGGCGCGACGCGCAAGGCCGGTTTCGAGACCTTGTACCTGAATGACGCCGCCCATGAGTTCACACTCAAGGGCGATTCGCCGGCGCTGCACCTGATCCAGCAGATCCGCGACGAAGCTCACCGCTTTGCCATCACCGGACACCGCGCCCGCCGTGGCAAGACGCGCCGGACGTCTACACTGGAAGGTGTGGCAGGCGTCGGCCCGACGCGCCGTCGCGACTTGTTGAAACATTTTGGTGGATTGCAGGAACTGTCTCGTGCCAGCATCGAGGAGATAGCCAAAGCACCCGGTATCAGTAAAAAGCTCGCTGAGTTGATTTATGCAAACCTGCACAGCGAGTAGAATGCCCGTCAACCTCGTAGCCAGTTGTGCCGATGAATATCCCAAACCTGATTACCGTTCTACGCGTCCTGCTCATCCCGATCTTTATTTTGCTGTTCTATTTGCCGTACCACTGGAGCTACATGGCCTCCGCCTCGGTCTTCGCCTTCGCCGCCGCGACGGACTGGCTGGACGGTTACCTGGCCCGGCGCCTGGAGCAGAGCACGCCGTTCGGCGCCTTCCTTGATCCGGTGGCCGACAAGCTGATGGTCGCAGTGGCCCTGGTGCTGCTGGTACAGGAACACGGCAACCTCTGGCTGACCCTGCCGGCGGCGGTGATCATCGGCCGCGAAATCGTCGTCTCGGCGCTGCGTGAGTGGATGGCCGAACTGGGCGCCCGCGCCCAGGTCGCCGTGTCGAACCTCGGCAAATGGAAAACCGCTGCGCAGATGCTCGCGCTGGTGATCCTGCTGGCGAACCCTTCGGATTTCAGCTTCTGGGTGCTGTTGGGTTACGCACTGTTGTTGGTTTCCGCGGGCCTGACGCTGTGGTCGATGGTCCAATACCTGCGCGCCGCCTGGCCGCATCTGCGAACGGATGTAGAGCCGAAATAAAACTTTTTTGAATCAAGGGGTTGACGGCGTAATCTGAATCTATAGAATGCGCCACACCAAGACGCGGGAATAGCTCAGTTGGTAGAGCACGACCTTGCCAAGGTCGGGGTCGCGAGTTCGAGTCTCGTTTCCCGCTCCAAATATTGCGCTACGGAGTTCCACTGAATTCTGTAAGTGATTGAAATCAGGGCCTTTAGGCCCTTTTTTCATTCCAGCGGGAACCACTGAAATCCAGCACTATCCGGTGCGTTTAAGTCCAGAATTGAGTCCAGGATTCTGACGAGCATCGAATCGGTTTAATGCTGGAGCAGATTGTGTAGCGAGATGAGCATCTGGCCCTGACTCTGTTCAGGAGCTCGCGATGGCACTCTCAGAAATGACAGTTCGGCATGCCCGAATCACCGGTAACGACTACACCCTAGGTGATAGTGATGGTCTCACACTCAATGTGACGGCCAGAGGCGGAAAAGTCTGGCTCTTCCGCTACTACTGGGCAGGCAAGCAGAAGCGCATGTCACTCGGTAGTTACCCCCAAATTGGGCTTAAAGAAGCCCGTACCCGTCGTGATGAAGCACGTGCCTTGGTTGCCCAGGGCATCAATCCCTATGAACATCGCAAACAACAGCGGCTTGCTGTTCATGCCGCGAAGGAGCACACCTTCGAGGCTGTGTTCAATCAGTGGGTGGAGTTCCGCAGGCTGAGCCTGAAGGAAGGGCGTCAAAGCACGCTCTCGCAGATCTTGAGAATCTTCAATAAAGACGTCCTGCCCCTACTGGGTGGGCGTTCTATCTACGATATCAATCGTCACGATCTATTGGATTTGCTGAGCAGGATCGAACAGCGCAAGGCCTTAACGACCGCCGAAAAATGCCGGACCTGGTTCAACCAATTGTTCCGCTATGCGCTGGTGAAGATTGAGGGGCTGGAACACAACCCAGCTTCAGACCTCGACGTTGTCGCACTCCCCAAACCGCCTGTTACGCACAACCCATTTCTTCGCATGGACGAGCTTCCGGGATTGATGGCTGCTCTTCGAAACTACGGCGGCGCCAACCAAACTCGGCTTGGCCTTCGGTTGTTGCTGCTGACCGGTGTTCGCACGGGCGAGCTACGCTTGGCGACACCCGACCAGTTCGATCTGGAGAAGCGCTTGTGGGTCATACCGGCGGAAGTGGTGAAACAACTCCAGCTAGCGATGCGCAAACCAGGTAAGCAGACCCAAAACGTACCGCCTTATATCGTGCCGCTGTCGGTTCAGGCGCTGGAGATCGTGCGCCACTTGCTGGACCAGGTTGTTCCGGCACAACGCTACTTGTTTGCGCATCGAAGCGACCTGAGCAAGCGCATCAGCGAGAACACGCTGAATGGTGCGTTGCGTCGGATGGGGTATGCCGATCAATTCACTGGTCATGGGATGAGGGCGACGATCTCGACGGCGTTGAACGAGATCGGGTATCCAAAGGTTTGGGTGGATGCTCAGCTTTCTCATGCTGATCCGGACAAGGTGAGCGCGGCCTACAATCACGCGGAATACGTGGAGCAGCGCCGGACCATGATGCAGGACTGGGCGAACCGTCTTGATCTTTGGGGGCAGGGCCAGCTGAAAGCGGCTAGCTCTCCGCTGACCATTCGTTTAGAAGGTGCAGCTTCGTTACCTTCGTTGGAAAGCGCGAACGCAAATGCCGTTCTGTACAGCAGTGGCTTCCCAGCGACGTCGGTCCCAGCCTCCAAAATGTCCGTCAACAACGAACCGGTCCTTAACGCTGCTCAGTATTCACCAGTCCTACATGCTCCAACGCAGACTGAACAGCTGCGCGACCCCCAAGTATCTGAGATACAACGCCAGCGCGCCGAGATGCTAGCTAACTATGAAGCTTCGAGTAGTTTGCCGCTGCTTGTCTTCGCCAAACTGGCAGGCAAATCCCGAGATCAGATCAACCGCGATATCAAGGCTCGGCGTCTGCTGTCTCTGAGCCTCGGGAATCGCGGTCAGCGCATTCCTGATTGGCAGCTTGATCCATTGCGGCACAAGTTGGTACTTGCTGCGTTAGCGCGGTTTCCGGATGTCGATGCTTGGAGGCTTTATCGGACGGTCTGTGAGCCTCATGAGCGACTGAAGGGGCGTTCGCCAATCGATGGGCTCACTCTTGAGAATTTCGACGTGACTGTGCGAGTCGTTTTCAGTGCGCTGGGTTTAAGCTGAGGTGCTGTTTTCGTGCGGTGATGGCGGATGTCGCTGCTTGCTTGGGATCATCCTTGCGCGCTGCCCCTGGGTGGGGCGGACTTCACAATTCGCCTGTGAGTTTTCACCTTAGTCGAACTGACGTTTGATTACGCGAAACGGGTATAACATCTCAAGGCGAGCAGGGCACAAGAGGGCGTGCGGGGGTCGCCTGAGAAGCACCTATAGAGAATGCTTCAAGTTTGAACACCGCCGCCCAATTATGATTAGCTTATCTTCGGCTCCACCCGTGTGTGGCGTAATCAAGAGTCACAATGGCAGCAGCTTCCGAAGCCACCTTGTGGAAGGTGTTGTCCTTGGTCGTGTCGCCGTAATCGCTGATTCCGCGGACGACCAATACAGGCACGTTCTGCTTTTTGCAGGCATCGAATACCCCGTAAGCTTCCATCTCAGCTACCAGTGCTTTTTCGTGAATGCCTTGGAAGCCTTCGAATACCTCTGGGTCTCGAACGAGCAGTTCGCCGGAGGCAATGGTTGCTGGCGATACCATTAGCCTTGCTGCAACTTCCCCCGCGACGGACTCTGCCGGAATCGTGAAGCCCAGCTTTTCTGCACGCTCCTGCAGGCGATCAGGCAGAGATGTGGTTGCGAAGTAAGCATTGAGATCTTGCTGGGTAGAAAGCCCGGGGCGTTGCATCTCTGGCCGTAGCGCAATCTTGCCCCCAGCGTGCGCTGCTGCCCCTTCGTAGTACACGACGCGCTCGGACAAAATGACTTCGCCGAGGCTCAATTTTTTTCGACGTCCGCCCGCGATCCCCATCATCAGGACCTTTTTGGGGTTCAGCTCTGACAACAGAAGTGTGGTGATGCCGCTTGCATTGACGTTGCCTGCGTTGCCAAGAGAGGCAACTACACATGAAAGAGGGCCATCCGCTCGCTGTATGGTTACGGGCCAGAAATGAATGCCATTTTTGGAATAGCGTGCAGGTACATCCTCGCCGATACCGAACACTTTCTTCGCAGCGGCGAGCTCAATGGCGATGGCCGTGATAACCAGAAGATCTGGAGAGCGTGCTGCCTCCTTGGCCTCGATTTCCGCCAGAAAAAGTCCAACGGAAAGGTCTGCCAGCTTGTCCAAGCCGGAGAGCGGCTCCTGCAGAGACATGCTGTCCAGGCGCCCCTTCACCTGCTCGCCAGTGAAGTGGAACATTGTAAGAGGCTCCTTGAAGAAGGTATCACGCAGACCGCGTGCGCCTTCGCCATCTTCGCTGAAGCCACCGAGCTGCAGGTCAAATGGCAGCACGGGAAGCTTCCGTCTGCGTATCTTGCGGGCTCGGTCGGAAACTCCCTTACCACCGCCCAGGGCAATCATCGCAGTGGCCACTTCCACTTGCTCATCACCGATATTTCCGCCGGTGACCAAGTCATCCTCGACGTAGATGATTTCTGCGAAATTTTCAGCAGAGAGCCGGCGTATGAGTGCGCGCTGCTCGAGAGTCATTTTTTCGCGCATGGCCAGTTGGGAGGTAATGATCTTCAACTGTCGAGCGGGGGCGTAACCAGCCAACAACTTCTCCGCCTCGTAGGCCACCGTCCAACCGAAGGTCAGTGCATCTCCAGCGCCATTGGTGGGTAGACCAGCTAGGTAGACGACCAGGCCACCCTTTGCGGTCAGGACGCTTTTGGTCACCGCGCGGGTGAAGTCGTGCGCGAGGTCGATCGGGGCCTTCTCTGCCTTCTTGGAGATGCTGCCTGCAATTGGAATGAATTCATTTTCAAGGTTTGCCATCGTGACAGTTCCTGCCGCATGAGCGGATGCTCGCCCAAGCTCCGCAAGGCGTATTCCCGGGCCGCTTACAAACTGTTGGCCGTGAGAACACATTCTTAGGTCGATATGATGCAGATCGTCGGCCCTTAGGAGGAGGGGCGGGACCGCCCGATCTGGCGTGGTGGGCCGCTGGGAATTCAAGCAGTGCTGAACTGGGTTATGCCAACTATCGGTCCACCATTGCTGGCCTTGAGCTCGCTCGCATAACTGAAAAAGCCAAGATCGTATCCTTAGACTTTTCGTCCAAGAGTCACCGCGCTGATCGAAGGCATGGCGTGCCCCTCTCAATCCAACCTATGCATCCAGATGAATAGCGCTTAGGCTAGAATTAGGGTTATCGAGACTATGTTAGAATTAGATAGCGTAGATAACTGGAGAGGAGATTTCCATGAGCGTTACAGAGCAGTCGGGCGTCTCCACCTTGGTCGGAACGCCTAAGGAGGCTCGGGCTAGCTTAAGCCGCTCGCATGCGGACCGAGTGCTGGTCGTGTCTTTCGATCAGGTCAACCTCAGTGTATTTGAAGTGTTGGCGGAAAACTTCGCCAATGTGGCCTCCTCGATGTATGAGGTGCTGCAGGAGCATCAGGATCCGAAGTCGTTAGAGCGACTGGCCGAGGTGTTTGTGACACGTAAGCCGCCTTCGCCTCGCCTGCTCAAGGAAGCGGCAATGCTGGTCCAAGCCCGCAAAGCAGTTTTGGAAAGCGGTGACTGGCTGACCGCAGCAGACATCGCACAGGTGGCCCAGTTGAGTACCCGAAACCCGAGTGCCCAGCCCAACAAGTGGAAAAAGCAGGGGCAGATTTTTGCCATCAGTCACGGAGCGGTCGACTATTTCCCGGGTTACGGCTTGGATCCGGACGCGGGCTATCGGCCGTTCAAGGCACTCGCCAAAGTCATTGAGGCTTTCGCTGGCCACAAGGACGGCTGGGGCATGGCGTACTGGTTCCGGTCAGATAACAGTTTTCTGGGCGGTAAAAGGCCCCAGGACCTGCTGGCATCGGCGCCTGATCGGGTGATTGCTGCCGCACTGGATGAAATCCAGGGCATAGTCCATGGCTAAGCAGCGTACCGAGTTCAGTGAGGGTAGGGCGACGCCTGCCACGGATTTGGCGGCGTCCACCCCGGAGCCTGCGGCTACGCTGCATGTGACTCTCACGGTGCTTGCCAAGGGCAATGTGCTTTATCGTGTGCACCAGGATATATATCAGCCGGATCAATTCAATCCCGGTGTGCACGGCCACGCACGCTTCAGCCCGATCCAGGACGATCAGGGGCGGGCGATTCCCACCTTGTATGGAGGCACGACAGTCGATTGCGCCTTGATGGAGACCGTCTTCCACGACGTTCCCCATACGGCTGGGTTTAAGAGCTTCGACAAGGCAAGCTGGCAGGGCAGATGCATTCTGCCGTCCAGGTTAGTCAACCGCTGCACCTGGTTGATTTGTCCAGCGTGCCGCTGCGTAAGTTGGGCGTCACTCGCAAGCGACTGATCGACACTGAGAAAGATCAATACCCCGCAACGCGCAAATGGGCCGAGGCGATCCACCGTCAATGCCCTGATGCGCAAGGGCTGTACTGGGTATCGCGACAAGATGATTCGGCACGTGCGGTGGTTCTTTTCGGTGACCGGATTCCTGACGGTGCACTCCATCCGCAGGGGGCGTCACGCAGCTTGACCGGCGACTCGAATGTGTTCGACGTGGTGCTCAATCTGGCAGAGCGGATCGGGGTCATCATCATCGCGGGGAAAAGCTGACTCAAATGGCCGAACAGTACCCCTAAAATTCGCTCTATGAAGCCGGAATTGCCATTCATTAGAACCTGCTGAGGAGGGCGGTTTCGGTGGGGGGCGGTGGTTCCGTAGAAGGGGTTATGCAGCGGCGACGGCCAAATGCGCATTGCGTGCATCTCAAGGAAGGGCGGTGCTTGTCCCAGAACGCAGAAATGACACGATGGCTGGCTCCGTGCTGGCCTAGGATGTGGTGCTAATTATGAATGACAACCAACCATTGTGTGATGAACTGGTGAGCCGGCTGGAGGAGAAAATTCTAGCGATGGCGAAAGGCGCGATTAATGCGGCCTATATCAATACGCTGGCGGCCGGACTCAGTGTGATGGAAGTCATGAATGGCGTGCTCGTTGAAACAACGGCCGATGGTACGAGCAAGGTTATTCGAGTGGCCAAGCCCAAGCATAAGGTAGCTTCGGGCAGGATGATCAAGGTGCGTCGCTTTTCATAACGAGCGGCGAGAGCGCCCGTATCTTTATGATGTCGCCGCGCAACGCGCGGGAAATCTGACATTCGTAATGTCAGTCTTTTTAATATCCGCGGAAGATGGCCGCGAAGCTCGCTATCGCATGGGGTCCGTTAAATCAGTAACCCTGGGCTTTCAACTTAGCCAAGCCCTGTTTGATATATCCGGCGTTCTCTCCGATCATTTGCAGCGCACCGCGGACGTTATCGCCGGTGTCTGTCGCACCTTGGCCTTCTACCTTCAAGGTCAGCTCCATTATCGCAGCCTCCAAAGCGAGCTGATTTTGGCACAGTCGCTCAAGGACATCAGAAAGGGAATATTCGGTGGGCATTGTTTCGACTCCAATTGATGAGTCGAAAGCGTAGCAGCGGAAGGGGTGGAAACCAAAGGGCCGTTGGATAAGCGAGCGCTTGCTGTGATTCAGTGGTAGCAATCGGCCAAAAGCGGGCACCCAGCAAATCTTCGCACAAAGAGTGAGGCTGATAACCGCATTTCGCCCGCCGCGCAGCCCTCGTCCCCTTCGGATTGGGGCATTGGGTCTGTGTCCGGCTCAACGAACGTTACAGTCGTAAGGTTTGAGCGTCTGCACGCCGCATTGCGTCCTCCAGCGGCTGCAACTAGATCGCCCTGGTGCCAGATCCAGCATATTCATATGCTCTCCAGCCGGCGATTTCCTGGCCGCAGCGCCCTATGGCTATCGTCGGTAGCCGTGCGTGATATGTCTTGGTAATCAGATTCAGAGTCCGTCCAAACGGCCGTAATGGTTCGACCCGGTGAATAAATGGCTGCTTCATAGCAGCTAATACCGATGGGGCCGCGCGCTAAGGCAGTTTTTCTTGGAACAACGCACTTACCCACTCGACGAATACCCGCACATTGGGTGAGAGACGACGGCGATCTGGAAACAGCACGGAAACGGTCTTCGGCTCGACTGGAACATCCGGCAGAACCTCCACCAGACGTCCACTATCGATGTATCGCTGCAACGCCGGGCGCAGCCCTTGCACCATCCCAATCCCCGCCAGTGCGCAGTAAAGCAAAGCCTCGGCGTTGTCGACTACAATGCCGCTGCGCATCTTCACATTAATAGCTTTACCGTTGGCCCTGAAGCGCCAGGGCATGATCTGGCGGCGCTGTTCAACCATGAAGTTGACTGCCAAGTGCGACTGCAAATCATCCAGCGTGCCTGGTAAACCATGTTTCTTTACGTAGGCGGGAGCCGCGCAGGTCACCAAAGCAACCTCGCCGATACGTTTGGCAACCAGGCTCGAATCATCCAGATCACCGAGCCGCACGGAACAATCGATGCCTTCTGCGATAAGGTCGTTCAGGTTGTCAGAGGCTCCCAGAGATATTTCCAGGCCAGGGTAGCGCTCGATGCACTCGGGCAGTCGCGGGATTATGACCGCGTGACCGAGTACGGTCTGCATGTCGATCCTGAGCTTGCCTCGCGGCGGACGAGTCGGCGAAAACCAGTCCAGTGTGTCTGCTAGTTCAGCGAGTAATTTCCGGCTGCGGTCATAGAACTCATCGCCAGCTGGCGTGGTGTTCACTCTGCGCTTGGTGCGGTGTAACAGCTGCACGCCCAATTCGTGCTCAAGATTCTGGATGGTCTTAGAGAGCGCCGGGCGATGAACATTGAGCGCCTCGGCCGCTTTGGTGTAGCTGCCATGCTCAACCACTGCCACGAACATTTGCATGGCTTCAATCAGGTTCATCGTCAATCTCCATTTACCTGCGCATCAGGCCAGACCTACTCTGCATGATGATAGCGAAGCCGGGCTGCCTCTCTCTTAGGCACCAAAAAATAAGCCCTCATCGCTTGAGGGTAGGCAGCGATGGCGTACGGCAGCCAAACTGACTGCCGCAGCATTTTACTCAGTCGACCACTACGACGATTTTGCCGATTTGCGCATTCGACTCCATTCGGCGGTGTGCTGCCGCGATGTCAGTAAGCGGGAAGACCTGGTCGATGACGGGCTTGAGTTGACCGCCTGCCAAGCCTTTGGCAACGAATGCCTTGGCATTGGCCAGCTTTTGCATCTCCGTGGTGATTTCGAACAGCTCGTAGCCGCGCACGGTCAGATGCTTGCCAAGTATGTCGAAGACCGGAACCGGGATATCGCGATGATCCAGAGCACCGTACTGAAAGAAGATTCCGTTGCTGGCCATGGACTTGATCAGCTTGGTCGCCTCGGGGCCACCAACGGGGTCGAAAACAATACGCGCGCCTTTGCCATCGGTGATCGCTGCCACCTCGGCAATCAGATCTTCTTCCTGGGTGGCGATGACATATCTTGCACCCGCATCCAGCAATGCCTGACGCTTGGCACTTGTGCGGGTAAGGGCCACCGGGATGGCTCCCTGCATGTTGGCGATCTGGATCGCTGCCAGCCCGACACTGCTCGACGCAGCCGGGATGAGCACGGTTTCACCAGCCTGTAGATTTCCGTACTCAATCAAGGCGCCGTACGCAGTGACAAACATCATCCAGCTGGCTGCTGCCTCAACGAAGCGGAGGTTGGCCGGATGCTTGACGACAGCATACGCAGGCGCATTGACCACCTCACCATACATGCCGTAATCAGCGAAGGAAAACGCCGGCACAACGCTTACTATGTCACCGGGAACAATGTCGCTGACGTCACTGCCAACCGCGCGGACAATCCCGGCCGTTTCATAGCCCAGCTTCGCCGGGAACTGGGGGTCGATCACGTACTGCCCAGTGCGGTACATGATTTCAGCACGGTTCAGGCCGATGGCTTTGACCCCTTTATCCACGTTTGCCGGTTATCAGCTCACGCCGTTAACGGCTGCCACCATCCGTTTTTCCACCTCCTCACCGGTAGCAGCCCATGCTGGTACGGTTTCCAGCAGACGCTGTTGCCAAGCGAACAGATTCGGGAACTCTGCGAAAGGCGCACCCGTGCGTAGGTACTGGGAGAAAGGGGCGGCAATATCAATATCTGCCAGCGTCAACGCGTCCCCGACGATGAAGTGGCGCGTCGAGAGGTGGGCGTCCAGCACTTGCGCCGCATTACGGATATGGGTGCTCGCCATTTGGACAACCGCATCGGACTTCGGCTTGCCCATGAAGGTCGCACCTGCCCACTGATCAAACAGAAGCGTAGAAAAAATCCGCCATTGTTCGCCTGACCAAAACATCCATTGGAGCACCTCCAACCTCTGCGACGGACTTTGCCCAACCAGGTTAGAGTTTACTTTCTCGGCTAGGTAGAGATTGATTGCTGACGCCTCCCAGATAACGGTATCGCCGTCCTGAAGCACAGGGCAAAGCCCGTGCGGGTTCAGCTTCAGAAAGTCAGGGGTGTGACTTTCGCCCTTGAACAAATCGATATTAATACGTTCCAGGTCGACGCCCATGATGGCGGCGGCAGTAGTAACGCGACGAAGGCTTCCGGAGCCCGGATCACCATAGATTCTAATGGCCATGATTTCCTCACATATGGACGTTTGGGCTTGTTACTCAAGCGACAAATGCACGGTAACCTTTTTCTACCGGAAAAATTATACTGTCATTTCGCAGAACACTTATTTGGCAAACAAATGAATGATCGATGGTTGGAAGTCACCGTTTTCACCCGTGTGGCCGAATCGGGAAGCTTCTCACGCACAGCTCAAGAGCTCGGACTTTCGCAGCCATCAACCTCTCGCATCGTTTCGGGCTTGGAGGCGCGGCTGGGAGTGAAGCTCTTGCTACGCACGACCAGAAGCGTGTCACTTACCGAAGCAGGCGCTGCGTTTTTAAAGGGGGCTCGCCAAGCCGCAGCCGACCTGGAGGACGCTGAAGATGCCGCCCGTGGAATCGATTCCTTGCGAGGCACCATCCGCCTCGCACTTCCTATTGCGTATGGCTCCCGAGCGGTCATTCCCGCCTTGCCCGGTTTTCTCGAGCGCTACCCTGAACTTCGCGTTGAAATCACAATGCGTGATGAGCGCCAGAACTTGGTGGTTGCCGGTGTCGATATGGCAATCCGGATGGGCACTCTTGAGGACTCAATGTTCGGTGCTCGGCAATTAGCTTCGGTGCCACGAGTGCTAGTGGCGTCGCCGGCATATCTCGCGAAGAAGGGAGTGCCCACAGTGCCTGAGGACTTGGCATATCACGACGCGATATTGCATGAACCCAACTTTGCCGAGAAAAGCACCTTGAAGCTTTCCAAGGGAGGCGTGGAGCGGGTCGTGACATTGCAGGGGAAAGTAAAATTCGATGCGGCACCCGGTATTCTGGCTGCAGCAATGGCCGGGCTTGGCATAGCAAATGTGACGACGGTCATGTCATCGCAAGAGCGAAAAGACGGAAAACTTGTACACCTGCTGCCCGACTACGAACTAGAGCCTTTGAAAGCGTTTGCGGTATTCCCGTCGGGCCCCAAGCCTTCGGCTAAGGTCCGCGCACTGGTAACCCACCTTTTCGCAGTTTTAGGGAACCGGTGAGCAGAGTTTTTATGGCTTGGATGCTCTGTCCCGGGGCGCTTCGACAGTCCGCTTTTGGCCGAGAGTGGGTAAAAACGCTTTCTAGTTGTTGGCAAGTCGTCCCACCCCTTCTGGCCGCCACGTAGACCGAGCATTTTCCAATATCTGCACCGATAACGCGCCTGCGCTAGCCAGGCGCGTTTTGGTAGCACCTAGCGCTGCGAAAGATAGGGGTTTTACGCCGTAATCGCCTTCATCAAACCTCCGGTGCTTACGATTTTCATGACTCGCTTCAAGTTGCAAGCGAGCACGTTAAGGCTCATCTCAGCGCTTACGCCAACCAGCTTACGAGTGAGAAATGCATAGATCCCATCCATTGTTTAAACGTCCCGAAGGGACGCTCAACAATTCTTTTCCGGACTCGCATCATCTCCGGCGCCTGCTTTAATCGATGGTGCATTTGCTCCAACACTGCTTCATGTTCCCAGCGCCTGACTCGACGATTTTTGCTGGGCGTGCACTGAGATTTCAGCGCACATTTCTGGCAGCTCGAACTCCGATAGCAGTGCATTTTCAGTCTTTTCTCGATGCTGCAAAAACGCCAGATCAGTGCCTCGCCAGCCGGGCAGATATATTGTTTTTTGTCCCGTCATAAACGAAGGCGTCTTGAATCGCCCATCTGCCTTGGCGTTTGAGGTCATCGGCTTTGGCACGTAGGCATGTAGGCACGGCCAGCCGGCTTTCGACTGAGCGTGCAGCCTGTATTGGACTTGCGGTTACGCAGCTGTGCCCGCCGGTGATGATGTAGACGATTTCGACGAGCCCGTTGCATCTGCGCCAGTGGCTGCGACGACGGCTTTGATGTCGTCACGCGCCTGCACGAATGCTGCTTCTCGAGAGGCATCGCCCATGGAAAGGCCGTCGGCTCGCACGAAGCGGATGTCCGTAATGCCCATGAAGCCGAACATCTGACGCATGTATGTGCGCTCTTGCGGCACCAGAACGCCGTCTTCCGGATACTTGCCGCCCCGAGCAGAAACAACGATTAGCGTCTTGCCGCCCGCGAGGCCGACGGGCCCATTTGCTGTGTAAGAGAACGTGCGGCCCGGTTGTGCCAGACGATCGATCCACACCTTGAGCTGGCTGGGAATACCAAAGTTGTAGAGCGGCGCGCCGATCACCAAAACATCCGACTCAAGAAACTGGGTTAGAAGACGTTCGGACGCAGCATTCTGGCGCTGTTGCGCAGCACTTGGCTCGGTGGGATGGCCTACCTTTATACCCAGCGCATCCTTGTCGAAATGGTCCGGTGTGTCAGCGGCCAGGTCGAGATAGTCCACTTCGGTATTTGGATGAACGCGGCGCCACTCGGCGACGACCTCGGCGGTGATCTGACGAGACGACGAATTGGCGCCCAGGATGCTTGAGTCGATGTGCAGCAGTTTCATGAATGATTTCCTCACAGGTCTTTTTTCAAAATTGCCAGGTGGCAGGCGCCGAGATCCTACGCAGCGGAAATATCAGACTCCTAACGCCTCTGCGCTACACACTGCCAGCCTGGAAGATAAAATCGCCAAGGCCCATCTCTATGCGCAACGTCGTACGGCTATTGTGGGCGACGATTGCCATCAGACAGGAGTTGCCGGTGCTCCCAGATTTCTGAAACGCAACAAACATCCAGCTTCTACTACTCGTGATCGGCGCAAAAGCCGGCGAAGGTAGGCTTGTGACCGTGCTTCGCCGGAGTTTTATTGCACGAGTGGAAAACTCCCCCAGTGCTCGTGGCACCGGAGGGTCGCATGCACGATCCTGTGCACGGCGGGGCACCTATTCTTTCCGAGACCGGCACACCCATTCCGACATCCTGTCCTCTCCTAGAAGAGTGAATTTGCTTCCAGGCGTTCTTCGTCAAAGCCTGATTTAATTCTGTGGCCTGTTAAACTTGGTTTGATCAAGCTTGCGAGACACCCAACGCGTCTCTCATTTTATTCCTGCGCGTTGAGCAGGCCGCCGACATAGCGAAACTGGTCTCTTATCCAAGATTGCAAGGGATCGGACTGCTGATAAGCGTGCCACTGCATCATCTCGTTCAGCAGCGGTATTGGCACCGGGCAGTCGAAAATCCTTAGGGGCCAGCGCTTTTCGGCCCACATCGCCAAACGCGTGGGTAGCGTGCCTACTCGCCCGGTGCCCACTACACATTGGGGGATTTGCGTAAACGTCGAGACCCAGGTCTCGATACGACGAGTCAGGTTATGCTCCTGCAAAAAGTTCTCGTCTAACGCTTTAATTCGGCCGACGCCCCATTGAGCAACCACATGGCCCAAACTCAAATATTCTTCAAGAGATAGTGTTTCACCGAGTTGCCGATTGCCGTCCCAAACCACACAGGAAAAAGTATCGCTAAACAGCCTTTCAGACGGGTGCTCTTGGCTGATCACCGTGTCGGATGTAATAAGAAAATCCACTTCGCCGCTGTCAATTTCTTCTAAGAAACGCGCCGAAAACGGACGTATGTCAAACGCAATTCCCGGCGCTTTTTCATAGATATGCGCCAGAACCAATGGAATAAAAATCGACGCCACATAATCGGAGCAGGTAATTGAAAGGCGCCGCTCAATGGTTGCCACATCGATATTTGAGGGTGACGCGGAGATAATCGCTTGCGTGCGCAGCAACAGATCCCGTACTGGCGCTTGCAAGGACAATGCGAAAGGCGTTGGCACCATGGTTTTACCCACCTGCGTCAGAATTTCATCGTTGAAATACTCCCGCAGGCGTGCCAAAGCATTACTCATCGCCGGCCGGCTCAAGAAGAGCCTGTCGGCTGCACGCGTGATGCTTTTCTCCGCTAGCAGCGCATCGAGGCAGACCAGATTATTCAGATCAAATTTGTTCAAGCGCATGTGTCGGACTCAACCATTGGTACGGCGCAGAGGAAATTTCACGTTAGCGTAACCATGGTTACTTCGCAATTCAGAGCAGGGGCTTGCAGCGCTTACTTGCCCGTATAAGTTCGACCAACTTGGTCGCTAGCCGGTACGAGTGGAGCAGTAAGCGCCGCTCATTTTCGAGTGGTCAAAGCGACGCCATTTAGCTAGCTACAGAGAGAGACCACCCGACACTTCAAGCGCAACGCCATTAATAAATGATGCATCATCGCTGGCCAGAAAAACGTACACGCCGGCCACTTCCTCGGGCTCGCCCAAACGGCGCTGCCAGCAGGTTGAACGTATTCCATCCAGAACGGAATTAGGCACAGTTTTTAGAATGTCCGTTGCGATAAAGCCAGGGCACACCGCATTGACGCGAATACCTTTTGGCCCCAGTTCCCTGGCCCACGTCTTGGTCATTCCGATAACGCCAAACTTCGATGCCGAGTAGTTCGTTTGGCCGAAGTTTCCATAGAGGCCTACGACGCTGGACGCATTCAGAATGACGCCACTTCCTCGCTCGAGCATTCCGTCGACGACTGATTGAGTGCAGTTGAAGACGCCCTTGAGGTTTACATCGATGACTTGATCGAACTGTTTTTCAGTCATGCGAGTTAGTTTGGCGTCCTGAGTGATGCCCGCGTTATTGACGAGGATATCGATGCGGCCAAATTCGTGGCTCACCCGCAGTACGGTCTCATCAACCTGCTGGCGGTCGGTCACATCGAGGGTATACGTGGCAACGCTGCCTTGCTGATACCCGCCGTGGGCAGCTTCGTTTTGCAAGGCGTCTTCAGCTCTATCGCACAGCACTACGATTGCGCCTTCCTGCGCAAAGCGGCGGGCGGTCGCCCGGCCAATGCCCGATGCCGCACCTGTGATAATAGCGACCTTGTTAAGTAAAACGCGTGTCATTTTTTGAATCCTGAGAGAGGGGGGTTGCCTGGTTGTGAGCGCAACCGACGCCCGCCCCGTGCCAAGTAACCCAGGTCAAGGTCAGCGCCAGTGAACCATTGGCAATCCCGCCACCGGAGAGGTAAAGGTGGGGATCGTCGTTCCCTTGAGGCTACCTACATACACTGTTTTCAAGTCGGGGCCGCCAAAGGTAATGCTGGCCATCCAGGGCGCGATCGTGCCCCCACAGGCGGCAAGCGTTTCAAACGAAACCGCCTGGCCAGTTTGGAATTCGCGCTCGAACTGCTCGATAGCAGGGCCTGCACCGTCGTCCAATAGCGTTTTCAGATCTCCGTCGGGCGTGATTGCGATAAGCCGGTCGGAAAAGCACATCGCGCCCCAGAGGTTTCCATAGGCATCGAAGGCTATCCCGTCGATTACGCCTCGTCCTAGATCGCTAGGGCCATAGATTTCACGCTCCGAAAGAGATCCGTCAGGCGCAACCTTCAGGCGGCTAACGTGATTGGCGGTGGTTTCCGCGACGTACAGATACTCTTCGTTAGCGTCGAGGCGGATCTCATTGGTGAACGCAAAACTCTCCGCGACGACCCGCAGCCCATTGCCATCCATTAGCGCGATGTAGCCATCGGCCAGGTCGCTGCGAATCGCATCGCTCCAAGGATTGGTACGCGTCGAAATAGTCAGCCAGACCCGGTCTTTAGAGTCACGCAATACGAAGTTGACCTTGCCGATGGGTTTGCCATCAATCGTGTCGTGCAATACCCGTGAACGGCCATTGCGGGTCATCAGCTCCAATGCGTCGGTGCCAAAGTTAGCGATTAGAAAATCACCATTCCTGGCGAACGCCAGCCCGTTGGGCAGTGTTCCAGCGAGCAGGCTGGACTTGGCATCAGCATTCAGGTTGAAGTGCGTGCTTTGGTGCTGAACGAGCAGGTGCTGCTCGCCGTCGGCACCAATACGCATCACGCCGCCGCGCGCATCGGCACTCCACAGGGTGCCATTGGCTTCGGCCAGAATGCACTCCGGACGGCACAGGTCGCGTCCAATATGGGTGATGTCGGCACTGTTAAGCACCCACCCATCCAGCGGGTTTTTTTTGCCCGTCATGTTCTCACCCCGCGCACGCCTAATTCGGAGAAAGTTTCTGCCACCCAGTCAGCGATGTAATCGCGCACATTGGTCATGTTGTCTGCGCTGCAATGTTGAATGCCCCCTTCATGACGGGTGAAAAACTTAAGCTCACGCTTAGGACTGTTAATGGCGCCGTCGTATTGTTGATGGGCGTATTCGCGCGGAATCTGGCGATCGGCATCACCGTGCACGACAAGGAAGGGCACCGTGATTTTGTCGATGACCGGCGCTAAGGTAATACCTTCAGAAAAACTCATGAATTCCCTCAGGGTCGGCTTGCCCCATACCCACTGCACATGGTCCCAATAGTGCGGTACAGGCGTGTCGCCTTCACGTGCTAGGCGGCGCTTTTGTAGTTCACCCCAGTTGAAGTTCGCACCCCATGCTACGCACAGCTTGAAGCGTTTTTCCATCGCCGCAGCACGCGGAGAGTAGTAACCACCCAGCGACCAGGCACACATGCCGATGTTGTTGCTGTCGACGTCGTCGCGTTGCTCCAGGTAGTCGATTACAGCGCCGGCCCACACTTCCGCTTCGATCAGCGCCGTCATGCCATGCAAGCGAAGGGCTTCGCCGGTGCCGGGTTGATCGATGACCACGCTGGAAATGCCACGTTCAGCGAGTGCATCCTGAATGCCGCTGCCGTAGATCATTTCTTTGAAGCTATCCAGACCGTTGGCGAGTACCACGCAGGGCGCTCCGTCTTGACGGTTTTTGGCGGCCACAAACAAGCCAGCCAACGTCTTTCCCGCGTACGGAATATCAACGCGCCGGCAGTTCGCCTCGCTCAACTGAATGTGCTGCACGAAGCAATCTACGCCCTTTTTGTACGCCGCTTTTCGCGGCTCGAATGTCGGGTGAGTCACTCGCTCACCCGTCATGTAGTACACGGCAGCGCGAGCCAGTTTGGTGCCAGCGCTGAGCTTGCGGCCGGCGGCAAGGTCATCCTGGGCGAGCGAGTAAAGGCGGTCGCCAAGGTCGCGCCAGGCGCTGAAGAATTCCTCGGCGCCGCTGTCGTCTGTGCGCTGGGACGCTGCAAGCAACGGCCGGCAGACTTCATCGATCTCGCCTGTATTTCCGCCCGTTGCCAAGGCAATGTTGACGGACAGGTTCCAGACGTAATTAGTTGGAAAGTACTCGACCATTTCGGCTCCTCACAAATTGACTGCAGCGCGGCCTTTAAGGCCAAGGATCGCGCGTGCTTCGTCGGGGGTCGCTACCTCGAGCGACAGTTCATTCAGGATGCGGCGCACCTTGTGCACCTGGTCGGCGTTACTCACTGCCAGCTCGCCTTTGCCCAGAAACACGCTGTCCTCCAGGCCTACGCGTACGTTGCCGCCCATGACTGCGGACACTGCGGCAAGGGACATCTGATGGCGCCCGGCGCCTAGCACCGAGAAGTGATAGTTTTCGCGACCAAACAAGCGGTCCGCCGTGGTGCGCATCAGGGAAAGGTTTTCCGGGTCCGGGCCCATACCGCCGAGAACGCCGTAAATCGATTGAATAAACAGCGGCGGTTTGATCAGCCCCTCTTCAACGAAGAAGGCGAGGTTGTACAGGTGGCCGATGTCGTAGCACTCAAACTCAAATCGGGTGCCGCACTCTTTCCCCAACTTGAGCATGATGTGTTTGATGTCTTTGAATGTGTTGCGGAAGATCGTGTCTTCAAACGCTTCCAGATAGGGCTTTTCCCACTCGAAGCGGTAGTCGGTTATTTTTCGTGCAACCGGGTGCAATGAAAAATTCATCGAGCCCATGTTCAACGAGCAAAGCTCCGGCTTGATTTGCAGGGCGTAGGCCAGGCGATCTTGCAGCGACATGTGCACGCTGCCACCCGTGGTTATGTTGATCACCGCATCGGTGGCCTGTGCAATGCGCGGCACAAACTGCGAGAAAACTGCTGGATCTGACGTGGGTCGACCATCCTGGGGGTCGCGAGCATGCAGGTGCAAAATGGCTGCGCCGGCTTGCGCCGCCTCGATGGCGTGTTCGGCGATTTCATCCGGAGTGATAGGTATATAGCGGGACATGCTCGGTACATGGGCCGAGCCTGTGATCGCGCAGGTGATAATGACTTTACTCATCTAAAAGCACCTCTTTAGGTGGGAAGTGTCGGCTGGCTGACACGATCAGATGGGCTGCATCAGCGTGGCGTAAGTGCTGTTCATCAGGGCGCCCACGTCGCCATGCTGTTGCCCGTTCCACTGCGCCATTTCCCACTCGCCAAGGCGAACACTCACGTCGTACACCAGTTTTGCTCTGGGCATGCGGCGCTTTTCGAATATTGACAAGGCTGACTCAACGTCGTGGCTGTTGGCGGCCAATACCTCGGCCAGCACGACCGAGTCTTCGATTGCCATCCCGGCACCTTCGGCCAGGTGTGGGGTACTGGAGTGAGCAGCGTCGCCGACCAGAACGATCCGGCCTTTGTGCCAAGGCGCGGGAAGCATCACCACTTCCATTGGGCGATAAACCACGTCATTGGGGTCGACGATCTGCTCGGCCAGTTGTTTGACGATGCCGCCGTACTCCGCAAGCCGCTCTTTAAGCAGCGTGTGAAGTTGATCCGCCGGGTGTCTTGGGTTACCCGGTTCAGGCGTAGCGACAAACATGTACATCAGCGTTTCAGAGATTGGCACCAAGCCGGCTTTGCTTTTCTCGCCGAAAAAAATCATTCCCCAATCGAGGTCGCGAGGGCGCTCAAAGTTATGCCGCCACACGCCCTGGCCGGTGAAGTAGGGCTTTACCACGTCGCCGAACAGTTCATGGCGCAATTTGGAGTAGGCCCCATCAGCGCCAATAATCAAGTCATAGCGGCCGGTGGTGCCGTCGCTAAAAGTGGCATCGATTCCCTCACTGTCTTCGGTCCAGGAACTGAGCGTGACGCCCAGGCGCACAGATGTGCCCTGACCTAATGTCGTCTCGGTGAGAATCTTATGCAGGGTAGGGCGCCGGATCCCATTGATAGGTGGATAGTCCGCGCCCATCACGTTGTGCACGTGACTGTCGCCCAACTGATTGCCCTGGGCGTCGCAGAAACGCCACCCCTGGAAGCCTCGGCCGTTCTGGACGCAGGACTGGCCCAAGCCGATTTCACTCAGGGCACGCAGTACGTTTGACGGCTGAATGATGCCAACGCCGTACACTGCCCAGTTGGGGTCGCGCTCGATTACCTCGGCCTCGATGCCCTTGCGATGCAGAGCGATAGCGGCCGTCAAACCACCGATGCCACCGCCAACAATCAGGACTTTATTAATTGCCAATTTAGCCACCTGTCAATTTTTGGAATTGTTGTTTTTTGAACGCGCTTATTCAGTTGTCGGGATCTTTCCATCGACCAGGTAGCGGACTTCCCAATCCGGGGCCTGCTCAAGAAAAGGTGGGATGTCTTGGACCCAGTGTGAGTAGGCGAAAAGCGGCACTGGCCACTCCCGCGGCACCCAAGTGTCATCCACATAGTCGGAGTCGGTGCCGTACTCGATCTCCCCACCAGCAGGGCAGGGCAGGTAATAAAACAGGGCCGAGTCGACTCGATGACGACCCAACCCAAAATGCGATTTAGGCCAGCCGGCGCGTGCCATGTTGTTCACTCCGATCATCAGTTCGTCGACATCGGCGACGCCGAAGTTGGCGTGATGGAAGCGCGTTTGGCCATCCATGCCCGGCAACGGAGCGGACGCATTGATAGCCAGCAAGGAGTGATGATTGTTGGTGCCGTCAGCGCGCAGGTAGACACCAACGTGGTGCTGGTAGTCAGAAAGCTTGAAGCCCAGGCGCTCACGGAAAAATGCGGTTTCTTTCAGAAAATCAGGAACGGCAAAAACGACGTGATTAATCGTTTTTGGCACCGTTCTGGTTTTCCATGGCCGGGGGGTGTTCAGGCGACGGACCAGGCCGGGGGCGTTGGTGGGCACAAGTGCACCGATAAGGGGTTTCTTCGTAAACTGCCTAAGGCCGAAGGAAAGACCGCCATCGGTGGTGAAGCGTGCAGTACCTTCGCTGTCGATAGCGACTTCACGGTCTTGTCCGAGGTTTTCCACCAGCGCTTCTAGTGCTTGCGCGGTGTCTACGCCCCAGATCACCTCGCGCACGCCGATGCCTACTTGTTTGGAGCGGGGAATTCGTGGGTCATTAATGCACCTGACATATACCTTCGATCCTTCGACCAGCTCGAAAACAGCTTCGGTTTCATCACTGCGTATTAACGTGAGACCAAAGTCTGTTAAATACCGTGTACACAAAGTAACGTCATCGACGCCATAAACAAGACTTTCAATTCCCACGATCGCCATAATCAATTCCTCGGCACGACGCGTTTAGCGAGTTGGCGCCAGTCAACAAATGTAAGAATATGCGCTACTTCAACATCCAGTAGAAGGATGAAGCGTTGAAGGTGCGAGGGCGCGATTGAATCTGTAAGCTGAAAACAGATGGCAGATAAAGGGGGGGTGATTGAGGTGGCATAAATATCTCCTTTCATTATTGCCCTTGGCTAGTTAGGGCGTTCTTGTAAAGCAATAATGGGGGAGCAAAAAAAACTGGAAAAGTTTGTTTTTCGGACGTTGATGGTTCACAAGATGAACGTGGCGCGAGCAGGAGGCGTAGGTCGATTTCAGGGCGTGCTGGAGGGAATGGGGAAGCCGCTATCCAGGCCCCTGCGGATGCGAGAGGAGACTAGCTTTAAGCCCAGTAATTACAAGGCTTAAAGCCGTTTCAATCAGGTCTTCGAGGCCGGCGTAAGTCGTAATATTGAGGGGGTAAGCGGCTGGTGCCAATCCATCTATTTATGGCGTAGTAAGCAGCTATTTACACGATAAAGTTGTGACCGCGCTTAGGGCTAGTTAGGGTCTAATTCAACAAAAAAAATGAGCCCTGGCTCTCTGCAAAAATGGCGAGATCGTTATCGTGATCACTGCTCATGTTATCAAGCGCTTTCTTCTTATAATGCCATTGACGCAGTGCAATAATTTGCTGCTAGGTGCGTGTGGTAGTTTTTGCTTTATCAAGCAGTTATATCTAGTCGCGCATCGCTACTTGAGTCGGTGCGTTGATATACAGTGCACGTTTGCTTGTGCGCCGTTCTTGAATATGTACGTCATCAGGCTTTCGAAAAATATATCAGTGCGTCAATAGCTATGGCGGCGTGCCAGTGCGCTTGCGCGGGATTGGCGGTCGTTTGGATATATATTTGGTGCACTAAATCTGTGTGTGATTGCGTTGCGGTGACTGATTAGTAGCGCCACTAGCTCCTTGGTAATGAAAGGGGCGCTTGAAATTGTGCGAGGTGGTAGATCATGGTTGAGGCCATTGTTTTAAAGAAAACGCTTGCGGCAGTAGGAATCTACTGTTTCGAGCTAGCGCGAGCGGATGGCGGCGCGTTATCTCCCTTCACTGCCGGGGCGCATATCGATGTGCATCTTCCCAACGGTCTGGTACGTCAGTATTCGCTGTGCAACTCTGCGCAAGAACAGCACCGCTACGAAATAGCCGTCTTGCTTGACCCCGCTTCGCGCGGCGGATCTAAAGCGGTCCACGAGTTACTTCAGCAAGGAACCCGGCTTTTAATCAGTGAGCCGCGTAATCTTTTTGCGCTGGAGCCTGAGGCTAAGCGCTCGTATTTGTTCGCAGGGGGCATCGGCATTACGCCCATCCTGTGTATGGCGCAGCGGTTAAGCAAACTCGACGCACCGTTTGAAATGCACTACTGCAACAGATCGCAGTCACGCGCCGCTTTTGTCGATCGCATCCAGGCCTCCGATTTCGCCGGCAACGTGTCGTTTTACTACGACGATGAAGGTCAGCGGCTGAATTCTGAAGCGGTGCTAAATCATTATGTGGCGGGCGATCACTTATACGTCTGCGGTCCGCTGGGATTTTTAGAATTCATTCTGTCCGAGGCCAGTCGCCTCGGCTGGCCCGAGCACAGCCTTCACCGCGAATACTTTGCCGCGCCTGCACAAAGCGCTGCTGACGCAGGCTCGTTTGAAGTCAGGCTTTATCGCACTGGGCAGTCTCTGCTTGTCCCGGCTGGGCGTACCGTCGCTGAGGTCTTGCTGGACGCAGGAATCGACATCCCCCTTTCATGCGAGCAAGGAATCTGTGGCACCTGTCTGACCCGCGTTCTAGAGGGCGAGCCGGATCACCGCGACATGTTCCTTACGGATGTAGAACACGCCAGAAACGATCAATTCACCCCTTGTTGCTCCAGGGCAAAAAGCCCTGTGCTGGTATTGGATCTTTAATTTCTGCGAGTTGGCACTGCCGTGATGCCTCACCTCATTTTAGTCAGCGTTGCTGACATAGATGACCTGTACATGCCTGATTGCAGTTAAGTGGCCTGATCTTCACCAACAAATATAAGAGGACAGAATATGGACTTCCTACGAAACACTTGGTATGTCGCCGCCTGGGATAGCGAAGTGAAACCTGGTGAGCTGTTTGCCAGAAAATTATTGAATGAACCTGTAGTGTTCTTCCGCGATGAGCACGGGGTAATTCAGGCGATTTTTGATCGATGCCCACATCGATTCGCACCGCTCTCAATGGGCAAATTGGGAGGCTCTGAGGTTCAGTGCATTTATCACGGGCTTAAATTCAACGGCAGCGGCGCGTGCACGCACAACCCCCATGGTGACGGTAAAATCCCGCGTGCGGCAGTGGTAAAAAGCTACCCTGTGATCGAGAAGCACAGCGTGATCTGGATTTGGATGGGGGATGCCGACAAGGCAGATGAAACATCGATTCCGGACTTCAGCTGCCAGGACTCGACTCGCGTCTATGTGGCGAAAGGATATTTGTATGCCCATGCCAACTACATTCTTGAGTCAGACAACATCCTCGATCTGTCGCATATCGAATTTCTTCACCCCGGCTCGCTGGGCAGTGAAGCCGTTAGTAAGGCGGCGACTAGCGTTGAGCAACGTGGCAATACCGTTTTCTCTTATCGCCAGACATCCGCAGAGATTTTGCCCGACTTCGTTTACATGGCCTTAGGCGTGGAGAACGGTACGGTCGTTGACCGCTGGATCGACGTGCGCTGGGACGCACCGGCCAATATGCTGATTTTTGTCGGGGCCACTCCCACCGGGCGGCCACGAGACGAAGGACGAGAGTCGTATTTCCCTCAATTCTTCACCCCCGAAACGGATACCACGACGCACTACTGGTTCTCCGCGCAGGCGCCGCTGGAAATGGGCGATGAAGCAAGTGTATTCGCTGAAGCGCAACTGGCTGGCTTGACGGAACCCTTCAGCAAAGAAGACTTGCCAATGCTGGAGGCTCAGCAAGTCAGTATGGGTGACGCAGAATTTTGGTCGCTCAAACCCATCTTGTTGCCAGGCGATGCCGGAGCGGTCCGTGCACGCCGCGCCTTGGACAAGATGATCGCTGACGAAAAAGCTGAAAAGGCATTGGGTCAGATTCAAGCGGCTAACGTTTGACATCGTCGTAGGTCGTCGGGCCTGCCTATAGCAGGCCCAGGCTTGAACAAGCCAATGTCCTTCTGCGCCGGTTCTCAACCCGGTCTGCTGCATCCACCCGTAGAATGGCCCTCGCTCTCCACCTCGTACGCCACTGTAATTATTTGACGGGATGGATTAACGTTCCTCACGCCACTTGCTACCAGGTTACTTGTTGCCCAGCGGGAGGCAACTTTTCTGGGAACCTTCGCTCAACCCCATCAAGCTCCAACGACGGGCTACAGTTTTCGTTACTAAAAACACCGGAATCAACGATGCGACTCAACAAGTTAGATCTGAACCAGCTCATTGTTCTCGATGTCATCTTGACCGAGCAGAATATAAGCAGGGCTGCGGAAAAGATTTTTCTGAGCCAGTCGGCCACCAGTTGCGCACTGGGACGGCTTAGGCAGTACTTTGATGACGAGTTGATCGTGCGCGTCGGTAAACGGATGGTACTGACCGAGCTTGGGAAGAGTTTAAAAGACCCAGTCAGCGATATCATATTTCGCATCAAAGAGATCACAACCACGCGAGTTGAATTTGATCCCAAAAAATGTGAGCGCAAATTTGTAATCGAAGCCTCGGATTACGTAATGAATGTTCTGATGGGCTCGGTGATCCAAGAGATTTACCGTCTCGCCCCGTCCATTCACTTCGACTTGCGGCCGCTCAGCCACCTGTCGCCAGCCAGGCTGGAAAATGCCGAGGTTGACCTGTTAATTGCTCCCGATTTTTTCATTCCTGCGGGACACCCTTCGCAGTTACTTTTTCACGACACTTGGTCATGCATAACTTGGGACCAAAACGACATGGTCCGAGAGCGTCTGACGCTGGGTGAATATCTCGCGGCCGGCCATGTTGTGACGCAATGGGGCGGTGGTCAATTATCGATGGATGAGATCGTCGCATCGAACCACGGATACAAGCGAGTCCATGAGGTTTCAACGTCCAGCTTCAGTTTGTTTCCAACCCTGTTAATCGGAACCAGCAGGGTGGCCACGCTGCAGACAAAGCTCGCCAGTCTCTTAAGGACAAGCCATCCGCTGAACGTATTCCCATGCCCGCTACCGATGCCGCTGCTCAATGAGTGCATTCAATGCCATGAGTATCAGCGCGAAGATAACGCCATAAAATGGCTGATCGATGTGATTAAACAGGCCGCAGCCAAACTATGAGGAGCGCCTGCACGCGCTCATGTTCGGAATTGTTTAACCTGAAGCTGGAGCTCCAGACCCAGGCGGGCTAACTCGAGGCTGTATCCTGCCGTTTGATCGCTCACGCTTGCACTGCGCTCGGCGATGGTGCGTACACTTTCAACGCTCTGGCTGATCCCGTCGACGGTTTCGTTTTGCACCCGCGCTGCGGCTTCTATCCGAATGTTCATTTGCTCAATCGTGCTTACTGATTTAGCTATCACCGTTAGCGCTTCACCTGCACGAGTCGTCAACGCAACGGAGCTGTGGGTGAGCAGTCGGCTGTTTTCCATTTGCTCAATGGCGTCGCCCGCCATGCGTTGCAAACTGGCCGTTAACGACTCGATTTCCTTTGTTGAGTTATGTGCGCGCTGAGCCAATGCTCTTACCTCATCGGCTACCACAGCAAAACCACGGCCTTGTTCGCCTGCCCTGGCTGCTTCAATTGCGGCATTGAGGGCGAGCAGGTTGGTTTGTTCAGCGACACCTCTGATGACCTCAAGGACACCGCTGATTTTTCCGCTTTCTTCGCTTAGCGACCGTATGGCGCTCGCCGACACCTCAATCTGCCGAGCCAAAGCAGAAATCTGCTCCACCGTATTTTGAACGACATCATTGCCATGCTGAGCCTCAAGACTGGCGGATTTGGCAGCATTTAGCGCAGATGTGGAATTGTTCGAAACGCCCGCTATTGCCTCGCTCATCAACTGCATGGCATCGGCCGTTCGCTCTGATTCCAGTTTTTGCGCGTGGACATCCGCGTTGGTTTGCGCGGCCGACGAGGAAAGTTGGTCGGCAGCCGAGGCGATTTGGCTGACGCCTGAATCAATTCGGGTCACCAGTTTACGCAGGCTAAGGTTCATTTCTTGTATAGCCATCGACAGGTGCCCGACTTCATCTCGTCGGTCAATATTCAGATTTTGGCTTAGGTCGCCTGCTGCAATTAACCTGGCGAACGTTACGGTGCGTCGCAGAGGGCCGACTATAGAACGGGATATTAAAAGGGCACCAATAATCCCCATGATCACTGCAGCAGTCCCCATCGCCCCCAAGACCAACAGCGTCTTTTTGGCCTCGTGTGTCATGGTCTTGATGGTGGCGCTTTTCGCACCCTCAACCAGAGCTGAAACAGTCTCTGCCTGCATGATCAGAAGTGCCTCGAAGCGACGGCTTTCTTGCAGCGCCTGATTATAAATTGCGAAGGCTTGTTGATACTGGGTCAGGGCGTAAAGGGCATTGCCCATCGTGTTTCTCATATCATCAGCCAACAGTTCCGACAATGCGACGGATGAGGACTGGAGGATATGACTTACGCTAGTCCAGTTCTGGAACGCCGCATCGGTACCGTCAATGATGTAGTGGCTTTCATTTTGCCTGAGTTCGAGCATTTGCTTACTAAGCGCCGAGGCTGTTTCGGCCAGGGTGAGTGGGTCGTTATTGGCAGTGCTTTCGTTAGAAACGCGTTGTTCGCGTACTGCGTCGTACATGCTGATTTCGACCGTTTCGAACTGATCGCCGGCTTCGCGGGCGGCGTCGCTCATCTTCGCACGCGCCTCGGAAGCCAGAGATTGTTGATCGACAAAACGCTCAAAGTAAGTCCGGTAAAGTTCCGTCGACTCCTCTACACGCTGTAACGCCTGTTTACCGCTAGGGGGGCTGTCGGCCAGATGCTGGGTTAACAACGTTTGCACCTCATTGATATTAAGACGGGTCGTAGCGGCATTGCCATCATTCGTGATCATTGCGAACGCGCGCTCCGATAACCGAGTGGTCAAGAGCTTGGCCTCGATAGCCTGGAGTCGGCTTACATGTAATTGGCCTCGCATCACGACGCCCACGGCGGAGAAACCGGCGCCGATAACCGCAACGGTCAGCAACAGCACAAGTCCAAAACCTATACCGAGTTTCTTGCCAACGGCAAGATTGGCGAACCCGCTGATTACATACCGAATCATATTCGTATCCTTGTTGGTTTTCCGCGGTCGTCTAACGCCCTCAAGCAAATGTGGGCGGGTCGGGAAAAACAGGATGAAAATGTCCAAGGTGCTTGAATAGCACCGCTTATTGTTGTTTTTTATTCTTCAGAAAGTGGGACTGGCAAACCATTTTATTGGCGGCGGGGCAGCATGTCAGCGCGCGATTAATTCGGTAATTAAACTGCTTGGTTCTGACGTGCTACCCCATTTTTGGTGCAAGTAATGCCTAAGCCAAACCGCTCATTATCACTTTCGGTAAAGCCGATGTGCTGCCTGCTGTTTTCTCATCTCGGTCACAGGCTGGGGGATGGCTGTTCGCTTCTCTTACCTGAGGTGCGGGCAAAAGAAAGTAAGCCAGCGCAGGGAGCAATATCAGAGCGCCTAGCATGTTTAGCAAGAACATGAATGCGAGAAGAATGCCCATGTCCGCTTGAAACTTGATAGGCGAGAATACCCAGAAGAAAACCGCCGCAGAGAGTGTAATACCGGTCAGCATGACTACTTTGCCGGTGAACAGCAGCGCACCATAGTAGGACTCCGAGAGCGTAAGTCCGGCGCGGCGGTTTTTCAGTAGCACGCTCATGACATACAGCGCATAGTCAACACCGATGCCGACTCCCAGGGCAATAACGGGAAGTGTGGCAACCTTAATGCCGATCCCCAGCCATACCATCAGGGCTTCGCACAAAATAGACGTAAGCATCAATGGCAGGATGGCACAAAGTGTTGCGCGCCAGCTGCGGAACGTAATCAGGCATAGCAAGGCTACGGCTGCATATACCCAGATCAGCATTTCCCGGTTGGCTGTTTTAACAACCTGATTCGTGGCAGCTTCAAAGCCCGCACTGCCTGCTGCCAAGAGAAACTGCACTTCGTCAGTTGAGTGAGTGCTCGAGAATTCAGAGACTAAACGAGTAACTCCCTCCAGGGAGTCCGCTTTATGGTCGGACAAATAAACAAACACAGACAGAAGGTTGCAACTTTGGTTGAACAAGTCACGCGATGCATTGGTGGCGATGGAGTTCAGTATGGCCTGATTTCGCGACAGATCGAACCATTTGGGATTTCCTTCGTTCATCCCCACCAATCCCGCGCGACTCAGTTCGGCCAACGACCGTGTCGACTCTACGCTTGGCAGCTTACGAAGCTGCCAGATCAGGTCATCGACCTTTGACTGTGTTTGGTACAGGGCGCATTGGTTATCGGCTGTTTTGACCATGACGATCATTACATCGTTACTGGCTGCGTAGTTTTGCGTAATAAACGCGTTATCCACGTTGTAGCGTGAGTTGACGCGGAGTTCCGGGGCGCCCGGCTCCAGGTCGCCAATCTTTACGTGCAAACTTACATAGAAGCCAAACATCGCCAGGCCGATGGCGCCAAGCACGGTTACGCTGGCCCATTTACGTTGGGTAAACCGATCCAGGAAAAGCCAAGTTCCATGACGACCTTCTTTGGCCAAGCCTATACCGTCACCATGCATGCTTTTGCTGGCGGCCGCCGGGCTGACGCCGACGTACGACAACAAGATCGGCAGCAGAATCAGATTGGTGAAAATCAACGTGGCCACGCCTAGGCTCGCGACCATCGCCAAGTCTTGGATAATTTCAATCTTGATAATCGACAACACCGCAAAGCCGACCGCGTCGCAGAGTAGTGCAGTCAGGCCAGTAAGAAACAGGCGGCGGAATGTAAGGCGGGCAGCGATGAGCTTGTGCGCGCCGCGCCCGATGTCTTGCATGATGCCGTTCATTTTCTGCGCGCCATGGCTAATGCCGATGGCAAACACCAGAAATGGCACCAGGATGGAGTAGGGGTCTAGCCCTAAACCAAATAGCGGCAGCAGGCCAAGCTGCCAAACGATCGCAATAAGTGAGCAGAACAAAACCAAAAAAGTACTTTTTGCGCAGCGTGTGTACCACAGCAGCACCGCTCCGGTGATAACCACAGCGAGGACGAAAAAGATAATGATCTGTTTAAGGCCGGAGATCAGATCACCAACCACCTTGGCGAATCCAATAATGTGCAGTTCTACGTCTTGCCCGGCATACTTCTCCCGCAGCGTTTCCAGACGTTGGGACAGCGCCTGGTAGTCAATGGGTAAACCGGTCTCGGTATCCACGTTGAGCAATGGCACATAGATCACACTCGAGCGTGCATCCAAAGCGATCAATTTGCCTATTTCACCCGAACGCTCCACGTTGCTTTTTACGATGTACAACGAGTCTGCATCACCGGTGTAGTCATCAGGCACTACGGGGCCTCCGTCAAGGCCGTCCTCGGTGACTGCCATCCAGCGTGTCGAAGGTGTCCACAACGAGCGCATAAAAGGGCGGTCAACCCCGGGAATAAGGAACACTTCATCATTGATTTTTTTCAGTGTTTCCAGATAGGCCTCCTCGTAGATAAGGCCCTTGGTGCTATGGACGGCGATACGCAGAGAGTTTCCTTGTCCGCCCAACTCGTCTTTGTTTTTTACATAGTTTTGTACGTACAGATGGTTGTACGGGATCATCTTTTCAAAACTGGCATTTAGTTCCAGGTGCCGAAGCTGAAATGCGAGAATGATGGTGATAAGTAAGCAAAAAAGAAGCACTAGCCCCCGTCGATTGAATAACAGTCTTTCCGCCAGGCTGCCGGACTTTTTGTCAAATGACTGTGGATCAGAGAAATCGAACGGGTCGCTCAATTCAGTGTGAATCATGGTCTGTCCTCACGCCGGAGCATTAGTTTTCGGCAGTTATTCTTTTAATTCCCGACGCACCCACCACGACGAACGATCCCTCAGTAACGATTGTGAACGCCGAAACAGGCACAGCAACGTGCTGTACTGGGGTAAGTGTGCGGCCCGCCAGTTTCTCAATACGGCCGTTTATGTCAGAAAAATATATGCTGCCGTCGTCGCTCTTTTCGCTGTCGATAAGTGTGCCGGTACTCTGAGTATCAAGCAGGGTCCAGGTCTCGCCACTATTTTCTATCGAGACCATATTTCCCTGCAGACCTGCTGCTAGAACTTCGCCATCGTTGCCGGTCTGTAAGGTAAAAAAACTGCCGCCTACGTCGGTCTGCACTTTGGAAAATGTTTTACCTTGATCCAGCGAGCGCGCTAGGTAGCCTTGTTCGCCGGCAAGGTAGATCGCTCCCGCTGCTTGTGTAATGGCATAAAGGTGGAATTCTTGAGTGTTATCTACGTGCGCCATCCAAACTTGCCACGTAGCACCCGCGTCTTCAGAGCGCAGCACCATTCCGTAAGCGCCAACCACTAAAATCTGTTGGTCGCCGAGAAAAAGCATGTCAAAAAGAGGATCGCTCGCTGCACTGTCCTCCAGCCGTTTTGCATATAACTCCAGTTCAGTCGCTTTTTCCTTCTGGGTGGGGTCAGCGCTGATAGCAACAGCCGCTTGTTGAGTGAGTTTTACAACCTGTGAACCTTCAAGCATTGTTTTCCAGGTCTGACCTGCATCGCTGGTTCTGAGGATTGTACCGCCATGGCCCAAGGCGAAACCCACTTGGTCGTCAACAAATTTGACGGCGGTGAGAGTGCTGCTTACGCCAGCGTCAACGTGTTGCCAGTTTCTTCCCTCATCGTCTGAGAGCAGCACATTTCCGCGTTCGCCAACAGCAACTATTCGATGGCCTGCCTTACTGACAGCCGTCAGGTAAGTGGTTACGTCTTCAGCCGTAATGGCGCAGACGTACTGGGATAGAGGCAGCAGGCATAGCAAGCTGGCTGCACATACAAACTTGTTCATATGTTCTCCGGCAGAGAAAATTGCCGCGCCGGGTTATTCCGCGCGGCGGGGATTCAGCGAACCCCCTCACTGGCGAGTGAATCAGGTGAGAAGAACGAGTCAGGCCAGGTTTTACGGAACGTAATTTGGTCTTTGACGCTGTTGAGCACATTGTTCGCAAACCAGTTACCGGTTTGCAGGTCGTAAACGCCAAAACTTGTGTTTACGACCCCAGGCAATTCAGGTGCAACAATGTTCAGCATATAAGCGGTTTTCCACAGTTGGCCTTTGGCGTCCCAGTTGTCAGCCAGAACGGCCTGCCACGTATCTTCGTCAAGGTAGAATTTACGCTTGGGCATGACATGGCGGTTGCCGGGAACTAGAGTCGCTTCGATTACCCACACGCGGTGACGCTCCCAGCGAACATGGTCAGGGTTCAAAAAGCTCTTGCCTAGAACATCAGCGTCGTTTGCGGGCTGTAGGTTCTTGTTGTTGTTGTAAGGAACATACAATTCCTTTTTGCCCGTCAGTTCCCATGTGTAGCGATTCATCGGCCCTTCGAATACGTACACTTCGTCGTAATTCATTTGGCCCGATGTGACGAAAGACGGCGTGTCATAAGCCGCGTTAGGTAACTTCCTTGTCCGACGTTGACCGGTCAGGTATTGCCAGGTTGGACGGCCCTTGGCCAACGGATCCAGTGGGTCCAGCGCAAGAATGGATTGCCCAGCTTGGAGTGGCGGTGCAGTGGGGATTAGTTTGATTTGGCGATAGAGTCCGTTGAACGAATCACGGCCGTCTTTTATGTAATACGGAAACTGGTAGAAGGCGTTGTTAGTCGAGGTTAGCGATGTCCGTCCGGTGGGCGTGCCGTTATAGGCACTAAATTCCGAGGTGTATGCCTCGCCTTGCCAACGCAACATGTGGTTCCACATGGCTTCGTTGCCATTGGCTGGAATCGGAAACGGTACGCCACCGTACGCACCACTTACCGCCGAGCCATCTTTCAACACTTTCGCTTCCTGAGCGTTGCGAGCGGTATTGTCGTATACCCATTTCGGCGCAGCTGCAGTGCGGTGGGTGGGATAAATGTCAATGCGGTAGTCAGGGTATTTGACGAACATCGCCTGCTGACCTTCGATCAATCGATCCGCATGCTCTTTATAGTTGGCAGCGGTGATACTGAAGAGGGGTTTTTCGCCGGCGAACGGATCGCCGCGTTTGCCACCAGGCCGGTAGTTTTTATCTACCGTCGTATAGCCGCCGTCCCATTTGGGGATAGTGCCGTCCGCATTACCGGCGCGCTCGGCGCCTAGCGGCGTTAGTTCAGACTTCAGTTTGCTCGCTTCATCAGCTGAAACGGCAGCCATTGCTATATTTGCGAAAAGCAGCGCGGTGCCCGCTACTACTAGGGAACGAGAGAGTTTCATATAGTATGTACTCCAGATCAGGCGGTGTTTTAGAACGCGCGTTGTATGGAAATCGAGAGGAAGTCGCGGTCGCGATAGGCGTTGGTGTTCGCCCCGGCATCGCCATAAAAGTGTGAGTAACTGATCAGGCCGTTCCATGTATTGTCATAGACGCCACGCAGTCCGATACTCATGTCTCCGCCACCATCCGCGTTATAGTTGTTAAACGCTGGATCAATCGGCGATTTTCCTCTGGTATAGCCCATGCCGATCGGAACAAACAAATCAAGACCGGGCATTGCCTGGTAATAGCTCGGTTCGAGGACAAAGCGCATGCCAAAGGCGCTGTCGGTGAAGTCCTCACTATCAAATTGTTCCCGGTTGCGCGTGACGGATAACAGTCGATGCCAAGCCAGCTCGCCGACAAACGTGGCTGATTCCCAGAGTGCAGTACGCGGTACCAGGTAGATCGTCGACAATTGCGCATGCCCTGTACGACCTTCTGCGTGGTTGTCGCGACCGTCGTCGTCCAGTGCAACGAGTACCGGGCCGTTTTTTCGCAGCGGCATGTCATACCGTGTTGACAGTTCGCCCGCGAAGTTGGCCTCACCGATGCTTGTGCTGAAGCTGGCGCCGAGCATTTTTACGCCCTCGGAATACACTTCGGCGAACTCACCCACTTGCCCTGGATGCTGAAGAAAACCTTTGC
Source organism: Pseudomonas brassicacearum (assembly GCF_918698105.1). Taxonomy (GTDB): domain Bacteria; phylum Pseudomonadota; class Gammaproteobacteria; order Pseudomonadales; family Pseudomonadaceae; genus Aquipseudomonas; species Aquipseudomonas brassicacearum_F. Next base: position 78,072 of record NZ_CAKKMI010000006.1, on the reverse strand, counting down.
CCTGATGCGCGTAAATTTGCGGCAATCGGTTATTGAAACGCAGCGCATACAGACCGTATTCGGTATCGCCCTCACCGGGACGCATGGTGAGCGATATACCAAATTGACCTGACTTGCTGGCATCACGACTTTTGCCACGGTAGAGGGAGATATTTCCCTGGGCATCACCGATAAACGGACTTTGACCGACGATGATCTTCTCGTTTCCTTCGCCGATCACATCCGACACACTGAAGTAACTGCCAACCGGTGGCAGGCGTGTTTTCTTCCATTCCAGTTGATAAAACGCGGCCATGCTGACCGTGTCAGAGAACTGAAACTGAGTAGAGAGTTGATTGATCGGCATAAACAATTCGGCTGCCTTGGTATTGGGCACCGAAAGCGCTTTCACCACATCAATGGGTGCTTGGCCATAGGCAATGCCGTTGGTGGGGAAAAACAAGCTTTGCCCCCACAACAGTGTGTGTTTACCCAGGCGGAACGAGGCGCTGTGGCCGGCGATATCTGTCGAGCCGTATACGAATGCGTCGAGCAACTCGGCTTTGCGACCGGCCAACTTTTCAGTTTTGCTGCTGAACTGATCGTATTGACCGTCATAGTTTACTGTTGCAGGCGAGGTATTGTCGTTGTTTCGGTTGTAGGCGTTGTCATACCACGCCGCCCCACTCACGCGAACGCCAAAGCTCTGGTAGCTCAAGCCCAGTTCGGAGAATAGGTCAAATCGGTTGGAAATGGAGCCTTTATCAAAGTTGCGATTGCCGTCATCAGCGTTCGCATCAGCGGTGAGGCTATTGTCCTGGTTTGATGTGCGAAACGCGCTGCTGTATTTGACCGTATTGTCAAAATAGCCTTTGAGATCGCTGTTATCGAAGTCGAGCTGGAAGGCACCCGCGAGGGGGGGATAGAGGGGCAGTACGCAAAGCAGAGGAACTGCCCTCTTGAGTTGGCGTATGTTGTTTTTTTCATTACGCATGGACGAAGCTCTCAATTATTTTTATTGGATTTGGCAAGCTATGTTTTTGTTGCGAAAGTGGGTCCCTGGTTAATGTGACTTTCATGACGCGCCGTTGTGAGTATGTTGCAACGCATCGATCTGGGACAGGCGTGTCGGGTAATAACGACATCCCTTTTTCATTCATACGACCCTGTGTTAGCGATCATGGGGCAAAAAAAAATGTAGAAAAGTTTGTTATGCAGACAGGTAGGGTTCATGCAATGAACGCATTGGTCGCACAGGCGAGGTAGGCGCTGGCAGGTGTATTTGGCTGGTGAGCGATGTGTAGTGGTCAACTAATCCCGGACACGACGTTAAGTTTTTCCTCGGCCCGGGCTGGCGCCAACCCACCGTCGAATTGGTGAGGTCGAATCCAGTTGTACCGATGCATCAAAAAATGGCTGATGTCGCGCTGTGCTTCCTGCGCAGTTCTGTAGCCTAAGGTCGGAATCCATTCAGTTTTCAAACTTCGGAAGACTCGCTCCATCGGTGCGTTGTCTTTCTACTGTCGCTCGCTTGTAAGCGTGGGAGCCGGGTTGTTTGCTGACTAAATCAAGCTCGCGCATTAAGCTACGCACTTTGAATCGACCGAGTTGCTCACCGTCTTCACGCATCAGCAACAAGATGCTGCGACTGCCCGCAGCGCTGCGACTTTGTGAGAACAGCTCACTGACACGACTACGCAATCGAAGCCGTTCAACATCGGGTGTGCGGCGCCGCAGGCGCTGGGCGTAGTAACACGAGCGAGTGACGTCAAACACCTTGCACAGCCAATCAACCGGCTCATGGACGCTCAACTGGTCAATCAGCGCAAACGCTCGTGATCTTCCGACATCAAGAGCGCGGTAGCCTTTTTTAGTATTGATTTCTCTCGCTCAAGCCGAGCGATCCGGGCTTCCAACTCCTGAATTTTTTGCTGTTCCGGTGTCAGTGCCTTGCTCTGCGGGGTGACGCCTATATGTTCTTTCTTAATCTGGTCAACCCAGCGACGCTATGCCGACTCACCAATGCCGAGTGAACGGCTGGCTTCGATGTAGCTGTAGTTTTGTTTGAGCACGAGGTCGGCAGCCTCGCGTTTGAATTCAGCAGAAAAGGAACGGCGTTGTTTGGTCATCTGACACCTCGATCTGGCGAGCATTCTCGCCTAAATGGGTGTCCGGTTTCATTAGACCACTACACCTAGGAGTCCAATGCGGCTCAGAAAAAGAAGCTTGTCGACGCTTACACCGCTGACCGCGCCAAGCTAGTGTCCCCCGGTAGCGAGAAACGTGCTGCGCGCCACACTGAGCTGGCGAGCATGGTGAATACCCTTCGTACAAAGCTACGGCGTTTCACAGGGCAGCGGCAAACCTTTCTCGCCCTCCAAGACGAGGTAAAAGATCAACGCCGCAACCAAGCACCAGAGACGCTAAGACAGGCGCAGGCTCGTCATTCCAATAGTGGCTTGTCGGATGAGCAGTGGTCGGAATTCTTATTGGACTACAAGGGACCTGTTGACAGAAATCTCGCCGACTTCATCAAGTGGGTTGACGATAAGATCGCAGCTGTAAAGGGAGCGGCTCCGGTTCTCGGCGAACCCAGCACGCCCTATTTTCCCGATGATACCGATCTGAGCACGCTCTCGCAGGCAATGCTCGATGCAGAGATGACACGATTGGAGAAGCTTGTCAGCGCCGATAAGGAGACTCAGCGCCGCTACACCGCTCTGTCCGGTAGCATCGCGACCGAAACCGCAGCGCTCCAAATCCTAACAGATAAGCTAAAAGACGCCCAAGGGGCGAAGGCGCGGGCGAAAGATCTGCAATCCGACCGCGAGGAGGCCTATGGGCGAGCATTCGACGCCCTTATCGCTGAGCAGTCGGTGTTGGAGGCCCTATACGCTCCGTTGATGGTACGACTGTCCAAGGCATCGGGGACGTTGAAAAAACTGTCTTTCTCTGTGGTGCGCATTGCTAACGTGGAGCAATGGACTTCAGTTGCTGAAGACGGATTAATCGACCTCCGGAAGATCGGTGCATTTCGCGGTAGGGGTACACTTCTGCAAAGGTCGAACGAGGTCCTCAAAAGTGCTTGGGAAACGGGTGACTCAGTAGCAGTTTGTGCCGCGATGAAGGAGTTCCGGCGCCTGTATCAGAAGGAACTGCTTTATCACGCGCCTGTACCGCAAAACGACCAAGCAGAGTTTCGCGCTTGGTCGAAGCGATTCGCGCAATGGCTGTTCAGTACCGACCATATTTCAATCAGGTATGGTATTGAGTATGACGGGGTTGATATCCGAAAGCTGTCTCCGGGCACGCGAGGGATAGTCCTGCTGCTGCTCTATCTGGTACTGGATGATAGTGACAACCGTCCTCTGGTGATCGATCAGCCCGAGGAAAATTTGGACCCGAAGTCAGTCTTTGATGAGCTGGTTCACCTTTTTGTTGAGGCAAAAGCGCATCGCCAGGTGATCATGGTGACGCACAATGCCAATCTCGTAATCAACACAGACGCCGATCAGATCATCATTGCTGAGTCTGGGCCGCACCCACATGGCGCGCTGCCTCCAATCACCTATCGGTCTGGCGGGTTGGAGAATGCGGACATCCGTAAAGCCGTTTGCGATATTCTCGAGGGTGGCGAAGGAGCGTTCCAAGAGCGGGCGAGGCGTCTTCGCGTACATCTGGATAGGTAATTAAACCCACGCTATAAAATTGGCGGCCCAGATCTGTAGTCTCAGTGTTGGGCGGTGGAAACGTAAGCGTCCAGCCAAGTCACCTTCCGAACTCCAGCATTAAGGACGATGGTGTCCGCGTAAAGCGGACACCATCGTCCTTAACGTCAGGATTTCCATGCGCCAACGAAGGTCTTACCCCAAACCGTTCAACGTCCAGGTCGTTCAGGAATGTTTGCAGCCCGGTCCGGACGCCGGTTTGTAATCAGCTGCGCGGTAGCAAGCCGCTTGAGGCCTACGCTGAACGCCGCCAAGGACCATTTCTCCAGCAGAGACTTGCCTGTCCGGCTTTTGCGCGCTGTCAAACAAGCCCACGATAGGTCATTCGCAGGATCGATTGGATCTACTGTGAATTTCACCTGTAGGGCCATGAGCTGATCGGATCGCTTGACGATTATGTCGTCTAACCCGCGAGCATCTTTTTGGTCATCCGCCTCGAACTGAACCTATTCGTAGAGTCTGGGATCGTCTAGCCAATCACACCGTACACGGATTCCCACAAGTGCCTGGTACATATACCCATTCGCGGGTATTGCGCGTCGTTTGACTCTGCTAGCCACCCCTGTCCCCTATTCGTTGTCCAATTACGTTGTTTGCTCATTCCACACGAAAACTTCCATGACGGTGTTCCGTGATCAAGCTATTGCCCACACGCGTTAGCGGAGCTGTGCTCTTTAGCCAATCCCCCGATATTGTCCATTGCTCATACCTCGTCAAGTGCGAGAAATGGGTTGTCTGGCGGTATCGGTTCTAGAAGTGACGTCGGCTCGGCAATCAGATACCCCTTCAAGGTCGTTTTCTTCCTGGGGCCGTGCACTTGGCTCGTCCAGATATTCAAACCTTTGCCTCGCTTCCTGTGGACCTTCAGTTTTTCGAACTGCTTCTGCACCCAGCGCCATTCTTCACCTTGGGAGTCTGCCCCCATTGAGATGCCCGGAAACTCCTGGACATAACGTTGGAAAAGAGCCGGTGTTACTAGAAACAAAGTACCGCTCACCGTGTGGATTTTAGCCTTGCTGTCATTGATGATCAGCTTGTGATTCTGGATGCCTTCTCTGACCCAATTTAGGAATGCCTGGCCAGGGTCATCCGTTGGGAGGGGGGAGGTTTCGGGCGGGCTTTCTGACGGCGAGTCACTGGCCTCTCGCCCCTCCAACTCGAACATATCGAGCAGAGTTCCGAGGTAGTCGGTATCTTCCATTGCCATGGGATCTCTCGGCGAAGAGCTCTGACGCGATCCTGTACTGACAATCTTCGGCGCCGGTGGTGATGTCGAAGCGTCATTCGAGTGGTCATCAGCTATAACACCCACCGTTCCGCTGAAGGTCTCAGGCCGAATTTCGCTCCCCCAAATCAACGCTGGTTGAAGGCGCAGAAAGGTAAAGCTTTGCTGCCAGTTTCCCTGTGTGACGAGCGCCGTCCAGATGGCTTTGCCTTCCGAGGTAGACTCGACCAGTCCATGCGACTGGAGTTCGTCGAACACCGCGATGTTGGACGTGGGAATGCCCTCAATCGATTGCGACAGCAGATAGGCTCGCAGTTTGTCCGTGACCGTCTTGCTGACCAGCCACAATGCGTCTTGAGTCAACCAACCCGCAGCACCTGGCTGGTTGAGTTTTAGCTCGTGTTGAACCAGATGACGCAGTCCGCTAATTAAGTGATGTTGCAGCGAATGAATGGGGGCTTGTAACGCCTTGCTCGGGTTACCACCGATGTTCTGCGCGGTGGAAACACGGTCGGCCTGCATCACCAACTCACCGAGCACGCCGGCACGTTCGTACTGACCGGCCAGGACATACAGCAGACTCGCCCACAGCGGCGGAAAACCACTGAGCCAGTCCAGTATAGGTCGGTCGAGAATCTGGGTGTAGAGCAAGCCTGCGGCAGCGCCGTGCAGGTGGTAGTCGCGACCTTTGTGGTAGCGCAATCGGTAGGGCTGATTCAGGGGGCCGTGCCAAGGATGCCAAACACGGCCATCCTGGCGTTCGACCAGCAGGTCCACGGCGATCTTGCCGATGTCATGCAGCAGGGCGCCATAGGCGATGCCAGCGGACCAGGCATCAGTCTGGGCGGCTTGGTCTTCGGGGGCGGCGCCGGTGGGAAGCAAATACGACTGACGCAGTTTCAAACTACAGGCAACCAGCTCCAAGCCATGGTCAAGCATGCCGCCGAGATACGCATGGTGGTGCGTCTCGCTGGCTGGGAGTTGCTGGACCAGCTCGGCGTAGCGATGGATCGGATTTAAATAGAGCTGGCTGAACTGCGGATGGGAGAGGGCGGTGTACTGCCAGATACGGTCGAGCAACTGGCGGCGATGCTCCGCGGCTAACAAGTTCTGGGGCGACTCGATGGGCAGGTAACCTTCAGCGACGTTTATGGTTGGTTGGGGAGGAGGCTTTAGCCTTTTGTGGCGAAACAGACTAAGCATCGTGACCTCCCGGAAAATGGCAGGGTCAGTGGCCTTTTAGCCTTTTCGGATAGGACTCTTACCCTTGACTCCCCATTCCTTTCCAACCCTTACCGCCCTTTTGCCGTGTGTCCCTTTGTGCGGCAATCGGAATATCGATTTGTCCAGGTGCCGTTTTGTTGGATGCGCGTGCTGGTAAGAAAAAGGAAAGTATCGGTACACTGCGGTGCGAATTTTATCGGGTCTTGCCATGAACCTCACTGATGCCACGCTCGTGCTGCTGCTCGCGGCACGTATCCATGGAACAGACGAAGCTGTCAGGGCCTCGGCGAAGAGCGTGGTCAAGAAGTTACCGCGCAGCAAACGTGATCTGATCTACAAGGTGATAGACAGCCGAAGTCCGCTCGAGCTGGTGGATTTTCTGGCGCAGAGTCTGGATGAGTGATAGCTCGATGTAGGAGTCTGGCTATCTATTATTTTTTACGTGAGACGCCCGTGGCGCGATGCCGTCTGTTTTCTAGAAACAGAAAAAAGGGCTCAACTCACGTTGGGCCCTATGACGCGTTTGCAGCAGTGAGGTAACGATCAAGCTCCATCGTTCATGCAGAGTGAGTCATCCAAGACCGCTTGCTTCAGTTGCTGCTCCAGATTGAGCACATATTCCGAGGCGCTGCGGGCCTGACCACTGGCGCGAAAGATTGCGCGCTTGTCAGCCTTGAGCAGGCTGAGCCAGAAGTCGATGTAGCCCTCGTGCCTCAGCTCTCCCTGAATGCCGGCATAAGCACATAAAAAAGCCGCACCCATTTCGGCGATCAACTCTTCAAATGCATAGCCTGGCGAGCCGAATGGGCAAGGTGAGGTCACGCCTTCGCGCTGCAATCGAGCGTGATGCCCGGTCCAGTGCGTCAGCTCGTGAAGTGCAGTGGCGTAGTATCCACCTTGATCGTGGAATTGCGATTTTGTCGGCAGTTGGATGAGATCCCTGATCGGGTGGTAAAAGGCTTCGTCGGCAAATCGATGAATGATGTTTGCGCCCGAAAGTAACAACAGATTTTCCGCAGCGCCGTTGGTGAAGAAGGGATCGCTCGGTTCCGTCTCGAGCACGGTTTCGTTGAGCGTTTCGAGCCCTTCCGTTTGCTCGATGTTGAACAGAAAATGCGTCCTTAGAATGCCAAAGTGAGCGACCTTGGGCTGACCGTTTTCATCGAGTACGGGTTGGCCTGATTCGGTCTGTTCTTCGCGTTCCATCGGTTTGTAGAGCACTGCCAGGGTGCTGTGCTCACCCTTACGGATGTGCCCGCCGGCTTTTTTGGCTTGGTTGAAGGTGAGCCAACGATCTTGAGTAAACCCCTGCAACCTGGCCTCGGCCCACAGCAACGGTAAATTGATGCCCGAATAGGGACGCTGTGTGATGGCGTTGACGGGATAGGGCTGGTGCTGAGCGACGTCAGTTAAGCCACTTGAGGACCAGGGTTTGATCCATGGGGCTACGCCTTGGTCTAACGCGTCAACAATTTTGTCAGTCACGTCTTGATAGATATTACGCATGGCATTTTCCTCGAGAGAACACGGAGGAACGCCTTGCCCGTCGGGGAGGGATCCCCGGTGGGTGTTGGTTGGATTGGTGCAGGGCTGCGTATAGCCTGAGTTGGATCAGTGGCCGGGTATGGCCGTTTGCGTTCAGCGTTGCTGCTCTTCCGCAAGCGCTATCAATAAGACGTTAGGCTGGTCTGATGCCTGAAGCAGGCTGAGGCTCAGTCGCAGCAATGGTTCATGATCTGCATCACTCGCTGAGACGAACTTGGCTACCTCAAACACCACGTAGGGCGCGTTTGGATCGGCCAGGTGAGCTTCGAAGGCTGCGCGTACGACGTTGCTCAGCCTATCGAGCTGCAGTTTTTCAGGATGATTTGAACCATCGGGCAATACTACGTGTTGCCACGCTTCTGGAGTGAACACAACGGGCAAGCGCAGAGTGTTCAGTGCTTCGCTTGTGAGTGAGTCGGACATGATGTGCCTCCGTTGAAAGCGCGAAGAAACCTGTCCCATAGGGGAAAGTCCCCGCGGTGGGTTGAAGAAAAACAAGAGGGGGTTAGGACGAGCCGAGCTCGAAAGACGCTAGGTAGAGCAGTAGGCGTTCATCACAGTGAAACGTGATCGTGCGAGCCACCGAACGCTAATCGCACTTGGGGGGGAACCATCACCGGAGTGACGTAGCTTTGAAGGCTCTGGCTACCTGGGAAGGTGCTGTCGATACAGCGATCCGTACCCTCTATGTAGCTGGATGATATGGATGGGTCAACGGTCTTAGAGGCGTTGCTGCACGAGGTGCGTCTTCTGTCTTCCAGAGAAGGTTTTTCGACCGAGCAAGCTGATAAACGGTTAAGCATGGGCGGTTTTCAGTAGTAGTCTGTAATCTCGATTACTACAGGAACACGCTCAGAAGAGGGCGCAACCATGCCGGTTCAGCAGCCAGTTCAAATTTCCCGCGCGCACCGCTGGGCTTATGCATGTGGTATGTCGGCAAAATGTGGTTATCGCAAGTGGAAAGGATTTGAATCCCGCGTAGCTAAACGTGCGGCGGCGACAGGTATGCCTGCGGGTGGGCTATTGGTTCGCGGGACCTTTCTAATTACTAAGCTGGCACTCCTCCTTGGCTTGCTCTTTATCGGTTTCTGGTTGGTCGCTTCTGTCGTAACGATGATTGCTGTGATTGGTCTCCTGTTGTCCAAGGCTGCCATTGATGCAGATCTTAAAGAGGCGGAAACCGGGCCAGACTATCTCGGTGCCGACCTCTACATCGGTGACTTCGACGACAACGGGCATTATATCGGCGACAGCAAGTCATCTAATTGAGCGCTGAGCAGCCCCCATTATTTGATCCGTACCTTTGCTTGCTGAATCACTTGCGGCTTTGCTGCCATTGGCCAGCATGCCTTGTATCCCGTTCCCTACTGCATATCCCGTCCAGCTCATGGCTCCAAGGAACAGCATCGGCAGTACGATGAACATCGCCCCCATCACATATTCAATCACCTGCGCCGTCACGGTTCCATCCATAAATCCGGATGTGGGTAGGGACAACAGCATCTGATTGGAGGCCGACACTTGGTTGTACAAGGTGTCGAGCATGCTGGAGTCGACCCAGCGGGCCAACTCCCACCAGAAGGTCAGCATGTGCAGTGTGAACAGCGCGAACGTCACTGTCATGACAGTCTTCAACTGGTAGGTACTGACCAGCAGGATCAGCGGCAAGCTGATGATGACGCCCATGATCAGGAAAGCCTGCACCATCGGCAGGGCAGCGCGTAGTGCATTCATCGCCGGGAAGTTACTGAAGGAACCGAGAGCCAGCCCAGTGTTGGTGGCCAGGTTATTGAGCCCCTGATTGATCGACCCACCGCGAGCACTGGAGCCATAGTCCTGGTACACCTGTCCTGGCGACATGGACATAGATTGCTGGCGCGGGCTGACCAGTTCGCGCAGGGTGGCGTCCTCAATCTCGTTACTCGAACGGCCAGTCAACCAACCTTTTAGCTGAGTCAGCAGCGAAGGGTCGACTTGCTCGATCAAGCGCTCGCGCAACCCGACACCATTGTCACTCCACCACTGTTTGCAAGTGGGGTAGCCCGCGCCATTCTCCAGCCGTGGCAAGGAAACATCGCGGGTTTCATCGTAGGGCCAACTGACTCGCGGTGTCCGTGAGCGATCGGTGTCGTAGTAGCCCGGAGTGTCGAGAAAATAGCTTGAGCCGATCCAGGACGCATCATGACTTTGCGCTTTATCCAACTGCGAGCGATTGGTGAATAGCCGAGAACGGGAATAGCCGTAGCAGTCACGAGTGAAGTCGGCGACCTCCTGCAGCAGGACCTGACTGTCGATACGCGAACTGTCGATCTCCATGCGCATCTGCCGGATGTCCGGTGCGCAGGGAATGGAGGCGGTGGCCGCTGCGGTCACTCCTTTACTCAAGGCGTGCACCAGAAACCACCAGATTGGCACGTTGGCAGAGCGTTCTCCGATGGTGTTGAAAGTGGTACCCCAGGCGGTTTCCGCTGGTTTGGCCACGCTGACACCGCAGCGTTGGCTCGCTGCATCGTCGAACGCCATTGAAGCGAGGTTTAGCGGAAAGACCGGCGCGCAGCCGAACAATACGACAATGTAGGCCAGCCAAAGCCGGTTCTCGATTCGAGGTACCGAGAGCAATCCTTTGTTGCCTTCATCCGCGCCTTGCTGACGGGCCGACAACCATTCTTGCAAGATGATTGCACCAAAGGGGGCGGCGAACAGGCCAGTATCGGACAGGACGTTCCAGATACCGTTGTTGATGATCCATGCCAGCAGGGAGAGGTAAAACTCCAGGTAGCTGTTAGTGCTCATAAGCATGGTGGGACCTCACAATCGAGTAAGCTCGACGCAGGTAAACAGCAAGAGCCCTAATGTCCCGGCGCGTTTCACGCGCAGTCGGTCCTGTGGTCGATGTCGGTAGCGCCTCAGCAGGTCCCACCAGAGTGCAAAGAGGACGCTGTAGAGCAGGGCGCGCCACCACCGCAGATAAGGCCGTATCGATTCCAGGGCTTGCTGCCAGATCTCGAAACTGCCCAGCGCAGCGCGGCCGATCCAAGCGATCAGTGCGGCGGTCAGGATCATCACCGCGGCAGTCCCCAAACTCGAAAGTAAAGTGAATAGCGATGAGCGTTTCATGGCTCACTTGCGCCTGGCGTCAGCATCGTTGAGTCGACCAGGTTCGGGGTCGCCTTGCTCGACGGTACGCGAAGCATCGGCACCACCGGCATGCCGGTCCAGCACCAGACTGGCGGTATTGGTGGTGAGCATCTGCCGGACCTGCAGCTCGGTCTGCAGCAGGCGTATCTCGCGCTCCAGTGTGTCGATGTTTTTCGTCAAGGCCGTTTGGGCCGGTTCGGCGGAAGCGATGTTAGGTTCGTGGCTGCCTGCCAGCAGCGTGCGCAATAGCAGGAGCGCTTTGTCGAGCACGCTGGACAGGGCCGTTTCACTGGCGAGGCGTCGCGCCAGTATTTCCTGATCAGGGTCGTCGCGTAGGGCTTCGATCACACCCCGGGTCACCGGCAGCATCGGGCTGGAGGCTTTGCTCAGATTGTCAGGGGTAGGCTGCAGAGAACCGGACAGTAATCCTTGCAGGATCTTGAGGTGTTCACTGTAGGCCTCCTGGATCAGCGGCGTCAGTCCGCTGCCAGCGGTAGCCCGCAGAGTCTCGCAGGTGTCGCAGGTCGCGACTTCGGTCTCACCCAACACTCGAACAGCCCATTCGGACTCCTCTTTGGGTGAGGTCCATGCCTGGCAAATAGCGCCGCCAAGGCAATCACTGCTACTGATCGAGGCGCTGTCATCCACCGACCGGTTATGCAGCAGGTTGTAGCCCGCGCGCACCACATCGGAGGTTGCCCGGATGGGTGTTTGTCCGCTACCTCCAGCCTTCTGCCCGCCAACCCAAGACACCCCATTATTGCCGTTACGGGCCTCGGTGTTTTTCACCGCGGCCACCGCATCACCGCCGGTTTGTTCGAGGTTGCCCTGCATCTCCTGGTTCTTGGCCAATGCGCCCCAGCCGGCTTGACCGACTTTGTCCGCCATCTTCTCGGCCATGGCCTGGCAGGTCAGTTTGGAACGATCGAAGTCAATGCGGCCTTGCATCACTCCGTTACTCAGTAACTCATAGAGACCGGGATTGGCGCGCTGGATGATCAATGCCGGCAGCGACATGACGGCTTGGGTCGCGTTTTGCACGATGCTGCCCATGATCTGCTGGAAACCTTCGGTGACGCCGTTTAGTTGGTTTTGCAGGGTGTTGGTGAGGCTCATGTTTCCGCACATCATGTTCGCCTGCCAAGACCCACCGACACCGAGTCCGTTGGGGCGATAGAGCGAGCTCGGCGAGCCCGCTGCCGAGCCGCCACCGATGGTGTACATCACCCGATCATCGAGTACTTCGCCTTGAGTACCCAGGCGGTAATCGCCCTCGACTGCATGAGCATGAGTGGCCACTGCGAGCAGTCCACAGAGCAACAGACTCATCGCGTCGAACGAGGATCGTGTGAGAAGCAGGCTCATGAAGCACCTCCTTCGAAGTCGATGCTGAACAAAAAGGTCTGTCCTTCACGCTTGCAGCAGCTATATGGACGCCACAGCGACCAGGCGTAGCCGCCATCCGCGCTCTGCACCGAATCGCTGGGGAAGATGGCACATGTGGGTTGAACCACGGGGGAGAGCAGTTGCCATTTGTGGGTCGAAGCGTCGTTTTCAACGATTGGGCCAGGCGGCCAATAACCCTCGCGTGGTACGGGTATGAGCGGGACATACACGTGCGGTTGCGAGTTGCGGGTAATGACATCACCCGCCCGCTGCGCCATCACCGCAGCGGCTTTGAAATCGTCGGGTTGCACCAAAAATCCTTGCCGGGGATAGACGTTGCCCCACATGTTTCCCGCGAGCTGACGGCCGATTTCACGGATCCCGGGCACAAGCGACTCGGGGTAAAGGCTTTCCGGGATGCCATGACGCCAGGCCAGTGAGTCCAAAGTGCTCAGGTAATAGGGCATGAACGCAGTGGCGCCGCTGGCGCAGGCGTAGCCGGATTGCGAGGCCAGTTGCGTGGCGGCCCAGCCACCTGGATGACCGATGGCATCAACGTTTTTGAAACGAGGCAGATTATCGCGCTGGGTGTTCGGCGTGATCAGGTTACCGCCTCCTTCCGCACCACTGATAGGAGAGGACAGGGTGGCCATCTCGGTCCAAGGATTGGCGCCAGTGGTGGCATAGCTCGAGACCACCAGCTCAGGAATGAAGTGACGAACCTTGGTTGAGGTTTTAACCGTGCAGCCGAAGGGGGTGCAGAGCAACCAAAAGCAGAGGCCGACGACTCTGTACTCGAGGCAGTCTGGAGAAAGTACGGAGGCGGTAATGTTGCCGGTATCCAGCGCTACGCTTGACCCGGATGCCAGCAGAATGCTCAGCACCAACGGATGTAATTTCTGTGGCGAAATGTGCGGGCAGGCAGCGGACATGATCCAGGCTCTGGGTGTATGGCCTGGATAGGTTCAATAATCGAGAGAGGGGTGTCAGTGAGAAAGCCGAACGCAGGATTGTCGGTTTATAACGATCTTCTAGATCAGCAGAGGGTCATTCAGCGCTCAGCGTACGAGCAAGCGCGTCAGACTCGATGAGCAACTGATCCGTTTTGATCTCGAAAATGTTGGCGAGTTTGCAGAGGACCAATAACGACGGGTTGCCTACCCCTCGTTCGATTTGACTCACGTAGGTACGATCCACCTCGGCCATGAGCGCCAATTGCTCCTGGGTAAGGTTCTTCACGCGTCGCATCGAGCGGATATTTTCCGCGAGTTGCAGACGGAGCTGTTCGAAGTCTTGAGTCATGCGCGCAAACTGCGCCTTGAGGGACTCTCAATCCACGGGATATAGTCTACATTGGCTCTGATTCGGGCTTTTTTGATGCTTAAGCCGAGTGTCAATTTTGTTTCTATGCTGCTTAGAACAGACCGAGCATTAATAAATAATCGAAAGCTAAGGTGTCTATGGACGAAAATTACGTTTCAATTCCGGCGGCGGACGGCTGCCCGAGCCTTTTGACACCGTGGGGCAGCGAATTTGCGCCTATGATCGAACGTGGCGTGCAATGCGCCCAGGCCTGGCTTAATACACCCGGTGACGTACCGCTGTGGTGGGAACTGGCGCAGGCACGGAAGACTTGTCCGGCAGGAGAATCTCAGGATGCTTTCGAAGCAGGATTTTTATTGAGAATTCAGCAACGGCTTCAAGGCGTTTCACCGTAGCCGTGCGGCTCCAACCCTGACGATATGGCCTACACGGGAAAATTTACTGGAAGGTATGGTTCCAGGCTCCATTCCTCTAGAATGGAGATCTGACAGAAGTGGCGTTGGTCTGTGATAAACAGATTTACGTAGCTAGGATTCTGATAAGTGCAGATTCTGCACGCTCTGAGAACGTGGAGCGCGATATGAAAGCCGACCAAGTGTTGAGTGATGATCTGGTGAGCCGACTGGAGGGTAAAATCCCAGCCATGGCTGAAGGTGCGATCAATACGGCCTATATCAACGCGCTGGCGGCCGGACTCAGCGTGATGGAAGTCATGGACGGCATGCTCGTTGAGACGACTGCTGATGGTAAGTACAAGGTTATTCGAGTGGCCAAGCCCAAGCATAAAGTGACCTTGGGCGGGATTATCAAGGTGCACCGCTGCTCATGACCGTTCCTCGATTGAGAGTGTTTGCCGGTCCTAACGGCTCTGGCAAAAGCACGATGAAAAGTGCCGTTCCTTCCCATCTGATTGGTATCTACATCAATCCGGATGAAATCGAAAAGGCTGCCAAGGAAGGCGGACGCCTGGAGTTCAGTGATTTTCAACTCGAAGTCGAAGGCGACGAGGTTCTCGGTTTTATCAAGGCGCACCGACTGATTCGGTCGACCCAGCTCGGTGAAGAGGCAGCCAAAATAAGCTTCAGCAATAACGGCCTGAATTTCCAATCCGTCGCGATGAACTCATATTTTGCTTCCGTGCTTTCTGATTTCATCCGGCACAAGCTCCTCGAAGCCCAATTGTCGTTCACCTTCGAAACGGTGATGTCTAGCGAGGACAAAATCGCTTTTATGCTCAAGGCAAGAGCGTCGGGATATCGCACCTACCTCTATTTTGTCGCCACTGAAGACCCGGATATCAATATCAACAGGGTCAAGAACCGTGTTGCAGCCGGCGGGCATCCAGTGCCGACCGAAAAAATTGTCCAGCGCTACGGTCGTTGCCTGAACCTGTTACCAGCTGCCATTGCAGCCTCTAACCGGGCCTATATCTTTGATAACTCCGGCGCGGACCTGGTGCTGCTCGCTGAAGTAACGGACGGGACAGACCTTGAGTTTAGGGCTGATGAGGTCCCTGACTGGTTCATGCAAGCCTACGTGGAGAAGGTGTTCAAGGATTTGCTACCGGGTTGATCGAAACTAAATATGCGCCGTTTCACTTACTCTTTATTCCTCGCATCTCATCGATCCGTTCAGCTACCCGGTAAGCCGCCTCCAATTCCGAGCAGCCGTTCTCTTGCATCAATGTCCAGCGCTCGGCTTTTTCCTCGGGCTCCGTCATGGCCAGGGCGAGATAAAGACTGGGCGGCACGGCCCGAAACAGCGTTTCGAGCTTCTTCGAGAGCACGACTCCCTCAGTGTATTTTCCGGGCTCCTTACTGGCGGAGAGCAGCAAGGCTTTCTGTGCCGGCGTGAGTTTCTTGAACCGTGCGATTTCTTCGATTTCCGCGGGCGGCATGTTCAAGCAAATCCACCATTCGATCATGTTGAGCATGGTCTGCGCGGCGGTGGGGAAGTCGGCAAGGTTTTGCGTTGCCAGCCAGAACCAGGCACCGAGCTTGCGCCACATCTTCGTTCCCTTGACCACAAACGGCGCCAGCAGCGGGTTTTTGGTGACGATATGGCCTTCGTCGGTGACCATGATGATTGGTCGGCCCAAGTACTGGTCGCGCTCGGCAAGGTTGTTCACGGTGTTCATCAGGCTGATGTAGCTGATGGACATCTGGGCTTCGTAGCCTTCACGCGCGTAAGTGGCGAGATCGACAATGGTCACATCGCTTTCGGGCCAAGGTGTGCCTTCGCGATCGAACAGTTCACCCTCGAAACCCTGGCAAAACAGATCGATAGACTCGCCCATTTCCTGGGCACGCTCGCGACGTTTCTCTGGCAAGTGCGGGTCGGCGGCGACGCGCAGCAAGGCGTCACGCACGTCGCGGGTTAGCACCTGGCGACCCGCTGCGACACAGGTCTGTGCCGCATCGAGAATGCACTCGCGGATCAAGCTGCGATCGGCTCGACTCAGGCGCGCCTCTTCCTTGGCCTCGCCGCCGGTGATCATCAGGCGGGCGGTGATTTCCAGTTCGCCGAGAACATCGCGCTGGTCTTCGCGACTGGCTACCGCCTCATCGTCCAGCTCATCGATCGACAGACTCACCACCTGGTCCGGCTGCTCGACCAGGCGCCAGGCATCGGCGAACGGGGCGAGACTGATCGCGGTTCCAGGTTTTAATTGGACCTTGTTGACTGACAGGCCTTGCGTTGCGGAGTAGTCGCCCTGCAAGCCGAATGAGTTGCCGGCCTCAACGATAAACAGGCGAGGCCGGTACACCGCCATGACCTGCATCAGCAGGGTCACCAGGGTGGCCGACTTACCGGCGCCGGTCGGACCGAACAACAGCAGATGGCCGTTCATGGCCCGGTCCAGACGTGACAGCGGATCAAAGCTCAACGGCGAGCCACCACGATTGAACAGGGTGATACCCGGGTGGCCGGTGCCGGTGCTGCGACCCCATACCGGGGCGAGGTTTGCCAGGTGCTGGGCGAACATCAGGCGTGTGTACCAGTTGCGCGTGTCGTGGGCCGGGTTGTAAGCCATCGGTAACCAGCGCAGGTAGCTGTTGCAGGCGGCGACCTCATCGCTTTCGCGCACCGGTTGCAGCCCCGCGCCCAACAGCGCGTTAGCCAGGCCGACCGAGCGTTGGTGCAGTTGCTGTTCATCGTGACCGCGCACATAGAACGCCAGGGTGCCGCGGTACAGCTTGTGCTGGCGACCGATGATCGCACGAGCCTCTTCGACATCCTGACGGGTCTGGGTCGAAGCCAGGTTTTCACCGATGGCTTTGCGCGCCAATCGGTTTAACTGGTCTTCGAGCACATCCTGCGGCTTGACCACCAAGGTCAGACTCATCACCGTGCCTTCGGGTAACTGGTCGAACAGGGCATTGACTGCATCACCCTTACGGGTTTCTCCGGTGAGTTGACCAATCGACGGTGCCCGTCGCAGTTTGTCCACCACCATGACCCGATGGGGTTGCCCATCGAAGTACCAGAGTCCTCGTTGCACATCCGAACACGGTTCGTTGAAGAACAACCGTTCAGCGAAGTCGTGATCGAAGGGCAATTCCAGCGACTCGCCACCAGTAGGCTCCGGATAGGCAACACGTTTGTAAAAGTCCTCGGGCGCTTCATCGGTGAGCCTAGGCGCCGGATTGAACCAGGGTAATAACCAGGCATACAAACCGTGGCCATCAACTGGTACTGATTGCACGCCGCACGCCTGCAACGAAGCCGCAATACGTTCGCAAGCCTGCTGCAGGGATTGCACAGGGGTGAGTCCCGTCTCGTCGGCGCCAGACTCGAGCCAGCGATAGACCACCAGGCGCCCCCGGCGGTTATTGCCGCGCCAAGGCAGGTGCGTCACCACCTTATCCTCGAACAGCCCGCTGGGCTTGGTGATGGCCTTTAGATGACGGCGGCTGAGTTCCAAATACGCTTCGGTGAAGACCGTGCCCCGTGCGCTGTCCTGAATATAATCCGTGAGCTGTGTCAGGTAGGGGGTGAAGTCGTTGTCGTCCTGGCAGAAAAACTGCGCCACCCAAGGCGATTGATCCAGCTCATCAAAACTGTCCTGTAGGGCATCCTCAAGGGCATCGCGGGCGGCCATCAACCAATCGGGTTCGCGCCCTTCGGTGCCGATGGGCAGTAACTCGAACACCGCGCCCACCGAGCGGTTGTCATCGAGCAGAAAACACTGCTCGGTGTCGAGGTATTCGACCCACGGCAGGTGATCGGTGAAGCTGGGGTTGTGCGCATAGAGTGCAGCTTCATCGGCCAAGGTGGCGCGAGGGCGCAATGGATGGCGCCAGGCTTTCCACGCAGGAGTGCGGTCACCCGCATCGCCGGTACGCACTACAAGTCTTCCTGACGTTCACCGGGTAATGCGTACTGCACACGTTGGTAGAACGGAAAGACGGTTGAGTAACCCGGCACCGGTGCCTGCTCGGTACCACTCAAGTGCGGATACACGTAAAGCACCAGATCGGGATTGGGCAGACGAGGGAACAGGTTGCGGATCTCATTCGCCGCTGTGCGAGTGTATGGTTCCTGGAGAGCCGCGGAGACATCTGACTGAGCCAGCGGGCGGCGTAACTGTTGTCGAGCATCCAGCAGTTGTTGCTGAGTGCCTTGCGAACCGGCGCCGTTCCAGATGTCCAGCATGGTTTGCTCGCCATGGGGCAGCAGCGTCTCCTTGTCGGTGGAGCACCCCGCCAGGACTAAGCAAAGCACGCTAATCCAGGTCAGGCAGAGAAGCATGGTCTTTTTCATGGCGAACGCTCCGGCCCTTGGGCTCGTAGTCGATGGTGATCTCATGGTCGAGGTGCAGCGCGACTTGGGCAGCCGGTGGCACGTACACGGCAGCAAAGGTCTCGCCATACAGTTTGTTGATCCACTCGCGGATGTCGCTGACCCCACCACTGAGAATTGAATTCAGCGCGCTGTTGCCTGTGCTGTTGGTAAGCCCGAGCGTACTGCCGCCCGAACTGATCACGCTGCTGTTGTTCTGCTCATCCCCGAGCAAGGCGGCGACACCGGCGCCGGCGGCAGTGATCAAGCTCTGGCTGCCGAGGTACTGTTGAGCGTTTGAGCGGCGCTCGCCGGCAATGCAAGGAATGCCATACGGATCGGACAGGTAACCGAGTCCACCGCGGATCTTGTCGGTGTTCGAGCTCTGGGCGGTGGAGGCGTTGCGGCTGGCTACTGCCTTCGGCTGAGGCACCGTGCGGATAGTGCCGTCGGTAAACACAAAGGTAACTGACTCGACCTGTCCGCGTACGCACGACAGGGTCCAGTCGCCGGAGGCTGTACCGCTCATCACGGCCCCTGCGACGTCCGGCAGGTCGATGCCGTTCGCTGTCAGGTTTTCCGGACCAACCAGTACCTTGAAGGGGTAGGGATCATTCACAGTGCCGTCTACTGGGACTCGGCCGATCAGCGCGGTCATGGCGACCGAGCCCATCAATGTGGCGCTTTCGGGAATGGTGTAGACCGGCTTCGCGCCTTCAGTACGATCAGCGGATCGTGTCAGGTCACGTTCACCCTGGGTGACTGCACGTAGCTGTTTTTGGCTGCGATCAATCGCGTTATCTTTCAAGCCCTCCAGGGAGTTGAAGGCGGTAGGCAGACTCAGTGCGGAGGAGGTCTTGGTTTTGCCTCGGGCGTCGGTGGACAGAGCATCCGAGGGTTCAATCCACTGCAGCGCATCATTGGCAGAATGCTGCCCGTCGAACTGAGCCCCATCGCCCGGCTCAAGCCCCAATCCAACCGGCATATCCTTGCCTTTGCCGGTCAGCCCCGACAGCTGTTCCTGCAATTGCGTCAGCAGACCACGGGCCTGGCGACTGTCTTGTTCCGCTTTGAGTCGGGCCTCGTTGGCTTGTCGGCGGCCTTCGTCGACCTGTTGGGTTACGCTGCCGAGCGCGGTCTGGATGCGCGAATCGACACTATTTTCCCGCTCACGAAGGCGGTTGTTCTCCGTCTGCAGCGAATCGTTGTGTTTTTTCAGGCCGAGCATGTCGCTGCGCATGGCCTTCACCTGGCCGACCAAGGTGGCAACCGTGTCGCGTGGGGTATCACCCGCAATACCGAGCGACTTGGCCTGCTCGGCGGATAACTGGAGGTTGTCCTGAGCAGGCGGACTGTCTGACGAAGGCGAGGTACCACCCGCAACCCAAGTTTTCAGGATGATGAACACCACGCCTAGCAGCACAGCCGGTACCAACCATTTGAGCAAGGCGTTAGCTTTCATCGTCAGCACCTCGTGCAACGGGCGGGAGCGGCACGGCGTGTTCGAGGCCGGCACCGTGGGTGACGAGGTAGGCAACCGTGGTGTCTTCAGGGCTGCCGACAGGCCCGAGGAAAGCATGCTGGAAGGACGCGGCGAACAACTTTGCCTGAAGCTGACGCGGATCGAGTTGCACCGTCACTGATCCAAGGTTGCGTAACTTCACCGCCGTCACCCAGTAATCACCTAGTCGCCAGGCGGCGATGGGCGTGCTGGACACGTTTTCGGTCGGCAGCAGGGTCGGTAGTTCGGTGCGCCGCTTGAGGGGGGCGCGGCGTACGCCGGGTAGGGATTCTACGGTGCGCAGCGGCGCGTACAGGCTTTGCGCGGCGTAGCGCGTCAACGCGACAGGGATCGGCGTACGTTCTGGAACAGGGGCGGTGCTGGATTCCGTCTCGGTAGTCTGCACCGGAGCATTCTTGATAATACGCACGGGTTCCAGCGGTTGGTCGCCAGGCGTGGCTGCAATGTCCAATAGGATGATCTCGCCCGTCGCGACCGATTGCAGTTGTAACCGGGTAGGTGCAATGGCTTCTGACGCGCGCAGGTACAGCGTGCCGCCGGTAGATTGCACGCGCAGCTTGCCGGTCAGAGTTGAGGGGACGCCGACTCGGACATCCTCATCGACAAAGACCACCCGCTCCTGATTGATAACCAGCGGGACCGCGAGGGGCAGGCGTTCCCAGTGCATCAACTCGACGGCCTGCGCTGCAACTCCCCACAGCATCAGTGCGGCGGTGAGTCCCAGAGTAAAAATCCGCGTCATGGCTCACCTCCAGGCAGAGCGATTTTTTGCGGTGTGCCCTGATAACAATCCAGTGCCAGCCCCCACTTGTTTTGTTCGGGGTCCAGATCAAAACGCACCACGCGTAAGGGATAACGCACCACCACCCGTTTCACCGGTTCGGCCGCGTAGTACTCATCGGCGTTGAGGTCGAGGGTGACCAGCCAGCTATCGCGATCGAGTTGCTTGACCCTGAATTCCGGATCTTCGCTGTAGCCTCGGCCCAGAATTTCGTAGACACCACGTACCCGCTGGCGCAGTTCGCCAGCAGCCTTGCGGTACTCGTAGTCGCCGTCGAGGAAGGCTTTGCAGGCGGGTGTCAGGTAGGACTGCAAGCTGTAGATAGCGCGGCGGTAATCCTGTTCGCCATCCGAAGGCCAGCGGTTGAGTTGACCAAAGATATAGAGGGCAAAGGCATAGACGTTCTCTGAGGGGATATCCCACCACTTGCGAGTGCTACCCGAGCGCAGATCCGGGGGGACATGCACGGTCAGATCGGTCGGTGCCGAGCGCCAGCCGTACCAGAGTCCGGCACAGACCAGAGCAAGGATCACTACCGCCAGACGCAGGCTGAAGATATGGGCCTGTTGGGCATCCACCTTGTTCCGAAATCGGCTCATGGCTGCCACCGGGACAGGGCAGGGCGCAGTCGACGCGAACGGCGAACCGTCCAGGCGCCGGAATGCAGAATCAAACTTCCTCGCTTCAGGCGCCAACGGCTGACCAGTATCCATTCGAGTTTGCGGTACAACCAGGTCTCGGGACGGGCCCGTTTGGCCCGACGCAGTAGTGTGCCACCAGCCAATAACACCACCGCCATGCTTACGATCATGCTGGTCGGTGCTACGGCAATGGAGGCGGTAGCGATCGCTAGCGGAACGCCCAGTAGCAGGCCGACAAGTGCGCCGACACCGAGCGCCACCCACATCTCATCATTGGTCAAACCGCGCAGTACGGTAGGATCGCGATTGAGTCGCTCCGGCAGAAAGACCACGGTGCCGTCGGCAAGAAGTTCGATTGTGTCGTTCATGCCGACCTCACAGAATCGCGGCAGCCTTGGTCAGGAACCAGATGATGATCACCACCAGTAGGGCGCCGATACCAACCACGGCACCGAGGTCTTTCCAAGTCTTTCGCTGGTTCTGTACGTCGGCATAGACGGTCAGGGAGTGCCAGGCCACGCCTAGAAAAGCGAGCAAAGCGATCAGCAGGCCGAGCAGGATGCCGCCGTCGTAGGCGTAGTTTTTGATCGTCTCGATCAACCCAGAACCTTCGCCACGCGAAGGGGCTTCCATGGTCGGGAGTTCGGCAAAAGCCAAGCTTGGACCGAGCACCAGCAGCAGTCCGATCAAGCGTTGGCTGGCACGATCACTTAGGTTGTTTTTCAGGGGGACAAGGCACTTGAGCATGACGGCGATCTCCTGGTTTAGGAAAGGGTGAAGAACATCAGAACCAACAGCGCGAGCAACACGCGTGCAGTGCTGCCACCGAAGGCGCCGAAGCGCACACTGCCTGTCGCCCATCCCCGGTAAGCCGTCCAGATCACCCAGGCACACCACAGCAAAGCCAGAACGAGGACCATGGACAGCCACAGTGTCGAACTGCTCTGCGGTGAGAAACCGGATGCGTTTTGGAACGCTGAGTTCTGAGCGTCAGTCATCCTCATGGCGACGGCTTCGCGGACGGAGTGTCGAGGCGGTAATCACCTACCAATTCAATGGGGTCGCGGGGCTGAGCGCGCGAAGGGGACAGGTAGTCCTGTACTCCATGGCGGATGCGCTGGATGTCCTGAGTCAGCCGGGGATAGTCGAAACGATAGCGTTCGTCTGGTTCAGACCTGTTGGTTGTCTCGGCTCGTGCCGCTAGTCGTTCTATAGTGTCGAGTTGCTGCTGGACTAGGCTGAGCTGTTCCTGCTCATGAGCAGATGCGGCATAACTGCTGCCATCGACGATAGCAAGCGAGAACAGTAACAAGCAGCGAAAGGGGGTAGTTGGCATGATGCTGGCCCATATGGATCTGGGAACAGAATCAAGTCAGAGGTCGAATTGTTCATTAAGAAACTTGAGGTGTGATGAATCGTTTTTCTGAGGAAGGACTGGGGATATTTACTTCACAGCTGATGTGGACCTTCGATCGTCGGCGGCGAGTGTGTTGGCTGCCATCGGAGACGTTAAGACGGTGCAGAACTACTCTTGGGCGTGGCTGTATCGACCACTGCAGGCCGCTTCTAGATGGTGATTTGAGATTCCGGCGCGCTTTCGCACTTGAGATGGCATAGTGATGTCGGTGATCCTATTTATTTGTCTGCATTGATATGGCAAATCTGGAGTATATGGATGGCGCTTTTTTCACAGGATCAGCTTGAGGCAATTGCAGGAGCGTTAGGCGACACCAGCGCAGGACTTACCGGATCTGAAATTTAGTTTCTTCTAGCCACTGCTAAAATGATAGATCCGGGACCGATCACAAAACGCACGCGCATCTACAACGCTTTTGCCGATAGCCAAAATACCAAAAGGAATCGTACCCACGTTTTGGAGTTCATTCGCCAAGCGATGAAGCCTGCCCGCTATAGCCGCGATCCTGAGCGCTATGAGCCGATGCGTGCCCTGCTTAACCTGGTCCTAGCATTTTCAGGGCTTTTCGTCGATCAAGGAGGTAACCTCTCCAAGCCGAAACTGCACAGACGTTGCCTGAAGCTAGACGTCGGGCCATGGAACTGAGGGCAGATCTGGAAGGACGTGGCGTTCATCCAGACGTCCTCAGATTTTGCCGAGCAGAGTTATTGGCTGATAACTATTTCCATGCAGTCCAAGAAGCAGTCAAGAGTGTCGCCGATAAGATGAGGTCGCGCGCAGGCGTAAGAGATGATGGAGCAACCTTGGTCGATCGTGTCCTCGCGGGGCATCCCCCGCTTTTGTCCATAAATGCGCTCAAGACCGTGAGTGAGCGCAGCGAGCAAAGCGGGTTCGCCAACTTAATACGCGGGACATTCGGGATGTTTCGCAACCCCACCGCTCATGAAGCAAGAATTTCGTGGGAAATGTCGAAAGAAGATGCAGAAGATATCTTAACAATCGTTTCGCTGATTCATCGGAGGCTTGATAAAGCTCGCACTCTTTGACGGGGCAGGTACCTCCAAGCCTCGCCTTGAACGACGGGCTGACCTGCTCGATGCCCTGGCCTATGGCAATATCAAGCTCAAGACTCGCGGCGACATGCACGGTTTAGTGTTTTATTTGGGCAGCAAGTTGACGGAATCAAAGGAAAAAGGCATGAAAAATGTTCTGCTGGTCGGTTGCACCTACGGAGGGGACCCGATTCCTGACACGACGATTGATGTGCTGGGGTTATGCCGAGCAAGCATCGACAAGAGCCGTTCGGCCTACGCGCTATACGAATATGACGTGATCATAATCAACCCTCAGAGCTACTCACATTTTATGTTTGGAGTAGCTACGCCCCATTCGGAGTCGAATAGCGAGCTGTGGGACCTCAAGGCGGAGGATAACCGGTTCGACCTGGATACTGCTTACGACCAATATGATCGCACTCAGGAGTTGTCTGCCGCATTGGAACAAGGTACTCGTGTTATTTGGCTGATGGCCCGAGAAAAACATATTAAATTCTTTGGCCGGCGTAGTATTTACTCGGGCTATGCCAACGATGTAGCTAAAATGGTTGCTGACTCTAGTATTCTTTACGAGAAGAAGTCTCGGAGGCTTACAACCACAGACGAGGTTGGAGAGTTTCTACCTTATTTCGACAGGTTGAAAAGTGACGGATGGGGCATTTGCCTTGATACACATGGCTCCCACATTGATTCGTTCGCTAACACACCTGAAGGCTACACTTTAGGCGGGAAGGTGGTAGTCGGTTCGTCTCAAGCTTGGATGTTGACCCCACCCACAAGTCAAGAAGCTACGGATGTGTTGGTACGTTGCGCGCTCGGCCTCGACCCTACGTCCGTTCCGCGTAGCGCTTATCATGGGGTTTTTCTAAGTCATACCAGCGCGGACAAGCCCTTCGTGCGCAACTTGAAAGCACGGTTAGAGGCTCAAGGGGTTAGGGATGTTTGGCTGGATGAGGCCGAGATCCTGGTTGGAGATTCTTTAACCAAAAAAATTGACGAAGGCTTAAGAAAGACCAAATACATCTGTGTTGTGCTGTCTGCCAAATCGGTCAAGTCACCGTGGGTCGAGAGAGAGCTGGAGATAGCCATCCATCGAGAAATTTCGACTGGAGAGGTCGTAGTGCTTCCGCTTTTGTACGAACAGTGTGATCTCCCATTATTTCTAGTGGGAAAACTGTATGCCGATTTCACTTCTCCCGACTCTTACGATGAGGGCGTAGGAAAATTGTTGCGACGCCTTAAAGTTTCATAGTTGACGGCCAACCATGGAAGGTCGTCACGGGTAGTAACTGACTGTCGATGGAAATCTTGCAGCACCATAAACCCGCTAAGTGCTGGCTTGCACCAGTAGAGGCGCACCCGGGTTGGCCTTGGCGTTATGGAGGAACGACGGAAAGGAACCCCACCCATGAGCGCCGTGGATTCATGTGAACCGGCGCCGGAACTGTGATCGAACCGCTAGCAGTCACCCTGGATGCGTTCAACCTGGCGATCTCAATGCTTTCCGTCAGGCGGTGCATGCTGAGCAGTAAGCCTGAGGGTTGAGCGGGAATTCAGCCAGCGGAACACTGCGAGGCGCAGTGTAGCAAGGCCCTAAGGGCGGTGGTCGCCCTGGCTGAGTCTCTGAGCGAGCTGGCTGGCGCTGAGTCGCCAGTCCGATACTGCAACCTTGCGGCAAGTGCACACGATCAAATCAAACGACTGCTCAAAGACGCGGATCGCCTGAACTTCTGGTGGGCGCATTATTGGTATATGGGGGAGCGCACATCAGATGGACTATGGAGATTCTTGGATGCTGAAAAGTATCGGTAACGCCTGCACAGGGGCAAGTCTGCGTGAAGCTTTAAATGAGCTACAGGTAGGTCAGCCGGTTTTTCGCGGTGAAATGGACGATGCTGAGACCTGGGAAGGTTGAGTGTCATCACTACCAAATCAATCGCGGAAAAAGCTTAACTAGTACTAGAGATGCTTTTTGAACGTCGTCGCTGTGATCGCTACCGTTGTCCCAAGTATTACTGCGCAAGGCAATAGAATAGCCATAGGATTGAGCGTAAAGGGCAGGGACAGGTAAATGATCCAGGGTACGAACAGTAGCGGTACCACTGCACGTTTAGCACGATGATAGACAAAGCTGCTTTCTCGCCCTGCTCCAAATTTCCGTAGGTCGCGGCGCATCAAGCCATCGACAAAACCGGTGAACGAGGCCAACAAAAACAGTGGTGTGGCCAGGACGAGAATGGTCAGGCGCACCACAAAGGTAAAGGTCACATACACCGCCGCCAGCACGAAGTCCTCAATGCTCACGTAGAGCTGATTGGCCCAACTCCAGAAGCCGTTACTCTGGCTCGACGCGCGTGCCTGCTGGGCAAAATCCGCAAAGCCACTCTTGACCAGCAACCACTGATTGAGGATGTCCAGCCACCGGATAATCGTCTTTTCAGGTTGTCGAAGAATGAGTGAAGCTTTGAAGTGCTCGCTGAGCCATCCCAATTCGCTATTCAACATGGCTTGGCTGTGCCGCCAACCCTGATCGCCCCAGAACAGCAGCAAACCGGCGAACTCGATAAGGATTGAAAACAGCAACGAGGCGATCAGCATACCGATAATGCGTAAGACCAAGCCAATCGCCGAGACGATCAATCCCGGACGCTGGATCGGTTGTGGCGGCGTGTTCTGTACGGAAGTCGCCATCCTTTACTCCATTGTGCACCGTTAAGTTGATGCTGCCACGGCGCTCGCCGAATACGCGTTTGCTGAATCGAAACCTGTGGTGGGTCGGGCTAACCCACCTGATCCAGATCGAAGTTTGTTGTAGGGCCGCCACCGCTTGCGCTCCACCATTGCCCTGCCTGTTCGTTATAGGTGGCCCGCATCCGCTGGGTAAGCTCCTGCAGGTCCTTGGGCATCGCCTCGTCGTTGGAGGGTTTTGGCAACGGCATGCGGACTTTCCAGAGCTGGCCACCGGCCTGGAAGGAGAACATTTGCCCCTTCGGCAAACTGACGATATGCGCTGGCTCGATCAGCGGCACACTAGTGCTGCTGACGCGGTCCTGAGAGGAGGAAGTGAAGTCCGTATTGGCTTCAGGATCGGAGGTGTCGGTGGCACCCGATACCAGGGTTCTGGTCAGCACGTTGACCTTGGGCAACTGCTGGGTGAGCAGCTCCGCAGTGGCGGTCTCGCGTACGCGGAGCATCTGCAAGGTGTTGAAGTTGCCAATCACCTGGCCGGCCTTGGCGCGGTTTCCGATTCGCGCTTCGATATCGCTGAGTGTCTGGGTGTAGGCGGTTACCTGGATGCCGGCGCCACCGCCCTTGTTGATCAGCGGGATGAACTCATCGCCCATCAATTCGTTGAACTCATCAGCGTGCAGGTTGATCGGCAGCTTGCCAGCGTTGCTACCCGATGGCGGCAGGCCATGGTCAATGCCATGTTTGTAGATGTGTCCCGCCACCGAGACCAAGTCGGCGAACATGGAATTGCCCACAGCGGCGGCCACCTCGGCATCGGTCAGCGCATCGAGGCCGACATAAACGATGCCGCGCTTTCGGATGATCTGCATCCAGTCGAAGATCGGCCTCGGGTCATCTAAATCGGTGTAGTTGGGGGCCAGTAATTGGGCGGTCTTGCCGGTGGTGAGTTTCTCCAGCAGCGGCAGTAGCGAGGCAACGATTTTGTCGAAGTAAGTACGGTCGTAGCGTACCGCCGAACGCAGCCCGTCCATTACGGGATCAAATACCCGCTTCACCGCCAGGTACTGCTCGATGGCCACCACGCGCTTTTCGCGTCCGATCATATGCCGGGGGATGTTCTTCTCGGTGAGTTTGCCTTCGAGCTGGACGATCACCTCCCACGCCTTAGGGTCGGTCTTGGCGAAAAACTGCTGGGCGTACTCGATGAACAGCGCGTCGATGTTGACCACATGTCGCTGGATTTGCAGGTAGTCCGGACGTCGGCCCAACTCGATCAGGGCGCGGGCGATGATGTTGACGAAACGCCAGGCGAACTCGCGAAACGCCGCCGAGTTACCTTCACCACTGAGCTGCCCGGCGATGCGCGACGCTACTTCCGAGATGCGCCCGAAACGTCCCACGGCGTTGTAGCGGGCGGAGATCTCCGGCCAACCCAGATGGAACACATAAAACTCTTTCTCCCGACCGGCACGTTTGGCTTCGACGTACATGCGCTTGAGCAAATCGGCATCGCCCTTCGGATCGAAGACAATGACGACCTCGTGTTCGATACGATGAATGTCCTGGGTGATGTACACCTCCGCGAGCCGGGTTTTGCCGACACGGGTAGTACCAAGCACCAGCGTGTGACCCACCCGTTCGCCCAGCGGAAGGCCGACGTCTGTTTCATTTGGCTCGACCCCATGCAGCAGTGGCGAGCCTCCTACCGGAGGTAAAGGGCGCAACGGATTAAAGGCGCTGTCCCAGGCCGTGACGCGGGCCAGTGTCGAGAGCGGAAACGGTGCATGTTCTAGGCGACGTTCGAGCCCACGTGCCAGACGGTAACGGGTCGGTTGGTCGACGTAGTGAGCGACGGCCGGATCCTGGGCCTCGACCAAGCGCTGGGTGTGCAAGCGGGTCCAGCGAAAGCCGCGACCCATGAACAGACGTTTGCGGCTCACCGGAATCTGCCGGCTGGTCAGTTCGTAGCGAGGCAGCCGGCGGATATTGCGCCGATAGCGCAACACCTCCCAAGCTTGTCGGAGGCGGATCAAACCGAACAGGGCATAGGCCAGAGCCGCAATCAGACCGATATCGGGTGATAGGGCCACGGCCCAGGGCGAATACACGCATAACACCGCCGCGGCGACGCAGATCGCCACGGTATACAGCTCGACTGCGGGCCGGAGTTTGGACTCCACCGCATGCTCGGCCATGACCCAGACTCACTGTTCCAGTGAGGTGGCTGAGATTAAGACAGGGTAGTGCTCAATTTTCAGGCGAGAGGCGATGTCGTTGCCGTTGACCGGCAGGATGGTGATGCCCGGCGCGGCTGCTCGAATTCGGGCCAGGGCTTCAGTATCGGTCACTTCGACGGCGAGGCCGGCCGCCCCCATTTCTTGCAGTTCAGTCGCACGCTGATGCAGCCAAGCCAACGATTGGGGATCCTCCCCGATAAGGAAAAATGGCTGCAACCCCGGCATGTCCAGGGTGCGAGTTGTGATTTGGCCTGGGCTCAAGTGAGAGCTGCGCACGGGCAGTATCCAGGTTTCATCGGCAAATGCAGATAGGTCTGCATGTATGGCCCGAGCAGGCTGGGTCTTGTTGTTTATTGGCGGCCTGGAAGCTTCAAACTGGGGGCGGGTGAAACCGCCAGGCTGAACTTCTGCAAACGACAGTCCCGGCTGGGCGAGCGCAGCCAAGAGCACGGCGAAGTAATACGCACTGGGAATTCGCTTCATGGTGGTGTGCCCTGTTTAAAGGAAACCTGCAGTCGTTCGAGTTGTTGAGAAAAGCCGGCGCGGTAGCGCGCGGCCGGCGTTCCTCCTGCCGGGCGGTGATATCGGCCAGCAGCTGACACCCAATCACCGGTGACGGCGTGATGCTCTTGCAGCAGCGCGGCAGTTACGGCCAGATTGCGGTAGGGTTCGAGGGCTTCGCAGGGACTGGAAAAATGCTGTCCGTGATAACCCAGGTTGATTTGCCCAAGCCCGGCATCGACGCGCTTGGCGTCATACCGAGCAAGCGCCTGAAGCAAGGCGTGACAGGCGGTCTGACGATTGGCGAAACGGTAAGGGCTACCGGCAATATTCAGCGTCCAGGGCCAGGGCAGCAGTCGACCACGGAGGCGGGCGCCACTCTCCTGCAGGGCAATCGCGAACAACACCGTGGAAGGGACGTTGGCGTCATGCGCTGCCAGTTGATAAGCCGGAGGCGGGAGTTCGTCTGCCCGGACGGCGTGCACCGTCAGCAGGAGCGCAATAGCAATCAATCGAGACGTTGCCATTGTCCGTTCACCTGCTGAAATGTGACGGGTAACGGTCTCGGGGCTCCCAGGCTGAACCAGCGCCCGCGATCATGGTTCAGGGTGATTTGCCGGTGTTGAACCTTGCTCGCATCAATGCCTGCTTGCCGCGCCCAGCCACGGACATGTTCATCCTCACCTTGGCTGCCCACCAGGTAGATATCGAACGCTGTATCACTGCTTTGCAGACGCTGCGCTTCAGCGGTGCACGCAGGGCAATGGTCTTCGACAAACAGAGCACGGCGCGGCTCTACCGGTGAGCTAGCGGCGGGCGGGGATGCCATACCCTGAATCGGCAACAGCCCCGGAAACAGCTTGGCCCAAGCTGCGGTGTAGGCGTTTTGGTAAGCCAGCTCGCGCTCGGCACGTTTGGCTTCCAGCGCTACCTGCAATTCGGCATAGCGCTGACGCTCTTGGTCGTTCTCTGCTTCGACGCCGAGTGCAGTCAGCGGATCGAGATTCGGGCTCCAGTAACCACGCGGGCCGGCTTGGATCTGTATGAAGCGTGTCCACTCCTGCTCCGTCAGACCCCAGCTTGTCGCCTGTTCTGAGTGCGAACGCTCCAGCGGAGCAGACTGCGTGTCCTGGGTTCGTGACGGTGTCGTGCCGGGGTCGCCCAGCGCAGCGCCCGTGCTCAGCAATGAAACGAAACAGACGATGGGGCTCAGCAGCGCTCTGTTCATGATCGCTTCTCAAGGGAGTTGCACGGTTTGGTCTGGCTGAGCGGTCACCGCGAAGATGGCCGCGCTCTGCTCCAGCACCTTTAGCTGCCATGTGCCGAGCTGTTCGCCGTTGCGCAGCAACTGGATATCCTTGAGCGAGCGACTATCAGGAGGAGCTACTGCCAGAAAGCGCTCGCCACCGCGTGACTCGACACCGAGTACTGAGAAAGGCGGCGAGAGCAGGGCAGGCTTGGGCTGAGCAGTTTTTTTCGGCTTGGCCGAGGAAGGCATCGGTGGTGGGAGTGGTGGCTGGCTCTTGAGTTCCAGAAGTTGCTGCTCGACGTGCTCGAGTCGTGCGCGTAGCGCGATCATGTCGGCTTCGGTGGCACGGGCTGCCAGACCGTCACGTAGCTCCTGTAACTCTTGCGCCCATTGATCCAACATCGGATCGAGGGTATTTGCCTGTTGCTCACCGGTATCGACCATCTGCTTGAGATCTTTCAGTGCGTACTGCAGCTTCTCCTGTGCATCCATGAGGGTGCTTGAATCACGTTGCAGGGTATCCAGGGTCTGTAGGCGTTGGGCGTTCGCATTTTCCAGCTCGGTCACGCGTTGATACTGGTTATACAAACCACCACTCAGCCCGGAGACCGCCAGGCAAAGTGAGCCGACAATGAGGGTTTGAAATGTCGAGGCTTTCATGGGCGTGCCTCCGGCTGATGGGCCGCGCTGGGTGCGAGCCGCACGACGGCAGCATCATTTTTTAGCCGTTCGAAGCAGACCGAACGGCTAACCTCATCGATCGTGAGTTGCCAGGCGGGGCCAGCCAGTACTTGTAGCGCGTTGCGTAGTGAGATCGGGCCGAGCCGGTAATGGGCGGCAGGCAGAGGCCGGGTAAACAGTATCTTTACTGGTTCGGCAGCAGGGCAGAGCGAATAACCTGAGCGCTGCAGCACGTAGTGCATCGCTTCCTGTACCGAAGGATTCAGGTTGGACGGAATGCTCACGTCAACGATTTGAGCGAGAAGATTACGTTGTTCCGTGGTGGGCTCGGTGCTGACCAGCGTATAGCGGCCATAGCGGAGCTCTGTCGGATGACTCTCTTCGGCTGTACTCCTCGAAAGCTGGGCCCGATTGGAACCGTCGGCATTCTCTGGACTAGTCGGCAATGGGGTGGGGATCTGCGCCGTGCAGGCGCTCAATAAACCCAGCAGGCAGACAGGCGTGAAAAAACGCTCCATGGACAAAACCTCATGTCAGATTCAGTGCAGAACCTGACATGAGGTGAAGGAGCGATTCAGTGAGTAAGTTGATTCAAGGCGGGTCGTGTTAACGCTGAACGCGTTGCTATTCAAAAATCGCGAGCCCATCCAAGACGGCGGCGTCGGGGTCGAAGATCAACAATCGCACATCGGCCAGTGCAGCCAGATACAGCAGGTTGACCAGGGCTTCCGGTGTGCCAGCGTCGAGCTGCTCCTGCCTCAGCGATGCGTAAGGACGGCCCTCGATCTTCATCAGGTTCTCGTCGGTCCAGGGCGTGCCGATCAGCTTACACCCGAGGCCATTGCAGTCTCTCAGGGCGAAGGGTTCAAACAGCAGTCCGGTTGCTCCAGCGTTGAAACTGCCAGCCCGGTGTTCCAAGTAGCGCAATGCATCTTCAGTGAGGTGTGCGGTACTGATCTCCCAGGCTCGACTGTAGTGTCCTGTGTCGAAGCTCAAACGATGGACCAAGGCTTGGGCTTCTTCCAGGGAGTACAGGTCACCGACGTGATGTCGCTCATCGTGCATTTCGCCAGTCACGGCATAGACTACTTGCCGCACCAGCCCGGTGGACTGGAAACATTCTTCCAATTCATCCGGAATGGATTGGCCTTCGCTGATCAAGGCGGCGTCGTCATTGAACATGCAGGGAAACAGTTCTAACGCATCGTCGAGTAGATGAGCTTGTGAGTCGTGTATGGAGCGAAAGCAGGGAGGGCAGTCGTTTGCGTAGGTGATCAGTAGCAGCCGTTCGATAGATAGATTGTCATAGCCGCGAACGAATGGGTTTGAGGCCCCCAGCATGTCTGGGGTTTCGGTAGTGGAGTTCATGAGTATTCTCCAGGATGAAAAATGAACAAGGCGCCCGAAGGCGCCTGTAAGGGTTAAAGCCAACCGTATTCGGCAAGAGAAAGTGGGCGACCTTCACCTACGATGAAGTGATCCAGTACGTGAACCTCGATCAAGGCCAAGGCCTCCTTCAACCGTGCGGTCAAGACGCGGTCTGCCTGGCTGGGTTCCGTACAACCCGAGGGGTGGTTGTGGACAAAAATGGCGGCTGCTGCGTTATGTTCGAGGGAGCGCTTGACGACCTGGCGGGGATAAACACTGGCGCCATCGATGCTGCCGTGAAAGAGGATCTCGAACGCCAGAACGCGATGGCGGGCATCGAGAAAAATCACACCGAAAACTTCATGCTCTTGTTGCGCAAGATGAAGTTTCAGATATGAGGCCACGGCGTCAGGTGACGTCAGGTTGGGGCCGCGGGTGAACAGCCGACGATCCAGAATGTGCAGAGCTTCGTCGATTAGCTGGTTTTCCTGGGCGATACGATCAGCCTCGACATCCGAGGTTTCAATCAGGGTGAGTTGGGTGCTCATGGCGTACCTCCGAAGGGACCAATCCGGGGGTACACACCCGAGGGGAGCGGTGTCCCCGAGGTAGATATAGAGTCACGGGCATTGCCCGATGACGCGCTGTTTACAGCTGAGTGAATCGGTGGCGTTGCCCGTGCAGGTGTGAATCACAACCGTCGCAGGGCAATGGGGAGAAGGTTCTTATTCCACGGCCAGTTTCGGGATCGAAGTCGGCACTGATGGGCATAAGCCGAACCAGTCCACGATGGAGACCGGCGATGCGTTCCTCGACCTCATCCGTCGTGTAATAGAGCGATAACGTGCTGCAGTCCTCGTAAGCCGCAGCGAACAGGCAATCGTCGCAAAGCCAGAAGGATTCCATGATGGTTCTCCTGTGCTGATTGAAAAAAAGGCGCTCGATTGAGCGCCTTGAGGTAAACGATCGTGGATCGTTCAGGCGGACTGAACAGTACGTTTGGCAACACGGCGAGCCGTGCGGGAAGTGGGGGCAGATTCAGGTTCAATCCTGGACTCTGTTGGGTTGTCGGTATCCTCAGCTTCGGCATCAGCCGATGGTGGGGATGGCTCACTGTTTGGCGCTTGCTCAGCAGGTGCTGTTGCCTCCTGCCTGGCAGGCGCTTTGTACTCGAGTGTACCGTTGACCTTGATCCAGTCGATGAACAGCAGACGGCCTTTAAGGCTGGCGCCCGGTTGGCCTTGTTTATCGCCTTTCTCATAGAGAAATGGGTCAATCCACAGGTCGCCGATACGGAACGACAGCAAGACCTTTTTCTCGGCTTTGACGGCGTCCATATAGAGGCGAATCAAACGTTCAGCTTCGCCTCCCGCGACTTTGCAGTCGAAACGGGTGTATTCCACTGCATCAGTGGCACCATGCAGAGCGGCGATATCGCAGGCCATGAACGGCTGGCCGCGGCGGACTTGTACTTCACGGACACGGTTGAGGTAGCCGATACCGACGGTGTGCAGATTGAAGTAAGTGGTTGCTTCTTGGGATTGGTTGGCGTGGGCCATGGTGGTTCTCCTGTTTCAAGGGAAAACGGCGACGCACAGCCCCTGACGGGGAAGTGAGTCCCCGTCAGGATGGGTTAGGTGAAGGCGAACGATGAACGACTCGTCACCGGCAAGCCGATGACCATCAGATCGATGCGCCTGGAGAATAGGGGGGCAGCAGAGGAGAAATCCGCAGCATATCTGCGGACCTAGGGTAGTGGGCATTCATCACCGCTGAAGCGGTAATCGTGCGAGCCTCCGAATGCTGATCGCACTTGGGTAAACCACCACAAGCGTGGCGTAGCCTTGAAGGTTCAAGCTACCTGGGCTGGGCTGTCAACGACAGCGAACCACACCCTTTATATAAGCCTGTCACAGGGGAGCGTCAAGGCGCCGCAACCCGATTTTTTATGGCCGGAATTCAGTGGCAATCACTGGACGGACGAAAGTGAAGAGTAGGCCTGGCGGGGTGCCAGGCGAGGAACAGAAAAGCCACCTTAGGCGTTCTGACGCAGTCGACAAGCTCCTCGCAAAACTTGATTTAACTGCGCCATGATTCGCCAACCGACCCTTGTCGTGGCCTGGGTCGGAACATGCTGGCACGCATCCGCGCACAAAGGGTGCCCAGTATTTCCCCGGCGGGCTCCGGGACTGAATGCGATCGCCGTAGCGGATGACCGCTGATGCCTGGCAGAGGCAACAGTGGTCATCCGCCACATTGATCCGGTCGAGCACAAAGCGGGAATGAAATTCCGCAGAAGAGAAGGCTCCGAACTCAGGGAGTCCGACCGAGCTACCCGGAGCGAATCGGTCTTGGGTCGCCGTAGCGATGATCCTGAGGCACTACAGCAGAGTGGGTGTGACGACGTCAAGCCAGTGGGCGAGGAGGTTATTTGCTACTGAGATGAGCGGCCAGCTGTTCGACGGTCGTCAGGATAAAGGCACGGTCGCTTTCTTGAAGGCCGCTCAGCAGGCCCGCGATCATCTGGCCCTGGTCGTTGGGGCGACTGCTCGACTCCGTCAGCAGTTCATCCATCCGGCAGTCGAAGATGTCCGCCAGTTGCATCAGCTTGACCACGGAAAGCTCCACCACACCCCGCTCAAGGCGCGAAATGGCTTCGCTGCCGATCCCCAGGCGTTCAGCCACCTCTTCCTGGGTCAGATTACGCTGAGTGCGGTGCTTCGCGATCATGCGCCCAATTTGGGCTTGGGTTGGATGTTTATGTGCCAAGTGATGAGCTCTCCAATTCAACCCGAATGGTTGAGCAAAGACCCATTGACATGAACATCCTTAACGGTTGAGTATCAACTTATTAGGTTGTTATATTGACTGAAATAGCTGTTTGTCGCGACGTGACATCTACTCCTCCAGGAATTAGAGGCCGAAGTGACCAGCGAGACTGAGCGGTCTGATAGGGCCAAAGGGAGGAAGGTTGAGCATGGATGAGCAGCGCGAGAACGTCATGGACCTGATCTGGGATCGAACACTGGAGCTGTTCATCAAGATCCATGATTGCCCTGATAACCCCGCACACTTCGACAGCCTTGTTCATTGGCTTAACGAAGATCCTGCTCACCTGAAAGCGTTCAACGAACTGGGGCAGATATGGATAGCGACAGGCATCGCCTTGGCCCGTGAAATCGGACGACCTCTAGACGACTTGGAGAAGGACCAACCGCCGTTGATGATGCACTGACCCGCACATCGCTCCCAAGATTCATGTGATCACCCATGGCGCGTCATGGGTGTCGCGTACCTTTGCTGATCGGCACGGTGCCTTTGCAGTCCGGGTAGTGGGAGCAGGACCAGAACGGTCCTGATTGCCCCTTTCGCCTGAGCATTGAGGCGCTGCAATGGGGGCAGACCGGCCCGGCTTCGACCGGTCCCGACAAAGTGAGCGCTCCGCAGTTTGCGATCAGCTGCGTAATCCAGTTTGCCTGCTTGGCAACGAATGCATCCAAGGTCAGACGTCCTGCTTCGATTTCATCCAGAGCTTGCTCCCAGATTGCTGTCATACCCGGATCCGCGACTGCAGCGGGTACCGCTTCGATCAGGGTATGGGCCGCTGCGGAGGCCGTTAAGGCACGTTTTTTCTTCAGCAAGTAACCGCGATCAATCAACCCTTTGATAATGCCGGCTCGCGTGGCTTCTGTGCCGATACCGGTGGTGTCCCGAAGTTTCTGCTTCAGGCGTGGGTCGTTGACCAGCTTGGCGACGTTTTTCATCGCCTTAATCAGATCGCCCTCGGTGAGCGGTTTGGGCGCAGCGGTGCGCATGGACTTGAGTTCGACGTCGTCCACTGCGCACTGGCTACCCTGTTGTAGGGCGGGCAACACCTGGGTCTTTTGACCGGCTTCATCGTCTTCGGGGTTGTCGGAGAGTAAGCCTTTCCAGCCCAAAAACAGGATCTGTTTGCCAACAGCGGTTAACCGTTCTTCGCCACACTCCAGTTCGACCTGGGTTCGATCAAACTCGTGATGCGGCAGAAATTGCGCGAGGTAGTGGCTACGAATTAGCTCGTAGACTTGGCGCTCTTGTTCAGACATCCGCCCAAGGTTCGCCGGCTCGGTGGTGGGGATGATGGCGTGGTGCGCGGTGATCTTGGCATCGTTCCATGCTCGTGAGCGCAATGATTGATCGACGCTTGCGAGCGCTGGGCGCAATGCGGGATCCATTCTGAACAGGGCATCGAATACTGCGGCTACCTCGTTGAACATACTCTCTGGCAAATAACGGCAATCGCTGCGCGGATAGCTGGTGGCTTTGTGGGTTTCATACAAGGCTTGGGCGATGTTCAGGGTTTCCTGAGCGCCGAGTCCCAACTTGCGTGAACAGACTTCTTGCAGTGTGCTCAGGTCGAAGGGCAGGGGTGGCGCTTCGCGCAAATGCTCAGTCTGCAGCAAGACTACGGTGGCGGTCTTGCTGCCAGAAAGCGCTTGGACGGCTTGACTGGCGAGTGCCTGCTGCAGGCAGCGACCGGCTTCGTCACGTCTTGAGCTTGGCGGTATCCACGACGCGATGAAGGGTTGCCCCATTGAAGACAGGTGCACATCCACCACCCAGTACGGCACAGAGACGAAGCTGGCAATCGCGCGGTCTCGTTCAACCACCAAGCGCAAAGTGGGTGTTTGGACGCGTCCAACCGACAGCACGCCGTCATAGCCCGCCCGCCGTCCTAAGAGGGTAAACAAACGACTGAGGTTCATACCAATCAGCCAATCGGCGCGGCTGCGGGCGAGGGCTGAGTGATAGAGCGGAAAGGTCTCCTGACTAGACTTCAGCGAGGACAGTGCTTTGCGAATCGACGCCTCGTTGAGTGCGGATAACCAGAGGCGCTCAACAGAACCACGGTAGTTGCAGAGCTGCAGTAACTCGCGGGCAATCATTTCACCTTCGCGATCGGCGTCGGTGGCGATGACGACGGTGGTAGCTTCGCTGAGCAGCTGTTTGATGATTTTGAACTGCGCGACAGTCTTGGGTTTGACCTCAACCCTCCACTGCGCGGGAATGATCGGTAGATGATCCAACGACCAGGTTTTGTACTGATCGCCATAGGCTTCAGGGGGGGCTGTTTCCAGCAGGTGACCGATACACCAGGTGACGGTTGTCTCGCGTCCGATCAAGCAACCATCGCCACGTCGGCTGGCTCCGAGAACCTTGGCGATATCACGACCTTGGGAGGGTTTCTCGCAGAGAAAGAGACGCATAGAACTGCTCCGGGTTGAGTTCGGAGCAGCGTTGTTGGAAACAGCAGTGGCGAGCTATGAGAAACCTGAATGGCAGGTTCCTCATATTAGTCGGTGAGGGCAGTCTTGATTGGGGGCGAGGCTACTACCTTGTAGTCACGTGGACGACAGTGCTTCACGAGCAGCGAGTAATGACAGGCCAGGAACTTCGCGCAAAGGCGCAATTTTTATGCCTCAAGTCAATCATGCCGATGGTGGCTGCCCTCTGCGCTTTTTGGACTTCGACGCAGGCGAGCTGGCCTGGTCTGTAGCCTGCCCAACGGGAGCCGCAGATGAGGCTGATTCACTTGAGCGCTCCCGCATGACCACGTTCTGCACGCGATGAGGCAGGATGCCGACACGACGTGCCTCGATCTTGAAGGTGACCCGCGCATTGTCTTCACTGTCCTCCCACTCGTCGCGCACGGTGCGGCCTTCGACCAACACGCGCATACCTTTCTGGTACAGCATGCTCCAGTGTTCAGCCTCGCGGTGCCAGAGCTCGACCGGCGCCCAATAGCCGCCTCGATCCTCATAGTTGCCATCGCGTGGCACGGGGTTGTCGAAGTACACATTCAGGCGCAGCAAACGCCGTGGCTCGTCATTGCCTGACGGGAAAACCTGGAACTCTGGCGCACTACCGATGTTGCCTTCGCCGACGAAAAAAGTACTCATCGTGATATCTCCGCTGCTGGTGTGAACTGGCGCAGCAGCCGTTCGGCGCTCGCCATTTTGATCGCGCAGATTGAAGCCTGGCGGTAGAGCGAATGCACCACGCTCATCTGCAAATTCAGTGCGATACGCTCGCATTCGAAACGGTGCAATTCCTCACGTACGGCTTGGGGCAAGGCCTTGTTGGAGACTTGGCGTTCCCAGACCGCAACGCCCATACGGGCGAAGTCGCGGGTGCGCCATCGCAAAAAGGTGCTACCCGCACTGGTGTTCTGCAGCACCAGTCGAATATCCAGCAACGAGTAAGGCGGTTGTCCGGCCTGCTGCGCCACAGCCTCCATCAGGCGACATAACTGCGCCTCGATTTCCCTCGCCAACTGCGCCAGGTATTCCAGCTCCCCCTTACCCTTAAAAGGTTTTAAAAGGCCTTTTAGGGAGGTAGCGTGTTCAAGCTGTCGATAGGCATCCGGTGTGAGTGTTTCGAGGGACATTGGTTGAGTCGGGATCAGGGGCTTCATACTTCGTCCTCAGGCTCATCCACTGTCGCAGCCGGCTCTACCGCGTCCTCTGCCAACGCATCAGCGTCATCCACCGCCACAGCACCACGACGAATGATTGACGGCGCGAACTGGGAGCGGCGATGCCCCTCAAGGATGTCCGTAGGGGGCAAACCCATTCTCTCGATTGCCGCCAGAGCACGAGCGTTGTTCGCCGCCATGTCATCACGGGTGACGCCAGCATGCCGATAGCGCTGGGCCTGGCCGAACAGGCTACGCAGCAAATGGGCACCGTCGTCGATCCAGGCTTCCATGTCCCGGCGACCGATCAAGGCGGTGTGATGGGCCAACAGGGTATGTCGCACCAAGGTGTCGTAGTCAGTCAGCAGGTAAACGGCGAGGAAGCCCAGCTGGCTGCCGATGTACAAGGGTAAAGTGACGGGATGGATGTTGAGGTTGTCGCCCATGTCGATCTGCGTCGGCAGCTCTTGTCTGATCCGGTCCAACTGGTGGGTCAGTTCCAGCATCCCATCCTTGGCCTGCATCAATTTTTCTTCGAGCTGCACGATCGCCCAATCGGCATAGGGGTCGTCCTGCGCTGCGGCCTGTTTGATCAGGTTGGTGACGCTGATGTAGCCGGCCATACCCATGATCGAGTGGACGCCTTCGCGTGCGGTTCGACCTTGCCAGATTCGGGCGGCGTGGTGGGTGTGCAGTGTCAGGGTGATG
The DNA here is from genome assembly GCF_918698105.1 of Pseudomonas brassicacearum. Lineage (GTDB taxonomy): Bacteria > Pseudomonadota > Gammaproteobacteria > Pseudomonadales > Pseudomonadaceae > Aquipseudomonas > Aquipseudomonas brassicacearum_F. Next base: position 38,437 of record NZ_CAKKMI010000006.1, on the reverse strand, counting down.
CTGCTGCGCAGTGAGCCAAGGTTGAGCTGATAGTGATCGGCCATGGTGTCGTCCTCGCATAGGCTTGGACGGGAACGTTGCGGCAGACGAAGGTAAAGGACATCCGAAAAGCTGAATGCGGTGTGTTCGATTTGGTTCGAGACGGTTGATTTTCGAGACGCTCGTCAGTGATGCCAGTGGCATCAAATCTACTGACGTCCAGGGCGTTTGCTACGCAGCTGGCGTAGTTCATCCAGGCACGCTTGGGCGAGGGCAGAGGCGGGTTCGCCCTTTTTCCTAAGTTGGCGCGGGGGAGCGGGTGGCGGTTCTGCAATGGGTAACGATTCAGCCTGACCTGCCCAAGGGTGGAAATCGCCTTTCAGCGCCCGCTGGATCAGGCCCATTAGATACGCCGCGGGTTTGCGGACGCGTCCTGCCGCACAGCGTGCGCCCGCTTCGTTGAGCACCGCCTGCCGATCTGCTGGTTTCAGCTTGTTCAGCGTTACGGTGACGGCTTGCCGCTCGCTCGGACTCAGGTGCAGCGGATCAGGCCAGTGCAGGTTATCTACCGCCGGGGTCGCGCGCGGTACCGTACAAATACTTTCTTTTGATACAGTACAGGCGGCATTCGGATTCCGAACGCTGCCGGAAACATGGGCGTTCAGACCCGGTTCGGATTCCGAACTAGGCCCCGCACGATTCCGAACGCGGTGGGCGCCACCCAGTTCGGAATCGTGTAACGCTTCATCGGTTGCGAGATCCAATCCTTGCTGCGTCCAATGGTCGCCCCAACTGTCGAGCCGGGTGGGGAGTCGACCCAAATCGATATCGGTGTCCTGACGAATTTCTTCCAAAACATGCCGAGCGACAATTCGCACCGCCTTGGTTGCATGATCGAGGGCGTGTCCGGCGAGCTCCAGGTAATCCTGGTCCAGCTCCATGGCTTCGGCGGGGGTTAACGGTTCATCGTGCAGGACGTACAGAGAACCTTGTAGGCGCCCGCTGAGCTGATCGCGGCCACGACTTACCAAGCTTAGCCAGCGAGTCAGCCTGAGCATCGTCAAGACGCGAGCGATGGTTTCGCGGGAGGCTGACGCACCGTAGGGCACGCTCGACAAGTAAGGTTGCAGATCTTCATAGCGCGGCGTGACCACGCCCTGGCCTTGCAGCATGAGTCGAAACACCTGCCAGGCATTCCGTTCCAATGGCGTTAACCGACTATCCAGCAGCAAGCGACGCGGCACGACTTCGTGAGATTGGCCACTGAACAAAAAGCCCGCCTGCATGGCCTGGTTGGAATGATGTTCAGTGGTAGGGCGTGCGGGCCAACGTTCACTCAGCTGCCGGGTGCATTGCTGCAGGACAAGCTGCCAGCGACTGGAAGGGGCAGTGCTCATGTTCCGTTGCTGTAATGGTCGATCTGCTGCCAAACGATGGTCAAGCTGATCTGTTGCTCTTCCGCCAACATCATCATGGCGTCGAGCTGATCCTCAGCACCGTCCTCAGCGCGTAGTTGGCACCAACGCTGCCAGAGCGCATGTTCCTGTGCCTCGCTCAAGTTCTGGGGGCGGCCCTTACGGGTTTCTATCTTGAGCAGACGTCGGCGCAGGGCGGTTTCCGAATGCGCCAAACCGAAGTACTGGTACATGATGGTACTGCTGGCACCGAGCTTGAGCGCTCGGTTGATCAGGCGCTCGTTCTGTTCGTCACGTTCGGCCTGGTCGATCAACCGATGCAATACCGGCGAATCAATCTTGACCTCAACCCAGGGGACGGTGGCATGGGCCAGGCGTGACAGTGTGGTCGGCGGTAGTGATTGCAACAGGTAGATGTCCTCTTCACCCAGTCCGAGGGCCTTGCAGCGTTGCAGATTACCCAGGCGCAACTCGTGAAGGACCTGGGTCAGCATGGCCTGGTTGAGCACATTGAAGGACAGGTTCATGGCAACTCCCTTGGTGAGCCGTCTTCATGGGTAAGCGTTAAGTCGATCAGGCGCCGGGCTAAGCGAATGAGGCGATACAGTTTAATTAACAGACCATCGGGCAGTCGCTCCAGTCCTACGTCCACGGCGGGACGATCTGTCAGCGGGAGTTGATAGACCCCCAGCAGCAACTGGCCGAACAGGGCTGAGGGCAGTTGCTTGCGATCCTCCCAACTTACGTCGTCTTGAGCGCGCAATAAGGCCAGGAGCATCAGGTGAACGCCGGTCGCACGAGGCGCTGCAAGATCAGGTTGCTCGATGCTGAGGGCGAAGCCCAGGCCATGTTTCTGGTCGATGATGCTCTCGGGATGTCCGGCGTAGGCCGCCATTTCCCGAGCCAGGCCGGCAATGGCTGAACGCAGTTGTTCGGGGGTATCCAGTGTTGGTGCGATGATCCAGATGTCGTCGATCGGGCAGGTTTCGACGATCTGTGATGGTTCGGTGGCAGTGGCGCGATCAATCTGTTCGCGGATCTGCTGGACGCGTGACGGAGGGCTGGGTGCTGGTACCAGGGTCGTTTCGGGCAGCGTGAGCTGCTCCTCTCGCTCTGTTTCGGTCTGCGTCCAGGTTTCAGCTGATTTGGAATGCGGCTCGGTGGGGTGAGGCTCGGCCGCGGGCTCATCGACGCTCGGCAGAGAGTTGTTCTCCGGAGGCGTGACGACCATGTCGGGCGTCTGGATAACCCGTTGGGTATCGCCCAGCTCCAGGGCCAACATGCGGTAGGACTGTCCGAGTAAGCGACTCATGCGTTCGAGCAGTTCATCCTGGATTTGCTCAAGGTCGAAGGACTCTGGGTCGGCATCGAATTGCCCTAGGGTGTCGAGCCAAAACTCGGGAAAAGCGATGGCGTCGGTTGGATAACGATTCCAGGTTCGTTCAGCCTGGCTACGCAGACCAATTAAGCGTTCAATTTTTGGTTTTCCCAACCCGGCATACAGGGTTTGTGGAATGGCGGGCAGTAAATGTTCAAGGGTGTCCAGCATCCGGCTAATGTGCGACTGCGAAATCGGATAGCCTCCAGCGGCAAGACGTCGTGCCAGCTCACGTTGCGAGAGTGTTACGCCATCTGATTCAAGCATGGTCTTGAGTTTGGCCACTGCCTGAGCACGCTCGATGAAGGTGAGTTGACCGTGCAGATCGCTTTCGGCCAGATGGCCGAGTAAGGCACTGATTTCATCGGTCCAGGGTCGGAACAGGCAATGGATGCGGAAGAAACGCTCGTCGCGGGTTTCCTGCCACAGCTCGCCGAGAATCGCCAAGCGCGTATTGCCGCCGTTGCGGATGATGAAGTGGGTTTCACCCGGGCGGCGGGTAATCGGCGGCGGTTGGTCCAGCCCGCGTTCACGGATGGAGGCCTTTATGTCGTCATAAAACGGATTACGGATGAAGCGCGGGTTGTGTTCGTAGGGCCGTAACTGCTCCAGAGTGATCAGCATAGGCGTATCAGTGAGTGGATCGGACAGCCGCTCCATTTCTGGACCGCGAGGGAAATGGTCTTGGTGCAGTTTTTCGGTGATTTCCTCCTGAGTGAGCTTCTTCATTGGAGCAACCTCAGTTAACGCCGGGTGCGCAAATGGTCACCGACCTCGAACTTGACGATTGCGGCAGTGCCCGAGCCTTCGAAATAACGAGACAGTTTCGCGAGGAACCAACCCATGGCTGAGCGCCCGCTTTGTAGACGAAAGACCACTGTGCAGTATTCCTCGCTAGGTGGGCGGCAGAGGTGGATGGATGGTTGAGCAATAGTAGGAAGCTGGTCCGACATCAAAAGACTCCTTGCCAAACGCAGTTGGCCTCAGCGTTGGTCAGACGAAAATTTTGTTAAGAGAACTACAGCTTGGCGATTCACTTCATCGAACCTCCGCGCACTTGCTTAAAGTAGCTATCGCTGTGCGCCATTCCGGGAACAATTCGATGGCCATCGCTTGCATGGTTTCCAGTGCCGATGGCGAGCGTCGATTACGGGACCGGCGCGTCTCGATCCGGTGGACTGGCAGACCGAGGGAGGCAGCATTGAGATACGCCACTGCGTCTGGAACTACGGTGTCTAGTACCGAGATACTGGTAGCCCCGGCGAAGGTCTCGCGCAGGCCACGGATGATCATACGTGTGTCTACTCGGATGCTATTTATCTGGTTCAGCAGCAGTCGCAACGGTGGCAGCGTAATACCCAGGTGACGAAATGGTTCGAGTTCACTGAATAGCCTCAAAGTGCCGCGGCGTAGTTCGCGGGCAGCGAGCATTTCCGGTGTGATGGGAGAGAGGGCGATATCGCAGGCGAGGATGGCCATCTCCAACAGCACGCTACGTGCGCCTTGGGTGTCGATCAACAACAGGTCGTAACGGGGACGGAAATGGTCGAGCAGATTACGCAGCCGCAATCGCCCGTCAGGGGCGTGCAGCAGCAAAGTGCTTAGCCGACCTTGATCGTCGTTGGAGAGGATCAGGTCGAGACCGACGACCACCGTTGTGGAAATTATCCGCGCAGGATCTGTCTGGTTGAGCGCAATGAGTTCGTACGCACCGGCGATGGCCTCGTGGTTCAAGGCGTAATAGCTGGAGAGGGTCGGTTGGCTATCCAGATCGAGCAGCAGGACGCGTAAGCCCGCATCCGCCAGCAGACCGCCGAGATTGGCCGCTACTGTGGTTTTGCCTACCCCACCTTTGGTGGACACCACCGAGACTACACGCATGGCATCAGGCCTGCTGCGCCAAACGCTCAGTGATCCACTGTTCGATCTCCAGCGAGTCCCAGCCGACGGCGCGCAGCCCAATGCGTTTGGCTTGAGGGAATTTACCTTCCTTCATCAAGTTGTAGATGTGCGCGCGCTTGAAGCCGGTTTTTCGTTCCACTTCATCACGGCGCATAATGTAGCGCTCAGCATTTGGGCGGCTGGCGGGCTCGGTAGCTGATAACTGATCTCTCATGACGAATACTCCGTAGCACATATCGGCTTGGCGAGGATGTGTGTGGCATTCAAAATCATGACGCGGAAAAAAACACCGCATAATGCGATATTCGTGGCCGCGATTTTCGGTACTAGTCTGAACAGTCGTTACTGCGTTTGGCTGCGGCGAATTTCTCCTCAAGTGTACGCTGAGTAAAGCCTGGCCTGCCGCGGTTGTTCGCCATAAGGACACTAATGATTGATGCTTGGCTGGTGAAGCTTGAGTAAGGGACGCCGCTGGGTGTCTTGCCAAGTAGCAGCCTGATAAACGCTTCGATTAGCTGCAAATACGCTCGTTCAGATCGCTGATTAGGTTTGCTAGCATTGCGCATACGGACGAGTAACTTGGCATTTTCCTGTCGCAGATCATTTCGATCTTCGGTAAGCTCAAGAATAGTTTTTTGGGCGCGTTCGCGCTCCGCTTTGTACATCCCGAGTTCCACCAACAACGTCTTGTAAATATCTAGGGTATGAGGTGAGATGGCCTGTCTTTCGCACTGATCAAACAGGAAGTCGGGTTTCTCCATTGGGTGGTACTGGGTAAACCAGTGTTTTAAGTGCGCATGCCGAATGGTCAGAAAGGGAGGGTCCACAATTTCACTTGTATTCACGGTAACTCCCATGTACCCATATGGCAACTCTTTATGACGAATCGCATCCCATAGCAGTCCCATTCTGTGACGAAGACACGGCCACTGTTTCAGTTTTCCTTCAAATAGGACCGAATACTCAGTCTCTTGTAAAATTCTGGTTTCAAACGGCATCAGCTGGCAGCAGCGAATAGCAATTTCAAGGGGGCGATAAAAAAGTTTTGCGTGAGGGTGGTTGCGATAATCTTCCATAAAGAGTTCCTGTCCGTCGATCAAGGTCGGGACTGAGTATCGGGGACCCAGCACCCATATCATCATTCCTTCGTCGGTAGAGCTGGATGTGATTCTTTAATGGCAATGTTTATCTATTGCTCGCCGTTTGTCGAAGATTCTGGGGCGAATGACCCTCCGTAACGAAATCTTTCATGTTATCGAAAAGCGGCTTGCCTGCCAGTTCTCACGTCCTCGAAGCTTTAATTGGCCGAAGCACCAAAAATGAATTGATCATAACCTCTTTTTCATGGTCTATTCAGACTAAGACTCCCTCTTTTTTACCTCTAGGATCACGCCCGAAAAATATCGTTATCCAACTGGCGTAAGCAGCTCAGTTCTGAGGGAGCAGCATGGTCCAAAAATAAGTCACCTACCGAGAGTTAGTCCAGCCGAATCACGTCTGCTGACGCCCTTGACGCGGCCGGGTTGTCTTAAATCGAGCGAGGCGAGTATTGCTCGCACGGGCCTTTACCAAGAGCAAATCACTGCCATGGGCCACAAAGTGACGACTCGCGGCGAAAAAAATCTGCTCTTTCGCAATTCTTGTAGGTCCTAAATGGACCTGTGTGGTCGCGGTCGAGAGTTTGCCCGACCGAGAGAGCTTACACCCTCTCTCGGACGGCTCGTCATTGCTCTACCAATTCAAAGGATATTCCGTTATTAAGCGCACCTCATCCAATGATGTGCCGAAGTCATTGCGATACGTTGCCTGGCGAATCTTGAAACTCAGTTTTTTTGCCGGACCACTTTGTACAACATAAGCGAGCTGCACGTTTCGTTCCCATTCGGTGGCGTCGGTGACTCCGGAGGGTAGAGTGATGTTATCGCCATGTACATAGCGAACCATAAAGGCAAGACCCGGTATCCCAAGAGATGCGAAATTATAATCGTAGCGTGCCTGCCAAGATACTTCGTCTTCTCTTACGAAATCACCAAATTGGATGTAGTTGGCCAGATAGTTGCTGTCACCGCCATCAACGCCGTATGAGTAGGCGCCCTTGCCGTGAACTTGCTGGTTCGCTACAGCAAAGGTATGCGGCCCATACAGATAGGTTGCTTTCAAACTGAACGCACGATTATCCAACTCGCCTCCACGTTGTTGACCGCTGCTTTTGAGGTCATAACCTCGAAAGTCAAATGTTAGCGTCTGTCCTGTATTGACAGGCAACGTCCAACTGGCACCCACATAGGTTTTGTCCCAGTAGTCTTCAACATGTGACCCGTAAAGCGATGCGCTAAGCGACGGGGTGAACTTATAAGTGGCGCCGAGGAAGTCAGCCTTAGTCAAAGGCGATGAGTCGTGAGAGGTCCGCTCCTTGAGCGTCATGGAGGTGATATGTCCGGCCTCAATGGTCAGATTGGCAATCTCCTGGCTATTCAAATAGAAGCCGCGTGCGGTTTCGGGAAGCAAGCGCGAATCGCTGTTGGTGAAGACGGGAGTGTTTAAAATCTGATCACCATACTTCAATACGGTCTGCGACATTTTTATTTTGATTGCTCCCCCAGCCTTAGAGTAATCATCCTGCGCATGGTCGACACCGGCCTGACGGTTGCCGCTGCTCGGTAATAGCCCGGTATTAATGCGATCAGAGCTGCTGTCCAGTTTCATCCCGTACATGCCGATTAGGTCCAGACCGAAACCCAAGGTGCCGGAGGTGAAGCCCGAGTTGAAAGTGCCGATAAAGCCCTGTGCCCATTCCTCACGGTAGTTCTGAGGGGCGTTAGCCTGGTGATAATCACGGTTGAAATAAAAGTTACGACTCAGCAACTGGGTCTTGCTGTCCTTGAAAAATGGCGATTCGGTCAAATCCTCTGCGCAACTCCACTGGGAGGTGGTGGCGGCGAGTACCGCTGTGCACAACGCTGGTAATTTGTTCATGGTGGGTTATGTCCGTAGTGGTAAGGGCAGTCTTCAATCGATTGCTTTCTGGTTATGGGTACAGCTTTTTTTGGCCGCAGAAGTCCTCACGGCGGTACTAGCGCCGCAGCGGGGACTTTGCGTCAAAGGGTCAGGCGTGCAGCGAGATCAGCAACTAGCCAGTGGTGGGTACAGCGGCTGCGGCGAATCGGGAGATGTCGAACTCGTTTATCGGCGTGCTGCTGGCTCCGGTGGCAATGAGTTCGGCCATGACGTCGCCCACTCCCGGACCCAACTGAAAACCGTGGCCGCAGAAACCGAAGGCGTAAAACAATCCATCGACCTGGCTGCTGGCACTTATGATGGGCCGGTCATCGGCGGTATAGCCTTCGACCCCGCTCCAAGTTCGGATCACATTGACATTCGACAAGCTGGGGGCAAGGCGGCGTAAACGACCCAGTTGCTCCACAACGGCCTTCGGATCAGGTGGTGACAGAAGCGCGGAGGCGTCCAGATGAGTGTGATAGCCGCCTCCGAATACGATGTTTCCGCGCGTCACTTGACGGAAATAGACGATTTCGCTTTTGATTTCAGAAAAAACCCCAACCACTTCCTTAAATCGATAGGGCAGGGGCTCGGTCACAGCCATATGGGGCCCCCGTAGTTCGATAGGTACCGTTTCCCCGAACTGCGAAGACAAGCGGCTGCCCCAGCCGCCTGCTGTAATCAGTACCTTGGCGGCATTGAAGGTTTCACCTGCGCAGCTCGTCAACGTGAAATGATCACCGTTTTTTTCGACTCGGTTGATTTCGACTTGCTCGCGCAGCACCGCGCCCTCACGGACTGCCGCACGGGCAAACGACGGCGCTGCAAGCCTGGGATTGGCGTGCCCGTCATACGGGGCATGGGACGCGGCGAGTACATCAGGACCAAGATAGGGAAAGCGCTGACGCATTTCTTGACCCTGATAGATCGTCAGCCCAAGTTCGCTCAGTTGTGGATTACTGTTGTACGTACGCAGCAATTCGAGTTCCGACTCTCTGTAGCACGCACGCACATGGCCGGTAGGAATGAACTCCAGGTCCTCGCCGATCAGCTCGGGCAAGCGCCCCCAAAGCGCTCTGGACCGATTGGCCAACGGGATCTGGGACAGAATGCGGCCCTGACGGCGCACATTGCCAAAATTAGTACCGCTGGCGTGCTGGCCCACCAGGCCACGCTCAAGCATGAGGACTTTAAGACCACGTCGTCCCAGAAAGAAGGCGCTCGTCGCGCCCATGAGACCAGCGCCTACAATGATTACGTCGGGGTGCCGGCTATTCATTTAACGGACTCCTTGGATGCCTCAGTCGCTGGACTGACTTGCAATGGTCGAACGGGAGCCTGGCCTCGCAAGCGGCCGACTGTTTCTACCGGTACGTGGGCGGCGCTGGCAATGATCTGGGCTCCAGCCTCCGCACAATAACGGCCTTGGCAACGGCCCATGCCGACACGGCTGAACGCCTTAGCGCGATTAGCTTCGCAGGCATGTCTTTCCCGTACCACGGCACGTAAATCGCCGGCGGTTATACATTCACAGCGGCAAACAATCGCCTCGTTCGGCAACTGCGCCGCGTGGTCTGCGGGCCACGGAAACGCTTGAGCCAGGCCCATGCGGAAGCGGTCAAGAGCCTTGAGCAAGGTGCGCTGCTGGAGTACAAATTCCGCATCGATCGCAAATCCAAGGTCTGACAGCACTGAGGTCGCCATCAATCGCCCCGCGGCTTCAGCCGCATCGGCTCCACGGACACGTGCGCAGTCGCCGGCGGCATAGACGTTGGGGCGGGAAGTGCGGTAATCATCGTCAAGCTGCATGACCCATTGGCCTGTCTCGCGCTCGAAACCGAAGGCGCATTTGGCCAGGTCGGCTAACTGGGTCTCAGGCCGCAAGTGATAGCCAACTCCGACGGCGTCGCAAGCCAAACGCTGGTATCGGCCTGCACGATCAAACCAGGAAACCGCGCAAACGCCCGACGCCTGGTCGCCTTGAATTTCGTCCGGGCGTATGCCGGTATGGATAGGGACCCGGGCCCTCCATAAGCGCCACATCAATTGCAAACCGGTAAGCATTACCATGGGGCGTGCAAGCATCATCGGCAATGCCTTGAGGCGTTGAGATAGCGCTGAGGTGTCAAGCACCGCGGCCACTTTGGCGCCCGCCTTGACGTACTGCGCAGCGACCAGATACAGCAACGGCCCTGTGCCCATGAAGACTACGCAATGGCCGATGGATACAGCTTGAGCCTTGAGTGCGATCTGCGCTCCACCGAGACTGAATGTTCCTGCGTGATGCCAACCTTTGACCGGCAACAATCTGTCCGTGGCCCCGGTGCAAAGAATCAGCCGATCAAATTCGACTTCGCGGTGTTCGCCCTTGCATGAGGCATACAAGGTTTTCCCGGAGATTCCCCAGACGCAGGTTTCCGGCCAGTAATCGATATGATCAAGCAGACTGTCGAAACATTCATGCAAGGCCTTGGCTTTGCTTGCTTCGGTGCCATAGAGTTGACTGTATCCACGGGTGAATCCCGAAGGCTGGCGTCGATAGATCTGTCCGCCGTCTCGGTTGTTTTCGTCGATGACCAGAGGACGGATCCCGTAGCTCACCAGCACTTGGGCACAACGGGTACCGGCGGGGCCCGCACCTACGATGACTACACGAGGTTCCATGCCGCCTCCGGGGAGCGAGTGATTATCGACAATCCTTCCCGAACAATGGTGCTACATGCACGTAGTCGCTCGCCGTCAGTAGTCCAAATCCAACAATCCTGGCATGCACCCATCAGGCAGAAGCCTGCTCTGCTACCCTTATCGAATTCAGACTCCCGCAAGCTATTGGTATGGGAAAGAATCGCAACCATGAGGGTATCGCCCTGCAAAACTTCCACGTGTTGACCATCTATCTGGATACTGATCTGCGGCCGCGCATGCTCGGCCAAACGCTTGAATCTGCCGGTCATACGGTCTCTCCTTGACTTACCCACGGTTGATGATGCTGCAGACGCGCAAGGTCCTCGGCGCTGCGATGGCAAAGAACAAGATTGCCCTGGGGAAAGCGCTTGAGTGGCGGTGCGATGGTGTCACAGACGCCCTTGATATGGGCTGGGCAGCGGTTGCGGAAGGTACACAGAACCGCTGGGTCGCTACCAGGGGGTAGGGGAACTGTATTCCAAACCGGAACAGGCTGATCGTCGAGCCAGTGACGCCGCATTTGAGGTACCGAACGCGTCAGCAGATCGGTGTAGGGATGCAAGGGGCCACGGCTCAATGTCTGGCGACTGCCTACTTCGACTTGGTGACCTGCATAGAGTACGACGACTTCATCACAAAGTTCTTTGACCGTCGAGATATCATGACTGATGAACAGGTACGACAAACCTAGTTCGCGACGCAATTCGATCAACAGCGCAACGATAGCGGCACCGACCACTGTATCGAGCGCTGACGTCACCTCATCGCAAAGGATTACCGACGGTTCGGCAGCCAGCGCCCTAGCTAAGTTAACGCGCTGTTTTTGACCTCCGGATAACTCACTGGGGTAGCGGCTTATTACGCTAGCTGGAAGTTGCACCAGATCGAGCAACTCCATAACGCGCTTCTGTTGCTGTACGCGGCTCATACGACGGTAGATTTGCAGCGGACGACTAAGAATTTGCGCGATACTTTGAGAAGGATTCAAAGCGGTGTCGGCGTTCTGATGAACCAGTTGGATTTGACGAAACTGCTCGGGAGTACGTTTGGACAGAATGCCTGGCAACCGTTGGCCGTCAAATATCAACTCCCCTCGCGCAGCGGGAAGAAGCCCGGCGATAGAGCGTGCCAGGGTCGACTTGCCTGAGCCGGACTCGCCAATGATGCCGATGGATTGCCCACGGTGGAGATCGATATTGATGTCATACAACACTTTGATAGCGGGCAGGCCTTGTGAGTCCTTGTCGCCATAGCCGGCAGTCAGTCCGGATACCTGCAACAGGGCGTTCTGCATCGGCTTTACAAAGAGTGATTGTGTGACGTTCGGAGGCTGGGCGGCTTGCATCAGCTCGCGCGTGTAGATGTCGGTGGGAGCCAGAAGCACCTGGTCGATAGTGCTCGCTTCTCGCACACTGCCGGATTTGAGCACCAGAATCTGGTCGGCCATCTGCGCCACGACAGCCAGGTCGTGGGAAACATAAACTGCGCTGATGCCGCGCTCGCGCATGACTTTTTTGAAGGTGCGCAATACTTCAATCTGGGTCGTTACATCCAGCGCCGTGGTGGGCTCGTCAAGGATAATCAGCACCGGGTCGGTGATTAACGCCATTGCCGCCATCACGCGCTGGAGCTGCCCACCGGATACTTGGTGGGGATAGCGTTCACCAATGGTTTTTGGGTTGGGCAGCGCTAGTGCTTCGAACAGTTCAATGGCCCGCTCGCGCGCCTGAGCGCGGTTCATCAAGCCGTGTATCAGTGCCGCCTCAATGACCTGTTCCATCAACCGTTTGGATGGGTTGAATGCCGCTGCCGCGCACTGCGCAATGTAAGCGACAGTGCGGCCACGCAGCTTATGCAGTTGTGCGTTGTTGAGAGAGAGGACCTGAATGTCGTCTACCCGCACCGTTCCGCCGCTCAGGCGACAACCCTCGCGAGCGTAGCCCAGCAAGGACAGGGCGATGGTGGTCTTGCCGGAGCCAGACTCACCGATCAACGCCATGACTTCGCCCTTGCGTAGCGTGAAGCTTACTCCTCTGACGATTTCGGTTTCGCTACCATCTACACCGTCAGCGGTCACTCGCAGGTCGATCACTTCTACCAGATCGGTCATGTCAGAATCCTCCCCGGTGCCGCGCCGACAAACTGTCGATGAGCAAATTGACGCCGATGGTCAACGTACCAAGGCTGATAGCCGGCCAGAGCACAGCAGGTACGCCCTGGCTCAGCCCCGAAATATTCTCCCTGACAAGGGAGCCAAGGTCTGCGGCCGGTAGTTGTACGCCAAGCCCTAGAAAGCTCATACCACTTAGCAGCAGCACGGAAAATACGAACCGCATGCCGAAGTCGCTCAGGATTGGCCCCATCATGTTGGGCAGCATTTCCCTGGCGGCGATGTAAAAACGGCTCTCGCCGCGACTGCGCGCAACCAGCACGTACTCCATCTGTGCAATGTTTAACGCCAGGCTCCGGCAGATTCGAAAGCAACCGGGACTATAGGCGAGCACGGCCATGATGATTAGCAGCGGTACCGAGGAGCCGAACACCGATACCAATACCAGCGCAAGCATCTTGCTGGGCATTGATATCAACGCATCCATAATCCGGCTAACAGCTTCATCCACCCAGGTATTGGAAAGCACTGCCAACAGTCCTAACGTCACTCCGGTCAAGCAGGCCAGTACGGTAGAAATGAGTGCCAGGCCGACTGAATAACGAGCACCGTCCAGGATGCGGCTGAGCATATCGCGACCCAGGAAGTCGGTGCCCAGCATGTGTGTCCCGCTGTAACTGGCGAAAATATCCTGGGACACCATATCGCTGGGATCGAAAGGCGCCAGAAAATTGCCGAACGCCGCGACGAACAACCAGAACAGCACCAGAAAGGCGCCGATCATTGCGCTCACGGGGCGCCGTACGGATTTTTTCTTGGGCTGGCGCAGGGTATCCTCGGCGGGACGCTGCGAAGTAGCATTGTCTTGGCTCATAGGCTTCTCAATTTCGGATTGGTGATAACACCGAGCACGTCAGCGATGATCAAAAGCAGCAGATAGGCGCTGCAGAACATCATTGCGCACGCCTGTATCAGCGGCATATCGCGGTTGGCGACTCCGTCTACCATCAATTGCGCGAGCCCCGGATAGTTGAATATGGTCTCGATGATCACTGCTCCGCCTACCAAGTACGACAAACTGACAGCGATTGCATTGGCGATTGGACCGACCGTGTTCGGCAGAGCATGGCTAAGCACCACTCGCACCGGTCCAACGCCCTTCAATCGGGCCATTTCGATGTAGGGCTTGCTCATCTGATCGACCAGTGCGGCCCGAGTTAGCCGCGCCATCTGCGCGGTAATTACACAGCACAGGGTGGCTACCGGTAACGTGTATGCACGGATGAATTCCAGCGGACTATCAATGTCCTGAATAAATACCAAAGCTGGCACCCACTGAAGCTTAACTGCGAAGATCAGCACCGCCAGGGTTGCAATTAGAAACTCAGGTATCGCCACGGTGGTCATGGTCGCGGCGTTAAGACTGCGGTCGAGCGCGCTACCTCGGAACATTGCGGAGGTGATGCCGATCACCAATGCCAGTGGCACAGAGATGGCGGCCGTGACAGCCGCAAGAGTTGCGGAGCTACCCAGCCGGGCGCCAATCAGGTCAGTGATTGGTGCATGGCTGGCCAACGACATTCCCAAGTCGCCCTGTAGCAACCCATAAAGCCACGCAAAATAGCGAACCACTGCGGGGCGCTCCAAGCCCATTTCTTTGCGCAACGCTTCCAATTGATCTGGGGTGGCGAATTGTCCCAACGACTGCTGAGCGGCATCACCTGGCAAGAACGCAGTGACGAAAAAGACCATCAGTGACACGACGATCAGTGTCAGTACGATACCGCTCGCGCGTCGCGCGATATACAAAAAGGTCTTGAGGCTCATGGCCTTCTGCTCCCGGAAAAGTCTAACGCCCGCACATCAGGCCTCTAGCCACACATACTCTGCGAATTGATAGCCCATAAGACCGCCCACGGGGATCGAATCGAAACCTTGGAGCTTTTTCGAGACTCCATCCAACGTGCTAACGAACATCGGTAAGCCGATACCGCTATGCTGATGGATCAGAGTCTGCATGTCGGCATACATTTGCTTGCGTTTGATGTCGTCGGTTTCCGCGCGTGCGAGCACTAGCAACTGATCGAATTGCTCGTTTTTCCAACCTGATTCATTCCAGGCTGCATCTGATTTGAAAAACTGTGTCAGCTGGATATTTGCAGTTGGGCGTGAATTGATGGCCCCGAAGCCAAAGGGGTCCTTCATCCAGTGCGCATCCCAATAACCATCTGCGGAAACACGGTTGACCGTAATATTGAGTCCGGCTAGTTTCGCTGACTGTTGTAGTACCACGGCCATTTCATTAGCGCCTTCTGGTGCGGCGGATGTCACCAGAGGCAAGCGCGCACCACTTAGCCCCGCCTTGGCAAGCAGGAACTTGGCTTTTTCCGGATCGTATGGGCGTTGCGGCAGATCGGCGAAATGATAGGGAGTGCCAGGCATTATCGGCTGGTCATTACCTATCACACCGTAGCCTAGGAAGACCGCTTTTTTGATCTGCTCACGGTCAAGAAGGAGCTTGATCGCCTCAACGACATTGGGGTCGTTGAAGGGCGGCTGCGGTAAGCGCATGACTAGATCAGTATAAGTACCTGTGTTGGTTGTCTTTATCACCGCATTAGCACTTTGCTGTACACGGCTGGCTGAGCGGGGGTTGACTGACGCGATCAGGTGCACGTCGCCGGCCAGTAATGCATTGACTCGCGATGGCTCATCGGTAATGCCAATCAGTTCGATTTCGTCGAGGTAGGGTTTGCCGGGTTTCCAATAATTCTCATTGCGCACCGCCTGCGTGCGCACGCCAGGCAGAAATTGCGCACACTTGAAGGGTCCTGTGCCGTTGGCGGTCGTGAAAGCGGTGGTGCCGTCGGCGATGATCAGAAAATGCGATATCGCCAGGACTGCCGGTAACTCCGTGTTTGGATAGGTGAGGGTGATCTGGACTTCGTTATCGCTGATCGCTTTAACATCGGCAAATTGTTCTGCCAACGATTTGACTTTAGATCCTATCAGCGGCTCCTTGTGACGCATCAACGAATAAACTACGTCGGCCGCAGAGAAGCTCTTGCCGTTGTGAAAGGTCACTCCTTTGCGCAGCTTGATCGTCCAGGTCTTCGCATCGTTAGTTTCAAATGTTTCGGCCAGCCCCATTTGCGGGGTAAGCTTGCTATCGAAGAATGTCAGGCCGTTGTAGAAAAGATTATGTCGGGTGTAGTCCGAAGAGAACGCGCCACGGGCCGGGTCAAGAGTATCGGCCGCAGATGAGGCCGAGGCAGCGACGCGAATTTTGCCTCCTCGCTTGGGAGTAGCATGTTTGCCCGTCGGGGCGTCGGCGGCCCATATGGAACCACTGGTGCCGAGCAAGGCCCCAACACCGGTGGCCATCAGACCAGCGCCACCAAGCAGACGCAGCGAGTCTCGCCGTGACATACCTCGATTCAAGGCTTCGAACACCGTCGTGCTTTGTTGAGCACTGATCAGTGGGCTGCCTAGTTCTTTATCACTCATGCCAACGTCCTCTTATTATATGGAACTACTATGGATGCGCTTTGGATGTGCGTGCGGGTGTTTGGGCTTGTCTCAGTATCCGTGTGGGCGGGCGATTCACGCCCATCTGTCCTGGAGTTTGTAATACGCTCCCACCAACGGTAGGAACCAGGGTTTGCCGAAGTGGCCCGGAATGGCTGGCCAGTCCAACGCACGCCATGGGTTGCTTTCGACCTTGCCCTCTAGCACATCGGCCATGATCTGCCCCATGTGTACGGACATTTGCACGCCATGCCCGCTATACCCCATGGCATAGAACAAGCCGTCATGCTCACCGGCTCGCGGCAGCCGGTCAGCCGTCATGTCAACGATACCGCCCCAGCAGTAGTCGATACCGACTGTATTAAGGGCGGGGAACATCCCCGCCAATGCCGATTCGAGGATCTTGCCGCTCTTGATATCGGAGCGAGGAGTCGACATCGCGAAGCGCGCCCTACCACCGAACACAAGACGGTTGTCAACCGTAGTACGAAAGTAATTGCCGACGATGCGACTGGTTACATAAGTTCGGCGTTTAGGCAGTAATTGGTCGAGCAACTCATCGGGTAACGGCTTGGTGGCAATGACAAAGCTGCCCACAGGTGCAATACGTCGACGAAACCACTGAAAAGGACCTTTCATCGAGCCCCCGGTGGCTACCAGCACTTGGCGTGCCTCTATTACCCCTCGCGTGCTAGTTAGGAGGTGATTACCGTTAGGTAGGCGCTCAATTCCGGTGACCGCGGCCTGCTCGAATACTCGGGCTCCGTTACGCACGGCGGCTTCGCCGAGGCCAACGCCGAATTTGCCCATGTGCATCTGCGCGCCGTTGGCCTGTAGCATGCCACCAAAAAAACCGTCGGCATCCACTTCGTCACGGATCTTGTGAGCAGATATCATGCACACCTCGGGATCCACATCACGCTGAATCAGTTCACAGGAGCGCGCGATTGCATCGTAGTGTTTGGGTTTTGCCGCGAGCTTGAGCTTGCCTGTAATGCGCAACTCACAGTCGATGCCTTCACGCTCGATGAGCGTACGCACGGTTTTCACCGCGTCCGCGTAGGCTTGATAGAACCCCTTGGCAACTTCCCTGCCGCGTTGCTGAACCAGGCCGGCGTAGTCTTGAGACACCCCGGTGTTGCAATGCCCACCGTTGCGTCCGGACGCTTCCCCAACAATCCGGCCAGCCTCCAGCACCACGACGCTGGCGTCACGTTTTGCCAGGGCAAGGGCAGCGGACAGCCCAGTGAAGCCGGCGCCTACCACTACCACATCCACAATCCCTTCCACTGGGCCTTGGGCTGCGCCTATAAAAGGGGGCGCGGTGTCGAGCCAGAATGATTCAGAGGCCATGCCATGTTCCTCGTTAAGCAGCGCTGTTAGAGACCGACGATGGCAGCGAGTCCGCCAATGTCTTTGATTTCAATGTTTTTATAAAAGGGCGCGCTTGGCTCATGGCCGCGGTTGACAAACACCTTATTGGTAATGTTCATGAAGTCGGCCGGCATCAAGTCGTATCGGAAACTTGAAGAAACATGCAGGATGTCTTCAGGCCCGCAACCAAGGTTATCCAGCATGTACTCGAACGCAGCCAGACGAGGTTTATAGGCTTGACCTTGTTGTGCAGTGAAAACACGGTGGAAAGGAACGCCCAGCTTGTCTACGTTCGACATGATTTGCTCATCACTGGCATTTGAATAGATCACCAATGGAATTTCGTTGGCAATCTTTGCCAGCCCGGCTGTCACGTCGGCGTGTGGACCCCAGGTCGGAACCGCGTCATAGCACTGCTGACCTTCCTCGTCCTTGTAAGCAATGCCCCACCGTTTGCATGTGCGTTCCAGAGCAGCTTTGAGAACCTGATCGAACGGTTGCCATGGTCCCAACACTTCGTCGAAGCGAAACCCGGCGAAGTCCTTGACGAATCTGTCCATCTGTTCGGCGGGGATACGGTACGCGAACATTTGACGCGCGAGGGGCCCCATCTGAAAGTCGGTGAGCGTGCCATAGCAGTCAAATGTAATGTATTTAGGGCGAACGACGGGCATAGCGTTTTTCCTTCATCGGGTTGTTGTTTTGAAAGAGAAAGCGGCGTGGCGCTTGGGTACATGACGATTACACCATTGCTAACAACGCAGATGCCGTTTAAAGAGGCTTTAACAAAACATAAAGCACCGTTTTTACGGTGCTGCCCGGCATACTTTGCTGATTGCTTGAATAGGGTGCCCAAATCGCCTTTCGCGGCTTGATTGCAAGTTTTAGAGCCGGTTGTACCGGCCAATATCTGTACGCATAAAAAAACCCGAGACCTCGCGGGCTCGGGCTTGAGGGTGCGTTTGTAGCATTCGCTTCAGGCGTTGAGTGCTATTGTCGCGGCGATTTCTGGAAACGCAGCACATTGTGTGTCAAACAGGGTTTTGATCAATTCACTTCCTGTAGTATCCGCCGGATGCTCGGTCAAATGCGCGTCCAAAGCATCGAATAGCCGATGTTTCAGGAAGTAGCGCCAGTTGACCGGCACACTGGAGAGACATTGAGTCAATGCGCTGTACCGTTCACGGGTCCATTTTTGCTCGAACGCCGTGCGGAACGGGCCGAAGTTAAAATGCCCCTCCATGACAGGACGGGCAGGTTGTCTCAACGCAGCAGTAGCCTCTGCATCGACGACACCATCGACAATCACGACCCCATACTCTTCGCGGGCTTGCTTCAGGGAAACGTATCCGCACTGTACGTCTTTCAGAACGCGTGCGATAGGTCGCTCGAAAGGATCGCCATAGCCGCCTGCGCCGGCACCCACCAGGCGAATGACATCGCCAGGTGCGCAATGCACCAAATCGCTGTTACCCAGTACTTCTTCTTCTGCAGTGCCTGGATTGCGAGTGAACACCGAGTTGCCCCCGGCAGTGCCGCCCAGCACGCCCCAGGAGGCGAAGTGGCTGCGGTCGCGGTTACGCGCAGTGACCAGAGATCCTGGAGAAAAGACCTGGAACTCCATGACTAGTCCCAGTCCTCCTCGGTATTTGCCAGCGCCTCCAGAGCCAGGAGCCAGGCAATACTTGCGAATCAGGATTGGCACTTCTGCTTCGTTGATTTCCACCGGTGTATTTCGCAAGAATGCGTTGTTGGCACCCGAGGCATCCGGGCCATCACCGTGCGGCATGCCGCCTGCGCCGCCCCCTACAGGGCCGATTGAGGCCATCACCTGGCGACCATCGCGACCCAGCGTCTTGACGTTCATGATAGCCAGTCCGCCAGCGGAACACGCAGGCAGACGGTCAGGAAGCGCCTGGGAAAATGCGCCAAAAGTGAGCATGTGGGTCAGCTTGCAAGTCAAGCTGCGCATGCCTACCGCGGCCGGTGCGGTGGCATTGACCACCGTGCCCTCAGGCAAGATGCAGCGCACCATGCGATACACGCCAGAGTTGAGAAGGATGTCCGGCGACAATGTGTAGAGTACGTAATTGAGGCCCACCAGCATGAGCGCATGCCGCTCATGGCCACCAGTAGGAATGTTGAGGGAGGAGGCGAGTTGCGGATCGCTACCGCTGTAGTCCATCGTCATCGAGTCGCCGTGAATCCCCAGCGTTAACGCTACGCGCAGAGGCTTGCCATTGACGCTGTCCTCGTCTGCGTACTCGGCGAAGAAGTATTCTCCATCAGGCATTGCCCGAACCAATGTGCGGGCTTGCTGCTCGGCATAGTCCAGCAGCGCGTACATTCCGGATTCGTAAGTTTCGATTCCAAAATGCTCGATCATTTCAAGCACCCGACGCTCACCGGTCATAAGCATGCCGATCTGGGCCTTGAGGTCGCCGTGGTTCTGTTCTGGCGCACGTACGTTAATCGCCATAAGACGCAATAGACTTTCATCCAGCACGCCTTCGCGTACCAGCTTGCAGGGTGGGAAGCGGATGCCCTCCTGATGGATCTCGGTCAGGCTACGCGACAGCGATGCCGGCACCGCGCCGCCCATATCAGTGTTATGAATATGTCCGCCGACAAAGCAGATCAGGCGTTCTTTATAGAACACCGGCTTCCACATGACGATGTCCGGCGAGTGGGTGGCAACATAACCACTGTAGGGATCGTTGGTGATACAGATATCGCCGGGACGATAGTCGTCAATCAGATCCAGTACACCCTTGTAGTCCAGGCCGGTGTACCAAGTGGCACCAAGTGTTTTGGGCGAAGCGAAGGTCTGGCCGTCAGGTGTAATCATCGAACAGGAAAAGTCTTCAGTTTCCTTGACGAAAGTCGAATGCGCCGTGCGAACCAAGGTGTACGCCATGCTTTCGGCGGCGGCGCTGCAGTAATTGGCGAAAATCTGCAGGGTAGTGTTATCGATTGCCATTGGCTCAGTCCCCGACGTGCGCGTTGGTAAGAATAAGGGTGCCGTATACGTCCACTCGGCCGGTGAAGCCGGGCAGTACGCAGGTCGTCGTGTCGTCTTGGGCGATCACAGCAGGCCCTTCGAAGGTATGGCCGGCCAGCAGGTCATGACGCAGGTATAGCGGCGCTTGATGGTATGCCCCGTCGAGCCAGACCTTGATATGTCGGGTTATGGTCGGTTCACCTTGGCCTTCAGCTATGAGTTGCAGTCGCGGCTTGGGCGTGTCAGCGCTGATCACCAATCGTAATGACACAACCTGCACCGCAGCGTCGACGTCACAGTGGCCATATACACGAGTATGCTCATTGTGGAACGCTGCATTGAACCCGGCGACATCACCGCGTTGCAGTGCTTCAATGTTTACAGGAGTATCGAGTTCAAAGGACTGGCCCTTGTAGCGCATATCGGCCGAGACCTGAACCTTGGAGTTCTCGGCGCTGCCGGTCTCATTGATAATCCACTCTCGAGCCTGAACTTGCAGAGCTTCGAGATCATCGGCGAGGCGCTTGATGTTACTAGCCGAGACGTCGTAATAGGTGGTTTTGACGAAATCGTTGCGAGTGTCTGCAATCAAGCCGCCCAAAGCGCTTAGTACCCCGGGAGTCGTTGGAACTACGACTTCACGCATGTTGAGCGCACGGGCAAGATGGCACGCGAGCATCGGTCCGGCGCCGCCGAAGGGCAGCAGGGCGAAGGTCCGCGGGTCGATACCAAAGCGCGAGACAATGCGACTGACACCGCTATACATACCTGACACTGACACGTTGATGATCGCTTCGGCAGTGCTCAATACATCGCCACCCAGCGCTTTTGCAAGGGGAGCGATCGCCGCGCTAGCGGCTGCCACGTCGACGGTAACGGCGTTGTAACCCAACTCAGCCTGGCCCAACACCCCGAGTACGGCGAAAGCATCTGTAATGGTCGGTTGGGTACCACCACGCCCATAGCACACAGGCCCAGGGGTAGAGCCGGCGCTCATGGGGCCCACTTTGAGTACACCAAAATCATCTACCCAGGCGATTGAGCCACCGCCGTCGCCGATCGACGAAACCGATACCGAAGGAATGTGAATTTGGTAGTCGCCGATGTACTCACCGGTTGCGTATTGTGGCTGACCGTCTACGATCAGGGCTACGTCAGCGGTGGTACCACCGATGTCCAGGCTCATGCAGTTCTTTAGGGAACAGAGTTGTGCGATATAGGCAGCGCCAATGACCCCCGATGCAGTACCGGACAGGATCATCTGCACGCATTCAGACTTTCCGCTTTCGGCGCTCATAATGCCGCCGTTGGATTTGGTAACTTTCAATTCAGCCGGTATGCCGGCCTCGCGCAGGGCTTCTTGAAGGGAGCCGAGATAGTGGGCTACCTTGGGTTGTACATACCCACCGATAACCGCAGTCAGTGTCCGCTCGTATTCTCGGATAATGGGCCAGACGTCGGCAGAGCAAGACACGAAGAAGCCCGGCATTTGCTCTTCAATGACGGCTTTAACCTGTTGCTCATGCGCGGGGTTTCGATAGCTGTGCAATAGTGAAATCACCACCCCTTCGCAGCCCGTGGCGCGCAAGCCTGCAACAGCTTCCAGTACGCTGTTTCGATCAATGGCGAGCTGTTCCTGGCCTTGCGCGTCAAGCCGACCGTCTATGCCGAACACTCGATCACGAGGTACCAGCGACGGCGCGCGCGTAGACATCAAGTGGTACATGTCGGGCATCTTCAAGCGCGCGATGTCCAATACATCCTCGAAGTGTCGAGTTGTAATCAGACCCAGTTTAACGCCTTTTCTCATGACCACTGCGTTGACGCCTACAGTCGTGCCATGAGTGAAATGCACTACGTCGCGAGGGTCTATATCGTAGCGTTCGGCCAGCCCTTTCATCCCCTGCAGCACTTCACTGCCAGGACTATCAGGACGAGAAAAAACCTTCAACGTGCGCAAGGTTCCTTGCACATCATCTAGGACGGCGAAATCAGTGAACGAGCCGCCTATGTCCACACCAATGCGTAGCCCCATCGTAATGCCCTCTATCGCTGCGGTGGTGATCAGTCAGGCGCGGGCAGCATAGCCGCGCCGAAATGTGATTAGATCATCGCCCCAACGGCACATGCGCTGTGTTAAGGGCGGTTGTAAGCGATAAGTTGCTGTATTGAGCAAGCCTCTCAGCAGTGCCTGCTGGAGGGCGAAGTTTCAAGACTGACCGATGTCGATCAGTACACTTTTGAAGCGCAGATTGGCCTCATAGGCGGCGCGTCCCAGATCCTTACCGATGCCTGAGCGCTTGTAGCCTCCGGTGGGAATGATCCAGTCTGCGCTGCGTCCATAGCGATTGATCCACACAGTGCCAACTTCCAGTTTTCGTACAGCACGCAAGGCTCTACCAAGATCCGCGGTATGAACGCCTGCGGCGAGGCCGTAGGTAGGATGGTCGGCAAGCGCCATGCCTTCCTCTTCATCGTCGAACACCTGGACGGTGAGTACGGGACCGAAGATTTCTTCCATGACGGCGGGATTGCCAGCGGTCGCTCCAGTCAACAGGGTAGGAAGGTAGAAGCTACCGCCCAGCCCGGTGTCGGCTAATCTGCCGCCAATCAATGCTTGCGCTCCCCCGTCTAGCGCTCGATTGACGATGCCGGCAATACGATCAGCCTGACCTGCTGAGATAATTGGGGCAAGGGTCGTATGCTCATCCCAGGTTCGTCCAGGTTTGAGTGCCTGGAAAACGCGGACGATTTCCTCAACCAGCGGCTGGTAAGCGGCACGCTGAACGATCAATCGAGAGCCGGAAACGCATACCTGTCCCGCATTGCCAGTAATACCCTTGGCGATGCTGCGAGCAGTGCGCGCCAGATCCGGGGCATCAGCGAAAACCAACTGCGGACTCTTGCCGCCAAGTTCCAGTGTGACTGGTTTTGGTCCGGTCTCGGCGCAAGCCTTCATAATCGAAATGCCAGTGGCGGTCGAGCCGGTAAAGGTAACTTTGCTGATTCTGTGATGGCGGCAAAGTGAGGTGCCGGTGGTGCGGCCGTCGCCCTGGACGATGTTGAAAATGCCAGGTGGCATGCCCGCTTCAATAGCAAGCTCAGCCATGCGCAAGCACGAGAAGGGCGTCATTTCCGAAGGTTTGAGAACCACCGCATTACCCGCGGCCAGCGCGGGCGCGATTTTCCAGCAGGCCATAGTCAACGGAAAATTCCACGGTGCGATAGCGGCTATCACGCCATAGGGCTCGCTGATCTGCATACCCAGATGATCAGTGGCCGTGCAAGCGACCTCGCCGCCTACCTTGTCCGCAAACTCGGCAAAAAAACGCAGACCTTCTGCGGCGAACGGTAAGTCAAAGGCTACAACTTCGGAATAGGGACGTGTCGATCCGACCGCTTCGAGAGGGGCGAGGGTGGCTATGTCGGCATCGATCAGGTCAGCCCAGCGGCGCATCACGCGAGCCCGTTCACGTGGTGGGCGTGAAGCCCAGTCTGAGGTCTTGAAGGCATGCCAGCTGTTCTCGACGACCTCGTCTACCATAGTCGTGTTTGCGATGGGGAGATCGGCATAGTGCTCACCGTCCGACGGCCGGATAACCTCCAGTTGAGCCTGATCCTGGCGGTAAACACCACCAATAAAATGCGCACAGCGGCTTTCTACACGTTTTGGGTCAAAGGAAGACATGCTGCGCTCCAGAAAGAAAAAACCAGAGCCCATCCTAAGAATAATCCGTCCGCACGTGCTGCTGAGTCGATGCTAACGGGTAGCAGTAAAGTTCATTTTTCGCGCTGATCCGGTGCTTTGTGCTGAAATCCAGATTCAGCCATTTATAGGCGCAATGCGTTCTGGTGGGCCAATACGAGATCGGCCATGCTGGCAAATTCACAATGCTGGGATTTGGTGCATGGATTTGTATCGTTCCAAGGGTGACGCGTGTCGCGCCGTAAAGTGCACACAGGTTGATCAATCAAGTCGCGCCAAGGGTCATCCTCTTCTTCGCTGCGGACAGGTAGCAGTTCATAGCGGTCTAAGTTTGCCGCGAGCAGGGCGTCCAGTAGTGCCTGGTGTCCGGTCTCGGGCTGATGAACAATCTGAATATCAGTTGTCAGGAGCAAGCGTTCGCTAAGCGCATCGCTGATACTCGGGTCGGTGGGGATCACGACGACCAATCTATAAAACTTGCTCAGGTACTGCAGAGCGCCGCGTACATCTTCATAAAGCGGCCATTGGTCCACGCGTTTGGCGAAGGTCATGGCCTGCTCCCAATCAACGGTTTCATCCACCGCAATGCCCAAAGATCGGGCGATTGCGTCATGCACAAGGCATTGCAGTTTGAGTTGGCCAATGGTCGGCGATGCGCGACGCTCCTCCGTAATCAACGCATGATAAAGTTGTAACAACGCGTCGGGTTGTACGTTCTGTGCTGTTCGCTCCAGCAGAGGTCGTAAAGCGTGGAGTACGCCACGATTGCGATCTACCAAAGTGCCATAGTAGGAAAATCCAAGTGCTTTATATTGAGTAATCTTCATCGGCTGACTCATAAGGTGCTGGATGATGGGCTGGGCAGGAACGGTGGCCCGTCTCGCCCAGCCTGCGACCGGCGCAGGAATATGGAAAAGTCTCAGGCGCCTGCGTCGGCGAGTGCTCGATCAAGCATTTTCAGGGCTTCAGTCAGCTGATCTGCAGTGGTTACCAGCGGCGCCAAAAAGCGAATCACGTTTCGATGTACGCCACATTTGATCACTAGCAGTCCATGCTCTCGGGCTCGATCGATGATCGTTTGGGTTAGGTCTGAGTTGGCGCTCAACGCGGTATCAGCATGGGTTATTTCGATCGCTTGCATGAAGCCGAGGCCACGTACCTGAGCGATGCTCGTGTAGCGCTTCTGTAGCTCGAGCAGCCCGTCACGCAGTTGTGCCGCCAGTTTTTCGCCCTGAGCGAGCAGATCTTCTTCTACGAACAGATCCATCACCGCCAATGCAGCGGCGCAGGCAACGGGGTTGCCACCGTATGTCCCACCCAGACCGCCAGGAGCTGGCGCGTCCATGATATGCGCACGTCCGGTTACTGCTGACAGAGGCATACCGCCGGCGAGACTTTTAGCGGTGGTCACCAAATCTGGCTGAATATCAGCATGCTGGAATCCGAACATTTTTCCGGTGCGACCGAAGCCGGTTTGAATCTCATCGACGATCAATACGATGCCATGGTGGGTGCATAACTTGCGCAGCGACTGCATGAACTCAACAGGAGCAGGGAGGAAGCCGCCATCGCCCTGGACCGGCTCCAAGATAATCGCTGCCACACGCTCGGGTGCGATGTCGGTAGCAAAAACTTCCTCCAGCGCAGCCAGCGCCACGTCGCTAGTGATGCCGCGTAGCGCGTTAGGATAGGGCGTGTGAAACACATCCGACGGGAATGGTCCGAAGTTTTGTTTGTACGGTTGGCTCATGCCCGTGAGGGTAACGCCTAACAACGTGCGCCCGTGAAACCCTCCGCGAAAGGAGATCACGCCGGGACGATTAGTGTGGCTGCGCGCTATTTTTATGGCATTTTCTACCGCCTCAGCACCTGAGGTGAAAAGTACGCTTTTGAAATGTTCCTCGCCACCGATCAGATGGTTCAGGCGTGCAACCACTTCAAGATATGGCTCGTAAGCGGCGACCTGAAAGCTGGCGTGGGAAATTTCCCCTACCTGTCGGCGTACCGCTTCGACCAGGCGACGATGGCAATGACCAGTATTGAGAACGCCAATGCCCCCTACGAAATCTAGAAAGCGTTTACCGTCCACATCCCATAACTGCGCGCCTTCGCCGCGTGCGGCTACCACCGGATGCGCAGTGATTATGCCCCGAGGGACGTGCTGATCACGCAGGGCCAGCAAGCGTTGGGTGTTGTGGGTGGCGATGTTCATATGAAACTCCAGAGCAGGGTCAAAGGCAGCCGGCAGGACACGAGCGCTGCGTCTTGCAAGTGGGCTTGGGTGCGTCTCCCAAGAGGGAGACGGTGTGACCAATATCTGAACATAGTAGAGTTTGTTGATCGTGCTGTTTTGCCGCGCTTTGAAGGTATATGTGCTTTTTTAAGCGGCCTTTACAACGGGATCGCCTGTGGGCGTCTGATCTCGTCAGATACGACACCCACCGTTCGGAATCGTCTGGTGTGGGTTTTAGTTCCTGCGTAATGGCATCACAAGATGCTGCCAGAAGCGGGGATAAAAACAGCATGTTGTGCGCCAGAGTTCCTTCAATCAGCACTAAACGTGGCGCTAGCGTGTAGATAATGGTGGGCACTCATTCGGATCTTTCCCTCGATTGGCCATAGGCCTAAGGTTGACCATGTCCTCTATGTTGCATTACCGCAGTCCAGCAAGTGCTCGTCAGCTACCTGTCGTGGAATTGGCTTTGGTAGGTGATCCATTTGCCGCAAATCGCGCGGTCAATTTTTGCGAAGCCGACCATCGTTATATCGTCGGCACTGTTCGTGCAGATGCAGAAAATTTGCACATTGAACATTTTCCTTGGGTTGAGCTGACGTTGATAGAGACAGGCCAGGTATGGGTCGAAGGTAACGGTTTCAATATTTTGGCTAAAGCCGGCGATGTGCTCCTCATTCCGCGCGGTCTGGCGTTGCGCTGGCATCATGATAGTGAGCTGCAACGCATGTACATGGCCTTTCCGGGAAAGGCGAGCGAGGGTGACATGCCTGCGGCACCGATCAAGTTTGATCTGACAGTAAAGCTTGAATCTGATGACCCGCCTGCAGCCAACGTCCTGATGACCGAGGCGCCGGTTACAGCTGGATTAACCCTTTTCAGTAGTGGCAATGGCGCGCTTCGAATCGGGATATGGGAGAGCACACCTTATACCCGCTCCACTATTGATCCTGGCTATTGCGAGTTGATGCACGTACTGGCTGGAAAAATCATTTTGCAGCCAGTGGCAGGTGAAGTGTGTGAAGTCGTGCCGGGCGAAACCGTTGTGGTTCCAGCCAGAGTCCGCAATGCCTGGACCAATGAGGTGCCAGTGCGCAAACTATGGTGCAAGCTAACTTGATCCGGCACGCATTGCTGGCGGTGATTTCGGTCGTGACGGTGGTTCAGATGGCCTTGAGCAGGATGCGGAGTGGCACAGCATTCTTAACCACCGGCGACTTGATGACAATGTAGCTAAAGTACTTCTCGATACCGATATTTCGATCCAGAATCGACTCCATCAACTCTTGGTAATGCTGAATGCTGCTTGTCATGAACCGCAACAAATAATCATAGCCGCCACTGATCAAGTGGCACTCCAAAACCTCGTCTATTCCACGTATGTAGGACTCGAACTTCACAAAGTCTGCCCGCTTGTGGTCAGACAGTGTTACCTCCGTAAACACAGTCACCGAGTCGGCGAATTTGGTCATGTCCACGCGGGCCTCGTAGCCGCTGATATAACCCGCTGACTCCAAGCGTTTGACCCTCTGTAGACAAGGGCTGGGAGACAGCCCGACGGCCTCGGCAAGACTGACGTTTGTCATGCGTCCGTCCTTTTGCAATTGCACCAGAATATTGATGTCGAGCCGATCGAGTCTGGTCGCCGCGTCCATTGAATAGCACCCCCGTGATAGAAATGATTTGAAAGCTTCTGATGATTTTGCAATTACCGCGCCATCATTGGCATGTGGTAGTTGAACTGCCGCCTGGCCCCGGGTTTGCTCCAGGGGCCAGGCTTCTGGAAGTTGCGTTAATGTTGGCTATCGTTCATGTGCGGCAGTGGGCCAAAAATAGTCGTCGCATGCTGACAGTGGACAACCACAGGCGAGAAGTGAGGATTCAACCTAGCCCTCCGATATGCCAAGCTTTAATTTCAAGGAACTCCTCAATACCGTATTTGGACCCCTCACGTCCCAGTCCTGATTGCTTGACCCCGCCAAAAGGGGCAACCTCCATTGATATGCTGCCGGTATTGAGGCCGACCATTCCGAATTCCAGACGCTCGCCGACCCGCCAGGCGCGACGCATATCTTGCGTAAAGTAATATGCACCCAGGCCGAACGGCGTTGAGTTGGCAAGATTCAGTGCCTCGTCTTCATCGTTGAAACGAAACAAAGGTGCTACTGGCCCGAACGTTTCTTCGCTGGCGATCAGCATTTGTGCCGTAGCGTTCAGCAATATGGCAGGCTGGACGAACAAATCTTCGGCGTCCGCGATGTTACCCATCAGTAGGGTCGCGCCTTTATCCAGCGCATCACTGATGTGCCGGTTGACCTTCTCGACAGCTGCACGGTTGATGAGTGGCCCTATAGTCACATCATCCTCGGTGCCGTTGCCGACTTTGAGTTGTCCTACTGCTTCGCTCAGGCGTGCCGCAAACGTGTCGAAAATGCCGTCCTGTACAAGAATACGATTCGCGCATACGCAGGTTTGACCAGCGTTGCGAAACTTGCTCTGCATGATTCCGGCGATAGCGAGATCCAGATCAGCATCGTCAAAGACAATGAAGGGCGCATTGCCACCCAGCTCCAAGGCCACTCGTTTGATCGTCGCGGCGCATTGGCTCATTAACAACTGGCCGACACGAGTGGAACCGGTGAAAGAGAGTTTTCGCACGTCCGGGTTTGAGGTCATTTCGCCACCGATCCCTGCGGGTAATCCTGTAAGCACGTTAAAGACGCCGGCCGGAATACCTGCTCGTTCGGCCAAAACCGCCAAGGCCAGTGCTGACAACGGGGTCATTTCTGAAGGTTTGACCAGTACCGTACAACCTGCCGCCAGTGCCGGTGCGCACTTGCGAGTGATCATTGCATTAGGAAAGTTCCATGGAGTAATAGCTGCGACCACGCCAATTGGTTGCTTTAGCACCAGGATACGTCGATCGTTGGTAGGGGCCGGGATGGTGTCACCGTAAATTCGTCTTGCTTCTTCAGCGAACCATTTAACAAAGCTTGCACCGTACAGGATCTCCCCTCTGGATTCCGCCAAGGGTTTACCCTGCTCGGCAGTCATGATCTGCGCCAGGTCTTCCTGGTTTTCGAGAATCAGACGGTGCCAGACTTCCAATAGCCGAGCGCGCTCGGCGGCTGGTACTTCTCGCCAGTTTGTCCAACTGCTCTGTGCATCGACTATTGCTCGGCGTGTTTCTTCAGCTCCAAGCGCTGGCACCTGAGCGATTTCACTGCCATCGGCGGGGTTAATTACGGGCAATGTCCGGCCGTCGTCGGCATCAATCCAGATTCCGTTGACATAAGCTTTATGAACAAGAAGGGAGGGATCACGCAAACGGGTATTCAACATGGTTCAAGCCTTTAAGCAAATGGTTGACCTCATTTTAGGAACCTTGGTACATAGAGGTATGCCGAGATGCGGGCTTGTGGGCGCGGAAGATGCTGAAGATCGAGGCTTTACGGCACGCTGTGTTGTAATGATTGAGACTATTGCTCGTACACTGCGTTCTAAACAGTCAGGCATACGCCCCTCGCCTCAGGAGCGCATCCAGGGAGCTAATGGAAACTATCTCAGGACCTTGGCCAGAAATTCCGCTAGATGCAGGGGCTCATGTCCACTAACGGTTCTGATTTGCCCACGGCAGCTGAATCCGTCAGCAACCACCTGCGTCCCA
Organism: Pseudomonas brassicacearum; assembly: GCF_918698105.1. GTDB lineage: Bacteria > Pseudomonadota > Gammaproteobacteria > Pseudomonadales > Pseudomonadaceae > Aquipseudomonas > Aquipseudomonas brassicacearum_F. The sequence goes on along the minus strand of NZ_CAKKMI010000006.1, from coordinate 8,459 downwards.
AGCGGAAGGGTGTCCAAATGTGGTTTGAACTCCTGAAGTCCTATCGTCCTGGCCACAGATGCACTTTTACTATGGTAGCCGTACGCCCCGGCAACTCCGCAACAGCCTGCAGGGATCACCTTTCCGGAGCCACCCAGTTGTTTCAATAGTTCTTGCTCTGCGTCCATCCCGCCGCACGACTTTTGATGGCAATGGCCGTGAATTCGAACATCTTGAGACAGGGCCGGTAGCGTAAGACCCTGGTGGTGAATGAACTCGCTGAGGGTCTCAATAGACGCCGTGAGCTTCGCTGCACGAGGATCATCTGGGAACAATCCGGGCATTTCATCTCGAAAAACCGAGAGGCAACTGGGTTCCAGCACTACAATCGGCGTATCGTCTGCCAGGATGGGTTCGAGTTGGTTTAGAATTGCGGACAGATTGGTTTTGGCCTGATCCAATAATCCGACATCATAATAGGGACGCCCGCAGCAGATATGGCGCTCCATTAATTTGACAGCAAAACCAAGTTTTTCCAGAACTTCTACGCCGGCCTCCAGCACGTTGGGCGTGAAACCGTTGTTGAACGTGTCCACCCAAAGAAGTACGTTGCGCGCGGCCGACTTATCATTACTGCCTAGTAACCTGCGGGCCGTTACATCGGTTCGGAAGCTGCGCGCGGCAATGGTCGGGAATCGCACATCCGAAGCAAGACCCAAGAGGCTGGCCAGGGCCCGTATGGGACGAGCCCTCATGGCGAGGTTTATCAATGAAGATACCGGCGCTGCCAATGGCAGCCACTCACCGATGCGACCAATCATGGCATCCATAAACGATCGTCTGCGGTTGGCATAATACCGGTACAAGAACTCGGCTTTGTACCTGGCGATATCAACATTGGTAGGACAATCTGCCTTGCAGCCCTTGCAGCCTAAGCAGAGGTCAAGGGAGTCCTTTATGTCAGTATTGTTCCAGTCGTTTTGAATCACGTCCCCCTTCAATAATTCGAAGAATAAACGTGCTCGTCCACGGGTGGAATAACGTTCATCACGGGTCGCTCGAAAGCTCGGACACATTGTGCCCCCTTCAAGAGAACGGCATTTGCCCATTCCGATGCAACGTTCTGTTTCCCTGGCAAATCCTTGATCACCCAGATCCTTGTGATAGCTGAATAGGCTTTTAACGTTGCGTCGGACATAGTCGGGTCCCAGGCGCAAGTTGGCATCCACCGGCATTGCATCAATCAATTTGCCGGGGTTCATCTTATTACGCGGATCCCAGATGCGCTTGAATGTGCCAAACGCTTCCATCACTTGCGCTGAATACATGATGTGCAGGTATTCGCCCTTGGCTTGGCCATCGCCATGTTCACCCGACAGCGATCCACCATATTTGACTACCAGGCGCGCTGCTTCATCCAAAAAGGCGCGCCATTGATCAATGCCTCGTTGAGATTTGAGGTTGAATGTAATTCTCGAATGTATGCATCCGTCGCCAAAGTGGCCATAGAGATTGGTTTTGTAGCCATAGCGTTCAACCAGTGCGATGAAATCGCGCAAGTAGGCGCCCAATTGTTCAGGTTCGACAGCTGCGTCCTCCCAGCCCACAATTGGATCGGGCTCGTGCGGATCTAGTCCGAGCGAGGTCGCCGATGCACCGGTTTCACGAATGGTCCAAATACGGTTCATCAGGACTTTATCGCCGATCAATCTAACGCTTGGCGCCCCGGGCAGACTCATACAAATATCCACGGCGTTTTGCGCCGCCTGCATTGCGCCTTCCATCGAGTCTGATCCAAACTCAACCATCAACCAAGCATTACCCTCCGGCAGTTCGGCGATGTCCTCCAGTTTCATACCTCGCACACGCAGTCCGCCGATAATTCCCTCGTCCAGCCCTTCCATCGCAATAGGATTCAGGGGTAACAACTGGGGCACCGAGTCAGCGGCTAAAACAATGTCAGCGAAGCCAAACACCACCAATACCCGATGGCCAGGATTCTTAACCAGCGTCGTTTCTGCCTGTAGTACCGTGATGCAGGTACCCTCAACTCCAACTAAGGCACGCGCAATATTAAAAGCGTTTTCAGGCAGCAGTTGATCCAGGTTATAGCCTGATACCCGACGCTTCAATTTTGGAAAACCAGTGCGAATAGCTTCAAGGTTTTCATCCACCAACGTCTTAAGCGCTTGGACGATTTCTGCCCGTCGCCCACCGGCGTCCAGATGCGCTTGATAGGTTGCTTCGTCGGTCGGCCCTACCCAAAACCTTTCACCATCGTAAGTCAGTACTTCCAACCGCTCGATGTTCTCCACAGTCTTGCCAGCCATGACCGAATGGGCGCCGCAGGAATTGTTACCGATCATTCCGCCCAGCGTACATCGACTGTGAGTCGCCGGATCGGGTCCGAAGGTCAAGCCATATCCTGCTGCCGCTGACTTCAATTGATCGCAAATGACTCCCGGTTCGACACGAGCGAGCTTACCCAGCGGATCAACGTCATGAATGCGTGTGAGGTGCTTGGATGTGTCAATAATGACTGCGGCATTGACCGATTGTCCGCACATGGACGTACCTGCGCCTCGGGGCAAAATAGGCAAATCCGCAGCGGCGCATAGGGCTACCGTTTTGATCAGATCGTCGATGGTTCGAGGGATCACTACGCCAATGGGCAATTGACGATAGTTTGATGCTTCGGAGGCATAAACTGCCCTTGTGGCCGCGTCAAACCGAATCTCGGCAGTGGTCTGGGTCCCCAACTGCTCGCGAAATGCCAACAGCTTATTGAGTTCAATGCTCGGTCCACCCTGTTGTTCGGTTTGCGTGTCTTTACGCTGGGCCTGATGTTCAGCATTGTGGCGGATCGTTGGGTTCATGGGGCACCTGATGATTGCTCTTCTGACGCCTCAGTCTATTGAATTGCCGCGATCTGGTAATTGGTCTGGAAAGAAAGCCAATATTGAATTTAAGTTAATAATGATTACAGGTGCGTTTGAGCGCCCTGGATACAGGTTCATTGGGCATCAAACGCTGTGAAGTGATATCAACGGAGGCGCTCTGTGAGTTTTTGTGCAAGGAAGCGGGTAAATTCGCGAATACGTTGAGGTACATGACGCCGTTGTTGGTACACGGCGAAGATGTCGGCTTGCGGAGCTTCGTAGTCAGACAACAATGCCACCAGTTTGCCCGAAGCCAAGTGCTCTTGGACATCCCAGTGCGAACGAAGGATCAACCCATGGCCATCCAACGCTAGTCGCATCGCCACTTCACCGTCATTGCTGGAAAGGGTGCCATGCACTTTTTGACTGTAGTCATTTCCGGCGCGTGAAAATCTCCAGATGGCATAATCGCTCTCATATTGCCTGAGCACGATGCAGTTGTGCTGTGCGAGATCCGACACTGCACGGGGAGCTCCGAAGCGCTTCAAGTAAGCGGGTGATGCGCAAAGTATGCGCGGGTTGGCCACAAGATGATGTGCGATGAGGCGCGAGTCAGGGGGGGCGCCGATTCGAATATCGATGTCGATAGTTTCATCCAGCGAATTGAGAGGCTGACTGGATAGCTGCAATGATAATTCCAGATCCGGATGCTCTGCGGCGAATGCGGACAATAAGGGGGCTACGTGGCGCCGACCAAAACCAAAGGAAGCGTTGATATTCAGCTTTCCCCTTAGCAGGGGTTGGCGATTTCCCAACGCACTCTCGAGTTCTTCCAATTGGCGCAGGATCGGTCTAGCTCCTTCCAGATAAAGCAATCCCTCAGGTGTGAGATCCAGCCTTCGCGTGGTCCGTCTGATCAACTGCACGCCCAAGCGCTGCTCAAGCAGCGTAAGGCGCTTGCTCACAGCCGGTAGCGACAGGCCCAGTTCTCGAGCGACGGCGGTCAAGGTGCCGTGATTGGCAACACGATTAAAAAAACTCAGATCGTCCGTGCTAGAGATCGATTCTTTACTAATTTTCAAGTTTGGGCGCCCCGATTGAGTCGAATCGTTGGATTCTGTTAGTTAATACCTGAACAGCCCTATCTGACAACCTCTGTAAGGCCAGCCCTGCGTGATATCGTTTTGCCCGAGACCCGAGTAACTTTTTTTGAAGCAACAAGAGGCGATACAGACTTTTATAGCTTTTTACTCGTAAAGTTAGATGTCGCCCAGGACACTTACATGCTGATCTTTGATACGGGGGCAACTGTGATGATATGTGGCGGCAATACGTCGGCGCGTTGACGGCTGCGAAGGGCCGTTCAATGAAGTTTTCCCTTATATGCATGCAATAACGCCGGCCCAGTATGACTTTTCGCCCACATTCATGGGCGTTTCGGCTTTGATTGATACCGCCACACCCGTGCTCTATGGTCATGTAGTGATGCCGTCGGGGTTGCAGGCACTTAGGTGTCAAAGATGTGGAAAGGACCCAGCTTTTGGAGCGCTCCTGTGACAACAACCGGCCAGCGCATGGTTGGTTTCGCCATTTCTCATGGCCTGAATGAAATCGCCGCCAACGGAGCATCACTGCTACGCTTTTTTCTAAGGAGGACTCGCCGTGTCAAACTCGTACCTACCCCTTCCTTTCTTTATAACGTTCAGCGAGGACCAGTAGGAGGCATCCGTTAAATGTACAAAACAGCCGCGGCACGCTGTCTAAACCTGAAAAACTGGCAAAGCGATACGTCTCAAACCGAACGATTGGCGTAGCAACGATTCCATTACTGGCTAGCATACCTACTCCGAGCGATAAGCGTTCAAATGGGTGCATAATGCGGAGCAGAACATGCGCTTGGCTGATTTCATTATACAAAACATGGAACCGATCCTTCAGCAGTGGAAGGACTTCGCCAGGAGGCTGAGGCCTGCGGCTGAGGGGATGGACATGCTGGCGTTGCAATATCATGCGGAGCACATGCTGCGCACCATCGCCGCTGATCTTCAGACCTTCCAAAACCCTAAAGCGAGGATCTTGAGATCCCACGGCAATGCGCCTCGTTCGTACATTGCTACCTCAGCAGAAACGGGAGTAGCATTCCCGTTCGGCGGCTATACCAGAAATTTCTGCACTGTTCGCCGTCGCGCTATTACCTCAAGCTGCGGCTGATTCGTGCGCGACAATTACTCAAGCAGACGCCGATCTCAATCATCGAAGTTGCTTCAATTTGCGGTTTCGTCTCCACGCCGCACTTCTCCAAGTGCTATCGCGAATACTACGGCATTCCGCCGCGAGACGAACGCGTAGGCTCTAATACCGCTCAACAGATCGCTTTGATTCCGATATCGCAAGATTTGGTTTCATCACCCTTTGGAGCACTGTCGATTTTGAGTCAGGCAAGCGAGGAGTCAACGTTTGCTAGCGCTCGTTTATGAACTGCGGCATCGTTTGGCGGGTTTGGACTTGCCGAGGAAGCGTGCTAGGGCCGAGTGCTGATCTGTTTTTGCGTTAACGCGAAGTGTTAACATCTTGGTGAGACTTCAATGATAGAATCGATGCCCACGCAGGAGGTGTCGTGAAAAGCAAGTCTAACCATGCAGCAAGAACCCCTAATTTGTTGAACCCCGAAACCCTCGGGGTGCGCCTGCGGACCGCCCGTAAGCAGCGAGGCTGGACGCTGGTTCAGCTTTCGGAGCGTTCGAACGTTTCGATCACCACTATCTCCCGAGCGGAGCGAGGGCAACTTGCATTAGGCTATGAAAATGTCGCCGCCCTGGCTCAGGCTTTACAGTTGGATATAGGCACGCTGTTCTCCCAGGACTATGAGTCGTTGCCACCTGATCAGGGGCCGGTTGTAACTCGGGCCGGGGAAGGCGTGGCCTACAGGGGACTCTCGTTCACCTATGAGTTTCTCGCCACCGCCGTGAGTGGCAAGCCCATCAACCCTGTCTTGGGTACGATCCACGCCCGCAAAATCAATAGCCCAGAAGACTTCGCCAGGCACTCTGGGGTGGAATTCATCTATGTGCTCGCTGGGGCAGTTGAGGTGCATTTCGAAACAGGTGAAGTGACTCGCCTGGGGAAAGGCGACTCACTATATTTTGACAGTCGTGTTGGTCATGTCTACATCAGTGTCAGCAAGCAGTTGGCCAAAATAATCGGTGTGATCACAGCGGAAAGCGACCACATGCTCCTTGCGCGAAAAGGGCATGATGAGCCTCCCATTGAGTGATCACGGCTACCGACCTTTCCCCAATCGTTAGTTCTCGCCGTTACGCACACAGTTTGCAGCGGCGCTGTTCCAGGCATGTCCATGTGGGACTGTGACGGCGTCGTCACGTCCTTCTCTTGACCCGTGAACAGAGCTAAATCTGTTTCGCGAGGTCAGTTGCCCACGAGACCGGCCACCGGGCTCGGCATGCAGCCGTTCCGCACAAGGAACTGTGCAGGGTCGAGAATGGGCAGCCATTTCGCACCTCTGACTTTCGCTAAATTTGCGTATTAGCAAAAAAAGCTTGATAAAAATCTTCTCCAGTAGTTTTATATGGTTTTCGCGTATACGCAAATTTTAGGCTTGGGTGGACCTTGTCGAGAATGGTGTATTCAGTCGAGGAGATGGTGGGGCTGCGTGTTTTTCACGGCAGCAGTGCATCGGTTTCGGTGGCCATGGGAGAAGCGGAAAACAGGCAGAGCAGAGTAGGGTGCAAACAGGCAGTCAGGCATTGGTGCCGCTTCGGCTGGTGAGGAGGCTCAGCGTGCAGCCAGCCGGCGAAAATGGCATCCAAGTCGTTTCGGCGGAAAAAGCTAATTTCAATAACAATTAGGCTATCGGTAGGTGTTCACAACATGGCAAATAAACTTCTCAGCTCTCGCCAGATATCTTTTATGGCGTTGGGCATGTCCATTGGTGTCGGCCTCTTTCTGGGGTCAGCATCAGCGATTAAGTCCGCTGGACCCTCTGTCCTTTTGGCCTACATCATCAGTGGCGGTGTGATATTCCTGATTATGCGCGCGCTGGGTGAAATGACCGTTCATAACCCGGTTTCCGGCTCATTTGCCGCCTATGCACACGAATACCTCGGACCGTATGCGGGTTTTTTATCCAGTTGGAACTATTGGATTTTGATGGTTGGGGTAGGGGTCGCTGAATCGACTGCGGTCGGTATTTACATGAAGGCTTGGTTCCCTGATGTGCCGCAGTGGACTTGGGTTTGTTTTTCCATCGCATCAATTTGTGCGCTGAATCTCCTTGCGGTTCGCGCCTTCGGTGAAGCCGAGTTCTGGTTCGCACTCATCAAGGTCGCGACGATCCTGGCCCTTATTGCTGGGGGCGGAATGATGATTGTTACCGGCTGGGGCAACAATGGCGTACCGCTGGGGCTCTCCAATCTTTGGCAGCATGGTGGTTGGTTTCCCAATGGCATCAGCGGCATGTTGATTTCGTTGCCCATCGTAGCGTATGCCTTCGCTGGCGTGGAAATGATCGGTATTGCGGCATCGGAGTCGGAAGATCCAAAGAAAACCATCCCGCGGGCTATCAACTCTGTGCTGTGGCGAATTCTGCTGTTCTACGTAGCAGCGATTGCAGTGATTCTGGCCATTTATCCCTGGGATCAGATCGGAACGCAGGGCAGCCCGTTTGTTACAACATTTGAACGCCTGGGCATTAAAGAAGCCGCGGGCATTATAAACTTCGTAGTGATAACCGCTGCCCTTTCCAGTTTCAACTGCATTCTGTTTAGTGGTGGGCGCATACTCAAAAGATTGGCCGACGAAGGTCAAGCACCCAAAATGCTCCAAAAAGTTCGTAGCAATGGAATCCCTGCGCGTGCGGTGTTCGCAACGGTCGCCTGTATGGCTTTTGGGGTGGTTCTGAATTACGCGGTTCCAGATCGTGCGTTTGGCTACATGATGTCCTTGTTAGCCTTCAACGTAGCTTGGACGTGGGGAATGATTACGTTGACCTACATATTTTTCCAGCGTCGAATCAGGAAGTCCGGTGTCATCAATGATTATCCGATGCCGTTGCGAAAAATCTCCCCGGCGATTTGTTTGTTATTTGTGGCGTTTGTATTGTTCATGCTGGGTTATGAGTCAGAGACTCGGGTTTCACTTTATGCGGGCGGTATCTGGACAGTCGTTATATCCGTGCTGTATTTCTTGAACCGGCAGCCCTCAAAAGTCGATATCGGTGGCGTGTCAGTACCATAAGAAAATAAAAACGTTATAAGTCTGCTTCCTGATAAATATTTATAAATTATAAGGTGAAAAAAGCATGGGGAGTTATCGCTCGGGCTTAACCCTGCTCGGATGTCTGGCTGCGGGACACGTCATGGCCGCCGATCAATCAGCATCAGCTGGATTCGTTGAAGATAGCCATTTCAATATATTGCTTCGAAATGCTTACATCAGCCGAGACTATGATGATCGGCGAGAGGACAAAGCCGAATGGGGCCAAGCTGTAATCGGAAAGTTTTCCTCCGGGTTTACTCAGGGCACCGTAGGTATAGGGGTCGACGCGTTCGGGCTCTATGGCGCTCGTTTGGATGGGGGCAAGGG
>NZ_CAKKMI010000005.1:0-137004 GCF_918698105.1 Pseudomonas brassicacearum | reverse complement strand
GCCGCCGACCGGGCGCTGAATATGCATTTGTCGCCCACCCCGCCCAAACCCGACACCCAGAACGGCCAGGTTTTCACCGTGGTCCCCGGGCTAAATACCGAATCGGTGCTGACCACCCTCAGCGAAACCCTGGCCTCGGCCGATGCGTTGGTCAGCGACCTGGGGTTCGAGCTGGAAGGTTCCCGACGGCATGTTGCGCTGGGGATTCAGCAGTTGATCGAGCTGGCCAGGTTGCTGGCCAACCGTGCGTTGGATGACATCGAATTGAGCGACTCAGCGCGATAGCCAGCACACCGCTTTCCCTGTGGCGAGGGAGCTTGCTCCCGCTGGGTTGCGAAGCGACCCCAAGATTTTTGCGCCTGCTGCGCAGTCGAGCGGGAGCAAGCTCCCTCGCCACAGGGATCGCGTTCAGGCTGAAGGGCAGCTCACGGCTGCCAATGCGTTTTCTCCCCGCTCAACTTGCGGTCCAGAAAGCTCGCCGCGCTGATCAGTGCCAGGTGGGTCAGGGCTTGGGGAGTGTTGCCCAGGTGGTAGCCGTGGCTGTCGAACTCTTCGGCGTACAGCCCCAGCGGGTTGGCGTAGCGCAGCAGTTGTTCGAACTCCAGCTGGGCTTTTTCCACGCGGCCGGCGCGGGCCAGGCATTCGACGTACCAGAACGAGCAGGCCGCGAATGAGCCTTCGATGCCGCTGAGGCCGTCGATGGGGCTGTCGTCGTTGCGGTAGCGATAGACCATGCCGTCGCGCACCAGGTCTTTTTCGATGGCATCGAGCGTCGAGAGCCAGCGCGGATCGCGGGCGCTGACGAAGCGCACCAGCGGCATCAACAGCATCGAGCCATCCAGGGCGGTGCTGCCCAGGCGCTGGATGAAGTGCTGGTGTTCGTCGTTCCAGAAGTTTGTCCAGATGTCTTGGTAGATGGCCTGGCGCGTCTCGTCCCAGCGGGCGAATGGGGCGGGCAGGGAGCGTTTTTCAGCCAGGCGGATGGCGCGATCCACAGCGACCCAGCACATCAGCCGCGAATGCAGGAAATGCTGCTTGTCGCCGCGCATTTCCCAGATACCCACGTCCTTGTCCTGCCAGACCTTGCACACCTGGTCGACCACGTCGACGGTGTGTTTCCAGCCTTGATGGGAGATGGCTTCGCCGTATTTGTTGACCAGGTACACCGCGTCCATCAGTTCGCCGAAAATGTCCAACTGCACCTGCTTGTAGGCCAGGTTGCCGATGCGTACCGGTCGCGCATTGCCGAAGCCGCTCAGGTGCGGCAACTCGGTTTCCGGCAGCTCCAGCCTGCCGTCCAGGCCGTAGAGGATGTTGAGTTTGGTCGGCTGGTCACAACAGTCGCTGACCCGCCCGCGCAGCCAGCGCATGTAGGCGTTGGCTTCTTCGACGAAGCCCAGGCGCATGAACGCGTAGACAGTGAAGGAGGCGTCGCGGATCCAGGTGTAGCGGTAATCCCAGTTGCGCTCGCCACCGCGAGTTTCCGGCAGGCCGAAGGTGGCGGCGGCGAGGATGGCGCCGTGTTTGCGCGAGGTCAGCAGCTTCAGGGCCAGGGCCGAGCGGTTGACCACTTCCCGCCAGCGTCCGCGATAATTGGATTGGCCGATCCAGCCGCGCCAGAACGCCAGGGTGCGTTCCAGGCATATCGCGCTGAGATCGTCCTGAAGGCGCGGGTCGTCGATGCCGCCCAGCAGGAACTCGGCGCTCTGGCCTTGTTCCAGGGTGAATTCGGCCACCGCCGCATTGCCGTCCAGTGTCATGGGCTGGTCGGCGCACAAGCGCAGGCTCGGGTGCCCCGGCGCCTCGAAACAGATGTGGGCAGCGTCCTGGCGCGCCGTGGTGGCGGCCCGGGCGTAGTCATGCCGCACGGCGCAGCGCATGCTGAACTTCGCGCTGCCGACGGTCATGTGCACCTTGCGCATCAGCACCGGTAAATCATCCTCGCTGTCGCCGATGGGCAGCAGGTCGGTGATTTCCACCACGGCGCCGTCGCTCAGCCAGCGGGTTTGCAGCACGTTGGTATCGGGCAAGTAGATCTGCTGGCGACGAGCGTTCGGCAGGTCCGGAGCCAATTGGAAAATACCCGCTTCGGGCGTATCCAGCAGCGAACAAAAGATCGTTGGGCTGTCGAATTCCGGCCAGCAGAAAAAGTCGACACTGCCTCGGTCGTTGACCAGCGCGGCGCTGCGCATGTCGCCGATGATGCCGTGGTTCTCGATGGGGCTTTGCGGTTCGTCATGATCAGCCATTGCCGCGAAATCCCGGATAAAGGCTCATCCCGCCATCGATGAACAGCGTGGTGCCCACCACATAATCGGACAAGTCCGAGGCCAACCAGACCACCGCGTTGGCAACGTCCTCCACATCGCCGACGCGACCGTAAGGAATCAGCTCCAGCAGTTTCTGTTCCTGCTCGCCTTCGGTGGCGTCCTGGTTGATGGGGGTACGGATGGCGCCCGGGGCGATGCTGTTGATGCGGATGCGCTGGTGGCTGGTTTCCTGGGCCAGGCTCTGCATCAGCAGATCGACACCGCCCTTGGACGCGGCGTAATTGGCGTGGCCCGCCCACGGAATGCGCTGATGCACCGAGCTCATGTGAATGATCTTGCCAGCGGCCCGGGACACGCCCTGGCGAATGCCCTGGCGCTTGAAGATCCGCAGGGCGGCGCGGGCGCAGAGGAATTGGCCGGTGAGGTTGGTGCCGATCACGGTGTTCCAGTCATCCAAGTGCATATCGACGGCGGGTGCATCTTTCTGCAGGCCGGAATTGGCAACCAGGATGTCCAGCGTGCCAAAGGCATCGAGGGCCTGGGCGAACAGCCGCTCGACGTCCGGCTCTTTCGAAACATCGGCGCCGACGGCGATGGCGCGGCCGCCGTTGGCGTTGATTTCACGGGCCAGCGCTTCGGCCGGACCGGCGCTGGAGTGGTAGTTGAGTACCACCGCGGCACCCGCGTCTGCCAACGCCTTGGCCGCGCCTGCGCCAATGCCGGAGCTGGCGCCGGTGACCAGGGCAACCTGTCGGGCGAGGGATATCTGCATGGTCTAGCACCTTGAACGGAGGGCCTTACCTGCTGACTGGTGTGAGGCGTGCAGAGTTCAGTTGGGTGATGTAGGAGCTGCCGAGCGAAGCGAGGCTGCGATCTTTCCCCAGACACTTGAGTCTTAAGCGAAAGATCAAAAGATCGCAGGCTTCGCCAGCTCCTACACAGCCCAGCGGGAGCTCTCATGGAACAAATTAAAACCCCATGTTTTTAAAGTACTTTTCAACAAGCTGCGAGATGGCTCAGTTGGTCCGCTATTCCCGTGTGGCGAGGGGATTTATCCCCGCTGGGCTGCGCAGCAGCCCAACCAGACAACTCGGTGTGCCAGTAAGATCGAGATCGTTGCTTTTGGGGCCGCTGCGCAGCCCAACGGGGATAAATCCCCTCGCCACGAAAGCGGTGTTCGGCTGTTACCGACCCCACCCCGACTTCACCCAGAAATTCACCGACAACGCCGTAGTTACCAACTCCACCTGATGGAACCAGCCTTCCGGCAAAACCGCCAATCCCCAGCTTCCAATGTCACGCGCATGAAGGTCACGTCGCGGGCGTGGGGGGAAGTGTTGGTAGCCCGGCGCGTCCGGTTGAAATCACAGCCGTCCAGCCCGCGGGGCGGCTACTCCATCTGCTTCCTCGCCACCGCCATGCCGGGCATGGTCGATGATCTGCGGCAGCAACGTCGCCAGGCCCATGTTGCCGCCGATCTTCAGGCGCCCGCTGGTGGTGCGGACCGAACACGAACTGGAAGACGCCTTCGATACCAACGGCGCCGGCATTGGCGAACAGCTTGCCCAGGATGGTTTGCAGGTCCACGGCGGTCACTCTTGCGGGTTTTTGGTCTTAGCAGGTAACGAGGGGCTGGAGCAGAAATTTAGCCCCCATCGCCGCGTCATCGACCGTTGCCCTAACGCGTCGCAACCATGAACACCCGGGGAAACGGCAGCAGCACCGTCCCATCCTCCAGGGTGGGATAAGCCTGTTCAATCGCCTTGAGGTACTGCGCCAGGTACTGCTCGCGTTGCGTCTCATCCAGCGGGTCGAGAAACGGGCGCAAGCCGCTGCCCTTGAACCATTCCACCACGCCTGCGGCGCCACCGGCCAAGGGGTGATGGTAGGTGGTGCGCCACACATCGACGCGGCTGCAGTGGGGTTTGAGGATCGCGTAATAGGTGCTGGCGTCCGCCACTTCGGTCCGTGAGTCAGCCGCCCCGGCCAGTTGGCTGGCCCACGGACCGTTGACGGCGATTTCCCGCATCAGGCGGTGGGAGGGCTGGTGCAGGTTGTCGGGCATCTGGATCGCCAGGCTGCCACCGGGGGCGAGTTTGCCCACCAGCGAGGGCAGCAGGGTGGCGTGGTCGGGCAGCCATTGCAGCACGGCGTTGGCGAAGATCACGTCGAACGGCCCGGGTTCATCCCATTGGCCGATGTCGACGGTGTCGAACGCCACGGCGGGCAGGCGTTTGCGTGCGGCGTCGACCATGTCGCTGGAACTGTCCAGGCCGCGCACCGTGGCGCTGCTGAAATGTTCCACCAGCAGCTCGGTGGAGTTGCCCGGGCCGCAACCCAGGTCGATCACCGAGCCGGCCTGGGTGGGGGCAATGGCGGCGAGCAGGTCTCGGGACGGACGGGTGCGTTCCTGTTCGAAGGCGACGTATTGCTTGGCGGACCAGCTCATGGCGTTCTCCTGTGTGGCGGCGTGAGTCGAGGCATCGCCAGTATAAGGTCGGGTGGGAAGATGAACCGCGTTATCGTTCATCGCGGGCAAGCCTTGCTCCCACAAGTATCGTCATCTCGTAGCGAACGTCACGGTTTTGACTAAATCGGTGGGTTACGATTTCGTTATCTTGCTTACACGACCAATCGGAGAAAACCGCAGTGACCCAACTGACCCTGCTGTGCCTGCCTTATTCCGGCGCCAGCGCGATGGTGTACAGCCGCTGGCGGCGCAAGTTGCCGCAATGGCTGCACGTGCAACCGGTGGAACTGCCGGGTCGCGGGGCGCGCTTCGATGAGCCGCTGCACACCGACATGGGGCCGTTGGCGATGCAGTTGGCACGGGAGCTGTCCGCGACGCTCCAGGCCCCTTACGCCTTGTTCGGCCACAGCCTGGGCGCGCTGCTGGCCTGCGAGATCGGCCATGCCCTGCGTGAGCTCGGCTGCCCGGAACCGGTGGCGCTGTTTGCGTCCGGCACCGCGGCACCGACGATGCGGGCCGACTATGACCGCGGTTTCGCCGAAGCGAAAACCGACGCTGAACTGATCGAGCAACTGCGCACCCTCAACGGCACCAGCGAAGAGATCTTGGCCAATGAAGAACTGATGGCCCTGACCTTGCCGATCCTGCGAGCCGATTTTTTGCTGTGCGGACGTTTCCAGCCGCGAATCCGACCGCCGCTCAACTGCCCAGTGCATGTGCTCGGCGGCACCACCGACAAGGCCACCACGGAGCAACTGATTGGCTGGCGCCAGGAGACCACGGGCAGCTTTTCGGTGGACATGCTGGCCGGTGGGCATTTCTTCATTCACGAGCACGAGGCCAAGGTGCTGCGGCTGATCAAGGATCAGTTGAGCGTGCATCATCGGCGGCATGGGTTGGCGATCAGCGCCTGATTTGATTCCCAGGCTCATTCAAGTACCGCCCCCACATTGGAGGGCACACGACACAAAAGGCCGTCGCCCAACAGCGACGGCCTTTTTTTGATCTTTTTCGCGAATGATAAATAAACTCATTCCGTTTTTTGGCATGTGCTGCGTCTTACTTAGGTATGTGGGCAAATCGGGGCGGGCAGGACGTCCGGGCACCGGTTTGTCCGGCAAGGGTTTCGTCCAGCCAGATGACCGTGCCCGGGGAGGGGGCGGCCGGCCACGCATCGAGACATTGCCCCAGGGCAGTCGACCGTGCGGGTCCACGTGTGCTGGCGAGCAGCGGACCCTTTGGCCCCATGGACTTTTACTTCTACCAATAATAGAGAGCACGATGTCATCCATTCATGAGTTGAAACCTCTGTTCAAGGCACTCGTCATGTCCCGCGGCCTGCGTTCGCGGCGGGTGTTGGCCGGTCTGGGGTTGGTCTGCGTACTGCCCCTCAGCGCTCAGGTGATGGCTGAAGACGTCAGCATCAACATTGCTGCGCAACCGCTGCCCAAGGCACTGCAAGCGTTCGGTCAGCAGACCAACCAGCAAGTGATCTACAACGCTGCTGATATGGCCGACCTGAAGAGCACCCGTGTCAGCGGCAAGATGAGCCCACAGGCGGCCATTGCCGAACTGCTCAAAGGTACTGGCGTGCGTTACAGCGTCGAGGGCAATACCTTGATGCTGGTGCGCGGTTCTGCCGGTGAAGGCCTCGAGCTGGGCGCGACCACCATCAGTGCAGAGTCGGTGGACGCGACCACCGAAGGCAGCCACTCATACACCAGCAACGCCGTGACCATTGGCAAGGGCACCCACACCCTCAAGGAAATTCCCCAGTCGATCACTGTGATGACGCGCAAGCAGATGGATGACCAGAACCTGGTCAGCCTCAAGGACGCCGTCAACCAGACCACCGGCATCGTCGGCCTGCAAGGCGTCGGCCAAGGCATGATCCTGTCGTCCCGTGGTTTTCAGATCGACGACTGGCAGTACGACGGTGTGCCGATCCCGCGTAACACCTATTCGCTGGGTAACTGGGCGACCCAGGACCTGATCTTCTTCGACCGCCTGGAAATCATGCGCGGCGCCTCCGGCCTGTTGCAAGGCACTGGCAGCCCCGGTGGTGCCGTCAACCTGGTGCGCAAGCGCGGCCAGAACGCACCCACCGTGACCTTGACCGGCAAGGCCGGCTCCTGGGATCACTACGGCCTGCAATTGGACGCCGGCGGCCCGCTGAACCAGGCCGGCAACATTCGTGGCCGCATCGTGGTCGACGAAGACCAGAGCAACTCGTTCGTCGACCATGCGTGGAGCAAGACCCATTCGCTGTACGGCGCGCTGGACGTCGACCTGAACGAAGACACCACCCTGGGCTTCGCGGTCAGCCAATCCAACGGCGAATCGCGCGGCAACATCCGTGGCCTGCCACGCTACGTCGACGGTTCGATGCCGGACGTGTCGCGCTCCACCTACACCGGCGCGCGCTGGAACCGGTCCGAAATCGATGTCACCACCTACTACACCGATCTGGAGCATCGCTTCAACGATGACTGGGCTTTCAAGGTCGGCGCCGTGTACATGACCGAAGACAACCAGGCGAAAAACCAGCGAGTCCAAAGGGGTGGGGGGCTCTTGGCGGATGGCAGTGGCGTGCAATATGCCGACTTCGCGACCGATTTCCAGTCCACCAAGGCTGGTCTGGACATGAACCTGACCGGCAAGTTCGAAGCCTTGTCGATGGAGCAGGAGGTCATGCTGGGCGGCAACTTTTCTCAGTTGGAGACGGATGATCGCTACGCCCGTACCTTCAACAACACCAGCGACTCCATCTTCGATCTGAACAATGACCGTCCGGACATCAGCTACGACAGTCTGATCGCCGCGGGCGGTCAGGGCACCCTTAGTAAGTACGATATTCGCCAGAAGGGTGTGTACGGCACATGGCGTGTCAAGCCGGTCGACGACCTGACGTTGGTGCTGGGTTCCCGGGTCAGTTGGTATGACTACAGCTACAAATCGAAAACCGAAACCGCGGCCAACGGTATTGTCACCAACACGCCAAGCACCGGAACTGAAACCGGCGTGGTCACGCCCTACGGCGGGATCATCTATGACCTGAGCCGTGAATGGGCCGTGTATGCCAGCTATACCGATGTGTTCCAGCCGCAGACCAATCGGGACGCCGGCGGTTCGGTGCTCAAGCCGATAGTCGGCAGCAACTATGAAGTCGGCCTCAAGGGCGAATTGATGGATGGTCGGGTCAATACCTCCCTGGCTGTCTTCCGCTACGACCATGAGAACCGTGCGATCAACGACGGCGGTTCGGGGTGTGGTGGCTCGGGTTGCTCGGTAGCCTCAGGCAAAGTGCGTAGCCAGGGGATCGACGCCGAAATCAGTGGTGAAGTGATGGACAACCTGCAGTTGTTTGCGGGTTACACCTACAACACCACCAAGTACCTGGAGGATCCGAGCAATGAAGGCAGCATCTACAGCACCTGGACGCCGAAGCACATGCTGCGGGTGTGGGGCAACTACCAGCTCACTGGCGACTGGAGCCGTGTCAGCACCGGCTTGGGCTTCACCACCCAAAGCCACACGATGGTTTACGACTATGATCGTGAAATCCCGGGTTACACCGTATGGAATGCCCGTGTGGGCTATCAGCTGACGCCGGAAATTGCTTTGGCGGTCAATGCCAACAACCTGTTTGACAAGACGTACATAACGTCTGCTTACAACCAGCTCAATGGCAACAACAACTTTGGTGATCCGCGTAATCTGATGTTCAGCGTGACGTACAAACCGCAGTTCTGATTCGCGCGAGAATCAAAAAGCGCTTGTGAGTGATGCGGTTCACTTTGAAAAAACGGCGTTTTCTTCAGAAATGGGGCCGGTTGAACAGCAGGAACGGCAGGGACGGGAGGCTGTTCTGGTAAACGAGCGCTTCGGGCGGGATTGGGTGGTATGAAATATTTAGCGAGGGCAGCCACGAAAGCGCCCCTGGCGCCCCATTTGTCCGAATGAATCAGCCCGGATACAAACCAACGCTTTAAATCTATATGAGAATTACTATAGATTACGCGACTGATCTGCCACTGTCGTGCCATTGCCTATCCCAGGCATGCCGAGTGGGCACAGGGATAGTGGTCGCAGCCATTGCGCACGGGAGTCATGTTGGAAAACTACTATCGCGAGCTGGTGTGTTTCCTGAACGCCAGGCTAGGCAACCGCCAGGTGGCCGAGGATGTGGTGCATGACGCTTATATACGGGTGCTGGAACGCGCCAGCGACACCCCCATTGAACAGCCCCGCGCGTTCCTCTATCGCACGGCATTGAACCTGGTGATCGACGGGCATCGGCGCAATACCCTGCGCCAGGGCGAGTCCCTGGAGGTGCTGGACAACGAAGAGCGCTTCTTCACCCCGTCGCCCCAGACCAGCCTCGACCACGGCCAGCGCCTGGACATGCTCCAGCGTGCCCTGGCCGAGCTGCCGCCGCTGTGCCGCGAGAGCTTCCTGCTGCGCAAGCTCGAAGGCTTGTCCCACCCGCAAATCGCCGAACGCCTGGGCATTTCCCGGGCGCTGGTGGAAAAACACATCGTCAACGCCATGAAGCACTGCCGCGTTCGCGTGCGGCAGTGGGACGCGCACTAATCTGCGCATCGCCCCTGCGATCTTTCCCAAACACTTGAGTCCCAAGTGAAAGATCAAAAGATCGCAGGCTTCGCCAGCTCCTACAAAGCAACCGCAAGCCAGCCAGGAAATTCTTCAGAAATTTCCTACACTCATGTCATGCGTCTGTTCGACAGGCGCATCGCCGGTTCGCTGTTCCCTCGTATTGGCAGTCTGAACCCCTCAGCCGGCCACCCTGACTGAATGTGCAGTGGGTGGTGCGCCGGGCCGACTACGCCAAACGAAACAACCTGACCAGATGATGCTGCTTTTCCGCACAGGCCTGGTGGCGCTGTTGCTGGGCTCAGTGAGTATGGCGCCACCGGTGGGCGCGGCGCCTGAGTCGCTGCAGGTGCTCGGGCGCTCCAATGTGAGCGATTATTCGGTGTCCCTGGACAATGCCGACTGGACCTGGCTGCGCCAAAAGGGCACGTTGCAACTGGGCGCCTCGGCGCCGGACTACGCGCCGTTCAGCATCACCGGCAATGGTCGCGACTATGAAGGCCTGACCGCCGACTATGCGCAATTGCTCGGGCAGCTCCTGCACGTCAGGGTCGAGGTCCAGCGCTATCCATCCCGTGCCGAATCGCTCCAGGCCCTGCGCGGCGGTGAAATCGATATGCTCGGCACCGCCAACGGCTTCGAAGCCGCCGATCCGGACCTGGCGATGTCCCAGGCCTACGCCGATGACCTGCCGACCCTCGTGGCCCGTATCAACGACAGCCAGGACCTGCCCACCGACCTGGCGGGCAAGCGGGTGGCGATGCTGTATCACTACTTGCCGCCGGAGACGGTCGAGGCGTTTTATCCCAAGGCTTCCTTGCAGTTGTTCCCCTCGACCTTGAGTGCCATCGGCGCCGTGGCGTTTGGCCAGGCCGACGTTTATCTGGGGGATTCGATCAGTTCCAACTACCTGATCAGCAAGAATTACCTGAACAATATTCAACTGGCCGATTTCTCGCGCATGGAAGTGCAGCCGTTCGCCTTTGCGGTCAGCCGCGACAACACGCGCCTGTTGCGCATCGTCAATGCTGCGCTGCAAGCCATCCCCGCCAGCGAACACATGAGCATCCTGAGGCGCTGGAGTGCCGGCGGCGCGAGTATGCCGGGTCAGCAGGTGCTGCATTTCAGCGTCAACGAACAGCGCTGGCTGGACGCTCATCCGCGGATCAGGGTGGCGGTCAACGAAAACTTCCTGCCGCTGACGTTCTTCGATGCACAAGGCCATTTGCGCGGCATCGGCGCCGATGTGCTGGCGAGGGTCAGCTTGCGCACCGGTTTGAAATTCGATGTGCAGCGTGGCGGCTCGGTTGACGATTTGATCGGGCAGATCAAGAGCGGCAAGGCCGACGTCTTGGCGACCGCCATACCCAGCACCGAACTCGAAGACGAATTGCGCTTTACCCGACCGTACCTGACGAACCCGTTCGTGCTGGTGGTGCCTGCTCGGGCGAAGGGCCCGCTCACCCTGGACCAGATGGCCGGCAAGCGCCTGGCGCTGGTGCGTGGCACCGTGTTGCGCGAGTTCCTGCTCGAGCAGTTCCCCCGCGTGCAGTTGGTGACGGCACAAAACACCGCCGACGCCATGGCCATGGTCGCCGCCGGCACGGCGGACGCTGCGGTCAATCCGCTGATCAGCGCCCGCTACATGATCTCCCGCCAGTACCGCGACAAGCTGCAGGTCACCAGTACCGTCGGCACCTTGCCCGCGCGCGTTGCGTTGGCGACGAACCGGGGCGCATTGGAGCTTTACTCGATTCTCGACAAGGCACTGTTGAGCATTTCTCCCGAAGAGATGGACGAGCTGACCAACCGTTGGCGCAGTGAGGTGGTGATCGACGACAGTTATTGGCTGCGCAACCGCACCACGATTCTCCAGGGGTTCACCGTCGCTGCGCTGCTGTTGCTGGTGACCTTGGGCTGGGTCATTTACCTGCGGCGCCTGCTGGAGCAATTGCGCGTCGCCAAGCAAAGCGCCGATGACGCCAATCGGGCCAAGACCACCTTCGTGGCGACCATGAGCCATGAGATCCGCACACCGATGAACGCGGTGATCGGCCTGTTGGAATTGGCCCTGAAAAAAGCCGACCAGGGCATCGTGGACCGGTTCGCCATCGAGGTTGCTTCGGGGGCCGCCCATGGCATGCTGGACTTGATCGGCGACATCCTCGACATCGCCCGCATCGAGTCGGGCAAGCTGTCGCTGGCGCCGCAACGGGCCAATCTGCACGAATTGACCGAGTCGGTGGCGCGGATTTTCGAAGGCCTGGCCCGACAGAAACACCTGCGCCTGCTGCGGGTGCTGGACACCGGGATCAACCGTGACGTGTTGATCGACCCGTTGCGTTTCAAGCAGATCGTCTCGAACCTGTTGAGCAACGCCATCAAGTTCACCGACCAGGGCGAGGTGCGCCTGAGTGTGCGCAGCGAACCGGACGTTGAACGTGGGCACCTAGGCATTTGCCTGCGCGTCGAGGACACCGGCTGCGGGATTACGCCGGAGGACCAGCGCCGCCTGTTCAGCCCCTTTGCCCAGGCGAGCCACACGACCCAGTCGGCCCGCAGTGGTTCCGGGTTGGGGTTGGTCATCAGCCGCACCTTGTGCGAAATGATGGGCGGCACCCTGACGTTGCGTAGTGTGGCGGGGCAGGGCACGCAGGTCGAGATTCTGCTGGACCTGCCGGCGCTCGATGCCTTGCCGACCGCGCCGCCTGTGGCGGTCGAGGCGCTGGTGCCGGGCCGGGCGCTGAGTATCCTGGTGGTCGACGACTACCCGGCCAATCGCTTGTTGCTGTCCCAGCAACTGGGCTACCTGGGCCATCGTGTCCAGGAAGCGCAGAACGGTGTCGAAGGTCTGCACGCCTGGCGCAGCGAGCACTTCGATGTGGTCATCACTGATTGCAACATGCCCTTGATGAGCGGCTATGAACTGGCGCGGGCCATTCGCGACGAAGAGCGTGCGCAAAACCTCTCGCCCGGGGTGATCCTCGGGTTCACGGCCAATGCCCAGCCTGAGGAAAAGGACCGCTGCGCCGAGGCCGGGATGGACGATTGCTTGTTCAAACCCATCAGCCTTCGTGCGCTCAACGCGTGCCTGGCTGCGGTCACGCCGGACATGGGGACGCCTCAGCCCAGCGATGGCTTTGATTTGACCGGCCTGGAACAACTGACCGGCGGCGACACGACCGCCCTCAGGGCACTGCTGGAGGAACTGCTCAGCAGCAATGCCGACGATCAAGCGCGACTGTTGCATCTGTCCAGCCGACAAGACCTGCCGGGCCTGGCGGACCTGGCGCACCGGATCAAGGGTGGGGCGCGGATCATCCAGGCGCAACGCCTGATCGCCGCCTGCGATGCGCTGGAAAGCGCTTGTCGGGGCGGCGACACCATGCTGCTCGCCCAAGCGGTGGAAGATCTTCGCCAAGCCATCGAGCATCTGGCAGAGCAACTGAAGACCTCACAAGGGCTTCGTCTGGCTTAATTTTAGGAATAGTCCTACATCGCCTTCCAAACGCTTCCTCTAGCCTGACGACCCTTAATGTTCTTGAGCCGGTTTCTACCTGGCGCGTTGCTATTGGAAAGCTTGCCATGCCGAACAAAGCACTCCGTATCCTGATTGCCGACCCACACCATGCTCATCGAATCGTGCTGGAGCGCCTGTTCAATCAACAGGGCTATTTCCGGATTGTCCCCGTGAGCCATGTGCAAGAGCTGCTGACGCTGGTGGAGTATGGCAGCGAGCCGTTCGACCTGATCGTCGTCAATGCCGGGCTGGCAAGCGGGGCGCTGAACCTGCACGATTTTGTGGTCTATAACCCACAGGTTCGCCATGGGATGATTTACAACGCACAACCGGCCAGTGTGTCGCCGGTGCCGGACGCGCGCCGATCGAACATGCACCTGAACCAGGCGCCACTGCCAGACCTTGCCTCCCTGCGGCGCCTGATGGAACAGGTCGATCCTCAAACCAGTGAGTCGCTGCAACCGTGGACCCGTGCCCTCAGACAGGGCCATGGACGCTGAGAGAGACCGTTGGTCTGTACTGTCGGATCTGACAGGTGTCAGGTCCTGGCGCTTGTGCAAGAGTCCGGTGCAGTCATGGCGCCTGTGCCGTTTGTAATGACCTGGGGAATTGCCTTGAAAGACGTATTGATCGTGGATGACCACCCTGTCATACGAGGGGCGCTGCGGCTTATTTGCCAGAATGAGGCGTTCACCCACATCCGGGACGCCAGCGGCGCGGCCGATGCCAGGGCCCTCATCAAGAAGCGCGTGCCAGACCTGGTGATCCTGGACCTGGTGATGAACGGTTTCGATGGCCTGGACCTGCTGGTCTGGATCATGGCCCAGTTCCCTGAGTGCAGCGTGCTGGTGTTCACTTCCCAAGATGCGCAGCACTTCTGCAACCGCTGCATCTCGGCCGGGGCTCGCGGCTTTGTGACCAAGAAAAGCGACCTCAAGGAGCTGACCAAGGCCATCCATGCCTTGAAGTCCGGTTATGCCTATTTTCCGCAGATGTCCGTCAGGCTGGATTTTCAGCAGCGCAGCGAACACCAGGCGCTGGAAAGCCTTTCCACCCGCGAGTTGTCCATCCTGCGGATGCTGGCAATGGGCATGCGCGGCAAGGACATCGCCGAAAGCCTGTTCCTGAGCCCAAAAACCGTCAGCACCTACAAGACTCGCCTGTTGGAAAAGCTTGGCCTGCAATCCTTGGTGGGACTGTCGGAGTTTGCCAAGCGCAATCACCTCTAACTGAATTGACCCCAAACCTGTGGGAGCGAGCTTGCTCGCGATAGCGGTCTGCCCGTCGATGCATCTTCGGCTGATACACCGCTATCGCGAGCAAGCTCGCTCCCACAGTTTTCCAGTCGTTCTTTAAATAGAACGCTAAAGCCGGTTTTTGCCGTCTAGTGCTGAAAAGGTGTCGGTTCTAAGCTGTGTCCATTGAATCGCAGCAGCTGATTTTTGGAGACACAGCATGAAAAACATTATCGGCCTCTACACCAGCCCACGGCCTCATTGGGTTGGCGATGGCTTCCAGGTTCGCACGCTGTTTTCCTACGACAACCTGGGCAAGCACGTCAGCCCGTTCCTGCTGCTGGACCACGCCGCGCCCACTGAATTCACGCCCACCACCGAGCGTCGTGGCGTCGGCCAGCACCCGCATCGCGGGTTCGAAACCGTGACCATCGTCTACCAGGGCGAACTGGAGCACCGTGATTCCACCGGCAGCGGCGGCAAGATCGGTCCCGGCGACGTGCAATGGATGACCGCCGCGTCCGGCATCATCCACGAAGAGTTCCACTCCGAAGCCTTCGCCCGCCAGGGCGGGTTCATGGAGATGGTCCAGCTGTGGGTCAACCTGCCCGCCAAGGACAAGATGGCCCCGGCCGGCTACCAGACGATTCTCAAGGGCGACATTCCGAACATCGCCCTGAAGGACAACGCCGGCAGCCTGCGCCTGATCGCCGGGCACTTCGAAGGGCACCAAGGCCCCGCCAGGACTTTCACCCCTATCGATGTCTGGGACATCCGCTTGAATGCCGGGAAAAACCTCATCCTTGACCTGCACGAAGGCCACAACACCGCCTTGGTGGTATTGCGAGGCTCGGTCCAGGCCAATGGTCGCGAACGGGTCGAGGCCGGGCAAATGGCCCTGTTCGACCGGGCTGGCGACCAATTGAGCCTGCAAGCCAATAACGACGCGGTGGTGCTGTTGCTCAGTGGTGAGCCGATCGACGAACCCATCGTCGGCCATGGTCCGTTCGTGATGAACAGCGAGCAGCAAATCCACCAGGCCTTCAATGATTTCCACTCCGGGCGTTTTGGTCGGATGGACGATTGACGCGAAACAACAGCCGCCCAGAAACCAGTGTGGGAGCGAGCTTGCTCGCGATAGCGGTAGGACATTCAATGATGGGTTGACTGTCAGACCGCCATCGCGAGCAGGCTCGCTCCCACATGGGATCAGTGGGGAACTCTACAGCGTGGTCATTCTGTGCCAATCTTCGCCAACCGCCTTCCTGGAGCTGTCCCGATGCTGTCTCTGATCTCCGAGCACCCGCTGCTCTGTGCCCTGGCGCTGTTGGTGCTCGATCTACTGATATGGCGCCTGGTCAGTGCGGATCGGACCTATTGGAAAATCGGCGCAAGGCTGGTGATTTTTTCGCTGTTCAGCGTGCTGCTGTTCAACGAAGGCCTCAACCCAATGGTCCCGGCGCAGTGGGTCGAGGATGTGCCGCGGCAGCTGGCCGCGACCGGTTTGCAGATCGCCTGGTGGCTGTTCGCCGCGCGAACCCTGACGGTGCTGATCGGCGCGGCGATGATGCAACGGGTCGGCCATACCGGGCGGTTGCTGCAGGATTTGCTCGGCGCGGTGATTTTCCTGATCGCCGTCATCGCCGCAATGGCCTACGTGCTGGATTTGCCGGTCAAAGGCGTGCTGGCGACGTCCGGCGCGGTGGCGATCATCGTCGGCCTGGCCTTGCAGAGCACCCTCAGCGATGTGTTCTCCGGGATCGTGCTCAACACCACCAAGCCTTATCAGCTCGATGACTGGATTTCCATCGACGGCACCGAAGGCCGGGTCACTGACATCGATTGGCGGGCCACGCGCTTGCAGACTGCCCAGGGCAGCATGGCGGTGATTCCCAACTCGTTGGCGGCAAAAGCCAAGGTCATCAACTTCAGTCGACCCAGCGACGTCCATGGCTTGTCCATCAGCATCCAGGTCAGCCCTCACGCGCGTCCACAAACGGTGATCGACGCGTTGGAGCGGGCCATGATCGGCTGTCGCTCGTTGCTCGCCACCCCGGCCCCCAGCGTCGCCCTCAAGAGCAGCGGCAGTGGCGGGGCGGAGTACGAAATCAGCGGGTTTGTCGCCTCCATGGCCCAGAAACGCACGGTACGCAACCAGTTGTTCGACCTGGCGTTCCGGCATTTGCAGGCGTCGGGCGTGAGCCTGTTGTCCACCACTGAAAGTGCGGCGCCCCAGGCGCTGTCGCGCCCCCGGGCCTTGCTGGAAAGCTCGAACATTTTCTCCACCTTGCGCCAGGACGAGAAAGACACCTTCAGCCAGAACATGACCTTGCAAACCTTCCGTGCGGGTGACGTGATCCTGGCGGCCGGGGAGGTCAGCGATCATCTGTTCATCATCGAGTCCGGGGTGGTCAGCGTGACCCTCATGCGCAACGGCCAGCCACTGGAGGGCGGGCGCATGGGGCCGGGGGAGGTGATCGGCGAAGCCGGGATCGTCGCCGAGCAGGCAGCGCTGGCGAATTTTTCCGCCAAGACGTTTTGCACCCTGTACCGCATCGAGAACAGCTACCTCAAGCCTTGCCTAGAGGCCCGTCGCGACATTAACGACGCGATGAAAAACCTGCTGGACGTACGCATGCATCTTGCCCAGAACCTGACCCGCGAAACCCCCAAGCCGGTCGCCAAGAAACGCTTCCTGCAATGGCTGCGCCGCCGGGCCTGACTGAAGTGCTCATGGCCCCTGTGGCGAGGGAGCTTGCTCCCGCTGGGTGGCGCAGCCGCCCCAAAATGGCCTGACACCACTTTCCAGGCGGACCGCATCGGTTAGGTTACGACTGCTTCGCAGCCGAGCGGGAGCAAGCTCCCTCGCCACAGAGGAGCCGCTCTCCCTTCCATAGGTTGTTCCCACCGCCTGCCATTGGCCACCCGAACTTCCCAACAATTGGCTATTTGTACCGCGCCATTGCACGGCTAACGTAGCGCCACACCCAATTGTTCTGGAGTTCACCATGCAACCGCGTACCGATTTCTACACCGCATCCCCTGACGCTTTCAAAGCCATGCTGGCCCTGGAAACTGCCGTCTCGAAGCTGGGCCTGGAGAAGTCCCTGCTGGAGCTGGTCAAGCTGCGCTCCTCGCAAATCAATGGCTGCGCTTTCTGCATCGACATGCACACCGCCGATGCCCGCAAGGACGGCGAGACTGAACGTCGGCTGTACGCCGTGACGGCCTGGCGTGAAGCGCCGTTCTTCACCGGCCGTGAGCGCGCCGCACTGGCCTGGACCGAAGCCCTGACCCGCCTGAGCGACACCCACGCGCCAGACGCCGACTACGCCCTGTTGAGCGAACATTTCAACCCCAAGGAAATGGTCGACCTGACTGTGGCGATCAACGCCATCAATGGTTGGAACCGCTTGGCGGTGGGCTTTCGCAAGATGCCTGAAGCGTAATCAGAAGCAAAGATATCTGTGGGAGCAAGCCTTGCTCCCACCAGAGGCTATGGGGGGCCTCAGACCTTCAACACTTTGCCACTGGCCGCCACCGCCACCAGCGATATCGCAATCAACCCAAAGGCAATGCTCAGGTTGCTGCCATGGGCGACGAAGCCGATCAGCGCCGGACCGGCAAGGATGCCGGCATAGCCGATGGTGGTGATGGCCGGAACCGCGATGGCCTCTGGCATCAAGGTCTGTTTGCCGACGGCGGTGTACAGCACCGGCACGATGTTCGAACACCCGGCACCCACCAACGCATAGCCCAGCAGCGCGGCTTGCCACATCGGTGCGAGGGTCGCCAACAGGAACCCGGCTGCCGCGATCGATCCGCCATAGATGATCACGCGTTTGGCCCCCAGGCGATGCACCACTGAATCGCCGGTCAGCCGGCCGACGGTCATGGTCAGCGCGAAGGCGGCATAACCGAGCCCGGCATAAGCGGTATCCACCGCGCGTTCGGTGGTCAGGAACACGGCGCTCCAGTCCAGCACCGCGCCTTCGGCCAGGAACACGATGAAACACAGGATGCCGATAAACAGCACCACGCCGTGGGGAATGGCGAACGCTGGTCCCGAGCTTTCGCTGCCGTAGGGCAGCAGGTGCGGCGCAGCCTTGAACAACGCCACCAGCAGCACCCCATTGACCACCAGCGTCGCCCCCAGCGGCGAAAGCCCCAGGCCAAGCAGGGCACTCACACCCGCCGCGCCAATGATCCCGCCGAGGCTGAACATGCCGTGGAAACCCGACATCATGGTCTTGCCGCTGGCCCGCTCGACGATCACCGCTTGCAGGTTCACGGTCGAGTCCACGGTGCCGAGCCCGGCGCCAAACAGGAACAAGGCGGCCACCAGCCAGGGCAGGGAGGTCATCGTCGCCAGCAACGGCAACGCCAGGCAGATCAGAATCGTGCCGCCGCTGAGCACCCGTCGGCAGCCGAACCGCGCCGCCAGCGCGCCGGAAATCGGCATCGCCAGGATCGACCCGACCCCCAGGCACAACAGCAGCAACCCGAGGGTGCCTTCATCCAGGTTCGCCCGTACCTTGGCGTAAGGCACCAGCGGCGCCCAGGCGGCGATGCCGATGCCGGCGATGAGATAGGCGATGCGGGTGGACATCTGTTCCAGGCGTCCGGGGATAAAGGTGGGCGGGGGTGTAATGGCAGTCATGAAACGTCCTTGGCTGTCGTGCGGTGCGGTGGTGCAGGCAGGGGCCTATGCTTGCATATCCACTGACCGCACCGCGAGCCCAAGGTGCCGGCCAGCGTGCGGGCTTTGCTCCCGCAGCCTTTGCCAGCATAAAGTACCGGCCCCTGTTGGCTGATTCCGAGTCTGGTCCATGACGCAGTTTTATGATGCACGCGGCAATATTTATGGCGTCGTTTCACCGCAACAGGTACGTGACCGCGGCATTGACCTGCCGCCGTCAGCCGCCCACGCAGCATGCGCACGCGAATCGTGGGCTACGGCTGCCGTGCACGCGTTTTGCGCCTGGGCACCGGATGAGGCGCCGCCGGACGCCAAGGCCCATCGCAGTGACGGCCTGTTGATCGGCCCGTTCCAGAGCGAACCGCCTTTTGATCTGTTGATCGTCAACACCGACGGCACCCTGGCCGAGCGCAGCGGCAACGGCCTGACGATTTTTTCCCAGGCGTTGCAAGCGCAGGGCTTGATGCCGGGCGCGGGAGAGTGTGTGCTGCAGGTTCATCACGACAAACCCGACGGCGTGTCACCGCTGCCAACCTCGGTTCGTGCCGCTGAATTCGACGGCGTCCAAGGCTTCTGGCTGGACCTGGGCAAACCGCTGTTCGGAGCCCAGGCCGTGGATGCCCAAGGTGTGGGGAGCGTGATGTTCAACCTGCGTGATGTCAGCCGTGTGCCAGCGCTCCATGCGTTGAACCCAGCGTGGGGCCACAGCCAGTTCGTGAACATTGGCAATCCTCATTGCGTGACGCTGGTGGCCGGTGCCGAAGGGTTGCCGAGTAATTCGCAGATGCGTGCTACAGCGCTGTCGCAAAGCTTGGTTCGCATCGCCTATGCCGCACCGAGTGGCGCCGGGCAGCCATGTCCCAGCGGGATAAATCTGCAATGGGCCAGACTGGAAGCCGAGGGGCGAATCGCGGCCCGGGTGTTTGAGCGGGGCGAAGGGCCCACGGCTTCCTCGGGTACCAGCGCCAGTGCCGTGGCCAGTGCGGCGTGGCGGGTGGGTTGGGTGCAGGCGGGAGCCGTGAGTGTCGTGATGCCGGGGGGGACTGCGCCGATTTTGCTGGAAGAAGAGGCGGGTGAATTGGTGCGGGTCAGGTTGTTTGGGACGGCGCGGTCTGTGCCCTAGAGCTTTCTGGACGTTTTGTGGCGCGGCTGATGCCGCTATCGCGAGCAAGCTCGCTCCCACAGGGGATCTTCAGTGGATAGAAATGTTGTATCCGACGCAGATCTATTGTGGGAGCGAGCTTGCTCGCGATAGCGGCGGGTCAGTCACATCCATATCAACGGGTAGACCGCCATCGTCGGAACGCCGCCCGGAGCAAGCCCGCTCCCACAGGAAAATCAGCCTGGCTGCTGCGCAAACTCCACCACCGGCATCTGGCGCTTCATCAGCACTTCACCGTTGCGAATCGAATAGAGCGGCAAGCCCTGGCTGCGGATCACTTCGTAGTCACTGTCCGCCGACAGGATCAGCAGGTTCGCCGGGCGCCCGGGTTCCAGCCCGTAGCGCTCGCCCAGGTTCAGGGCCTTGGCGCTGTTGTCGGTGACCAGGTCCAGGGCGCTTTGCAGGTTGCGGTAGCCGAGCATGTGGCAGATATGCAGCCCGGCTTCCAGCACCCGCAGGATGTTGCCGTTGCCCAGCGGGTACCACGGGTCGACGATGGAGTCCTGGCCGAAGCACACGTTCATCCCGGCTTCGAGCAGTTCATTGACCCGGGTGACACCACGGCGTTTGGGGAAGTTATCGAAGCGCCCTTGCAGGTGAATGCTTTCGGTCGGGCAAGAGACAAAGCTGATGCCCGAGTGCCCGAGCAGGCGGAACAGCTTGGCGCAGTAGGCGTTGTCATAGGAGCCCATGGCCGTGGTGTGGCTGGCGGTGACGCGCGCGCCCATGTCGCGGCTGCGGGCTTCTTCGGCGAGCACTTCGAGGAAACGTGAGTGCGGGTCGTCGGTTTCGTCGCAATGCACGTCCACCAGGCAGCCAGTACGCTCGGCCAGGTCCATGAGGAATTTCACCGAGCTGACGCCCTGGTCGCGGGTGTACTCGAAGTGAGGAATGCCGCCCACCACGTCGGCGCCCATGCGGATCGCTTCTTCCATCAGCTCACGGCCATTGCGGTAGGACTCGATGCCTTCCTGGGGAAACGCGACGATCTGCATGTCGATCAGGTGACGACTTTCCTCGCGCACTTGCAGCAGTGCCTTGAGTGCCGTGAGCTCGGGGTCGGTCACGTCGACGTGGGTGCGCACATGCTGGATGCCATGGGCGGCGAGGGTCTGGATGGTTTTCTTGGCACGGGTGCTGGTGTCTTCCTCGGTGATGGTGGCCTTGCGTTCGCCCCAGCACTCGATGCCTTCGAACAGCGTGCCGCTCATGTTCCAGCGCGGTTCGCCGGCTGTGAGGGTCGCGTCCAGGTGAATGTGCGGTTCGACGAAGGGCGGGACCACCAGGTTGCCGCCGGCATCGAGGTCTTCCGGGCCGAGGCTGGGGGCCTCGGTCTGGCGAGCGATGCTGGCGATCAGGCCGTTTTCCAGGTGCAGTTCATGCAAGCCTTCACGGTTGCGCAGACGGGCGTTGATGATGTGCATCAGGCGAATCCTTTAGAGGTCTTGTAGGGGAGCGTCAGCGGCGCGAGTACCCATTACGCTGATCAATAGCACATACGTTAGCGCGCCGGCAGCGATTCCTACCAGTGGCGCGACCCATGGCGAATTGAATGCCGCGACGGTGCCAACCCCATAGGCCAACAGCCCGGGCCAGTTGAACGCCGGCAGTTGCGCCTCGGCCAGGCGCGGGTAACGACCACGCCAACGGAAGAAGAAGTCGGCCATGATCACCCCGCCAATGGGTGGAATCACCGTGCCCAGCAGGATCAGGTACGGCACCAGCAGGTCGTACATGCCCAACAGCGCGAGCAGCGTGCCGATCACCGCGCCACCCAGGGTCACGGCCTTGCGCCGGCGGGTGCGCAGCAGGTTGCAACCGGCCACGGCGAAATTGTAGATGGTGTTGTCCTGGGTGCTCCAGATGTTGAGCAGCAGCATGGCCATCGCCGCCATGGCGAAGCCTTGCAGCAGCAATACTTCGACCACGTCCGGTTGTTGATAGACGATGGCCCCGTAGGCACCGATCAGCACCATCAGGCCGTTACCGATGAAGAAGCCGATCAGGCTCGCCAGCACCGCGACTTTCGCCGAGCGGGAGAACCGCGTCCAGTTGGTCGCCTGGGTCGCGCCGCTGACGAAAGTGCCGAACACCAGCGTGATGGCGGTGGACCGGTCGAGGCTGCCCGTCGGCACCACCGCCAGCAAACCATCGAGGCCGCCGACCTTCACTGTCGCGACCCACATCGACAGCATCAGCAGCAACATCATCGCCGGTACGGCAATGTAGGAGAGGATTTCCAGCCCGCGATAGCCGATATAGGCCGTGGCACAGAAGCCCAGGCCGAACAGCACCATCAACCCGAGCACGGTGCCCTCGCTTAATTGGAAATACTTGCCCAGCACCACCGCGGCGGTCGCCGTGCCCCAGGCGTACCAGCCGATCTGCGTGAGCCCCAGGATCAAGTCACTGAGCTTGCTGCCCACCTCGCCGAAACAGAAGCGGCCCATCAACACCGAATTGAGCCCGCTCTTGAAGGCGATGTAGCCCAGGCCAGCGGCATAGAGCCCCAGCAGCAAATTGCCGATGACGATGATCGTGAGCATTTCGGCAAAACCGAACGCCACCCCCAGCTTGCCGCCGGCAAACATGGTGGCGGTGAAAAAGGTGAAACCCAGCAGCACCATGGCCGTGGAGGCCAGGCCTTTGCGAGCGTGCATCGGGACTTCGCTCAAGGGGTAGTCGTTGCCCGGGTCGTTCTGAGTCATGTGGCGGTCCTTGCGGAAGAGGGATGTCGCAAGCGTGCAGCGGCCGTGCCAAGCGAGTGATCGCGAGGTTATTTATAGACAATCCTTGGGATTGGGTGGGCGAAGGGGGCGAAAGCGGTGCGACTGTGATTCAAGTTGGAACACAGCTCTCATTGCCGATGATCCAGCCCCCCTGTGGGAGCGAGCTTGCTCGCGATAGCGGTAGCTCAGTCAAGATTGATGGTGACTGATACACCCTCATCGCGAGCAAGCTCGCTCCCACTGGGGGAATGCAGTGTTTTTCAGGTCGGGGAACGCAACGCCAGGAACCGCAACACCGCCGCGACGATGGCCTCCGGCGCATCTTCCTGGACCAGGTGCCCGGCGTTCGGAACAGGGTGCAACTGTGCCCCTGGAATCAGCCGGTGCAGGGCACGACCGCGCTCGATGGGGATCCATTGGTCATCCTCGCCCCACAGTATCTGGGTCGGGCAGCGCACGGTCGGGTACAAGCCCTCGACCTCGCGCGTGTAACGCTCGTCCATCTGTGCAATCTGCCGGTAGAACGCCGCCTGGCCCGGCTCGCCAAGCCATGGCTGCACGTAGGGCGCCAGTTCCGCGTCCGGGATGTCCCGCTTGATCGCGCCGCGGATATAGGTCGGCACGATCGCCCGCTGGATGTAGTCGGGCAGGCCGCTGAAGGCAGCTTCATGCTGGCGTACATGCTGCACAAAGGGTGAACCCCAGGGCGAGAGGGCCACCGGGTCGATCAGGGTCAGGCTGCGGTAGTCCTTGCCATCGAGCAGGTGCGTGCGCAGGGCTGTGGCGCCGCCAAAGTCATGGGCCACCACGTCCGGGCAATCCAGGCGCCAGTGCTCCAGCAGTTGTGCGAACACCTGGTTCTGTACGCCGAGGGACACATCGGCATCCGGTTGCGCGGACTGGCCATACCCCAGCAGGTCGAAGTAATGCACCGTGTGGGTGGCAAAGAACAGCGGGGCGATGCGGTGCCACACGTAGGAAGAGAAGGGCGTGCCGTGGACAAACACCAGCGGCGGGCCATCGCCGTGGATGGCGTAGCGGATGGGGTGTCCGTTGAAGTCGTAAACCTGATCCAGCGGCCAGTGGGTCATGCTCGATATTCCCCTGAAAATGGTTCGGGGTAGAGCATAGGCCAATGCCAATTACTGGGTAAAAACACCTTTGTGGCGAGGGAGCTTGCTCCCGCTAGGCTGCGAAGCAGCCCCTCCAATAGGCGCCACTCAATCCACCTGCAACACCGTACCACCAGGTTTCAGGGCCGCTTCGCGCCCCAGCGGGAGCAAGCTCCCTCGCCACAGAGGCCCCCTGTCACAGAAGGCTCCCAGCAGTGCCTGTTTTATTCGCCGTGGTAAATGCAACCGCTGGTGCAGGTCTCATGGATGCGAATGGCGCTGAGTTCCGGCAGCAATGGCTTCAATTCATTCCAGATCCACTTGGCCAGGACTTCGCTGGTGGGGTTTTCCAGGCCAGGAATGTCGTTGAGGTAGTTGTGGTCCAGGCGCTCGTAGAGCGGTTTGAAGATCGCCTTGATTTCCGAGAAGTCGCGAATCCAGCCCGTGTGCGGGTCGATGTCGCCGCTCAGGTGGATCGCCACCTTGAACGAGTGGCCGTGAAGGCGGCCGCACTTATGGCCGTCCGGCACGTGGGGCAGGCGGTGGGCGGACTCGAAGGTAAACTCTTTGAAAATTTCCACAGGTTCGGGCTCTTTAGATATCGGTCGCGAGGCAGGCGGCGCAGTTTATCAGTTTGATAACGGCGTTGCGCGACCGTGCTGACTAAAGGGTCAGCAAACGCTCGCCCAACCGGCCGTTGGCCGTCAGTTCCAGGAACTCATCACCGAGCCGGCGGCTCTCGTCCATCGCCGTGCGCCAGTACTGGCGGCGGCTCGGGTCATCGCCCATGAAACGCTTGAAGTCGTTGCGATCCGGCAGTTTGCCGTAGGGCAGGCGCGCCAGGTATTCACGGGACGGCGCCAGCAGCAGCACGTCTTGCAGGCGGTCGACGTTGCCCCGCCGCCACGGCAGGCCCTTGTCGAACCAGCCGGGAATGACCCGGTCGGTGAAGTGCGGGTACAGCACGATGTCCTCGCCGCTGTACGGCAGGTCGAGGTGGTAGTCCAGCAAACCGCCGTCGCGGAAGGTGCCGGCCCCGGCCCCGGGCAGGTCGCGCACGCCTTCCATGACCATCGGGATCGAGCCCGAGGCCAACAGGGCCTGGCGCAGGTTGCCGGCGGCCAGCGGAACAAAGCGCGACGGAAAGTCATTCAACGGATGCAGGGGCGGGGCCAGGCGCGGGTCATGGATGATCAGCCGTTCGAAATGCCGCGACAGCCGCGCCCGGCCGCGCAGGTTGTCGGCGATCACCGACGACAAGCCCAGGCCCAGCCGGCCGCGATGATCCTGGGCCAGCAGGCCGTGGCTCTTGACCACCATGATGTTGAGCCGGTATCGCGGGTTATCGAGGATCGAAGCGTCGCGGCCGTCGAGCAAATCATCGAGCATGCGTTGCGAACTCTGGCTGACCCCGGCCATGGTCACGCCTTTGGCGAAGCTTTGTTCGTTGTACAAGGTGCCCAGGCGCCGGATGCCCTCGGCGGCGTCCGGCAGGCAGGCGCTGGCGAAGCGCCAGGCACCCACCGAGGCCCCGATCAGCGAGCGCTCCCGGGGCGCGGCGGGCAGCCATTGGCCGAACAGCGCCAGGTCCAATCCCTGGATGCCCAATGCCTTCGGACCACCGGCTGCGCCCGGCAGGATGCCGACGTCGGCGGCGTTCAAGCCGGCCTGGCGAATCCGTCCGAACGCACGCGGGCCGGCCTTGAGGGTGAGGGCGGGGAACTTGATGTGAATGGCGGTCATACCGGCCTCGAATACGGGTAAGCAGCTGATTATAACGACACACAACCCTGTGGGAGCGAGCTCGCTCGCGATGGCGGTGGAACTGTCACTTCAATGCCTGCTGACAGACTGCTATCGCGAGCAAGCTCGCTCCCACATTGATGTGGGTTCCATGATGGCGATTCAGTTTCAGTTAAGTTCATCCCGATACAGTCCCCCCCGGTAAAGATTATAAGAAGGAGATAACCCATGAACCGCCTGACTGCCTTTTTCATCGCGACCCTCATGGCATTCGGTACCCACCTGGTTCACGCACGAGACCTGAACACGGACGAAGCCCGCAAACTTCAAGACGCTGGTACCATCCTGTCCTTTGAAAAACTTAACGCTGCTGCCCTGGCCAAACATCCAGACGCCACCGTGACCGATACCGAGCTGGAAGTGGAATACGGCAAGTACATTTACAAGGTGGACCTGCGCGATGCCAAGGGTATCAAGTGGGACGTTGAACTCGACGCCACCAACGGCGAGGAACTCAAGAATCAGCAGGATACGTAATGAAGCTTAATCTGCGCGCCCGCAGCCGATGGGCGCTGGCGCTGCTGGCATTCTGTTCGCTGGCCATGGCCCGGGACCTGGATCAGGACGAGGCCCTGCAACTGCGCCAGCAGGGTGTGATCTTGCCGCTGGAGCAACTGCTGCAACAGGCGCTGGACCTGCACCCTGGCGCCAAACTGCTGGAAGCCGAGTTGGAGGAGAAACACGGCGTCTATATTTATGAGGTCGAGCTGCTGGATACCGAGGGCGTCGTGCGCGAATTGGACCTGGAGGCCGCGACCGGCCGCTTACTCAAAGATAAGGAAGACTGATGCGCCTGCTTCTGGTGGAAGATCACGTGCCCCTGGCTGACGAACTGATGGCCGGGCTTGCTCGCCAGGGTTACGCCGTCGACTGGCTCGCCGATGGTCGCGACGCGGTGTATCAGGGCAGCAGCGAACCCTATGACCTGATCATCCTCGATCTTGGCTTGCCGGGCGTGCCGGGACTCGACGTGCTGGCCCAATGGCGTGCCGGCGGCCTGAGCACGCCGGTGCTGATCCTCACCGCCCGCGGGTCCTGGGCCGAGCGCATCGAAGGCCTCAAGGCCGGGGCCGACGATTACCTGACCAAACCCTTTCATCCTGAAGAGCTGCAGTTGCGGATCCAGGCGTTGCTGCGCCGCTCCCACGGCCAGGTCAACCAACCGACGCTGCAATCGGCGGGGCTGCACCTGGATGAGGGCCGCCAATGCGTGATTCGTGACGGTGCGGAGATTCAGCTGACCGCCGCCGAATTCCGCCTGCTGCGCTATTTCATGCTGCACCCCGAGCAAATCCTTTCCAAAAGCCATCTCGCCGAACACCTGTATGACGGTGAGACTGAGCGCGATTCCAACGTGCTGGAGGTCCACGTCAATCACCTGCGGCGCAAGCTGGGACGCAGCGTGATCGAAACCCGTCGCGGCCAGGGTTACCTGTTCGGCGGGCAGGCGCAGTGAGATCCATCCAGCGGCGCCTGAGCCTGGGGCTGATCGGTGTGATGGTGGTGGTCGGCCTGGTCCTGGCACAGACCACTCTGTGGCTGTTCGAGCTGGGCTTGCAGCGTTACCTGGAAGCCGGGCTGCGCAACGACAGTGAGAACCTGCTGGTGGCCCTGGTGCGCGGCCCGCAGGGGCTGCAACTGGATGAGCGGCGCCTGTCGCCGGCCTATCAGCGGCCGTTTTCCGGGCACTATTTCCGCATCGATTTTGCCGACGTGCACTGGCGCTCCCGTTCCCTGTGGGACCAGGAATTGCCGCGGCTCGACCACCCGGGCCTGCACAGCAACCTGCAACTGGGGCCGGAGGGCCAGAAGCTGTTGGTGCTGCGCACCGACTATCGACGGCTGGGCCAGTCGATTTCCATCAGCGTGGCCCAGGACTACACGCCGGTGCGCGACAGTTTCCGTCGAATGCAGCAGATCGGCCTGGGTCTCGGGTTGGCGGGGCTGCTGTTGATTCTGTTGCTGCAGCGCATCACCGTGCGCCGTGCGTTGCGTCCGCTGGACCGGGCACGGGAACAGATAGCCCAGTTGCAGCGTGGCCAGCGTTCGCAACTCGACGAACAGGTGCCACGGGAGCTGGAACCGCTGGTGGCGCAAATCAACCATCTGCTGGCCCACACCGAAGACAGCCTCAAGCGTTCGCGCAACGCCCTGGGCAACCTTGGCCATGCCTTGAAGACCCCGCTGGCGGTGCTGCAAAGCCTGGCGTCGAACGAGAAGCTCGACCCGTATCCCGAGCTGCGCAAACTATTGCTCGGGCAACTGGAACAGGTCCGCCAGCGCCTGAACCGGGAGCTCAATCGCGCTCGCCTGTCCGGCGATGCCTTGCCTGGCGCGCACCTGGACTGCGACGCGGAGCTGCCGGGGTTGCTGGACACGCTGAACATGATCCACGGCGAACATTTGCAACTGAGCTACGTCGCCCCGCCAGGCCTGCACCTGCCCTGGGACCGTGAAGACCTGCTGGAATTGCTGGGCAACCTGCTGGACAACGCCTGCAAATGGGCCGACGCCGAGGTGCGCCTGACCATGACCGAGGCCGCCGAGGGGTTCAGCCTGGCCGTGGAGGACGATGGCCCGGGCATTCCCAAGGATCGCCGCGACCAGGTGTTCAGCCGCGGCACGCGGCTGGATGAACAGACCGATGGGCACGGCCTGGGCCTGGGCATCGTGCGGGACATCGTCGACACCTGGGGCGGCCTGCTGGCGCTGGATGACAGTGAGTGGGGCGGCTTGAAGGTGGTGATCGAATTGCCCAAGCGCTGAAGTCCACCCCCCTGTGGGAGCGAGCTTGCTCGCGATAGCGGTCTGACAGTCCATGCATCATTGCCTGATACACCGCCATCGCGAGCAAGCTCGCTCCCACAGGGGGAATGGTGGATGCGGATATTACGAACACCTGAAAACCCGCCCCACGGCCCTTGCAGCTTGCCGCCGCTTGCTGCAAAGTCGCGACCTTTTTGTCCGGTGGCTTTCCATCGCTGTGCTTTGAGGTAATGATGATAAATGCAGTAATTGCCGCGGTTGGCGTCATGCTGGTGCTCAGCCTGGCCCGCGTGCATGTGGTGATCGCGCTGATTGTCGGCGCGTTGGTGGGTGGCCTGACGGGTGGCCTGGGAATCGAGGCGACGCTCAAGGCGTTCAACGCCGGCCTGGGGGGCGGTGCGACGGTGGCGTTATCCTACGCCTTGCTCGGTGCCTTCGCCGTGGCGATTGCCAAGTCCGGCATGGCCCATGCCCTGGCGGACAAAGCCCTGGCCCTGGTGGATCGCCAGGATGCCGCGGGTGGCTCGGGCGTCAAATGGGTGCTGATCGGTCTGCTGGGGACGGTCGCGGTCGCCTCCCAGAACATTTTGCCGATCCACATCGCCTTCATTCCGCTGCTGGTGCCGCCGCTGCTCTATGTGCTGACCAAGTTGCAGTTGGACCGCCGGTTGATCGCCTGCGTCATGACCTTCGGCCTGATCACGCCCTACATGTTCCTGCCGGTGGGCTTCGGCAATATCTTCCTCAACGAGATCCTGCTGGCCAACATCGCCCGCAGCGGTGTGGACGTCAGCGGCATCAACGTCACCCATGCCATGGGCATTCCGGCGCTGGGCATGGTGTTCGGCCTGGCGCTGTCGTTTTTTACCTACCGCAAGAAGCGCGTCTACGACCTGAAGCAAATTGCCCGGGTCGAGCAAGTGGCGGTGCGCTACAACCCGCTGAGCCTGATGGTGGCCGGGTGTGCGGTGGCGGCGGCATTCGCGGTGCAACTGCTGGTGGACTCGATGATCATCGGCGCCCTGGTCGGGTTCCTGATTTTCTCGCTGTCGGGGGTGGTGCGCTGGCGCGAGACTGACGACCTGTTCACCGAAGGCATGAAGATGATGGCGATGATCGGCTTCATCATGATCGCGGCCTCAGGTTTTGCCGAAGTGATGAAGGCCACCGGTGAAGTCCAGAGCCTGGTGCAAACCTCGGCGGCCTGGATTGGCCACAACAAGGGCGTCGGCGCGCTGATTATGTTGCTGGTGGGGCTGCTGGTGACCATGGGCATCGGCTCGTCGTTTTCCACGGTGCCAATCCTGGCGACGATTTTCGTGCCGCTGTGCCTGCAACTGGGCTTCAGCCCGCTGGCGATCGTCTGCATCGTCGGCACGGCCGGCGCCCTGGGCGATGCCGGCTCGCCCGCCTCGGACTCGACCCTGGGCCCGACCTCGGGCCTGAACATCGACGGCCAGCACCATCACATCTGGGACACCGTGGTCCCAACCTTCATCCACTACAACCTGCCGCTGCTGGTGTTTGGTTGGGTGGCGGCGATGGTCTTGTAACCCAAGACCGAGTCGCCTTCATCGCGAGCAGGCTCGCTCCCACAATGGAATGCGTTCCCCTGTGGGAGCGAGCCTGCTCGCGAAGGGGGCCCCCAAATCCAACCCTTCTCTTAGACCCTGTTCACCTTGTCCTACAGTTTTGCCGCGCGGTGCCGTTAATACAGCTAACCACGCCAATAACACCTACAAGAGTGAACAGCATGCGCCTGAGCCTGAAGGCTAAAGTCCTGTCCCTTGCGATACTGCCGGTATTGCTGTCCGCCGTGATCATCAGCCTGACCACGGCTTTCATTCTGCAGGAACAGGCCGTCAAAGAGGTCCAGCAAACCCGCGAGCGCCTGCTCAGCGAGGCCAAGGCTACGCTGCAGAACTATGTGGCGGTGGGCCTGACCGCCATCAAGCCGCTCTACGATGCCGCCGCGCCTGGCGATAACGAGGCACGTGCCCAGGCGATCAAGCTGCTGTCGAATATCAGCTACGGCAAGGACGGCTATTTCTTCGGCTACGACTCCGAGACCATTCGTCTGTTCAAGGCCAACAGCCCCGATGGCGTGGGCAAGAGTTTCAAGGACAACCGCGACCCGAACGGTGTCTACGTCAACCGCGACCTGGTGAAAGTCGCCAAGGACGGGACGCATTACCTGGAATACAGCTCGCCGCTGCCCGGCAGCAAAGACCTGGTGCCCAAGCTCGGCTACACCGACTACCTATCCAAGTGGGACCTGGCGGTCGGCAGCTCGGTCAACCTGGACGGCATCGAAGCCCAGGTGGCGTTGGTGGAGGCCAAGGTCCACGATCGCCTGCAAGGTGTGATCTTGAGCATCGTCGGGATCGCCACGGTGGTGTTGCTGGTGATTGCGGTGGTGGGCCTGGTGCTCGCCAACACGATCCTGCGTCCCCTGCACCTGATGAAGGACAACCTCGACGACATCGCCGCGGGCGAGGGTGACTTGACCCGTCGGTTGACCATCACCAGCCAGGACGAGCTGGGCCAACTGGCCGGTTCGTTCAACCGCTTCGTCGACAAGATCCACGGCCTGGTGCGGCAGATCACCGACATGACCTCACAACTGACCGGGCTGGTGACGCAAGTTTCCGAGCAGGCCCAGCGTTCCGAGCTGGCCATGGAGCGCCAGCGCCACGAAACCGATCAGGTCGCCACGGCGATCAACGAGATGTCCTCGGCGGCCCAGGAAGTCGCCCGCAGCGCCCAGGGCGCCGCCGTCGCGGCCCAGCAGACCGACGAAGAAGGGCAATCGGCCAAGCGCGTGGTGGCCGGCAGCATCCAGCAGATTCATGCGTTGGTGAACGATATCCGCAGCAGCGGCGTGTCCCTGGACAGCCTGCAGCAGGACGTGGCCTCGATTGTCAGCGTGCTCGGGGTGATTCGTTCGATTGCCGAGCAGACCAACCTGCTGGCCCTCAACGCCGCCATCGAGGCCGCGCGTGCCGGCGAGGCGGGGCGTGGATTTGCGGTGGTGGCCGATGAAGTGCGGGCCCTGGCCAGCCGAACCCAGCAGAGCACCCAGGAAATCCAGGGCATGATCGACCGCTTGCAATCGGGCACCCACGCAGCGGTGGAAGCGATGCGCCGTTCCAGTGAGGCCGGCGACGGCACCTCGGAACGGGCCAACGAGGCGGGCGCCTCCCTGGACACCATGGCGCAACTGATCGGCACCATCAACTCGATGAACGCCCAGATCGCCAGCGCAGCCGAAGAACAGACCGCGGTGGCCGAGGAAATCAACCGCAGCGTGCATCAGATCGCCGTGGCCGTGGACAGCGTCGCCGACGAAACCCAACTCGGCGCCCAGACCTCCCGCAGCCTGGCCGACCTGGGCCAGCGCCTGGGCAAGCTGGTCGGGCAGTTCCGAATCTGATCCCGTCGCGGCAGGAGCTGCCGAAGGCTGCGATCTTTTGCTCTCGATCCAGATGTTTTCACCTGGGCAACCGGGTCTTATCGAGAAAGAAGGATCGCAGCCTTCGGCAGTTCTTGCCGTGCTTCACAGGTGCAAACCGCTACAAAACCCTGTGGGAGCGAGCTTGCTCGCGATAGCGTTGGATCAGCCAACATTCATTTGGCAGACGCACCGCCATCGCGAGCAAGCTCGCTCCCACAGGGGCTATGGCTCGCGCACATCGCGCATCAACAACCCAAACCGCAGATCCACCGCATCCGGAATCGGCACGTAGACCACGTGTCCATCCCCCGGTGCTACCTCGATGCCCTGGCCTTTGACGTTCTGCAACTGATGCAGGTCGAAGTGAAAATTGCCCTTGGGGGTCATCAATTCCATGTGGTCGCCCAGGCCAAAGCGGTTCTTCACCCGCACTTCGGCCAGGCGTTCACGCCGTTCGCCGGTCAGTTCGCCGACGAACTGCTGGCGCTCCGATACCGAGCTGCCGTTCTGGTAGTTCTGATACTCATCATGCACATGGCGCCTTAGAAAACCTTCGGTGTAGCCGCGCTGGGCCAGGGACTCCAGGTCGGTCATCAGGCTGCGATCGAATTCCCGGCCGGCCACCGCGTCATCGATGGCTCGGCGATACACCTGGGTGGTGCGCGCGCAATAGAAGTGCGACTTGGTCCGCCCTTCGATCTTCAGCGAATGCACGCCCATGCGCGCCAGGCGCTCGACGTGCTGCACGGCTCGCAGGTCCTTGGCATTCATGATGTAGGTGCCGTGCTCGTCCTCGAAGGCCGGCATGGATTCTCCCGGGCGGTTGGCTTCCTGAAGCAAAAACACCTGGTCGGTGGGCGCGCCAAGGCCCAGGGTCGGCTCGGGTTGATAGGTCTGCACAATGTCGCCCACAGCGTTTTCCACCGCCGGTTGCGCCGAATATTTCCAGCGACAGGCATTGGTGCAACTGCCCTGGTTGGCGTCGCGCTTGTTCAAGTAGCCGGACAGCAGGCAGCGTCCGGAATAGGCCATGCACAGCGCGCCGTGGACGAACACTTCCAGCTCCATGGCCGGCACCTGCTCGCGGATCTCGGCGATTTCCTCCAGGGACAGTTCCCTGGAAAGGATGATCCGACTCAAGCCCTGCTGCTGCCAGAACTCGACGCTCGCCCAGTTCACCGTGTTGGCCTGCACCGACAGGTGAATCGGCATCTGGGGGAAATGCCGGCGCACCAGCATGATCAGCCCCGGGTCGGACATGATCAGCGCGTCCGGCGCCATGGCGATCACCGGTTCGAGGTCCTTGAGGAAGGTGCGCAGCTTGGCGTTGTGCGGGGCGATGTTCACCACCACATAGAAGCGCTTGCCCATGGCCTGGGCCTCGGCAATACCCAAGGCCAGGTTCTCATGGTCGAATTCGTTGTTGCGCACCCGCAGGCTGTAGCGCGGCTGGCCGGCATACACCGCATCGGCACCGTAGGCGAAGGCATAGCGCATGTTTTTCAGGGTGCCGGCGGGGGCCAGCAGTTCGGGGGCGGCGAGGGTCATGATGGCGTCGGATCGCAAAAGGCGGCGAGGGTAGCCCATGCTCGGCCAGGCGTTATTGATCTGGATCAAAGGCACAGGGCAAACGCGAAGGCACTCCGGCGCGTCCTGGCTGACTAATGTGTATCCCGCCTTTGGACATGGAAAGCTGATGAATCGAAAGTTGCTGCAAAACAAAGCCCAGATGTTGCTCCTGGTGCTGGTCACCATCGCCTTCATCTGGATTCTGCTGCCGTTTTACGGCGCGGTGTTCTGGGCGGTGATCTTGGGCATCGTCTTTGCGCCGATGCAGCGTCGCTTGCAGTTGAAGTTCGGCTGGCACCGCAATGTCACTTCGCTGTTCACGCTGAGCATCTGTGTGGTCAGCGCGATCTTGCCAGTGATCATCATCAGTACGTTGTTGGTCCAGGAAGGCGCGGCGTTGTACAAGAGCCTGGAAAGCGGAGAACTGGACATTGCCGATTACCTGGCCCGCTTCAAGGATGCCTTGCCGCCGTACTTCCAGCACCTGCTGGATCGCTTCGGCCTGGGCAACCTGAACGGCTTGCGCGACAAGATCGTCAAGAGCGCGATGCAGGGCAGCGAGTTCTTCGCCACCCAAGCCTTCAGTTTCGGCCAGGGGACCTTTCAGTTCCTGGTCAGCTTCTTCGTGATGATCTACCTGCTGTTCTTCTTTCTGCGCGACGGCGCGGAGCTGGTGCGCAAGGTGCGCACGGCCATTCCCTTGGCCGAACACCAGAAGCGCCGCCTGCAGTTGAAGTTCAATCGGGTGGTGCGGGCCACGGTGAAAGGCAACCTGCTGGTCGCCATCAGCCAAGGTGCGCTGGGTGGGCTGATCTTCTGGATCCTGGGGATTCCAACGGTGTTGCCCTGGGCGGTGCTGATGGCGTTCCTGTCGTTATTGCCGGCGGTGGGGGCGGGCCTCGTCTGGGCGCCAGTGGCGGTGTATTTCCTGCTCTCGGGGGCGATCTGGCAGGGCGTGGTACTGACGCTGTTCGGGGTGTTCGTGATCGGCCTGGTGGACAATTTCCTGAGGCCGATCCTGGTGGGCAAGGACACCAAGATGCCCGACTACATGGTGTTGGTCTCGACGTTGGGCGGGCTGGCGGTGTTCGGGCTCAATGGCTTCGTGATCGGGCCGCTGATCGCCGCGCTGTTCATGTCGTGTTGGGCCCTGTTCGTCGAAACCACGCCGCGGGTGCAGTTGCCTTAGGCGCTCAGCAGGTACGGGCCGATACGTTGCGACAGGGCCTGGGCGGCGGGCAGTGAAGTCAGCGGGCCGCTGATGGTCACGCCGTCCTGCACCAGATACCAGCAGGCCAGCAATCCGAGTTCCCGGAGTGGGGCGGGGACGGCGCTGCCAATGACAGACATGATTTGAACCTTGGGCATGGGAAACCTCCATCAATCGATGGGGTTACCTTACGACTCAGTGGGGGTAACGAAAAATCAACCGGCTCAATAGTAGGAATCGATGCCGCTCAATCGACGACCAGATCGAGCATGTGCACCACTTCCTGCTCATTGAGCAGACCCTTGCGCACCAGGTTTTCCGCCAGCAGGGAAAGGAACTTGGCGCTGCGGTGGCCTTCCAGTTGCTTGAGTTCGGTCAGCACGTTGTACACCTTGCTGGAAGTGCACAGGCCGACGATACGATGAGGGTTTTGTGTGGGCATACCTTCGTCCTTGTTTTTATGAAGCTGTTGTTGGCGGACAGAGCCAGTTTGCGGCCCGGTCATGACGCACACGTGACAGCTTGGGTTGTTGGAAAAAAAGCAAGCAGGATCCGGACCATAATGCCTTTTTGGCGCCGGATTATTGTTCCGGCAGCGACCTCGGCCAGGCATATATGGCCATCGAAGTGCTTTTTTACCGACAAAAAAGGGATGCGTTTTGAGCGTCGAACGCCATGTGTCGGTCTATTTTTTGCTCAGCGCGTTGGCCAGCCGCCGCATGGCCGCTTCGATTTCATGGGCGGTCAAGGACGAGTACCCCAACAGCCAACCTTGTTTCTTTTCGTCGCCGGCGTACAGCCGGCTGAGGCCGGGCAGCTGCACGCCCGCACTGGCCGCTTGGCGGAGGGTCTTTTCCTCCGACCAGCCATCGGCCAGCAGGCAGGGAATCTGCAGCCCGCCTTGTGGGCGCAAGGCGGTAACGATTCCGTCCAGGTGCTTGCCAATGGCATCGAGCAGGGTGGTACGGCGTCCGGCGTAGAGTTTGCGCATGGCCCGGACATGGGCATTGTAGTGACCGTCTTCCATGAAGCGAGCCAGGGTCAACTGAAGGATCTGTGGTGTGTGGCCGTCCATGATGCTGCGTGCGTAGGTGAAGGCTTTGACCAGTTCGAAAGGCAGCACCATGTAACCCATCCGCAACCCCGGATAGAGCGTTTTGCTGAAGGTACCGAGATAAATCGTGCGCTGGTATTTGTCCAGGCCCTGCACGCATGCGGTCGGCAGCCCGTCGTAGTGGAACTCGCTGTCGTAATCGTC
This sequence comes from Pseudomonas brassicacearum, assembly GCF_918698105.1. Lineage (GTDB taxonomy): Bacteria > Pseudomonadota > Gammaproteobacteria > Pseudomonadales > Pseudomonadaceae > Aquipseudomonas > Aquipseudomonas brassicacearum_F. The sequence goes on along the minus strand of NZ_CAKKMI010000005.1, from coordinate 101,133 downwards.
CTCGATGATCCACCTGCCATGCTCGGCCGCCCAGTTGATCAGCTCGAGTCGGCGTTCCAGCGGCAAGGTTGCCCCGGTGGGGTATTGATGCGAAGGCGTCACATAGACGCAGCTGGCGCCGCTGCGATCTGCCCGTAGCAGGTCGGTGCGTATACCCAGTGCATCGACGTCAATGGGCACGACCTTGGTCTCTGCCGTTTCGAAGGCCTTCCTGGCGCCGTAGTAGCCCGGGTTTTCCAGCAGGATTGGTTTGCCGGCATCCACGAGCAACTGCGCGCACAGAAACAGCGATTGGCGAGTGCTGCTCAACACCAGGATCTGCTCGGGGGAACATTTGGCCCCGCGTTCGAGGTTCAAGTAGGTGGCGATCGCCTTGCGCAGAGGCTCGGCGCCTTGCGGGTCGCCGTGCAGCAGGATGTTACCCCGGTAGTCCTTCATGACCTGGCGTTGCAGGCGTTCCCATAGATCGGTGGGGAAGGTGCGGGTTTCCGGCAGCCCTGTGGCAAAGGCCTTGATGACCTGTTGATCGGCCACGCCACCACTGTCGAAAATCATCCGACCGCGCCGGCTCAAGCCCGATCCTGGCGTCGCCTCGCTGCGCTGGCTGTCTTGCAATTTCCTATGCCGACGCGCAGCCCCGCGCAACTCGGTGCCAACCGTCTCCGATACATAGCTGCCCGAGCCCTCGCGCCGCACGATGAAGCCATCCCGGTGCAATTGCACATAGGCGTTCTCCACCGTGTCACGGGCAACGCCCAGCGTCTTGGCCAAAACCCTGGTTGCCGGCAGCTTCAGGCCTGCGTCAAGGGCGCCATCGAGGATCAGTGCGCGCAGGGCGCGCTGAATCCGCTGATGCAGATCCAGCATCTGAAGTTCGGCATCGTTGAGTCGAATCTTCAGCGTTTCGAGCTCGAAGGTTTTTGCCATGCGGTCTGCTCTATAGGAATAAATTGGCCTGCTTTGGCAGGCCAGTTTATCCGTAGACTCTGTCCATCGCTATTGCCCGCGAAGGAGTCGCCAACCGATGAAAGTCTCTATTGAAGAGGTCACCCCAGCCCTGCACGAGTCCCACGGCCGCTACCCACAGGCCAACAGCGTTGAGGACTTTCGCCGCAATCTGGCGGCAGTGCAGCAGCGCATTTCCAGCGCCTGCCGGCGTGTCGGTCGTGATCCGGCGAGCGTGCGCCTGCTGGCGGTGAGCAAAACCTTTGACGAAGCACAACTTCGCCTGGCCTACGCCGCAGGCTGCCGGCTACTGGGCGAGAACAAGGTGCGGAAGCGCAGCGCAAATGGGAAGCCATGGCTGATCTGGCTGACCTGCAATGGTCGATCATCGGCCACTTGCAAACCAACAAAGTTAAGCAAGTGGCTCGTTTTGCCAGCGAATTCCAAGCGCTGGACAGCCTGCGTGTGGCCGAGGCGCTGGACCGTCGCCTGCAAATCGAGGGACGGCGGATGGATGTGTTCGTCCAGGTCAATACCTCTGGAGAGGTCAGCAAGTACGGCCTGCCACCCGAAGCGGTCGCTGCCTTTTTGCGTGCGCTACCTGCGTTCTCGGCGCTACGCGTGCGCGGGCTGATGACACTGGCACTGTTCTCGGCCGACGTCGCCCGTGTCCGCCCTTGTTTCGTGCGGCTGCGCGAACTGCGCGAGCGCCTGCGCCAGGACGCACCGGCCGGTATCGGGCTGGAGGAGCTGTCCATGGGCATGTCCGGCGATTTCGAAATCGCCATCGAAGAAGGGGCGACCGTGGTACGTGTCGGTCAGGCCATCTTCGGTGCACGCGCCATGCCGGACGCCTATTACTGGCCTACGGCCGATGCCCGGCCAGGCAGTCACGACTAGTCCGAGCCGAAGGAGCCGCTCGGGGCGACTGCTGCCGTCGCTGATCGTCAGGCACTGCGCCCGTCACATTTTCCCAATCCACAGGACCCTATCATCATGTACGACTCATCCCTGACCCTTGAAGCGTTCGACGCCGAGCTATGTGAGGCGATTCACAACGAAGAATGCCGCCAGGAAGATCACGTCGAGCTGATCGCCTCCGAGAACTATGCCAGCCCATTAGTGATGGAGATTCAGAACTCGGTGCTCACCAACAAGTACGCCGAAGGTTACCCGGGCAGGCGCTACTACAGCGGTTGCGAGTATGTCGATGTGGCTGAGCGCCTGGCCATCGAGCGGGTCAAGGCGCTGTTCGATTGCGATTACGCCAACGTCCAGCCTCATGCCGGGGCCCAGGCCAATGCCGCGGTGTTCCTGGCGCTGCTCAATCCTGGCGACACCGTGATGGGCATGAACCTGGCCCAGGGTGGTCACCTGACCCACGGCAACCCCTCCAATTTCTCTGGCCGCCATTACAAGATCGTTCCCTACGGTCTCGACCCGCAGACGGGGTTGATCGACTACGATGAAATGGAGCGCATCGCCCTTCAAACCCGGCCAAAGATGTTGATTGGTGGTTTTTCCGCTTATTCACGGTACAAGGACTGGGGACGCATGCGGGCCATTGCCGACAAGGTCGGAGCGATTTTCTGGGTCGACATGGCCCACGTCGCCGGTCTGGTGGCGGCGGGCGAGTATCCAAACCCATTGCCCCACGCCCATGTGGTCACCAGTACGACCCACAAGACCCTGCGTGGCCCACGGGGCGGGGTGATCCTGTCCAAGGGGCAGGACGATACGTTTTACAAGAAGCTCGACTCGGCGGTATTTCCTGGTGTCCAGGGCGGTCCGTTGATGCACCAGATCGCGGCCAAGGCCGTTGCCTTCAAGGAAGCGTTGGCGCCCGGGTTCAAGACCTATCAGAAGCAGATCGTGATCAACGCCCGGGCCATGGCTGCCGTGCTGCAGCAGCGTGGCTACAGGATTGTCTCCGGGGGGACCGACAACCACATGATGTTGATCGACCTGTCCGACAAGCCTTACACCGGCAAGGACGCCGATGCCGCCCTGAGTAATGCCTACATCACGGCCAACAAAAACTCGGTGCCCAACGATCCCCGTTCGCCGTTCGTGACCTCAGGGCTGCGCATCGGCACCCCGGCGGTAACCACTCGCGGGTTTGGAGTACTAGAGTGCGAGCAATTGGCAGGTTGGCTGTGTGATGTGCTGGACGCGCTGGAATCCGGCGGCAGCGAGCAGGTTGCGCATCATGTGCGCGAGCAGGTGGTGGCGCTGTGTCGTCGTCATCCTGTATATCGGCAGCGCTAAAACGAAAAAACCCGCCATAAGGCGGGTTTTTCGGAGGGTACAGAGATTTTGAAAGCTTTCTCTGGACCCTTTGTCTGGCTCCACGACCTGGACTCGAACAGAAAAATAAGCATTTGTTTTACAATGAAATTATGCTGATTTTTAGTATTCATATCCCTACGATTATCCTAATCAAGCCCGTATTTTATTGGAGTTCTTTCGATTCCCCATGAGCACGGCAGCAGCAAGCTGCCGAAGGTGGCGTACCCAGGCCATTCTGTGCTGGATCAGGAAAGTACATCCGAATGACTCCTTTTGGTTGTGACTGCTTGTCATAAATGGCCGAAAGCAACCCAAAGCAGCCAATCAATTTCAATTCAAGTTGGGTGCGTTCACCTGTGAGCGGGGCGAGCAACTGTTCAGGTCATAAAACTGGAGCATGACTGCAGGTGGCCTGAACACGATGCGAAGATCCATGTGAGGTCAATCAACGGATCCGCTGGTTACCACGGTGAATTTCCGGCTGAACTCAAAGACCTCGCAGACCCCCGTGTGCCCAGCCGGAATCGAGACGGCATCGCCCGCGCTCATCTCGAATCGCTCGCCGGTGTCCATGGTGATGGCGATGCGACCTTCGATCAGCACGAAGGCTTCATCATTATCGAAGCGCCAGTCAAACTTCGACGGTTGTGAAGTGAAGAACGCCACGGCTTTGTACGGGGTTTTCACGCCGACCGTACGCAGAAGCTTCATCCGGGTGTCGGGATTGCCTTCGATCACATCATCGCCCAGTGGGTAGGCAAGCCAGCCATCGGGAGTGTTCAGCGATGCCAGGGCTACGGAATCGATTGGATTGGGAAGTGTGGGGCGAACGGTCATCTTTTCGGTGCCTCGTATTGGAAGAGGTGGATGAACGACTATGACAAGTGGCATAGTCGAGGTCGAGACTACATCAAAATATGACAGGTGGCATAATTTTTACGATGAGCGCTTCCACTCGTGACCGAATGATCGTCGGCGCCGCGGATCTTCTGCGCCGCAAGGGCATGACCGCGACCAGCATGCGCGAGGTCGTTCGTTACTCGAACACGCCGCGCGGCTCCATTGCGCACCACTTTCCCGGCGGCAAGCGTCAGCTGCTTGAGGCCGCCGTCGACCACGCGGGTCGAGAGGTTAGCGAGCCGCTGGTGCAGCTGCTGGGCAAGCATGGTCCTTTGAAAGGTTTGGAGCTGTTCGTCGCCCTGTGGCGCAGCACCCTTGAAGAGACGGCCTTCCAGGCCGGCTGTGCGGTGTTGGCCGTGGCGGTCGAGCAGTACACGTCCGACCAGCGCGGCGAGTCGGAAACCGAACTGGAAGCGCAGATCCAGTTGCAGCTGCTGGATCAGGCCAACGGCATCTTTGTGCGATGGCAGGAAATCATCAGTCATTCGCTACAGGAAGCGGGCGTAGCGGAAATCCGCTCTCGCAGCTTGGCACTGTTCGCGATTGCTTCCATCGAGGGTTCTGTCGCGCTGTGCAGAGCCGCTCGCAGTGTGGAGCCGCTCGACCTGATCTGGCAGGAATTGCAACGGAGTTTTGAGCGGGAACTGGCCTAGACGCCTACGCCCGCTGATTCCAGCTGATGCAGGCCTCGCTCGGTCACAGCATCTATGTAGCTCGGATCGCCATAGATACGAGCCAGCAAGATGGCCCCCTCGAAGTCGGCCACCAACTGCCTCGCCAGCCGTTGCGCCTCCTCCTGGCTGTACCCGGCGCTATAGAGCTTGGCGAACGCGGCAGTCCAGTCATCCAGGAAGAGCCGGATCGGCTCCATCAGCTCCACCTTGCCATAGGTGGCATCGACCGCGACGACGCCCATCAGACAACCGATCGAGTCGTCCTGGAAGAGCTTCTTGGCTTTGCGCCCCATGCTTGTGAGTCGCTCTTGCGGAGCCAGGTTTTCATCGAAGGCGATGGAGAACAGCGACTGTTTCAACCGCTCATGCGTCCAGCCCAGCACGTCCCGCAGTAGCGATTCCTTGTTGGGGTAGTGATGGTAGAAGGACGCCTTGGTCAACCCGCAGGCGGACGACAACGCATCCATGGTGGTGCCGTGGTAGCCGAGGCGCTTGAAGGTATTGGCGCAGCGCTGCAGAAGCTCATCGCGTGGGATTTTCAGTGGGCGCACGGGTTACTCCTGCTCTAAATCATGCAGATTGATTCTACGTCATAAGCCTTGGCGTCTCAATTTGACGGTTACCGAATGTTTGTTTAGGTTTATCAAACCGAACATTCGGTAAGTAATTAGAGCCCGCCTGGAATTGCCAGGCAGCCCCCTCATTAAGCCAGGAGAAGTCTCCCATGAGCGAAGCAAACAGCGGTCCGGGTCGCGTTACCCGAGAGCAGCGTGGTCATCTGTTCCTTATCGGTCTTGAACGGGCCGGCAAACGCAACGCTTTCGACAGCGCCATGCTCAATGACTTGGCCCTGGCCATGGGGGAATTCGAGCGCAACGATGAAATGCGCTGCGCCGTCGTGTTCGCCCACGGCGACCATTTCACGGCAGGCCTCGATCTGATGGAGCTGACGCCGAAGCTGGCTTCGGGCGGCTTCAAGTACCCGGACGAGGGTATCGACCCGTGGGGCGTCTCGAAGCCGCGCCGCACCAAACCAGTGGTCCTCGCCGTGCAAGGCACCTGCTGGACTGCGGGCATCGAGCTGGTGCTCAACGCCGACATCGCGATTGCCGCCAGCAACACCCGCTTCGCCCATCTGGAGGTGCTGCGCGGCATTCCGCCGTCTGGCGGCTCCACCGTGCGCTTTACTCAGGCCGCAGGTTGGACTAACGCCATGCGCTACATGCTGACCGGCGAAGAGTTTGGGGCTGACGAGGCGCTGGCTATGCGTTTGTTGACCGAGGTCGTTGAGCCAGGCCAGGAACTGGCGCGCGCCATCGAGTACGCCGAGCGCATCGCCAAAGCCGCACCGCTGGCCATCAAGGCCACCCTGCAGTCTGCCTTCCAGGCGCGCGACGAGGGTGACGATGCCGCGCTCTCCAAGCTCAACGAACTGCTGTTCACGCTGATCAAGAGCGAAGACGTGCGTGAAGGCGTCATGGCGATGATGCAGAAGCGCGAACCGGTGTTCAAAGGTCGTTAACCAATAAGGCAGGGGCAAGAGATGCTGCAGTACCAAGCACCACTGGAGGAGTTCAACTTCCTCGCTCACAAGGTTCTTCGACTTTCAGAGCTGTTGCCTCTGCTGCCAGAGCACCACCATATCGACGTCGACCTGTTCAAGGCCACTCTGGAGGTCGGTGCCGAGCTCACCCAAGAGCAACTGCTGCCCTTGAACGGCAGCGGCGATGCCGAGGGTTGCAGGCTTGAACAGGGTGGGGTCAAAACCCCACAGGGCTTCAAGTCAGCTTACCGCCTGTTTCAGGAGAACGGCTGGCCCGCCCTGACGGTCCCACTGTCCATTGGGGGGCAAGGTTTCCCAGGAACGGCAGGTGTCTTCTTTGACGAGATGCTCGCCTCCACCAACCTGTCTTTCAGCATTTTCGCCAACGTGCGCGAAGGTGTTCTCCGTTGTGTCGACCGATTCGGCGATGAGCGGGTTCGATCCCTGTTTTCCGACAAGCTTGCCAGTGGCGAATGGCTTGGCACCATGTGCCTTACCGAGCCTCAGGCTGGCAGCGATCTTGGTCTGATTCGCACGACTGCAGTCACGCAGTCGGATGGCTCCTACCTCCTGAGTGGAACCAAGATATTCATCTCGAACGGCGATCACGACCTGACCGAGAACATCGTTCACCTGGTGCTCGCCAGAACGGAAGGGGCCCCGGCAGGTACTGGCGGCCTCAGCCTATTCGTCGTGCCGAAATACCAATTGGAGGTTCCTGCCTCAGCCAACGGGGTGTCGGTCATCGCGCTTGAGCACAAGCATGGCATTCGTGCCAACGCCACATGCGCCCTGGCATTCGAGAATGCCAGGGGCTACCGCGTCGGCGAATTGAACCGTGGCCTTGCCTGCATGTTCCTGCTGATGAACAGCGCACGGCTCGCCGTCGGTGTCCAAACCGTAGGTCTGGCCGAGGTCGCTTACCAAAACGCGCTGCGCTATACCCAGGAGCGCTTGCAAGGCCGCGCGCTGAATGGTGCCACGCACCCCGATCAACCCGCTGACCCTCTGTTAAGTCATATTGGCGTCAAGTCGAGCCTTGTTCAGCAGCGGCTGTTTATTGAGCCAGCACGCTTGCTCTGCGCCTGGGTCGGCACCCTGCTTGATGAAGCGCGTTGCCACCCGGATGACGCGCGACGCAAGGAGGCCTCACAGCTGGCAGAGTTGTTGACCCCCATCGTCAAGGGCTACCTGTCTCAGCACGCGGGTACACATATCTCGTCCGCTCTCCAGCTGTTCGGTGGGCACGGTTACATCGTCGAAACCGGCATGGAGCAGCTGCTGCGCGATGCGGCCATCTGTCCGATCTATGAAGGCACGAACTACATCCAGTCTCTGGACTTGCTAGGGCGCAAGACTCTGAGCGATCAGGGACAGCGCTTGGGGATCTTCCTCAGCCACATCCCCGCGCTAGCCGAGCGTCTGCGCCAGCGTCCAGGACTGGAAGGGGTCGCCACGACCTTGGCGTCATGGGGGACCGAGTTCGAACCATTGGTTCAGCAACTATCGGTCGATACGGTTTTCAACCGGGACGTTGTGGGTTTGGTTGCGCCGGACTTTCTTGAACTGCTGGGTACCGTTGTTTTTGGCTATTTGTGGGCATGGATCGCGGATGCCGTCGCGCCGTCAACGTCTGATGAAGAATTCCTCAGAAGCAAACCTGCTCTGGCCCGTCTGTATTTTTCCGAAGCCGAAGTACGTGTTCCTTCACTTATCGAAAAGCTGAAGCGCAATGCATCGCGTCTTGGGCTGCTCGAACAGATCCAACTCTGCTAGGGCGGACCACAGATGAATCGTTCAAATAAAAAAGATAATGAGAAACTGAAGTTAGTCAGTACCCCGCAGAGTGGCAGCGAGCTTGCTGACCTTGGGGTTTGCACCATAGAAGAGCTGCTGCAGCGTAGCGCTATGAAAACGCCTAAAGCCCCGGCCCTGTCGGCAATGGGTGCCAACATAAGCTACGAGCGATTACAGAATCTGAGTGCTGCGGTAGCGACCTGGTTGATCAACCAGGGGCTGCAACCGGGAGCTCGGGTTGCAGTCGCTTTGCCGAACATGCTCGCCCATCCGGTGGCGTGCCTGGGAATAATCCGGGCGGGTTTGATCGCCGTCTGTGTGAACCCTTTGTATACGCCGCAGGAGCTGGCGCAGGTTTTCAAGGACAGTGAAGTCAAAGCCGTATTTCTCTTCGAACCCATGGGCCAGGGTGTCCAGCAGGCCATGCTCAAGGCCGGTGTAAGTATTGCTGTGCAAGTCGCCCCAGGTGATCAACTAGGCTGGCGACGGTCATTGGTTAATTGGGTAGCTCATCGACGCTTGGGTAGTAAGTTCACCCGCATAGAAGGAGCCGTCGACTGGCGCAAGGTCGTAGCGACTCGTGCGACCAAACTAAGTCAACGCGCGCCCATTACAGCCGAGCAGACGGCCTTCATAATCTATAGCGGTGGCACTACAGGGCAGCCCAAAGGAGTGCCCATCAGTCATCGGGCTTTGCTGTTCAACGTTGGCCAACAGCATTCGGCTCTGCGTCCGCATCTTTTAGGCAGGGCCGAGCCGGATTACGTGTTGCTGCTCGCGGTGCCGCTCTACCACATTCTCGGCCTGGGCAATCTGCTCTTCACCCTGGCCAAAGGCGGTAAAGCGGTATTGGTGATGAATCCACGCGATACCACGGCGTTTGTCAAAGAGTGGTCCCGGCACCGCATAAGCAGTTTCCCCGGCGTCAACACCCTCTACAACTCGCTCCTGGAGAACGAAGAATTTCACTCGCAGGACTTCACGGACCTCGCTCTCTGCCTCGGTGCGGGCATGCCGGTCAGCGAGTCCACGGCCAAGTTCTGGCACCGGATCACTGGCTGCCATATCACCGAAGCCTACGGTATGACTGAAACCGGACTGATTTCCTGCAACCCGGCCGGACGCTCCCGCCCCGGCTCGGTAGGTTTGCCAGTAGCGGGAATTGAAATTTCCCTACGAAGCGAGAATGACGACGAGGTCACCGTCGGTGCCGGCGAGATATGTGTGCGCAGCCCCGCCATCATGGCCGGTTACTGGCGACGGCCCGAAGAAAACGCGTCTGCATTCACCAGCGATGGCTTCTTCCGCACGGGGGACATCGGTCTCTTCGACCCGGACGGCTATCTGCGCCTGGTCGACCGCAAGAAGGAAATGATCATTTCCTCGGGATTCAAAGTCTTCCCTTCGGAGATCGAGCGAGTTCTGAATGCTCACCCCGGGGTGATGGAGTCGGCGGTCGTGCCGGCTCCTGACGAGAAGGCCGGAGAAATACCCATCGCCTACGTCGTTCGTCGCCAACCCTATCTGGATGAGGCCCACGTGATCGCACACTGCGAAAAGTATCTGGTCAGCTACAAGCGTCCCCGCCGCATCATCTTCCGAGACGACTTGCCCAAGAGCAATGTGGGCAAGATTCTCCGAAAAGAACTGGTTGGCGCAGAACAGCAGGAGTGCTCTGAATGACTCTGCCTAATTCAGCCGCCACCTTCTCGGTGATTGATCAACTGACGCTAGTGGCCGACGACGGCTACCGCCTCGCCGCCACCCACTATTCAGCACAGGGCAATCTGAAGGGCAACCTGATCATGGCCGGTGCGACCGGTGTGCAACAGCGTTTCTACCGCCGCTTCGCCGAGCATGCCAGTAAACAAGGCTTCAACGTCCTGACTGTCGATTACCGAGGTATCGGAGAGTCCAGGCCCACATCCCTGAAAGGTTTCGAGATGTCCTACCTGGACTGGGGCTTTCGCGATCTGGCAGCAGCCGTTGAGCACATGGACGATGGCAGGACTCCGCTGTTCTGGGTCGGCCACTCCTTTGGTGGGCATGCTCTGGGCTTGCTGCCCAATCATCACAAGATCACTTCTGCCTATTGCTTCGGTACTGGCGCCGGATGGGCCGGGTGGATGCCCAGGCTTGAAGCCTTCAAAGTTCGCCTGCTGTGGTCTTGTGTTCTGCCGCTGATCGTCGCGTACAAGGGCTACATGGCCTGGAGCATGCTGGGGATGGGCGATGACCTGCCACTGGGTGTCTACAAAGACTGGCGGCGCTGGTGTGCCCACCCCCATTACTTTTTCGACGATCCCTCAATGGCTCCGGTCGCCAGCCTTTATGCCGAAGTCCGCATGCCCTGCGTCTTCGCCAATGCGGTGGATGACCCATGGGCGCCTCCTGCCTCGCGAGACGCCTTCCTCAAGGGTTATCGCAATGCTCCGTTGCTGACGCGTGATCTCCATCCCGAGACGAAAAAGCACCCCATCGGTCACATGGGGTATTTCCGGGCTTCAGCTACGGATGCCTGGGACGAGGTGCTCAACTGGTTTGCGGCGCAGAGCAACAGTACAACGACGCAAAGTCGCGCTGGCACGGGATGCCGCTGATGAGCACCACCGCGCCACGCACAGAGTTTTCTGCATCTGCCAAGGTATTCCGCTCACTGGTCGAAAGTCGGCGCGCAGTGCGACATTTCACGGCCGAAGCGGTGCCCAAGGCGGTTATCCAGGAGTGTCTGGAGCTGGCAATGCTGGCACCTAGCTCATGTAATCTGCAGCCTTGGTCTTTTCATGTCGTACGCAATCCCGATCTCCTGCAACAACTGCAGCCTGTGTGTTTGGGCCAGAGCGCTGCGAAAGCACCGCTGATCATTGCCGTGTTCGCACATTCGAACACCTGGGAACAGGCATGTGCCGATGTACTCAGGCTTTGGCCAGAACCCGCTGTGCCCAAGGCGATTGAGCATTTCTACAAGAACAGCGCCCCATTCCAGTACAACCAAGGCTGGTTGGGTTGGCGCGGTTTGCTCAAACGACAGATGGTCAGGCTGATGGGCTTCAGGCGCCCCGTCATGCGCACGCCCAATAGCCTGGAACAGATGCGACTCTGGGCCGTGAAGTCGACAGCGCTGGCGGCGCAGAACCTGATGCTGGCGTTCCAGAGCCACGGCTACAGCACCTGCCCCATGGAGGGCTTCGATGAGAAGCGTCTGAAGCAGGTGCTGCCCGTTCCGAAAGGCGCAATCCCAGTCATGCTGCTGGCGGTCGGGATGCCCGGAGAACGCGCGGTCTACAACCCACGGTTGCGCTTCCCGCTCAATCAGCGCGTGGCGTGGCATTGATCATCCGCACAGAACAATAACAAGAGGGCTAGCTGCCATGGCTTTTACCCAAATCGACTACGAGACACACGGCCCTATCAGGGTCATCCGTTTCAATCGCCCAGACAAGCGCAACTGCATTGGGCCAACCACCCACTTGGAGCTGGTGGAGGCCTGGACACGTTTCCGGGATGACCAGAGTGCTCTGGTTGCGATCATCACTGGTGCCGGCGACAAAGCTTTCTGTACCGGTGGAGACCTTGAGGCAGGATTTGACCTGGTGCCTTCCACCGCGGACGAGATTGCTGCGCACGACCGCGGCGAGCGCCCGGGTATTCTCGGACCCAGCCGTTGGACGGACATCTACAAGCCCGTGATCGCTGCTGTGAATGGCGCTGCCTACGCCGGCGGCCTGGAATGGGCCTGCTTCGCAGACATGCGCATCGCCGAGGAGCACGCCTCCTTCGGTGTGACCTGTCGCCGCTGGAACATTGGCCTGGCCGATGGCGGCAGCCAACGCCTGCCGCGCATCGTGGGGTTGGGCAGGGCAATGGAGCTGATCCTGACAGGCAAGGTCATCTCGGCCTCTGAAGCCCTCACCATCGGCTTGGCCAATGAAGTGGTCCCCAAAGGGCGCTCACTGGAGCGTGCGATGGAACTGGCCAAATTCCTCTGTGCCCTCCCTCAACCCGCCATGTGCGGGGACAAGGAGGCCGCGATCCGCGGCTATGGCCAACCCCTGTCTGAGGGCTTGCGCATCGAGGCGGAGTGTTTCAACCGTTCCATCCATCAACCCGAGACCCGCGAGGGGCTGCGTCGCTTTCTTGAGCGCGATCATCCCGACAGACGCTCCGATGCGCCAACTAAGACGCCAGGTTTGATCAGGGACTGAGGAGAACACCATGCGATTTAACCTTTTGCTTCAACTACATCTTTTCGCCGTGGCCTTCTGGCTGGGCGTCGTAGCGGTCGAGTACCTGCTTGAACGCACCCGAGCACAGAGTCGGAGTCAGGGCTTCACAGTCGCCAGGCTGCACAGCCAGATCGATCTGTTCTTCGAGATGCCCGCCTTCAGCGTGGTGCTGGTGACCGGATTGCTGCTCATCGAGCCTGCGCGCTTCGACGGAATTTATGCCCTAAAAGTTGTGGCAGGAGGCATCGCTGTTCTCGGCAATGCACTGTGCCTTGTGCCCGTACTGAAGCGACGTGCATCCGCAGAGACAGACGACCTCGCCGATGTCATTTATCAGTCAAAGATGATCGACCAGATCTCCTTGTTGGCCATCCCGGCTGGGCTGGTGGCACTAGCCTGTGGTGTCTATCTGACGGTACTTCGCTGACATCTTGATACCCTGCTCAAAGGTTCGTTTTTGGCCGGTTGTTGGCCCTTGTTTGGCGGTTGAACTGCCAGGACTTTCCTAGACGATGAGCAAGCAAGTGCACGGTCAGCAGATAGTAATAGCGCGTCGATTCAGCGTGCTGGTTCATATGGTGATATAGGAACCATGCGAGATGCTTTTGCTGCCAAGTCCATGGATTGTCGCGTCGCCAGCGATCAGCTATTGCTGTTTGGATAGCCTTCGCTGACGCAGGTGGCGTTGGCGTGTGGTATGAGACCCGCCCGCCAGGAACAACTCCATATCGAATGCCTTACTCATGCTCGGCCCCCTATGTAAGCCGAAACTACGTCGATACGACCGTGCCCCAGCTCATAGCTGATTTGTGCTCGGGCCTCCTGATCGAGGTGTCGGTCGGGCTGGTAGCAGCTGCCACCGTTGATGGGTGCAGGATGCTGGGTGATTTGCTCATAGCGTTTGCACGCATAGGTCGCCCGCAATTCGTGGAAACCCTTGAGGTTGTGCGCATGGAGAATCTCCCGTGCGGGGCGAACGATTACCTGTTGGAAATCGAGGTAGCGTTCATTCGCTGCAAGCAGGTTGCGGCTACCGTCAGGCGAGACTTGAAGGGCGAATGCCAGTGCGTCGAGGATGTGCTCATCCACCGAGGGGCCGAGGCGCCGGATCGGCCACCTTTGGTGCCGTCTTGGATGTTGATCCTCCCGAGTTGCTCGGCTTCCCGTTGTAGTCGGGGAAGGTCGGCCAAAATCGCCTCGCGTAAGCGCATACCGGTTGCTCGCGCCAACTGCGCGATGGAGGCGGCGCGCGACTGCTGATGTCCGCAGAGCCCGTCTACGACCCGCTTCACGTGTTCGCGGTCTTGGCCTTGCGGCACCGAGCGACGAACACTGGTGCGCCGCATTCCCAACGCCTTGCTCGGACTCGCCACCTTCACATACTGATCACCGCGCAGCGCAGCCATCGTTCGGTTCACGCTGGACAACCGGTTTTGCGCGGTGGCGATGCCGATAGCGCCTTGTTCAACGTGCTGGCGCAGATGTCCGGCGTAGTCCAGCAAGGTCTGCCGATCAATCTGCCGCGCATCGTTAAACCCTGGCCCATCCTCCGAGCGACACCAGCGTACAAACGCCTGCCAGCGATCACTGTGCGCCTTGACGGTCCCGTAATGCCCGCCGCCAAATAGATCGCGCAATGCCTGCGGCCCGGCATAACTCAGTTGCCGGCCATAGCCAAAATTGCGTTCATCTCGCCTGCCCACCAGTGCCATGATCGAACGCCTCTCGAAGCCAATACTTTTAAAACCTTCCCCACGTCATCCCGCCAAGAATGTTGAGTGTTATCAGGGATCAAGGCCCCTGCGGCCTGTGAGGGTTGTCCACTCACGCGGGACTGGCGGCTCCTTACGACCGGGAGCTTGGGCATCTCATGATCTGACCTCCTGAGCACTTCCGAGGAAGTGGGCGGGTGGAGGCTGCACTGGCTGACGAGACCAGCGCCGCGAGATCCTGAGTCGGGTGAAGGCAGTGATGAGATGACTGGGGCATGCCTGACTGTCAGTCAGGTGCAACCCATTCCTTGGGCTGCGGCACCATCATCTGCATCGCTGTTGCTGGTGACTTCGGTGTTTGTCACGCCGATTGTCACGAGGGGGAATGCCGCAAAGCCTTGTACGAGTTGGGCTGCAGCAGCGGTAGGAGCGCCCGTCTCTTTCCGGGAGAAAGAGACGGGCGCAGGTTGGCGCAATGAAATGGCCAAGCGAATAGGTTGCTGCAGGGCAGCTATAAAAGGGTATGAGTTGCCGCAGTGGGCACACTGGTAAAAGTAGGCATCCATCACTCGGTGAGTGACCGTGCGAGCCGCCGGACGCTAATCGCACTTTGGGAGAACCACCACGGTGTGGCGTAGCCTTAAAGGTTCTGGCTACCTGGGTTGCTGTCAGCGACAGCGCTTTGCCCGACCTTTTCTACGCCTGTGGAGAATTAGGGTCAAGGCTCGAATTTTCGGGAGTTCTGCGGCTGTGGATGAAATTATCCACTAATGGAAATCAGTGGTTTTCCACAGACAATTGCGTGGGCTTTAGATTTTTTAAGTGAGGTCCATCCAAACAGGGCGGCTTTGCAGCCCTGTTTGGATGGACCCGCGTGGACAAACGGATCACTGAGATATGAGGACCGAGCGCTTACTCAGTTGCGCCACGTTTTGCTTTTAGGCGAGTGACATTGGCACCCGTCTGATTGGCGAATTCGCGTGGGCTGACATGCTTCTGCTGATTAGCCTCAAGGTAGCGACTCCACCAGTTCATGATCAGCCTGCGCTCCTCGATGAACTCGGCCTTGTGGATGTAAGCGGCGCGGACGTTGTTGCGTTCCTTGTGGCTCATCTGCCGCTCGATGGCTGTGTCCGTCCACAAGCCTGACTCGATCAGTGCGCTGCAGGCCATCGAACGAAACCCATGCCCACAGATCTCGGATTTGGTGTCGTACCCCATCTTCCGAAGCGCGCTGTTCACCGTGTTTTCGGACATTGGTTTCCAAGACTTGGTATCGCCTGCGAACACCAAGTCAAATTTGCCTGTGATTGCGTGGATCTGCTCGAGCAGGGCGATCGCTTGCGGCGATAAGGGTACAAGATGGATATCGCCTGCCATCTTCGTACCCCTTGTGGAAAAGGGTACGCCTTCCAACGCTGGTCGCGTGTCGGGTATTTCCCAGACGCCACGTTTGAGGTCGAACTCGCTCCAGCGGGCGAAGCGCAGCTCGCTGGAGCGTACAAACACGTGCAGCGACAGCAAGACCGTCAGCCGGGTAAGTGCGCGGCCTTTATAGGTGTCGATCCGTTCCTGCAATTCAGGCAAGCGCGATAAGGATAAGGCGGGGCGGTGGACGACCCGCGAGGCTTTGATCGAGCCTACGAGGTCGTAAGCAGGGTTTACGGTGATAAGCCGGAGGCGCTTTGCCTCGCGCATGATGCTCTGCAGGTAGTTTTGTACCCTTAAAGCAATATCTATCGTTCCGCGCTTCTTAATCGCGTCCAGGGGCCGCATAAGGTCGTGGGTATCAAGGTCGACAATGGCGCGGGCGCCGATCAGCGGGAAGAGATGAGTTTTGAGGCGACTCATCACTGTCTTGGAATAGTCCGGTGCCCACTTGGCTGACATTTCCGTGTGCCAGCCGAGGGCAACGCTTTCAAAGGTGCGGCCTTTGATTAGGGCTTGCGTCTTGGCTTGGTGCTTGGCTCCTATAGGGTCAATGCCATCCGCCAGCATTCGCTTGACCTCCAAGCGCTTGCGGCGCGCATCCGAGAGGCCAACGATGGGGTAGTTGCCGAATGAGGTCAGTCCTTCCCGGCCATCAGGTTTGACGTATCTGAGACGCCAGCCTTTGCGGCCATTGGGTTGGACTAGAAGGTAAAGGCCGTAGCCGTCGAAAAGCTTGTAGGCGCGGTCTGTGGGCTTGGCCGAACGGCAAGCGGCGTCGGAGAGTGGAGCAGTAGTGCGCGACATAAGGGTACTCCCTTTTATCGAACTGACCTTTATCCCAAACTCTACCCTTAAAATGGCTGGTATCCACCGGAATCCGACAGAACGCCAAAACGAAAAAACCCGCCAGAAGGCGGGTTTTCGGGGGTTTCAGAGATTTTTAAAGCCTTCTCTGGAACCTTGTCTGGCTCCACGACCTGGACTCGAACCAGGGACCCAGTGATTAACAGTCACTTGCTCTACCAACTGAGCTATCGCGGAATGGCGCGTATGTTACTGATTGGAAAAGAGAAGTCAAGCGTCCATTGGCGGACGGCGCATTCCTGGTGCGCTTTGACGGTCAATCAACGATTGGCAGTTACCGCCAGGGCAGGAGAGGACTACCATGGTCGCCCGGAAGTGGCAGGACGCGCTGCCGGCCATTCGCCGACATTAAGGTACGCGCCATGAACCACCTATTACCCCTTCTCAGTGCCCGCCGCGCCGAGGTGATCCTGTGAGTACCGCCCAGATCAGCTTGCCCAAGGGCGTGGGACCTCATGCCGAGAAACTGTACGACGCCATTACCCAGGCCAGCACCGCCGAAGAACTGAACCGCGCCGGTGGCAAGGCCGAGGGCTTTGTCCTGGGGCTGGAAAGCACCAAGGCGATCAAGAGCCAGGTGGCCGAGTCGTTGTATGTCATTTATGACGATGCGGCGAGCCAGCGGGCGACGGAGTTGTAGGCTCACCGAGAGTCGTGCCAGATGCTTTTGTGGCCTTGCTTTGGTGGTTTTGCTTTGGTGGTTTTGCTTTTGTGGCGAGGGAGCTTGCTCCCGCTGGGGTGCGAAGCAGCCCCAAAACAGTCAACTCACTCAGCCTGACACACCGAGTTGCCTGGTTTAGGGCTGCTTCGCACCCCAGCGGGAGCAAGCTCCCTCGCCACAAAAGCAGGCCACAAAAGCAGGCCACAAAAGCAGGCCACAGAAGCATCAGGCCAAAAAAAACGGGAAGCCAATGGCTTCCCGTTTTTTATCCAGCGCCGAGGGCGTCAGATCACCTGGACGATGGCCTTGGTCACCGCATCGATGTTGTTCTGGTTCAGCGCGGCCACGCAGATGCGGCCGGTGTCCAGGGCATAGATGCCGAACTCGTTGCGCAGGCGCGTCACTTGTTCAACGCTCAAGCCGGAGTAGGAGAACATCCCGCTCTGGCGTGCGACGAAGCTGAAGTCGTGGTGCGGGGCAGCCTTGGCCAGCATGTCGACCATCTGGTTGCGCATGCCGCGAATGCGCAGGCGCATTTCGGCCAGTTCGGCTTCCCACTGGGCCCGCAGTTCCGGGCTGTTGAGCACGGCGGCGACGATGCTGGCGCCGTGGGTCGGTGGGTTGGAGTAGTTGGTGCGGATCACGCGCTTGACCTGGGACAGCACGCGGGCACTTTCTTCTTTCGATTCGCTGACGATCGACAGGGCGCCGACGCGCTCGCCGTACAGCGAGAACGACTTGGAGAACGAGCTGGAGGCGAAGAAGGTCAAGCCCGACTCCGCGAACAGGCGCACGGCCGCCGCGTCTTCGTCGATACCGGCGCCAAAGCCCTGGTAGGCCATGTCCAGGAACGGCACGTGGTTCTTGGCCTTGACCACGGCCAGCACGTTTTTCCAGTCTTCGGGGCTCAGGTCCACGCCGGTCGGGTTGTGGCAGCAGGCGTGCAGCACAACGATCGAGCGGTCGGGCAGGGCGTTGAGGTCTTCCAGCAGGCCGCTGCGGTTCACGTCGTGGGTGGCGGCGTCGTAGTAGCGGTAGTTCTGCACCGGGAAGCCGGCGGTTTCGAACAGGGCGCGGTGGTTTTCCCAGCTTGGGTCGCTGATGGCGACGACGGCGTCAGGCAGCAATTGCTTGAGGAAGTCGGCACCGATCTTCAGGGCACCGGTGCCGCCCACGGCCTGGGTGGTGATGACACGGCCGGAGGCGATCAGCGGCGAATCCTTGCCGAACAGCAAGGTCTGCACGGCCTGGTCGTAGGCGGCAATGCCGTCGATCGGCAGGTAACCACGGGAAACGTGCTGAGCCACGCGAGCCGTCTCGGCCTCGACAACCGCGCGCAGGAGTGGAATACGCCCCTCTTCATTGCAGTAAACACCTACACCCAGGTTGACCTTATTGGTACGGGTGTCGGCATTGAAAGCTTCGTTGAGGCCCAGGATGGGGTCGCGGGGTGCCAATTCGACAGCGGAAAACAGGCTCATTATTGCGCGGCTCTAATGGAGAGTGAGGGGAGGTGTGGCGCTCCAGCCGAATGCACTAGAGCGGTGCACAAACGGGGAGCTAGTATAGAGGCCATCACCCGGCGCGGCGACAGGCGATTCGGTTTTTACACTAAGTTTTTACGATTTTTTTCGACCGTTAGTCCTCTCGCCGCGTCAAAGTCTTCAAGGGGTGTAGGACGTTCGTCTTGAAAGCGAAGGCATTCACCTCCACATTGTGTGCATTCCAGTTTTTTCCTCGGGCGACATCAGTCGTTTCGGTCTTTCTCGTTCCTGTCGGCTGGCCGACAGGAGTGAATCCAGAGGTTATATCATGTCTGAATTCCAGCTAGTCACCCGCTTCCAGCCCGCCGGCGATCAGCCGGAAGCCATCCGCCTGATGGTCGAGGGCATCGAGGCCGGGCTGGCGCACCAGACGCTGCTCGGTGTGACCGGCTCGGGCAAGACTTTCAGCATCGCCAACGTGATCGCCCAGATTCAGCGCCCGACCCTGGTGCTGGCGCCGAACAAGACCCTGGCGGCGCAGTTGTACGGTGAGTTCAAGGCGTTTTTCCCGAATAACGCCGTGGAGTACTTCGTTTCCTACTACGACTACTACCAGCCCGAGGCCTACGTGCCGTCGTCGGACACCTTTATCGAGAAGGATGCCTCGATCAACGACCACATCGAACAGATGCGACTGTCGGCGACCAAGGCGTTGCTCGAGCGCAAGGACGCGATCATCGTCACCACGGTGTCGTGCATCTACGGCTTGGGCAGCCCGGAAACCTACCTGAAGATGGTGCTGCACGTGGATCGCGGCGACAAACTCGACCAGCGCGCCTTGCTCAGGCGCCTGGCGGACTTGCAGTACACCCGCAACGACATGGATTTTGCCCGGGCGACGTTCCGGGTGCGGGGCGATGTGATCGACATCTACCCGGCGGAATCGGACCTGGAAGCGATCCGCATCGAGCTGTTCGACGACGAAGTGGAGAGCATTTCGGCGTTCGACCCGCTGACCGGCGAAGTCATCCGCAAGTTGCCACGCTTCACCTTCTACCCCAAGAGCCACTACGTGACGCCCCGGGAAACCCTGCTGGACGCCATCGAAGGGATCAAGGTCGAGTTGCAGGAGCGCCTGGAGTACCTGCGTTCGAACAACAAGCTGGTGGAAGCCCAGCGCCTGGAGCAGCGGACCCGGTTCGACCTGGAGATGATCCTGGAGCTGGGCTACTGCAACGGCATCGAAAACTACTCGCGCTACCTGTCGGGCCGTCCAGCGGGTGCGCCGCCGCCGACCTTGTATGACTACCTGCCGGCCGATGCCTTGCTGGTCATCGACGAATCCCACGTCAGCGTGCCCCAGGTCGGCGCCATGTACAAAGGCGACCGTTCGCGCAAGGAAACCCTGGTGGAATACGGCTTCCGCCTGCCCTCGGCGCTGGACAACCGGCCGATGCGCTTTGACGAATGGGAAAGCGTGAGCCCGCAGACGATTTTTGTCTCGGCCACCCCTGGCAACTACGAGGCCGAGCATGCTGGCCGGGTCATCGAGCAATTGGTACGGCCTACCGGGCTGGTCGACCCGCAGATCGAAGTGCGCCCGGCGCTGACCCAGGTAGACGATCTGCTCTCGGAAATCACCAAGCGCGTGGCACTGGAAGAGCGGGTGCTGGTTACCACGCTGACCAAGCGCATGGCCGAAGACCTCACCGATTACCTGGCCGACCATGGCGTGCGGGTGCGCTACCTGCACTCGGACATCGACACGGTGGAGCGGGTCGAGATCATCCGCGACCTGCGCCTGGGGACCTTCGACGTGCTGGTGGGTATCAACCTGCTGCGCGAAGGCCTGGACATGCCGGAAGTGTCGCTGGTGGCAATTCTCGACGCCGACAAGGAAGGTTTCCTGCGTTCCGAGCGCTCGTTGATCCAGACCATCGGTCGCGCGGCACGTAACCTCAACGGCCGGGCGATTCTATACGCCGACCGCATCACCGGCTCCATGGAGCGGGCCATCGGTGAGACCGAGCGCCGTCGCGACAAGCAGATCGCTTTCAACCTGGCCAATGGCATCACCCCCAAGGGCGTGTTCAAGGACGTCGCCGACATCATGGAAGGCGCCACCGTGCCCGGCTCGCGCAGCAAGAAGCGCAAGGGCATGGCCAAGGCGGCCGAAGAGAGCGCCCGCTACGAGGCCGAGCTGCGCTCGCCGAGCGAAATCACCAAGCGCATCCGGCAGTTGGAAGAGAAAATGTATCAACTGGCCCGGGACCTGGAATTCGAGGCGGCGGCGCAGTTGCGTGATGAGATTGGCAAGTTGCGTGAGCGGTTGCTGACCGTTTGAGTTTTGCAGTGGCTTCAAAGGCCTCTTCGCGAGCAGGCTCGCTCCCACAGGAAACCGAGTCGTCTGGACTGGATGCGGTCCAATGTGGGAGCGAGCCTGCTCGCGATGGGCGCGACTCGGTCTGGCAGGTTCTACTCAAATCAGCCTCTCACTGGAGCCCGCCCGCCATCGCCTGTTACCATTCGCCCCCTGTTTGATCTTCGCTTTTATATTCTTTCCGAGACATGCCATGACCACCGTCCGCACCCGCATCGCGCCTTCGCCCACTGGCGATCCCCATGTCGGCACCGCCTACATCGCTTTGTTCAACTATTGCTTTGCCAAGCAGCATGGCGGCGAGTTCATCCTGCGGATCGAGGACACCGACCAGTTACGTTCGACCCGCGAGTCCGAACAGCAGATCTTCGACGCCCTGCGCTGGTTGGGGATCGACTGGAGCGAAGGCCCGGACGTCGGCGGCCCGCACGGTCCGTACCGCCAGAGCGAGCGCGGTGATATCTACCAGCAGTATTGCCAGCAACTGGTGGACATGGGGCATGCGTTCCCGTGTTTCTGCACCGCCGAAGAGCTGGACCAGATGCGCGCCGAGCAAATGGCCCGTGGCGAAACCCCGCGCTACGACGGCCGGGCGCTGCTGCTGTCCAAGGAAGAAGTCGCCCGTCGCCTGGCGGCCGGCGAGCCCCATGTGATCCGCATGAAGGTGCCGACCGAGGGCGTCTGCGTGGTGCCGGACATGCTGCGTGGCGATGTCGAGATCCCGTGGGATCGCATGGACATGCAAGTGCTGATGAAGACCGACGGCCTGCCGACGTACTTTCTGGCGAACGTGGTCGACGATCACCTGATGGGCATCACCCACGTCCTGCGCGGTGAAGAATGGCTGCCATCGGCGCCGAAACTGATCCTGCTGTACGAATACTTCGGCTGGGAGCAACCACAGCTGTGCTACATGCCGCTGTTGCGCAACCCGGACAAGAGCAAGCTGTCCAAGCGCAAGAACCCGACCTCGGTGACGTTCTACGAGCGCATGGGCTTCATGCCCGAGGCGATGCTCAACTACCTGGGACGCATGGGCTGGTCGATGCCAGACGAGCGCGAGAAGTTCTCGCTGCAGGAAATGGTCGAGCATTTCGATCTGTCGCGCGTGTCCCTGGGCGGGCCGATCTTCGACGTCGAGAAGCTGTCGTGGCTCAACGGCCAGTGGCTGCGGGACCTGCCGGTGGAAGAGTTCGCCGCACGTGTGCAGAAGTGGGCCTTGAACCCTGAATACATGATGAAGATCGCTCCCCATGTGCAGGGCAGGGTAGAGACCTTCAGCCAGATCGCCCCGCTGGCCGGCTTCTTCTTCGCCGGTGGCGTGACGCCGGATGCGAAGTTGTTCGAATCCAAGAAGCTTTCGGGCGACCAGGTGCGCCAGTTGATGCAACTGATCCTGTGGAAGCTCGAAAGCCTGCGTCAGTGGGAGAAGGACAGCATCACCGCGACCATCCAGGCCGTGGTCGAGTCGCTGGAGTTGAAACTGCGTGATGCCATGCCGCTGATGTTCGCCGCCATTACCGGCCAGGCCAGCTCGGTGTCGGTGCTCGATGCGATGGAAATCCTCGGGCCGGACCTGACCCGTTTCCGCCTGCGCCAGGCCATCGATCTGCTCGGTGGTGTGTCGAAGAAGGAAAACAAGGAGTGGGAAAAACTGCTGGGCGCGATCGCGTAAGCGCTCGATGAGGCAGGACATACCCCGGTTTTCCGGGGTTTGTCGGTAAGTGATTGTTATCCCGGCAAAAAATTTTCAAATTTGTTGAAAATAAATTTGACAGCCCTCCGATACGCCCTTAAGATTCGCCCCGTCCTCAGCGATGAGGGGCTATAGCTCAGCTGGGAGAGCGCTTGCATGGCATGCAAGAGGTCGACGGTTCGATCCCGTCTAGCTCCACCAATTTACACTTCAAGACCTGGCCACACGGGGCTTGAAGCGATCAACACTCAGCGTTGATCAGTTGTATAGAAGGGTTTGCGTCCCCTTCGTCTAGTGGCCTAGGACACCGCCCTTTCACGGCGGTAACAGGGGTTCGAGTCCCCTAGGGGACGCCAGTTTTACAGAAGCGATGTTGCAAGATGTCACTCCGCCGCGAGGCGAAAAATCCGGGGCTATAGCTCAGCTGGGAGAGCGCTTGCATGGCATGCAAGAGGTCGACGGTTCGATCCCGTCTAGCTCCACCAATTACAGGTTCAAGGTCTGGCCACACCGTCCTTGAATCGATCAGTTCTCAGCGCTGATCAAGTCAGAAGGTTTGTGTCCCCTTCGTCTAGTGGCCTAGGACACCGCCCTTTCACGGCGGTAACAGGGGTTCGAGTCCCCTAGGGGACGCCACGATTACCCGCTCTGCGGGATTTTATAAGGGTCATTCAATTCTTGAATGGCCCTTTTGTTTGTCTGGCGTTCGGCCAATTCCCTTATCCTTGAAAATAGACTTCTGACCAGCGGTCAAATTTCCGCTTGCGGAAAATTATTATAGGAATAATATTTCAATCGTAATATTCGGAGGCGACGATGAGCGATAAAAAGGCACAAACCCGTGAACGCATTCTCAAGGCCGCCAGCGATGCGCTGATCCAGCGTGGGCCGGCTGAGCCGAGCGTGGGCGAGGTGATGGGCGCGGCCGGGCTGACGGTGGGCGGTTTTTATGCCCATTTCGAAAGCAAGGATGCCTTGATGCTGGAGGCATTCAAGCAATTGCTCAATCGCCGCCGCGGCCTGATCGCCGACATGGACGGCGAGCTGACAGGCGAAGAGCGGCGCGCTCTGGTGGCGGCGTTCTATCTGTCACGCAAGCACCGTGACTCCACCGAACAAGCCTGTCCGATCCCCGCGTCGGTCGGCGAGCTCGGCCGGCTGCCGGATGCATTTCGTGAAGTGCTCAACGAGCACATCGAGTTGATGGTCGCGCAATTGGCGGCCAGCCCCGAGGAGGCCGACAAGGCCCTGGCCGACATCGCCTTGATGGTGGGCGGGCTGGCCCTGGCACGGGCGCTGGGCCCTGGAGAGTTATCGGACCGTTTGCTACGCGCCGCCAAGTCGGCGGTGCGATGAGCTGAGGCGCAAGCCCTGGAGATGAGCGATGAACAGGCTGAGCTGGATTCGTAGCGTCAATGGCACGCTTGGTTGGGTGGCGCCGCGCCTGGTGGCCAAACAGATGCGTACGCTGTTCATGCGCCCGCGCAACTTGCCGCCGCGGGATTGGGAACTGCCGCTGCTGGCCTCGTCCGAACGTATTACCTTGCGCTTCGGTCTCTCGGCCTTGCGCTGGGGCAAAGGCCCGGCCGTCTTGCTGATGCATGGCTGGGAAGGGCGGCCGACTCAGTTCGCAGCGCTGATCACAGCCCTGGTGGACGCCGGTTACACGGTGGTGGCACTGGACGGTCCGGCTCATGGTCGCTCACCGGGTCGCGAGGCGAATGTCCTGTTGTTTGCCAGGGCCATGCTCGAAGCCGCCGCTGAGCTGCCGCCGTTGCAGGCTGTGATCGGGCATTCCATGGGCGGCGCCAGTGCCATGCTCGCGGTTCAGTTGGGGTTGCGGACCGAAACGCTGGTCAGCATCGCTGCTCCTGCGCGCATTCTTGGGGTACTGCGCGGTTTCTCCCGGATGATGGGGCTGCCACCCAAGGCGCGTTCGGCGTTCATTCGCCTGGTGGAAAGCGATGTCGGCATGCAAGCCTCGAAAATGGATGTTGCCCATTACCAACTGGACGTACCCGGGCTGATCGTCCATGCCGAGGACGACACTTTCGTCTCGGCCAAGGAATCGCAACTGATTCATGAAGCCTGGTTCGACAGCCGCCTGCTGCGACTGCCGCAGGGCGGGCACCAGCGGGTGCTGGCCGATCCTCGTGTCATTGATGGGGTGTTATCACTGCTGGCCGGGCGCAGCCTGCAG
Organism: Pseudomonas brassicacearum; assembly: GCF_918698105.1. GTDB lineage: Bacteria > Pseudomonadota > Gammaproteobacteria > Pseudomonadales > Pseudomonadaceae > Aquipseudomonas > Aquipseudomonas brassicacearum_F. Next base: position 76,331 of record NZ_CAKKMI010000005.1, on the reverse strand, counting down.
GCGCGGCAATCGGCTTGAAGCGAGTTTGCTCGCGATAGCGGTCCAGCTCGGATCCGGTACACTGCCCCCATCCAAATTCGACCAGGAGAGGGGCATGGGCTGGGATCGCGCAACACCGTTTATTATTGATCTTCAGGTAAATGCCGAAGACATCGACGGGCTGGGCCACGCCAACAACGCAGTGTACGTCAGCTGGCTCGAGCGCTGCGCCTGGCGTCATTCCCAGCGCCTGGGCCTGGATCTGGTGGAGTACCGGCGCCTGGACCGGGCCATGGCAGTGGTGCGGCATGAAATCGATTACCTGGCGGCCGCCTATGAAGGCGACGAATTGCAGTTGGCGACCTGGATCGTCGATTGGGACCAGCGGTTGAAGATGACCCGGCATTTCCAGTTGATCCGCCCCAGCGACAACACCACGCTGCTGCGGGCCCAGACCACCTTCGTCTGCATCGAACTGTCCACAGGCCGGCCCAAGCGCATGCCGCCGGAATTCATCGAAGGTTATGGTCCCGCGTTGAGGCCATCCGGCATCCTCATCGACTGACCCGCCGTCATCGCGAGCAGGCTCGCTCCCACAAGGGATTTGTGGTGAGCACAGGATTTTTGAATGATCGAGAACCCCTGTGGGAGCGAGCTTGCTCGCGATGACGGCGGTACATCCAACATCCCAGCAAGTTGACCCACCGCTTTCGCGAGCAAGCTCGCTCCCACAGGGATGGGTGGTGAATTCCGATGTTGTGGGCAAAATCCGGTAAACTGCCGCACGTTTTTTCGTTCGAGTGTGTGTTTCCATGCAAATTGCCCTGGCGCCCATGGAGGGGTTGGTCGACAACATCCTGCGGGATGTCCTGACCCGTGTTGGCGGGATCGACTGGTGTGTCACCGAGTTCATCCGTGTCAACGACCGTCTGCTCACGCCGGCCTATTTCCATAAGCTCGCCCCTGAGCTGCTGACCGGTGCCCAGACGGCTGCCGGCGTACCGTTGCGGGTGCAGTTGCTCGGGTCCGATCCGGTGTGCCTGGCGGAAAACGCGGCGTTGGCGTGTGAGCTGGGTTCGCAGGTCATCGACTTGAACTTCGGTTGCCCGGCCAAGACCGTGAACAAGTCCAGGGGCGGGGCGGTGTTGCTCAAGGAGCCGGAACTGCTCAACGAAATTGTCGAGCACGTGCGCCGCGCAGTGCCGAAACACATCCCGGTCACCGCCAAGATGCGCCTGGGTTTCGACAGCCCGGACGGCGCGCTGGTGTGTGCCACGGCGCTGGCCGAAGGCGGCGCGGCGCACATCGTGGTGCATGCGCGGACCAAGGTCGACGGCTACAAGCCTCCGGCCCACTGGGAGTGGATTCCCCGGGTGCAGGAAGTGGTCAAGGTGCCGGTGTTTGCCAACGGCGATATCTGGAGCGTTGAGGATTGGCGCCGTTGTCGCGAAATCAGCGGTGTCGAAGACATCATGCTCGGTCGCGGTCTCGTTTCCCGTCCTGACCTGGCCCGGCAGATCGCCGCCGCCCGGGCCGGTGAGGACGTGGTCGAGATGTCCTGGGCCGAGCTGCAGCCGATGCTCCAGGACTTCTGGGTGCAAGTGGTCGAGCAACTGACGCCGCGCCAGGCGCCGGGCCGGTTGAAGCAGTGGCTGGCGATGCTGACCCGCAACTACCCCGAAGCGGTGGCGCTGTTTACCGCTTTGCGCCGGGAAACCGACCTGGACGCGGTGGGCCATTTGCTGGGTGTGAAACGCAGCGAAGCGGCCTGAAAAAAATTTCAAAAAAGCGCTTGAAAAGTTTTTGGCGGTCCCTAGATAGGGGTTACGCGATGCCGAATTCGGGTCGCGGAGACAAAAAAACTTGCTGAATTTTTCAGGAGATTTGAATCATGAGTACTGCATTTTCGCTGGCCCCGCTGTTCCGTTCCTCGGTCGGTTTCGACCGTTTCAACGACTTGTTCGAAACCGCCCTGCGTAACGAGCCGGGCAGCAGCTATCCACCCTACAACGTGGAGAAACATGGTGATGACGAGTACCGCATCGTGGTCGCCGCCGCCGGGTTCCAGGAAGAAGACCTGGACCTGCAAGTGGAAAAAGGTGTGCTGACCATCAGTGGCGGCAAACGTGAAGCCAGTAACGACAGCGTCACCTACCTGCACCAAGGCATCGCCCAGCGTGCGTTCAAGCTGTCCTTCCGGTTGGCCGATCATATCGAGATCAAGTCCGCCGGCCTGAGCAACGGTCTGTTGAGCATCGACCTGCTGCGGGTGATCCCGGAAGAGGCCAAGGCCAAGCGCATCCCGATCAACGGAGCGCAGCAGCAACCCGCGCTGCAAAACTGATGCAGCGCAAATGAAGAAGGGCGCCCAATGGCGCCCTTTTTCATTGTGGAGATCAGTGGAAGATTAATTGTGGCGAGGGGATAAATCCCCTCGCCACAAAAGCCTCCTGCCTGGCTGCACAGGCTAGGGCAACAACCGCTCAAACGCCTCCAGCGGCAACGGCCGGCTATGCAAATAACCCTGGTACAAATGACAACCAAGCCCTTGCAGGAACTGCAATTGCTCCAGGGTCTCCACGCCTTCGGCAATCATGATCAGGTTGAGGCTACGGGCCATGGCGACGATGGCGCGGATGATTTCGGCGTCGTTGGGGTCGCTGGTGGCGTCGCGCACGAATGACTGGTCGATTTTCAGCGTGTCCACCGGCAGGCGCTTGAGGTAGGTCAGCGACGAATAACCGGTGCCGAAATCATCCATGGCGAAGCTCACCCCCAGTTTCTTGAGTCGGCGCATCTTGGCGATGGTGTCGTCCAGGTTCTGGATCACGATGCCTTCGGTGATCTCCAGTTTCAGCAGGGAGAAGGGCAGGCCGTGGGTGACGAGGCTGTTTTCGATGCGCTCGACAAAGTCGCTCTGGCGGAATTGCCGTGGGCTGATGTTCACGCACAGGCTGAATTGCTGGGGGTCGATCTTGCCCTTGGCGATCAGTTGCTTGAAGCCGTCGCAGGCTTCGTCGAGGATCCAGGTCCCGACCTCCAGGATCAGGCCACTGTCTTCCAGCACTTTGATGAATTCGTTGGGCGACTGGGCGCCCAGGTCCGGGTGATGCCAGCGCACCAGGGCTTCGGCGCCGATGATGCGGTTGTCCCGGGCATCGACCTGAGGCTGGAAATGCACGCTGAACTCGCCACGGGCCAGGGCCAGGCGCAGGTCGGTTTCCATGCGCAGCCGCTCACTGGCGGCTTTTTGCATGGTGGTGTGAAACATCTGCGAGGTGTTGCGCCCCGAGTCCTTGGCGCGGTACAGCGCAATGTCGGCGCGCTTGAGCAAATCGGTGGGCGTGGAACCGTGGTCGGGAATCAGCGCGATACCGATGCTCGGCGTGACCTGCAGTCGCTGGCCATCGAGGAACATCGGCTCCGAGAGCAGTTCGCGCAGGGTGTTGGCCAGGGTCTGCACTTGCTTGCTGACTTCGTTGCGCGAGCCTTCCAGGCCGCTGAGCAGCACCACGAACTCATCGCCACCCAGTCGCGCGACGGTGTCTTCCAGGCGCACGCTGGCTTCCAGGCGCGCGGTGATGATCTTCAGCACAGTGTCGCCCACCGGGTGACCGAGCGAGTCGTTGATGTGCTTGAAGTGGTCCAGGTCGAGAAACAACAGGGCACCACGCAGGTTATGGCGTTTGAGCAGGGCGATCTGCTGGCTCAGCCGGTCCATCAGCAAGGCCCGGTTGGGCAGGTTGGTCAGTGAGTCGTGGTAGGCCAGGTGGCGAATCTGGGCTTCGGCATTGCGCAGCAGGCTCACGTCCCGGGCGGTCAGCAGCAGGCACGCGGTTTCATTGAGGGTGATGGGCTCGACGGACACCTCCATCGTGAGGATTTCCCCGCGTTTATTGCGCCCGAGCATTTCCTGGTGGAAGACGCGGCCCTTGAGTTGCAGTTCGGCCAGCAGGGCGGCGCGTTGTTTTTCTTCGGCCCAGATCCCCACTTCGTAGACGGTGTGCCCGATCACTTCGTCGGCGCGGTAGCCGGTCAACCGGCAGAAACCGTCGTTGACCTCGAGGTAGCGACCGCTTTCGAGTTCGGTGATGGTGATGGCGTCGGGGCTGGAATGAAACGCCTTGGCGAATTTTTCTTCGCTGGCCTTGAGGGCGGCTTCGGAGCGTTGCTGCTGCGTAATGTCGCGCAAGGTGGTGACGATACAGGGCTGGTTGCCGACGTTGATTTGCCGGCTGGAAATCACACACGTCAGCGGCTGGCCGTTCTTATGGTGAACGACGATGGCGACATTGTTCAGCGATTGTTCGCGGATCACCCGTTCGATGCGTTGCAGGCTACTGCCTGAGGCGCCCCACAGGCCGATTTCGTCGGCGCTGAGGCCGATCACGTCGCTGGCGGTCCAGCCGAAGGTTTGGGTGAAACTGGAGTTGATTTCGAGGAACCGGCCGCTGTCCTGGTGGGTGACGCAGATCGGGTCAGGACTGACCTGGAACAGCGTGGCGAATTTTTCTTCCGAGGCGACCAGGCTCTGTTCGCGTTCCACCTGGTCGGTGATGTCGAGCAAGGTGCCGGCCATGCGCAAGGGGCTGCCGTCGTCGTTGCGATAGAGACGGGCGCGGCTTTCCAGGTAGCGCGAGCTGCCGTCCGGCAGTTGCACGCGGTAGGTCAACTGATAGTTGCCCGCCGGGCCTTCGCGCAGGCTGCGATAAGCATTGCGCATGTTGTTGCGTTCTTCAGTGGGGACGCCTTCGAAAAACGCATCGAACGATTCGTGGAACGGCTTGGGCTCCAGGCCATGGAGCTGCGCGGCGCGGGCCGAGCCGTAGAGCATGCCGCTGGGAATGTGCCAGTCCCAGGTGCCCAGTTGTGCCGAGTCGAGGGCCAGGTCCAGGCGTTCCTGGCTGTCCTTGAGGGCTTGTTCGGCGAGTTTGTGCTCGGTGGTGTCGAGGAAGGTGCTCAGCAGGAAGGGCTGGCCCTCCAGTTCGACTTTCTGCGCGCTGAGCAGGCCGGTGTGGATCTGGCCGTTGCTGGCCCGCAGTTCCACCTCCATGCCCGCCAGTTCGCCCTTGGCCTTGATGGCTTCCAGCAGTTTTACCCGTTGCCCGGGGTCGACCCACAAGCCCAGTTCCAGGGTGGTGCGGCCAATCACATCGTGCAGCGGCCAGCCGAACAGGCTTTCGAAATACTGATTGGCCTCGCTGATCATCCCGTCTTCCTGACGGGTCAACAGCACCATGTTGGGGCTCAGGTGGAACAGCGTGGCAAAGCGTTTTTCCGAACTGCGCAGTGCCTGTTCCCGTTGACGCTGATGGGTGATTTCGCGGATTACCCCGATCATGCGCGGGCGACCGTGTTTGTCGGGCAGCACGCTGCCGCTGATTTCCAGCCAGTGCAGGCTGCCGTCGGGCCAGACGATGCGGTGGTGCATGGCCTGTTCCAGCGGCGCCCCGGCCACTGCCGCGTGAAAGGCGCGCACGGCCTTGGCCCGGTCTTCGGGCAGCAACAGATCCAGATAGTCCACATCCGCCGGCAATGGCTGGCGTGGATCGAAGCCGAACAGCGCCTGGGTGCCGCGGGACCAGCTGATCTGTCCGCTATCGATGTCCCACGACCAGGCCCCCAGCCGCGCACCGTTCAGGGCGGCCAGCAGCTGCGGCGCGCTGTCCCAGCTTTGCTCGGACCGTTTTGGGTCGAGCGCCTGGATGCGTGGCATGGGCGGGAGGTGGTCAGCAGGTTTGGGCATTATCTCGCGAGCCTTGAGCGGGTTTGGGCATAAAGCACAAGCGTTCGGGCCTGCAGGCGCGGCACAACCTATGCCCTTGTCCCTGGCAAATCGATTTGTGCGTCCAGTAAGGCCATGAAAGCCCGTGCGGCATTCGACAGCGTCCGTTCGGTGTGCAAGATATAGCCTAGCTGGCGACTGAGTTGTATGCCCGGCAAAGGAATGCGCGCCACCTGTTCGTCGAGCATGGTGCGCGGCAAGACGCTCCAGGCCAGGCCGATGGAGACCATCATTTTTATGGTTTCCAGGTAATTCGTGCTCATGGCGATGTTCGGTGTCAGGCCTTGGGCTTCGAACAGTCGTTGCACGATGTGGTGGGTAAACGTGTTGCCCCCCGGGAAAACCGCTGGATGCAAGGCAATGTCCGCCAGGCTGACCGCGCCGTTTTCCAGCAATGCGTGCTCCGGGGCGACCACGAAATCCAAAGGGTCGTCCCACACTGGCGTGGCCCGTACCAGCGTGTGGGGTTCGGGGGCGAGGGTGATGACGGCCAGTTCCGCCCGGCCATGGAGGATTTCTTCGTAGGCCACTTCCGAATCCAGGAACTGGATGTCCAGCGCCACCTGGGGGTACCGCCGGGTGAACTCCCGCAATAAAGGTGGCAGGCGGTGCAGGCCGATGTGGTGGCTGGTGGCGAGTGTCAGGCGCCCGGTCACTTCGCCGGTCAGGTTGGTCAGGGCACGACGGGTGTCGTCCAGTACGTTGAGGATCTGATAGGCCCGTGGCAACAGGGCCCGGCCGGCCTCGGTCAGGCCCACTTCACGGCCCAGGCGGTCGAACAGGCGCACCTTGAGCTGTTGCTCGAGGCCGGCAATGCGCTTGCTGATGGCCGGCTGGGTCAGGTGCAAGCGTTCGCCGGCGCCGGAGAAACTGCCGGTCTCGGCGATGGCAATAAAGGCGTTGAGATTGGCGAGGTCCATGGCGGTTCCGGTCGAATTCCAGTTGGTTATGCAAAGTATGAAAAATATGAATTTGAGTTATTTAATGTAACCCCATAGGATCAGCCTCACAAGCCAAGGGGTTATTGATTCGTTCAAGGCCCGGGGCATAGAAACAAGCTGATGAGGAAACCGTCTGATGGCCGGCAAAACGCTCTACGACAAGCTCTGGGATTCGCATTTGGTCAAGCAGCGCGACGATGGCTCGGCGCTGATCTACATCGATCGTCACATCATCCACGAAGTGACGTCGCCGCAAGCCTTCGAAGGCCTGCGCCTGGCCGGGCGCAAGCCGTGGCGCATCGATGCCAACATCGCGACCCCGGACCACAACGTACCGACCACGCCGGAGCGCAAGGGCGGCATCGAAGCCATTGCCGACCAGGTCTCGCGCTTGCAAGTCCAGACCCTCGACGACAACTGCGATGAATACGGCATCGTCGAATTCAAGATGAATGACGTGCGCCAAGGCATCGTCCACGTCATCGGCCCGGAGCAGGGCGCGACCTTGCCTGGCATGACCGTGGTCTGCGGCGACTCGCACACCTCGACCCACGGTGCTTTCGGCGCCCTGGCCCACGGCATCGGCACTTCCGAGGTGGAGCATGTGCTCGCCACTCAGTGCCTGGTCGCCAAGAAAATGAAAAACATGCTGGTGCGCGTCGAGGGCAAGTTGCCGTTCGGCGTGACCGCCAAGGACATCGTCCTGGCCGTGATCGGCAAGATCGGCACCGCCGGCGGTAACGGCCATGCCATCGAGTTCGCCGGCAGCGCGATTCGCGATTTGTCCGTCGAAGGCCGCATGACCATCTGCAACATGTCCATCGAGGCCGGTGCCCGCGTTGGCCTGGTGGCCGCCGATGAAAAAACCGTGGAATACGTCAAGGGCCGTCCGTTCTCGCCAAAAGGCGCGGAATGGGACCTGGCGGTCGAGGCCTGGAAAGACCTGGTGTCGGACGCCGATGCCAAGTTCGACACCGTGGTCGAGCTCGACGCGACGCAGATCAAGCCGCAAGTCAGCTGGGGCACTTCGCCTGAGATGGTGTTGGCGGTGGACCAGAACGTACCGGATCCGGCCAAGGAAATGGACCTGGTCAAGCGTGACTCTATCGTCCGCGCCTTGAAATACATGGGCTTGAGCGCCAACCAGGCGATCACCGACATTCAGCTCGACCGCGTGTTCATCGGCTCTTGCACCAACTCGCGGATCGAAGACCTGCGCGCCGCTGCAGTGATCGCCAAGGGTCGCAAGGTGGCTTCGACCATCAAGCAGGCCATCGTGGTGCCGGGCTCGGGCCTGGTGAAGGCCCAGGCCGAAGCGGAAGGGCTGGATAAGATCTTCCTCGAGGCCGGTTTCGAATGGCGTGAGCCGGGGTGCTCGATGTGCCTGGCGATGAACCCGGACCGCTTGGAGTCGGGCGAGCATTGCGCCTCCACCTCCAACCGTAACTTCGAAGGCCGTCAGGGCGCCGGTGGCCGTACGCACCTGGTGAGCCCGGCCATGGCCGCGGCGGCGGCTGTCAACGGCCGTTTCGTCGACGTCCGTGAATTGATCTGAAGGAGCGCAGCATGAAAGCTTTTACCCAGCACACCGGTCTTGTCGCGCCTTTGGATCGTGCCAACGTCGACACCGACCAGATCATTCCCAAGCAGTTCTTGAAGTCCATCAAGCGCACCGGCTTCGGCCCGAACCTGTTCGACGAATGGCGTTACCTGGATGTCGGCCAGCCGTACCAGGACAACTCCAAGCGGCCATTGAACAAGGATTTCGTGCTCAACGCCGAGCGTTACCAAGGCGCCAGCGTGTTGCTGGCCCGGGAGAACTTCGGCTGCGGCTCGAGCCGCGAGCACGCGCCGTGGGCCCTGGAAGAGTACGGTTTTCGCAGCATCATCGCGCCGAGCTATGCCGACATCTTCTTCAACAACAGCTTCAAGAACGGCTTGCTGCCAATCATCCTCAGCGATGCTGACGTGGATGAGCTGTTCCAGCAGGTCGAGGCCAACCCCGGCTATCAACTGCAGATCGACCTGGCCGCCCAGACCGTGACCCGTCCCGACGGCAAGGTGCTGGGTTTCGAGATCGACGCGTTCCGCAAGCACTGCCTGCTCAACGGCCTGGATGACATCGGCCTGACCTTGCAGGACGGCGAGGCGATTGCCGCGTTCGAGGCCAAGCACCGGGCGAGCCAGCCTTGGTTGTTTCGTGATGCTTGATGGATTGATGTAGGCAGTACCGGCCCTATCGCGAGCAAGCTCGCTCCCACAGGTGTTTTGTGAACGCCACAAATTCCCTGTGGGAGCGAGCTTGCTCCGGGCGGCGATCCGACGATGAGGCCCGCCCAGGCAACACAACACCAAAAAGGAAACCACCCATGACCAGCACCGCCCACACCCAGGTTGTACAAAAGCAATTCGGTGAACAGGCTTCGGCCTATCTGAGCAGTGCCGTGCACGCCCAGGGCGCTGAATTCGCGCAGCTACAGGCTGCATTGGCCGGTCGTGGCGATGCTCGTGTGCTGGACCTGGGGTGTGGCGCTGGCCATGTGAGTTTCCACGTGGCGCCGCTGGCCGGTGAAGTGGTGGCTTATGATTTGTCCCAGCAGATGCTCGACGTGGTCGCCACGGCGGCTGCCGAGCGTGGCCTGGGCAATGTCAGCACGGTATGCGGCGCCGCCGAGCGCCTGCCGTTCGCCGACGCTGAGTTCGACTTCGTGTTCAGCCGCTATTCGGCGCATCATTGGAGCGACCTGGGCCTGGCGTTGCGGGAAGTGCGCCGGGTGCTCAAGCCGGGCGGGGTGGTGGCGTTCATCGACGTCCTGTCGCCTGGCATGCCGTTGCTGGACACGTACCTGCAAAGCGTCGAAGTGCTGCGCGACACCAGCCACGTGCGCGATTATTCTGCCGGCGAGTGGTTGCGCCAGGTCAGCGAAGCGGGGTTGCACACCCGCAGCACCTCGCGTCAACGCCTGCGCCTGGAATACCGCTCCTGGGTCGAACGCATGCGCACCCCCGAGGTGATGCGTGGGGCGATCCTCGAGTTGCAGCGCGCGATGGGCGATGAAGTGCGTGAATATTTTGAGATTGAGGCCGATGGTTCGTTCAGTACAGATGTACTGGTGCTGTGGGCCGAGCGATAGCATTTTTCCCGGCCAGCCCATGGGCGCCGATAGTAAAACGAGGAAAGCATGAGCAAGCAGATTCTGATTCTCCCAGGTGATGGCATTGGCCCGGAAATCATGGCCGAAGCGGTCAAGGTCCTGGCGCTGGCGAACGACAAGTACAGCCTGGGCTTCGAACTCAGCCACGACGTGATCGGTGGCGCGGCCATCGACAAGCACGGCGTGCCCCTGGCCGATGAAACCCTGGACCGTGCCCGTGCAGCCGATGCCGTGCTGCTGGGCGCCGTGGGCGGGCCGAAATGGGACAAGATCGAACGCGACATCCGTCCTGAGCGCGGCCTGCTGAAGATTCGCGCGCAACTGGGCCTGTTCGGCAACCTGCGTCCGGCGATTCTCTACCCGCAACTGGCCGATGCCTCGAGCCTGAAGCCGGAAATCGTCGCGGGCCTGGACATCCTCATCGTCCGTGAGCTGACCGGCGGTATCTACTTCGGCGCCCCGCGTGGCACCCGTGAGCTGGATAATGGCGAGCGCCAGGCCTACGACACCCTGCCGTACAGCGAAAGCGAAATCCGCCGTATCGCCCGGGTCGGCTTCGACATGGCCCGCGTGCGTGGCAAGAAGCTGTGCTCGGTGGACAAGGCCAACGTGCTGGCTTCCAGCCAACTGTGGCGTGAAGTGGTCGAGCAGGTGGCCAAGGATTACCCGGACATCGAGCTGAGCCACATGTACGTCGACAACGCCGCCATGCAACTGGTGCGTGCGCCGAAGCAGTTCGACGTGATCGTCACCGACAACATGTTTGGCGACATCCTGTCCGACGAAGCGTCGATGCTCACCGGTTCCATCGGCATGCTGCCGTCGGCGTCCCTGGACGCCAACAACAAGGGCATGTACGAGCCGTGCCACGGTTCGGCGCCGGACATCGCCGGGCAGGGCATTGCCAACCCGTTGGCGACCATCCTGTCGGTGTCGATGATGCTGCGCTACAGCTTCAACTTGAACGATGCCGCCGACGCGATCGAAAAAGCCGTCAGCGTGGTCTTGGACCAAGGCTTGCGCACCGGTGATATCTGGTCGCAAGGTTGTACCAAAGTCGGTACGCAGCAAATGGGCGATGCAGTAGTCGCCGCGCTGCGGAATCTGTAATCTTTCGGGCCCACCGCTTCGACGGTGGCCCACTTTTGTATAGGTGTAGTTGCGATGAAACGTGTAGGTCTGATCGGTTGGCGCGGCATGGTCGGTTCCGTGCTCATGCAGCGAATGCTGGAAGAGCAGGATTTCGATCTCATTGAGCCGGTGTTTTTCACCACTTCCAATGTCGGTGGCCAGGGCCCGTCCGTGGGCAAGGACACCGGTGCGCTCAAGGATGCCTACAGCATCGAAGAGCTCAAGACTCTCGACGTGATCCTGACCTGCCAGGGTGGCGACTACACCAGCGAAGTCTTTCCCAAGCTGCGTGAAGCCGGCTGGCAGGGTTACTGGATCGACGCCGCTTCCAGCCTGCGCATGCAGGACGACGCGGTGATCATCCTCGATCCGGTCAACCGCAAGGTCATCGACCAGCAGCTGGACGCGGGCACCAAGAACTACATCGGCGGCAACTGCACCGTCAGCCTGATGCTGATGGGCCTGGGCGGGCTGTTCGAAGCCGGTCTGGTGGAGTGGATGAGCGCCATGACCTACCAGGCGGCGTCCGGTGCCGGCGCGCAGAACATGCGTGAGCTGATCAAGCAGATGGGCGCCACCCACGCTGCCGTCGCCGATGACCTGGCCAATCCGGCCAGCGCCATCCTCGACATCGACCGCAAGGTCGCCGAGGCGATGCGCAGCGATGCCTACCCGACCGAGAACTTCGGCGTACCGCTGGCCGGCAGCCTGATCCCCTGGATCGACAAGGAACTGCCCAACGGCCAGAGCCGCGAAGAGTGGAAGGCCCAGGCCGAAACCAACAAGATCCTGGGTCGCTTCAAGAGCCCGATCCCGGTGGACGGTATCTGCGTGCGTATCGGCGCCATGCGCTGCCACAGCCAGGCGCTGACCATCAAGCTGAACAAAGACGTGCCGATCGCCGACATCGAAGGGCTGATCAGCCAGCACAACCCTTGGGTCAAGCTGGTGCCGAACAACCGCGAAACCAGCATGCAGGAGCTGAGCCCGACCAAGGTCACCGGCACCCTGAACGTACCGGTGGGCCGTCTGCGCAAACTGAACATGGGTTCGCAATTCGTCGGTGCCTTCACCGTCGGCGACCAACTGCTGTGGGGCGCGGCCGAACCGCTGCGTCGCATGCTGCGGATCCTGCTTGAGCGTTGATCGATTGCTGCTGTGAAAGAACCCGTGCCTTGTGAGAGGTGCGGGTTTTTTTATGTCGGTTTGGTGAGTTCTCTGTGGCGAGGGAGCTTGCTCCCGCTGGGCTGCGAAGCAGCCCCAAAACTCTGGCGGCTGCTGCGCAACCGAGCGGGAGCAAGCTCCCTCGCCACAGGTTCTCTTGTGTTCAATTGCCTGCATACCCACCACCCGGTAAAGTGCCGCTCCCCACGTTTTACCTGAGGTAGACCCATGAGCCAGTCCTTTGATATTGCCGTGATCGGCGCCACCGGTACTGTCGGCGAAACCCTCGTCCAGATTCTCGAAGAGCGGGACTTCCCGGTCGGCACCCTGCACCTGCTGGCCAGCAGCGAATCGGCAGGCAGCTCGGTGATGTTCCGCGGCAAAAACGTGCGGGTGCGTGAAGTCGACGAGTTCGATTTCAGCAAAGTCCAACTGGTGTTCTTCGCCGCCGGGCCGGCGGTGACCCTGAGTTTCGCCCCGCGGGCCACGGCGGCAGGCTGTGCGTTGATCGACCTGTCCGGCGCCTTGCCGCCCGAGCAGGCGCCGCAGATCGTGCCGGAAGCCAATCCCCAGGTGCTCGCCGGTTTGAGCAAGCCGTTGCAGGTCAGCAGCCCCAGCGCTTCGGCCACGGCCTTGGCGGTCGTGCTGGCACCGCTGCGCGAGTGCCTGGACTTGCAGCGCATCAGCCTGACCGCCAGCCTCGCCGTGTCCGCCCAAGGTCGCGTGGCCGTGAGCGAATTGGCGCGCCAGACCGCCGAGCTGCTCAACGCCCGTCCGCTGGAGCCGAAATTCTTTGATCGGCAGATGGCGTTCAACTTGCTGGCCCAGGTCGGCACCCCGGACGAGCAGGGCCATACGCAGTTGGAAAAGCGCCTGGTCCGCGAGTTGCGCCAGGTGCTGAATCAACCTTTGTTAAAGATTTCCGTCACTTGCATTCAAGCCCCGGTGTTTTTTGGCGATAGCTTTAGCGTGACGGTGCAGTCTGCCAGTCCCATCGACCTGGCCAAGGTCAACGCGATGCTGGAAGCGGCGCCGGGTATCGAGCTGGTGGATGCGGGCGATTACCCGACGGCGGTGGGCGATGCGGTGGGGCAGGATGTGGTCTACGTTGGTCGTGTACGCGGTGGGATCGACGATCCGGCGGAACTAAATATGTGGCTGACGTCAGATAACGTGCGCAAGGGCGCGGCGCTCAATGCCGTGCAGGTGGCTGAGTTGTTGATAAAAGACTTGCTGTAAAAGATACTTGGCATCAATTTGTCGAATGATTCTAGCTGGGCGCTATGCTTGGTCGGAGTGCTGAGGCGAACATCCCTCTGGGGGACTTTCCCGGGGCATGAGTGAAATGATCGCGCGCACCGTCGCTTCGGGGCTGCGCGCAATGCCTTACGGCAGCGGCATCAATACCTTCTCGCTGGCCGAGGAATGTTCAAACAAAGGAAGAGGCTATGGTTCAAGTTCGCAAACTGGTGTTAGCAATAGCGGCCGCCTCGGCGCTGTCCTCCGGTATGGCGCAAGCGCTCGGGCTCGGGGAATTGACCCTGAAGTCGCCGCCGAACCAGCCCCTGGTCGCCGAGATCGAGCTGCTCGACGTCCAGCAACTGACCGCCGCCGAAGTCGTGCCGAGCCTGGCCTCGCCCGAAGACTTCGCCAAGGCCGGCGTCGACCGTCAGGCCTTTCTCAATGACCTGAGCTTCACCCCGGTCATCAACGCCAATGGCAAGAGCGTCCTGCGGGTAACGTCCAGCCGGCCGCTGTCTGAACCCATGGTCAAGTTCCTGGTGCAGGTGATGTGGCCCAACGGCCGCCTGCTGCGCGACTACAGCGTATTGCTCGATCCCTCCAAATTCTCGCCACAGGCCGCCGACGCCGCCCGGGCGAAACCGCCCCAGGTCGTGTCCACGCCGGTCACCGGGGCGACCAAGCCTTCGCAATACACCACCACGCCGCGCGATACCCTGTGGGAAATCGCCGCCAAGGTGCGTAATGGTGGATCGGTCCAGCAAACCATGCTGGCGATCCAGGCGTTGAACCCGAACGCATTCATCAACGGCAACATCAATCTGCTCAAGACCGGCCAGGTATTACGCCTGCCGGACCCGGTGCAAAGCACGGCATTGCCGCAACCCCAGGCCATCGCTGAAGTGGCTGCACAGAACGCCGCCTGGCGCTCGGGGCGCCGTGGCGTGGCGGGTGCTGGCAAGCAGCAGTTGGATGCCACCAAGCGTGGCCGTGGCGAAGGCGCGCCGGCACAGGCTGCCGGTCGCGACAACTTGAGCCTGGTGTCGGCTGACGCAGCGAAGGCGGGCGGCAAGGGCAAGGGCGCTGCCGGCGATGCCCAGGCGCTCTCCAACAAGCTTGCCGTCACCCAGGAAAGCCTCGACTCGGCTCGCCGGGATAACGAAGAACTGAAAAGCCGCATGGCGGATCTGCAGAGTCAACTGGACAAACTGCAGCGCCTGATCGAGCTGAAGAACAACCAACTGGCCAAGATGCAGGCCGAAGGTGTCGCCGTGCCTCCTGCTGGCGAAGCGCCTCCGGCGATGTCCGCGGAGCTGACCCCTGCGCCAGCGGCACAGGCCCCGACGGCTGCACCTGCGCCAGAGGCGGCCCCGGAAGCGACGCCGCCTGCCGCTCCGGTCGAGCCGACGCCTGCCGCGTCCAACGAGCAAAAATACAACGACCTGCTGACCAACCCGATCCTGCTGGGATTGATTGGTGGCGGCGCGCTGCTCCTGTTGTTGCTGCTGTTGCTGCTCGCCCGTCGGCGCAAGGCTCAACAGGAAGCGGAAAAACACTTGCGCATGGCCCGGGCCCTCGAGGAGGAGGCTGACTTCTCCCCGGAGCTCGATCTGCCCCCGAGCAGCTTCGAGGGCATTGACGTTCCACCGCCTAGCGTAAAACTCGAGCCAAAACCCGCGCCTGCTCCTGCGCCAGTACCCAAGCCGGCGCCAGTGGTTGCGCCTGTAGTGGTTACGCCGCCTATCGCGGCACCCTTGGTGGCGCCGGCTGCCGAGCGCTCCGACGACGTGCTGCCCCAGGCCCAGTCCCATATCGACCGCGGTCGCTTGAACCAGGCTGCCGACTTGCTTGAGCAGGGCATCAAGGCCGAGCCCCAGCGCAGCGACCTGCGCCTGAAGCTGATGGAAGTCTACGGTCAGCAGGGCGACCGCGACGCCTTCGTTGCCCAGGAACGCCAGTTGGTGGCCAATGGCGAAAACTTCGCCCAGGTCGAACAGCTGAAAAGCCGTTTCCCGGCCATGGTGGTCGCCACCGCCGCAGGCTTGGCAGCCGCGGCAGTGGCAGCAGAGCTGGACGCGCAGTACGTCAAGGAGCTGCTGGAAGACAAGGTACCGACCGATGAGGAGTTGGACAGCGCCTTCGACCTGAGCCTGGATGACCTGGAAGCCGCCCCGGTTGCGCCGACGCCAGAGCCTGTCGCCGAACTGGACGCGTTCCCGGAAGACGACGACCTGAGTTTCGAGTCGGTGCTCAAGCAGCAGACTGAAGCCAGCGAAAGCCTGGACGACCTGTCGGAATTCGATTTGGACCTGGGTGCCGATGCCCCGACCCCAATTCCTGCGCTCGACGACGAAGACTTCCTGCTGGACTTGGACGACGATCTCAAGGGCCTGGACTTGCCTGCGACTGAAGCGCCAGCGTTGGTCGATACCCCGGCTGACGATCTCGAACTGCCGGCGGATTTCGATCTGTCCCTGTCCGATGAGATGGACGCGCACGATGCGCCCAAGGATGCCTTCGAGTCCGAGCTGGACGATGTAAACGCCGAGCTGGATCGCCTGTCCGACAGCCTGGGCCAGCCGACGTTTACCGCCGAAGATGCCCTGGTCGGTGCTGAAGACGAGCCGGACTTCGACTTCCTTAGCGGTACCGACGAAGTGGCGACCAAGCTCGATCTGGCCCAGGCCTACATCGATATGGGCGATAACGACGGCGCCCGCGACATCCTCGGCGAAGTCCTCAGCGAAGGCGACGCCACCCAGAAGAGCGAAGCGCAGGAGATGTTGTCGCGTTTGGCTTGAGTCAGTGGTTATACAAGAACGGCAGCCGGTGAGGCTGCCGTTTTTGTTTGTGAGCAATTCACGCTGCTCTTGTGGCGAGGGAGCTTGCTCCCGCTCGAGTGCGCAGAGCTCGCAAAAGTGCTCGACGCGCCATGAAGAGGGTCTGCTTCGCAGCCCAGCGGGAGCAAGCTCCCTCGCCACAAGGACTTGTCCTGGTCTGAAAAATCATCTGAGCCCCTGTGGGGGCGAGCTTGCTCCGGGCGGCGATCCGCCGATAGCGCCAGCCCATTCAACACAGGATCACCCGTCGGACTGGCATCCCCAGCCATCGGCCTTATAATGCCCGCCTTTGCGTACCTCAGCAGGCTGTAATTCCTTGGCAAACATAGACAACCCGGCCGCCGAAATGGCGGCCGACGGCTTTTTCCGGATCGCCTTGGGCGTTGAATACAAAGGCTCGCGCTACCGTGGCTGGCAGCGCCAGGCTTCCGGTGTATTGACGGTACAGGAAGCCCTTGAAAACGCCCTGTCCAAAGTCGCCGACTCGCCCGTGTCGCTGCATTGCGCCGGCCGTACCGATGCTGGCGTGCATGCCTGCGGCCAGGTGGTGCATTTTGACACCCAGGTCGAGCGTTCGATGAAGGCCTGGGTGATGGGCGCCAACATCAACTTGCCCCACGACGTCAGCGTCAGTTGGGCCAAGGTGATGCCGGCGCATTTCCATGCCCGCTTCAAGGCCATCGCCCGGCGTTATCGCTACGTGATCTACAACGATCAGATCCGCCCGGCGCACCTGAACGAAGAAATTACCTGGAATCACCGTCCGCTGGACGTCGAGCGCATGGCCGAGGCCGCACAATACCTGGTCGGCGTCCATGATTTCAGCGCCTTCCGTGCCGGCCAGTGCCAGGCCAAGTCGCCGATCAAGGAGTTGCATCACCTGCGCGTGACCCGTCACGGCAAGATGATCGTGCTCGACATCCGCGCCAGCGCCTTCCTGCATCACATGGTGCGCAATATTACCGGCGTGCTAATGACCATTGGTGCGGGCGAGAGGCCAGTGGAGTGGATCAAGGAAGTGCTCGACAGTCGTGTCCGTCGCTCCGGTGGCGTCACGGCGCACCCGTTTGGCTTGTACCTGGTACAGGTCGAATATCGCGATGAATTCGAGCTGCCGGAGCGTTACATCGGGCCACATTTCCTCACGGGCTTCTCGGAGCTCGACGGCTGACGCCCTGCGCAGCATTTGCTACCATCCGGGACTTTCACGGATTTGCCTGAGGTTTTACCCATCATGCCGGTCGTTCGCAGCAAGATTTGCGGGATCACCCGCGTTGAGGACGCGTTGGCGGCGGTCGAGGCCGGGGCCGATGCCATTGGGCTGGTGTTCTACGCCAAGAGCCCGCGCGCGGTGACGGTGCAGCAGGCGAGGGCGATCATCCAGGCCCTGCCGCCGTTCGTGACCCCGGTGGGCCTGTTCGTCAATGCCAGTCGTTGCGAGTTGGGCGAAATACTCGATGCGCTGCCGCTGGGCTTGTTGCAGTTCCATGGCGACGAGGCCCCAGCTGATTGCGAAGGCTGGCATCGTCCGTACATCAAGGCGTTGCGGGTCAAGGCCGGTGACGACATCGCCGCCGCATGCGAGGCGTTTGCCAGTGCCAGCGGCATTTTGCTGGACACCTATGTGGAAGGCGTTCCCGGAGGGACCGGCGAAGCGTTCGATTGGTCGCTGGTGCCCCAAGGCTTGGACAAACCGATTATCCTGGCCGGTGGCCTGACCGTGGACAACGTGGCTCAGGCCATTCGCCAGGTTCGCCCTTACGCGGTGGACGTGAGCGGAGGCGTGGAGCAGAGCAAGGGCATCAAGGACCCTGCAAAGATTCGTGCATTCATGGCCGCTGTGCGCAACAGCCAGTCGTCAATGTGACGGCTGGCAGACTGCCGCCGTCCATACCAGCACTGTACAAAGCAGGCAGGCGCCGCCTCCGGGTGGGCCGATAGCGAAGTGGTAGCCGCCGTGCGGTTGCCGGGATGGCTGAGGAAGGCTGGGTTGCACGCAGGTCATGTTTTGCACTGACCGTGGCGGCCCCTCGACTCGCCGCACAATGAATTTAGCTCAAGGGCATACGCGGGGCCGCGAACCAAAGCGTTCGGGCCGCCGGTACTGGAGAAAGAAAGCATGAGCAACTGGTTGGTAGACAAACTGATCCCTTCGATCATGCGTTCCGAGGTGAAGAAAAGCTCGGTGCCTGAAGGTCTGTGGCACAAATGTCCATCCTGCGAGGCGGTGCTGTACCGTCCCGAGCTGGAAAAGACCCTGGACGTTTGCCCCAAGTGCAACCACCACATGCGCATCAGTGCGCGTGCCCGTATCGACATTTTCCTCGATGCCGAAGGCCGTGTTGAGCTGGGTGCCGACCTGGAGCCAGTCGATCGCCTGAAATTCCGCGACGGCAAGAAATACAAGGATCGCCTGACCGCTGCCCAGAAGCAGACCGGCGAAAAAGAC
Source organism: Pseudomonas brassicacearum (assembly GCF_918698105.1). GTDB lineage: Bacteria > Pseudomonadota > Gammaproteobacteria > Pseudomonadales > Pseudomonadaceae > Aquipseudomonas > Aquipseudomonas brassicacearum_F. Next base: position 57,645 of record NZ_CAKKMI010000005.1, on the reverse strand, counting down.
GCGCTGATCTCCATGAGTGGCACCCTGCTGGGCATGCCGGTAGTGGTCTCGGCCTTCGAGTTTTCCTTCATGGGCGGTTCCATGGGCGCCATCGTCGGTGAGCGCTTCGTTCGTGCCGCCAACTATGCTCTGGAAAATCGTTGCCCGATGATCTGCTTCGCCGCTTCCGGCGGGGCGCGGATGCAGGAAGCGCTGATCTCCCTGATGCAAATGGCCAAGACCTCCGCGGTGCTGGCGCGTCTGCGCGAAGAAGGCATTCCGTTCATCTCGGTGCTGACCGACCCGGTCTACGGCGGCGTTTCCGCCAGTCTGGCCATGTTGGGCGACGTGATCGTCGGCGAGCCGAAAGCCCTGATCGGCTTTGCCGGCCCACGCGTGATCGAGCAGACCGTGCGTGAAAAACTGCCGGAAGGCTTCCAGCGCAGTGAGTTTTTGCTGGAGCACGGCGCCATCGACATGATCATCCATCGCCAGGAGTTGCGTCCGCGCCTGGGCAACCTGCTGGCTCAACTGATGGGCCTGCCGACGCCGAAGTTCGTCGCCGCGCCGATCGAGCCGATCGTGGTTCCGCCGGTGCCTGCTGGCCTATGATCCAACGTACCCTGGGCGACTGGCTTGCCTACCTCGAGCAGTTGCATCCATCGGCCATCGACATGGGGTTGGAGCGCTCGCAAGCGGTAGCGTCCCGCATGGGGCTGGCCAAGCCGGCGCCTCGGGTCATCACCGTCACCGGCACCAACGGCAAGGGGTCGACCTGCGCCTTCGTGGCCTCGCTGCTGCGAGCCCAGGGGCTGGGTGTCGGCGTCTACAGCTCGCCGCACCTGCTGCGCTACAACGAGCGGGTGCAAGTGAACGGCGTCGAAGCCACGGACGCCCAGCTGTGCGAAGCCTTTGCCGCGGTGGAAGCCGGGCGAGGCGATACAACCCTCACTTATTTCGAGATGGGCACCCTGGCGGCGTTCTGGTTGTTTGCCCGTGCCGGTCTCGATGCGGTCGTGCTGGAAGTCGGCCTGGGCGGACGGCTGGATACAGTCAATCTGGTGGACGCAGACATTGCCTTGGTCACCAGCATTGGCGTGGACCATGCCGATTACCTGGGCGATACCCGCGAATCGGTGGCCTTCGAGAAGGCCGGGATCTTTCGCCAGGGCGCGCCTGCGCTTTGCGGCGATCTCAATCCCCCCCAGCCGTTGCTGGACAAGGTTCGCGAATTGAACTGCCCGTTCTTTCTGCGCGGGCGGGATTTCGACCTGGCGATGACCGAGCAGCATTGGCAATGGCGCGGCAGCGACCTGCAGGGCAACCCAGTGGAGTTGCACGATCTGCCCTTGCTGGACCTGCCGATGGAGAACGCCGCCCTGGCGCTCCAGGCCTACCTGTTGCTGGGCTTGCCATGGGATGCCGGGCAAATCGTCCAGGCGCTGCAGGCGACCCGTGTGGTCGGGCGCCTCGATCGTCGCCAGTTCGATTGGCAAGGCAAGCGTCTGAACCTGTTGCTGGATGTCGGCCATAACCCCCACGCCGCGCAGTACCTGGCCGAGCGCCTGGCACGGCGGCCCGTGGTGGGGCGGCGCCTGGCGGTGTTCGGGCTGTTGTCCGACAAGGATCTGGATGGCGTTGTCGAGGCGTTGGGTGCTAGTGTCCAACATTGGGCAGTGACGCCATTGGATTCGCCACGTTCGCGTACCGCGGCTCAGTTGCAGGAAGCCCTGCAGCGCCGTGGTGCTTCGGTGCAAGCCTACGCTAGCGTAGCCGCCGCGCTGGAAGGGCAGTGCGCCCTGGCGACGGCCGATGATGAAATCCTGCTGTTCGGATCATTTTTTTGTGTTGCCGAGGCCCTTCAATGGTTGGCCCGGCGCTCCACGGAGGAAGCTGCAGATGGCATTGCTGGATAAGGCGTACAAGCAGCGCATGGTCGGGGCACTGGTGTTGGTGGCCCTGGCGGTGATTTTCCTGCCAATGCTGTTTTCCCGTCAGGACGAGCAGCGCCAGGTCACGGTCGATGCGCCAGCAGCGCCCCAGGCGCCGTCCGTGCCGCCTGTGCAGGTCGAGCCAGTCATCGTGCCCGAACCACAGGCGCTGCCCCAGGAGCCCATTCCGAGCGACGAGGAGCTGGCCGCGCAATCGGCGCCGTCGATGCCGATTACGCCTGCCCCCGCAACGCCTGCGCCTGCCGCACCGAGCAAGCCGGCAGCCGCCCCAGCTCCCGTTCCGGCTAATCCGGCGGTCAAGCCGGCCCCAAGCCAGCCGATTACCGCCGCCACGACCAAGCCGGACACCACGCAAAGCCGCGTGGATGCCAATGGCCTGTCGGTCAGCTGGTCGGTGCAACTGGCCAGCCTGACCAGTCGCGAAAGTGCCGAGAACTTGCAGAAAACCCTGCGCAGCCAGGGCTACAACGCCTACATCCGTTCCGCCGATGGCAAGAACCGGGTGTTTGTCGGTCCGTTGATCGAGCGCGCCGAAGCCGACCGCCTGCGTGATCTGCTCAGCCGCCAGCAGAACCTCAAGGGTTTCGTGGTGCGCTTCCAGCCAGAGCGCGGCTGACAGCGATTTAGCTGATTTGAATCGTGCAGCTTACCGACAGCCCTGCGCTCTGCTAAAATGCGCCGCCTTATCCGTCTGTAGGCTGCACCGTGCCATTTACCTGGGTTGACTGGGCGATCGTTGCGATCGTCGCCATCTCCGCATTGATCAGTCTGAGCCGCGGCTTCGTCAAGGAAGCCCTCTCGCTGCTGACCTGGATCATCGCGGGAGTCGTAGCCTGGATGTTTGGTGGTTCGCTGTCCCAGTACCTCGCCGGATACATCGAAACGCCGTCGGCTCGCGTGATCGCGGGCTGTGCCATCTTGTTTATCGCCACCTTGCTGGTTGGCGCAATGATTAATTATCTGATCGGCGAACTGATTCGCGTCACCGGGCTTTCCGGGACGGACCGGTTCCTGGGCATGGCCTTTGGCGCGGCGCGTGGCGCGTTGCTGGTGGTCGTGGCCGTCGGGCTCTTGAGCCTGGGGCCGGTACAGCAGGATACGTGGTGGCAGGAGTCCCGGCTCGTGCCACAATTTCTATTGGTCGCAGACTGGTCCAAAAACCTGATCCTGGGTTGGAGCAGTCAGTGGCTTGCCAGCGGTATCAGCGTACCCGCTGAAATACCGTTCAAGGAACACCTCTTGCCGATGGCCAAAACGCCGCAGTAAGTGTTGTTCAGTTCAGATCCATTAAGTAGGGGTTGCGTCGCATGTGTGGCATCGTCGGTATCGTCGGTAAGTCGAACGTCAATCAGGCGCTGTATGACGCGCTAACCGTGCTCCAGCACCGCGGCCAGGACGCTGCCGGTATCGTGACCAGCCATGACGGCCGGTTATTCCTGCGCAAGGACAACGGCCTGGTGCGTGATGTGTTCCACCAGCGCCACATGCAGCGCCTGGTCGGTCACATGGGTATCGGCCACGTGCGCTACCCGACCGCGGGCAGCTCGACGTCGGCTGAAGCCCAGCCGTTCTACGTCAACTCGCCGTACGGCATCACCTTGGCGCACAACGGCAACCTGACCAACGTCGAGCAACTGGCCAAGGAGATCTACGAATCTGACTTGCGCCACGTCAACACCAATTCCGACTCGGAAGTGATGCTCAACGTCTTCGCCCATGAGCTGGCCCAGCGCGGCAAGCTGCAGCCTACCGAAGAAGACGTGTTCGCCGCCGTGACCGACGTGCACAACCGTTGCGTCGGCGGCTATGCGGTGGTGGCGATGATCACCGGCTACGGCATCGTCGGTTTCCGCGATCCCCACGGTATCCGCCCGATCGTCTTCGGCCAACGCCACACCGATGAAGGCGTCGAATACATGATCGCCTCCGAAAGCGTGTCCCTGGACGTGCTGGGTTTCACGCTGATTCGCGACCTGGCCCCGGGCGAAGCGGTCTACATCACTGAAGACGGCAAGCTGCACACCCGTCAGTGCGCGACCAACCCGTCCTTGACCCCATGCATCTTCGAACACGTCTACCTGGCGCGTCCGGACTCGATCATCGACGGCGTCTCGGTCTACAAGGCCCGCCTGCGCATGGGCGAAAAACTGGCGGACAAGATCCTGCGCGAACGTCCGGACCATGACATCGACGTGGTCATCCCGATCCCGGACACCAGCCGCACTGCGGCCCTGGAGCTGGCGAACCACCTGGGCGTCAAGTTCCGCGAAGGCTTCGTGAAGAACCGCTACATCGGCCGGACCTTCATCATGCCGGGCCAGGCTGCACGGAAAAAATCCGTACGCCAGAAGCTCAACGCCATCGAACTGGAATTCCGCGGCAAGAACGTGATGCTGGTGGACGACTCCATCGTCCGCGGCACCACCTGCAAGCAGATCATCCAGATGGCCCGTGAAGCCGGTGCCAAGAACGTGTATTTCTGCTCCGCGGCCCCGGCCGTGCGCTACCCTAACGTCTACGGCATCGACATGCCGAGTGCCCATGAGCTGATCGCTCATAACCGTACCACCCAGGACGTGGCCGACCTGATCGGCGCCGACTGGTTGATCTACCAGGACCTGCCGGACCTGATCGAAGCGGTCGGTGGCGGCAAGATCAAGATCGAGCACTTCGATTGCGCGGTATTCGACGGCAAGTACGTCACCGGCGACATCGACGAGGCCTACCTGAACAAGATCGAGAACGCACGTAACGATGCGTCCAAGGCCAAGACTCAGGCGGTCAGCGCGATCATCGATCTGTACAACAATTGATTAACCAACCGGCCCTGAGGGGCCGGTTTGCGTTTAAACCGATTTCAGGAGTGACAGCATGAGTCAGGATTGGGATGCCGGTCGGCTGGACAGCGACCTTGAAGGCGTAGCGTTCGATACCCTGGCGGTTCGCGCGGGTCAGCACCGTACACCGGAAGCCGAACACGGCGATCCGATGTTCTTCACCTCCAGCTACGTGTTCCGCACCGCTGCCGATGCCGCCGCGCGGTTTGCCGGCGAAGTGCCGGGCAACGTTTACTCGCGCTACACCAACCCGACTGTGCGGGCTTTCGAGGAGCGCATCGCCGCCCTTGAAGGCGCCGAGCAAGCCGTGGCCACTGCCACCGGCATGGCCGCGATCATGGCTGTGGTGATGAGCCTGTGCAGCGCTGGCGACCACGTGCTGGTGTCGCGCAGCGTCTTCGGCTCGACCATCAGCCTGTTCGAGAAGTACTTCAAGCGCTTTGGCGTGGAAGTCGACTACGTGCCCCTGGCGGACCTGTCCGCTTGGGATGCGGCAATCAAGGCCAATACCAAGCTGCTGTTCGTCGAATCGCCTTCCAACCCCCTGGCAGAGTTGGTGGACATCGCCGCGCTGGCGGAAATCGCCCATGCCAAGGGCGCCATGCTGGTGGTCGATAACTGCTTCTGCACCCCGGCGCTGCAACAACCGCTGAAGTTGGGCGCGGACGTGGTGGTGCATTCGGCGACCAAGTTCATCGACGGCCAGGGCCGTTGCATGGGCGGCGTGGTGGCCGGTCGTGGCGAGCAGATGAAGGAAGTGGTGGGCTTTTTGCGCACCGCAGGTCCCACTCTCAGCCCGTTCAACGCCTGGATCTTCCTCAAGGGCCTGGAAACCCTCGGCCTGCGCATGAAAGCCCATTGCGCCAATGCCCAGGCCCTGGCCGAGTGGCTGGAGCAGCAGGATGGCATCGAGAAAGTGCATTACGCCGGCCTCAAGAGTCATCCGCAACATGACCTGGCCTTGCGTCAGCAGCGCGGTTTCGGCGCGGTGGTGAGCTTTGAGGTCAAGGGGGGCAAGGAGGGCGCCTGGCGCTTCATCGACGCGACCCGGTTGATTTCCATCACCGCCAACCTGGGTGACACCAAGACCACCATCACCCACCCGAGCACCACGTCCCACGGTCGCCTGTCGCCCCAGGAACGTGAGTCGGCGGGTATTCGTGACAGCCTGATCCGCGTTGCGGTCGGCCTGGAAGACGTGGCCGATCTGCAAGCCGACCTGGCCCGCGGGTTGGCGGCCTTGTGATCGAGCTGGCTACGCCGCCAAGCGGCACTCATGGCCGGGTTGCACTGGTTACGGGCGCCGCACGGGGCATCGGCCTGGGCATCGCTGCCTGGTTGATCTGTGAAGGCTGGCAGGTGGTGCTGACCGACCTGGACCGCGAACGCGGTTCCAAGGTGGCGAAGACCCTGGGCGACAATGCGTGGTTCATCGCCATGGACGTGGCGGACGAGGGGCAGGTTGCTACCGGCATCGCCGAGGTGCTCGGGCAGTTCGGGCGGCTCGACGCGCTGGTGTGCAACGCGGCCATTGCCGACCCGCACAACATCACCCTGGAAAGCCTGGACCTGGCTTATTGGAATCGGGTCCTGGCGGTGAATCTGGGTGGGCCGATGCTGCTGGCCAAGCACTGCGCGCCGTATCTGCGCGCCCACAACGGCGCCATCGTCAACCTGGCCTCGACCCGCGCCGCGCAATCGGAACCCGACACCGAAGCCTATGCGGCGAGCAAGGGCGGCTTGCTGGCCCTGACTCATGCCCTGGCCATCAGCCTTGGGCCGGAGATCCGGGTCAACGCCGTCAGCCCTGGCTGGATCGACGCGCGCGACCCCTCCCAGCGTCGCGCACAGCCGCTGACCGACGCCGATCACGCCCAGCATCCAGCGGGCAGGGTGGGCACGGTAGAGGACGTGGCGGCGATGGTGGCGTGGCTGTTGTCGCGCAATGCCGGTTTTGTCACGGGGCAGGAGTTCGTCGTGGACGGTGGCATGACCAAGAAAATGATTTATACGTGAGTGCGGTTGCGGGTGCCGTTTGAAACTGTTTTGAAAAAACTTCAACCCTGCTATTGACTTAGCTTCGGTACCTGCGTAAATTTCGCGGCCTCAACGAAGCAAAGGGTGATTAGCTCAGCTGGGAGAGCGTCTGCCTTACAAGCAGAATGTCGGCGGTTCGATCCCGTCATCACCCACCATGTTTTACGAGAGTTTTGCGAAAGCAAGACGGAAGCTGTCAAAAGCCTCCACCGACGCGCAGCGGTAGTTCAGTCGGTTAGAATACCGGCCTGTCACGCCGGGGGTCGCGGGTTCGAGTCCCGTCCGCTGCGCCATATTTTCCGAAGCAGGTTCGCCTGGTTCGAGATCAAGCCCAAGGGTTTTGATCAGACGAGTTAACTGGACGCAAGTCCATAGCGATACGCAGCGGTAGTTCAGTCGGTTAGAATACCGGCCTGTCACGCCGGGGGTCGCGGGTTCGAGTCCCGTCCGCTGCGCCATATCTGCTTCGAGGCCCACTGAACGCCTTGAAGCTAAGAAGAAAGCTGCAAAGCTACTTCTAGTCGATAGCAAAGACCCTGGTCGAAAGACCGGGGTTTTTTGTTTTCGGGATTTGAAAGATTGGAACAAGCCCGTGGCGAGGGAGCTTGCTCCCGCTGGGCTGCATAGCAGCCCTTGTTGTTGGCGGCTTCAGAACCCCAACCTATCCCGCAACCCGTAATACCAAGCCCCCATCGCCGCAAATGGCGTACGCAACAACTGACCGCCAGGGAAAGGGTAGTGGGGCAGGTCCGCAAACGCATCAAAACGCTCAGCCTGACCCCGCAGCGCCTCAGCCAGGACCTTGCCCGCCAGGTGCGTATACGTCACGCCATGGCCGCTGCAGCCCTGGGAATAATAAATGTTATCCCCCAGCCGCCCGACCTGCGGAAGACGCGACAGCGTCAGCAGGAAATTTCCGGTCCAGGCGTAATCGATCTTCACATCCTTGAGCTGCGGAAAGGCCTTGAGCATCTTCGGACGAATGATCGCCTCAATGTTCGCCGGATCCCTCGCGCCATACACTACGCCGCCCCCAAAGATCAGGCGCTTGTCCCCTGTCAGCCGGTAGTAATCGAGCAGGTAGTTGCAGTCTTCGACGCAATAATCCTGGGGCAGCAGGCTATGCGCCAATTCATCGCCCAACGGCGCGGTGGCAATCACCTGCGTACCACAAGGCATGGATTTGGCCGCCAGCTCTGGCACCAGATTGCCCAGGTAAGCATTGCCCGCCACGATAATGAACTTGGCCCTGACCTTGCCCTGTGGCGTATGCACAACCGGACTGGCACCACGCTCGATGCGCACCGCCGGCGACTGTTCATAAATCACCCCGCCCAGCGACTCCACAGCCGCCGCTTCGCCCAGGGCCAGGTTGAGCGGATGAATATGCCCGCCGCTCATATCGAGCATGCCGCCCACATACTCATCGCAAGCCACCACCTCGCGAATACGCCGCTGATCCAGCAACTCCAACTGGGTATGCCCGAAACGCTCCCATAAACGCTTCTGCGACTCCAGGTGGCCCATCTGTTTAGCGGTGAGGGCGGCGAATACACCGCCATCCTTCAAATCACACTGAATCTGATACTTCGCCACCCGCTCACGAATGATCCGACCGCCCTCGAACGCCATTTTGCCGAGCAACTGCGCCTGCTGAGGACCGACGCTGCGCTCGATCACATCAATGTCGCGGCTATAACTGTTAACGATCTGCCCGCCGTTGCGACCCGAAGCCCCAAAGCCGACCTTCGCCGCCTCAAGCACGGTGACCTTGAAACCGTTCTCCAGCAAAAACAGTGCAGAGGACAGGCCGGTGTAACCAGCGCCGATCACGCAAACGTCCGTCTCGACGTCATCCTGCAGGGCAGGGCGCGGAGGAACCGGATTGGCCGACGCGGCATAATAGGACGCTGGATAGGATGTGTTCGCCATTCTGCAACCTCTGTTTTATATTTTTTACGAATGCAGCGATCCTACCCGAGATAAAAATCGGCCGCCAGCCACCGCAAAATCTTCGTTGCCTTGGCGAAATTAAATATTTTGCATATTCATAGGGTTAGGTGAAAAAAAGGTGTTGACACCCCTCCGGAATTCCGTAGAATGCCGCCTCACAGCAGGCACGTAGCTCAGTTGGTTAGAGCACCACCTTGACATGGTGGGGGTCGTTGGTTCGAGTCCAATCGCGCCTACCAAACAAAATCCGCTCTGCTGGGCGGTCTAGAAGGGCTCACCGAAAGGTGGGCCCTTTTTTGTTGGCGCACACATAAGGACATGGTCATGCGGGTTGTCACTTCCCTAACTTTTCTTTCTATAGCACTTGCTGGTTGCTCTGGAATACCTTCAGTTCCATACGAAGAGCCTGCTCAATCAGAGGGAATGGCGCGTGTTCGCGTTATCACGAACTCTGATGTGTACGGAGATAGCGTCGTTGGCAGTTGTGCTCCTGCTACCCGGCATAAGATGGCTGAAGCCGGACGTTTCGGGCAGGACGGTACGGCGAGCATCAACTATCCGCAGTATCCCCTGAAGTCGGCGAGCATTGGCATACCGAAAAGAGTTTGGCCCAGTCTTATCCAGTACATCCCTGCAATTCGGATGGGAGAAGGGGCTTACAAAGAGGTCGTAACCGAGTATCGCGTCAGGACGGATCTGCCATTCCAAATTGCAACCCGGGGCGCGACCATTGCGGGCAACGGCAGCTCTTACCGGACCTGTGGTGGCCAGGCGCTCGTTTACAAGCTGGAACCCGGGAAAGACTACGAAGCGGTGGTAGGGGTGGATGGCAGACCAAGCAAGGATGGCGAGCCAGCGCTGATTTGCATGTTGGCGGTTCTCGAACTTACCACTTTGCCTGGCACTTCGATTGTGATTCCCCAAAAGCTGACGCATGCTGCGCCTCCGCAGGTGGTCTGCAAGAACTGATAAGCACAGCCCGCCGTCGAGCGGGTTTTGCGTCTGGCAGAAACGAGAAAGCCCCGATTTTGATCGGGGCTTTCTCGTTTCGTGGTCTGGCCCGGTTTCTTCGATCATTTGACTCTTTACTTATGAGTCAGAGCGAGTCGCACCCCTAGCCCGATGAACGTGAAACCGATCATTCTATCTATCCACCTCCTGACACGCGGGCTACCGCTGACGGCTCGTGCGGCTTTCGCCGCTAACCACGCGACGGTAATATCGTTGATTAGCCCCAGGAAAACAAAAACTGCACCGAGCACCAAAAACGCAGCAGTTTTGTCAGCGCTATCGGGTGTTACGAACTGTGGAAAAAATGCGACGTAAAAAAGTAAGACTTTGGGATTAAACGCATTCGTCAGGAAGCCACGAAACAAAAGTGTCCTGTTTTTTAACCGGGGTGTACTCGGGCTGATGTTACTTGGAGCCGCTTTTGCGAAGAGTGTCCGAATTCCCAGATAAACAAGATACATGCCACCCAGGTATTTAATCGCGATGAACGCTGATGGGGAAGTAGCCAGCAGGGCCGTGAGCCCGACCGCACAAAAAATCGTGTGTAAACATCCTCCCAAGGATACGCCCAAGGCCGACAAAATGCCGGCGCGCCTGCCATGCACCATGCTTTGGCCTGCAACGTAAGCGACATCCGGGCCTGGCGTTGCATTGAGAGCGATGACTGCTATTACAAACAACGGAAAGTGGACTATACCCAGCATGAAGGCATCCTTCCTCAGCGGTGATCGGCAACAATCTACCTGTTTGAAATTGATCCTCACTTTAGCCCTAAACGCTGGGATCAAGAAGGTGTGTTTGCCAGAAGGTAATCACGCGAGTGCTTCTTGGCCGTAACCCCCACCGACTGTCTTGAACAGAATCGACCCAAAGCAGCCCTTCGCGAGGAGCAGCGCACAGCGAGTTGCTGGCGCATGAGCGGATGCTCGTCCAAGCTCCGCAAGGCGTATTCTCCGGCCGCTTACAAATCAGGCCGCTTTTATTCTGACGTGACGATGGACCCTACTGATCTCGGCACAGGCACAGCTACCAGGATGAACTGACGAGCAAAACGAGCATCGCGCAGACCAGCTGTTTGCAGTTGATGGATGTAAGTGGGTACCTCTCAGCTGTGTTGCGTCGACCGGTTGAATCCACAACCCTGAACGGACATTCATCGACGTCAGTTCAGGGTCGAAAGCTACTTGCTCCGCTATTGCAGCGGAACATACACATCCGTTTGCCACTGATCCTGCGGTGTCTCGGGGTAGATGCTCAGGTAATGGAAGAACAGCGGCTGGTCACGAAGTTCCTCTCCACTGGCAGGAAGCCAATCGCGGTAAATCGGATAGATCGTTTCGCCGATGTGATCCGGTGACCCCTCATGTCGCACCACGACACAGCGACCGCCGGGAATGACGATTTCGCGCACGCCGAACTCATTCGGCGCCACGGCCTCGTGAATCTCGCCGCAGATTGCGAAGCGGAATTCTTGCGCAGGTGTCGTATCGGGGTTGCCATAGGGAATGCCAAAGCTGCGACTCGACGCCACCGGCGACTGTCCGCTCTGCTTACGCCACTCGATGAACTTGCGCACGCTCTCATTGACGAGCCCGGCGGGCCCGCAGTGTTCAAATGCGGCGACCCTGACTTCAGGGAATTGCACGATTCGTATTTGCATGATGATCGTCCTGGAAAAATGAGGGATTGCGAACACCGCATTCCAGACCTGCCAGTTCGGCTCCTTCCTGAACGCACTCGGCGTCATACCGAACGCCCGCCTGAACGCCCTGCAAAATGCCTCCGGACTTTCGAAGCCGGCACCGAGTGCGGCCTCCAGTACCGAGTGATCAGCGACGGCGGCTAGGCGATGCGCCGCGCGTCGTAATCGCATCAGTTGCACATAACGTGAAACAGGCACGCCCACGAACGCGGTGAATTGTCGATGGAAGTGAAATGCCGAAAAGTTCGCCACATGGCTCAACGTATTCACCGACAGATCACCCTCGAGATTCTCATTAATGTAGGCGAGGACGGCGTTGAAGCGTTTTGTGTAAGCGAAGTTGGGCGACATGTCAGACACTGGGAAAAGGCTCCTGGAAGTACGGTCGGCGATAGAGTCGACTATAGCGACGTGAACGCGCCTAGCCGCGTTTGCTCAAGGTACGTTTTGGGTTGGTACGTGCGATCTCTTTCAAGGCGATGTGGAGGTCAGGGGCATTTCAGGTGACCACTTCTGGCCGTTCTCTGCTGGTGCTCACTACCTCGCGTGCTGGTCAAGTCGAATGAGAAGGTAAAAAAAGGGGGGGGATTTATTTTTTGCTTCGCTGCGCTGAGAGTTTCATCGAGTGGATTTGCTTGGATCAACAGCCGATTAGAACGTAAATCCGCTTTTCCCATAAGGCAGCGCACTGTGAGTGATAACCTACGAGTCCTTCTATAAATGATATTGGATACCTTATGACAAGCTGTTTGAGGACGCTTGGAGCTAGCCTCGCTAACAGTATAGTGATCCCCGCCGCTTGGTTATCGGGGCTTACGACGATAGGGCTCTTGTGGGGCATGATAGAGTTTTGGCCCGATAAGCTTTCAGTCGAAGGACGTCAGCTCTTCCTGGCTTCTGTTTCTATTTTTTGTCTCGCCATATGGCATTTGATACGGCGCAAGAGACGAGCAAAAGCACTGGTAGCATCCATCAACCTAAAAGAAGGTCTGAGCCTTGACGACACTCAGCTGCTCGGCTATCCAAGCCCCCTGTTTTTTGTCTTTGACCTCTCCAGCAAGAAACTCGCTCAATGCCAAAGCGCCACCGGCGACTATCAAATTCGAGACTTCACGTGGGTAACAGGATGGCAGTGCGAGTGGCAACAGATTGACACCAGGGTGTCGGGCGGGGTTATTCAAATAGTCGATGGGGCGGGCATGAGCGTTCCAGCCGACGAGATTCGGCGTAGATTCATAAGATTCTCACTGGTTTTGACGGTTGCCGATACAAGTCATCCTCTCCTCCGTTTTCCAATGAACCGGAGCGCAGCTGAAGCGTGGTGTACCCGGTGCAATGTACTTTTCAAGTGCTAAACGCGAAGCATCACACCGGAAAATAATTATCTTTAGAGCTCGCGGCAGCGCTGATGCTAAAGAGAAAAGAGGGGAGAGATTTATTTTTTTGCTTCGCTGCGCTGCGAGCTTCCATCGAATGGATTCGCTTGGATCAACTGGCAGCCGGCGTCTGGTCCCTTCGCTACGGCTTATGAGGGTTTAAACGAGCACCGCGGGGGCATTGACGCAAATTCCTACACAAACCTCGGAAGCCAGCGCATTGCAGCAGCAGGATGTGCAACCTATTGTCTCTCTGTCGCCCAGATGGCGATTCGGGTTTGGCGACTCGATTGAATGAAGCGCAGAAGCTCCTGCTCCTAAATCAATTGAATGAAGGTACTGCTCATGACCCGATACATGCCCATCACTGGCATCGACTGCATCCCCGCGACCCTGCTCATCGACACCGAAGCGCCTCTAGACGTCCTTTTCGAAACCGCCGATTACCGCATCCGCACGGTGACCCAAGTCTTGGAAAATATCGCGTTTCGCTCGGACATCAGCTCAGACACGGTGGTGCTGACTGATTTTTGTAAATTGCTGACTACATCGTTACGCGATGGTTGTGATGTCATGGATGTGATTGGAAGACGATTGCGGGCGCAGGCGGCGGAATAATGAAGACGGGCGACTTATAAGCCGCCCGTTTCATAAGAGGAGAACAGGGGCAGACTACGATCATGAGACGGGCAATTTTACAAGCGAACTCAAAATCGTGGTTTGTCCCGGTGTCTAATCCGTTCGTCAGGCCGGTGAATGATTAGCTGCATGCCCAGGCTGCGCATGAAGATCAATGCCTAGCGCATGAATGACCTTGAGTACGGTATCAAATCTCGGCTTTGATCCGGGTGCGAACGCCTTGTACAAGCTTTCTCGCCCCATGCCAGAGTCTTTAGCGATCTGCGCCATGCCGCGGGCCTTGGCGGCATAGCCGATCGCTCGGAGAAACTCCTCGCTATCACCATCAGCCAGCACTTGGGAAAGGTATTCACTGATGGCTTCGTCGCTATCGAGTAGTGCCGCCATGTCAAATGTCGTCAGGTGTTGGCTCATGTTCAAATCTCCTTTGCCAATTTCTTCGCTCGCCGGATATCAGCACTCTGTGAAGACTTGTCACCACCCGCCAGTAGCACGATGACCACTCCACCGCGCATGGTGAAATAGTCCCGGTAGCCAGCGCCTACATCCACACGCAACTCTGAAATACATCACCGACAGGTTTCACATCGCCCAGGTTACCTGCTGCGGCGCGATCAATGCGGCGGGCGATAGCGATTTTTGCTCGCAGATCACGGACCGATGAATGCCAAGCAGTGAACGTCTGCGTTTGCTGTATGCGGTAAATCATGAATGACCGTATCCAGTTGGATACAGGAAGTCAAAGTGCTGATTTTGGTCGCCCCCCCTATATTCTCAATCCGGTGGTGGGGGGAAACAGAGACAGACCAGGATCTGAGGATGAGCGAACTCAAAAGCGTAGTCTGTCCCCAGTCTTTGCGTACGCGGCGAAGAGGAGTCAGTGGGATGTGTTCGAGGGGACGGACTGCGCGGAAACGTCGAGAGAGCGGGTATGGCACGCATAAAAAAGCCCGCGAGAGAGGCGGGCTTATTCAGGGCTGACCTTCAAAGGCAATCGGACTTGCTTATCTGAAAGTCAGTGATCGGAGCACTGCTTGAGTCATTGATTGTGTATCTGATCAAGAGCCCCGACTTCACGAACTGTCCTAGACCTTTTTCATCGCAGGATACAGAGGCCGCAAGAGCTTTTTTGTCTTTCGTAAATGCGTCGGAATCGATTTCATCTTTCGAGGTTTTTGTAAGCGTGTAGGAGATACGCATGATACCGTCTTGATAGGTCACCGAATCAAGGCGAGTGTCATCGACCGTCTTCTGGGACTGGGCATTCATGATGAGCGCGGTCCCTTTAAGCTGGCGTTCTCGCTCCTCCTTTTTGTCTTCCGAAGCAGACCGTGCATGCCAGAGTTGAAGCAGCACAAAGAGTGAGATCATTGCTGAAAAAAAGAGGATGGGTCCGCGGTACTGCTTCAACTGAAATATCCATGTCAAAAGGCTATCAGTTATTTGACCATGCCATCCCCCTCATCTCAAGCTGGAAAAATGCCGATGATTCGTGTGGTTGAAAAGGATCGTGGTCTGTCCCCAGCGCCCGCCAGCGCCCGCGTAGTCCCCTCACAGGGCGGGCGCTGGGCACGCTCGATGACCCGGGTGGCAATTGCCGGGCGCGCCAGCAGCTCGGCGAGCAGTCGCCAGAAGAAGTTGAGCATCGGTAATCCTGACCTGATAGCGTTGCGTGAAAGGGTCACGGATGGGAACAGAGAATGGCCAAACCATGTGTTCCGATGTCTATTCGGAATGAGGACCGTTAATGCCGTACAACTACACGAACGGCCGCTATCTGGTCTTCAAAGGCCGGGGCAGCGATGGGGCGCCCTTTGGCCGGATTCACCAGGACGGAAAAGTTCGAAACCTCCTAGGTGAGCCGCTGTACTACATAGACATGGACGAACGTGCGTTCATTTCGGTCGATTTTGTCTTTCAGGGTGAAATACAAAAATGTCGCGGCACGTTTTGTGTGCTCAGCGACAAAACGCTTTTCACATTTTCCGAGATGGAGGTTAAGCCACTGGGAAACGAGACCGAGGAGCAGGCGCTTCACAGGGAGTTCAAAAGGAGGGCGCTAAGTTTGGCAGGGCAGATCGTTCAGGCGAAGAATGAGATGGTGCAGGCACGCTTGGATATGGCCTGGTCCAATTTAAACCCTTGCCGTCGTTTCCGTGCCTTCTTCACGAGCCGAGCCCGAAGGGGGCGAGCATTAGGGTGGCGTTACAGTGGGTTGGAGAGTGATCATGAGTTCAAATCGGAGTCTGTCTCCATCTCCTCATCGTCAATCGCGACAATGGTCTTGTGGGCTGCGGATGCAAGAAAAATGCGGGCAGACCAGGATTATGAAGCGGTCCGATTAGACTTGAACTCAAATCGCGGCCTGTCCCCAGCTTTCTGGTTTCCTCCGATCGAGGTGGATTCCATAGCGGCACTTGCAGCAAGTCCCCGTCGTAGCTCGCGCTGGGAAAACATCCAGTCAATCTACACTCCGCGTTTTGCCCAGACACTCGTCAATTAATTGGGACTTAAATGAAAAAGGTAGTTTTGGCTCTCTCGCTGGTCACACTGGCAGCCTGCATGCCTTATCAATCAGTGACCTCGCCAGATCCAAATTGGATGCGTCTGGGTGGAGATGAGCCTGAAGGTTATCCAAGGTCGTTTGTTGAGAACCAGAGCGGCAATTGCGCTCTGGTTACCGAGTCATGGTCTGAGGGACGAATCAATGGTCGTCTGCTGTGGACCAAGAAGCAGGCTCGAAAGGCTGTTACCTGCCCATAGGCGCCTGTGTAAGCACTGATTTCGCGCCGGTAAGAAGGGACAAAACCACGATTCTGAGGCCGTCAGATTAATGCACGCACCTGGCCCGTTCTTGGCTCGTAGCAGCGAAGTAATGGTGCTAAATTCTGCGCGTCCAGCGTGTGGGCCCATCTGGCTCAGCGGGATATTTAACCCCTCTCTCAACCGATTTTGTGGATATGGAAATTCAATGAACACATCCAAGCTTCCGATTGCGCTGTCCTGCGCGGTAGCTGTTTTGATGTTGAGCGGATGCGCTGCCTCTGTAAAAAGCGGCGGGACTGAAACGCTCGTCATTCAGGAGTCAGCCAAGCAGAACCTGGTCGTAAACTTTCAAGGCAATAGCAAGGTTCAACAAAACGAGGACTGGCCTCGCTTGAAGCAAGAGTGGAATGACGCCCTGCAAGTCGAAGCAACTCGCGCCGGCTACAGCCTTAAAGAGGCTCAGGCATCAAGCCTCGAGGGCAAGGACGGTGTCGGTATCAAGATCAACGTGACCAATTTCCGTTACCTGACCCCTGGCGCGCGCTACGGAGCCGGGGTCATGGTGGGAAATGCGTGGGTCAATTCCAGTGCAGACTACTCGGACTTGAAATCGGGTCACCTGATTGGAACTCGCACCTATGACACGTCCTCATCGGCTTGGGAAGGTGTCATGTCGGCTATGACCAAAGAGCAGGTCCAGGCTATTTCCCAAAAAATCATAAGTGATATCAAGAGCGCAAAAGCCAAGTAATGCGATCCTGGTTAACCGGCGTCATGAGTCGACGAATAAAGCGGGTTGCGGAAGAGCGCGGATGACTCAATGGAAAACACAGGGAGTCTGGAGCAAGGCGTGGACCTATGCGTTGTTGGTATTTCTCGTAGTGTTTTCCTTTTACTCCGACGCGACCTGGCTGGGCGACGGCCCATCCAAGCCCAAGCGGGTCTTCAGCCCCGGTTTCATCGCGTTCTGCGCATTGGTGGCTGTGTTTGAGCTAATGGTGCTGAATCACTTCTATGGTGCGAATAGATGAGGTGAGAGTTAAAGGATTGAGGGGGCGCGGGGCGGCCACGATTATGAGACGGGCTGATTACAGATGAACTCAAAATCGTGGTCTGTCCCCTGTTGCTCCTGTTTCCCACCTCACGCCCGGCTGCATCCCTCCAGCTTCACTCAATCCGGCCCCGGAACTTTTCCTTAGAATGATGTCAATTTGATAGCGTGTCGCGACGCTCAATAAATGAGGATCAACCAGTGCCAGGCTGTTTCCTGGCAGACCCAGGAAAGTATGAAATGAAACTGATTCTTGCGATGGTATTGATGTTCAGCGGTTACGCCTTTGCCGGTTGTGGCAACATCGATGATCATGACCAGCGCGCTTATTGCAATGCCAGGGAAAGCGGCAGCAGTTGCGGAAACATCGATAATCACGATTTGCGTGCGGCGTGTAACGCAGAGCTGGGAGGCAGTTCCTGCGGCAACATTGATGATCATGACCAGCGTGCCTATTGCAATGCCAAGCAGGGCGGCAGCAGTTGCGGCAACATCGATAATCATGACTTGCGTGCGCGATGCAACGCGGAGACGGGTAGCAGTTCCTGCGGCAACATTGATGACCATGACCAGCGCGCCTACTGCAATGCCACCACCGGCAGCAGTAGTTGCGGGAATATCGACAATCATGACCTGCGCGTCCAGTGTGAGTCCGCGAAGCGCTGATTGGGGCATCGGCGGTGGGATGGGTAGGGAACGCTGCGTAGCGCTCTGCCGTGATGTATCTGCGTCGAAGCTGATGAAGCAACGCCCCTAGGAAGGGTTGATCAATGCCAAAGAAACTTCAGGAAAGCAAAGTAGCGACGGCTGCTGACATTGAGCGCTCCATCCAGGCACTGAACAAAATGGCGGAACGCCTCTGGGGCGATGGCCGGGAGGCTGAGGCGAAAGCCCTGCTCGATGCCTTGGATGCTTTAAACAGGGCGCTCGACAGGATCAGGATTGGGGAGAGTCGCAGGGTTCTTCATTGAAGCGTGACGAGAAATGGGACACACCCACGATATAAAACGGGCCGATTACAAGGGGGGCAAAATCGTGGTCTTGTCCCTGGTTTCACGGCGTCGGCGTACCTTTGGCGCGCAAAGAAAAGCCCGACTGGGGAGGCCGGGCTAAAAGGGTTTCACTAGGAGCTGAGATGACCATAGGCGCTCGGCTGTGAAAGGGATGTGAAAGATTGCGTCCAGTACGAGTTTTAAAATCGTGGTCTGTCCCTGGTTTCCAATCGCTGTCGCATAACTGGCTGCTGGCTACACTGGGTTAGCTCACTAATCGAAGGACATGGAATGCTCATCGTCTTCAGCGGCCTTCCCGGCACCGGAAAAACGACTATCGCTAATGATCTTGCCGCTACAACAGGCGCCGTGTACCTGCGGATCGATACGATTGAACAGGCGATTCGAAACTCGGGTGCTCTTGCGCAAGATGTAGGGCGCAGTGGTTACATGGTTGCTAATGAGCTTGCCCTGAGCAACCTTCGTTTGGGTCGCACAGTCATCGTTGATTGTGTCAATCCCGTCCTCGAAAGCCGAGTCGCGTGGAGCGAAATCGCCTCACAGGCTGGTATTCGATTGGCAAATATCCAAGTGGTTTGTTCCGATAAAGATGAACATCAGCGCCGGGTCGAAACAAGGATGGTTGATGTTCCCGGGCTGACTCCACCCACTTGGCAGTCGGTACTGGATCATAAATATGAGCCGTGGGAGGAAGCTCCGTTTTGCATAGACACAGCCTTGACCTCTCCGGTGCAAGCGGTCTCGATGATCATCGACCGATTTTTGTCCAGTGAGTAGCATCCCTGCGCCGCTCGGATACAAATGATGGGCGAGCCTATGCAATACCCTGTTGAGAACAACATGAAAGTGCGAAAAGCCTTACTAGCCGATGCAGAATCGGTGTCCAAACTCCTAGGCCAGTTAGGCTACCAAGTCTCGCAAAAGCTAATCCGAGATAAGCTTGAGGCTTTAGAGCTTAGCGCTCGCGATACCGTGCTGCTGGCACAAGACGGTAAAAATATTGTCGGTGTCATAAGCTTGCACGTACTTGAGCTGTTTCATCAGCCGGGTAGGCTCGGACGCATAACTTCCCTTGTCATTGATGAAAATTTCCGAGGACAAGGAGTAGGGGCAATGCTTGTTTCCGCTGCTGACGCGTTTTTTACAGAGCAGCTTTGCGTCCGAGCTGAGGTGACTAGCAGTGATCATCGAATACAGGCTCACACTTTTTATCAACAGCACGGTTACGCGGTCGACGAGCGCCGGTTTGTCAAACGGTATGATTCTTCCGGGGCATAGTAGGTTTAAATTCGGCTAGCACGTCACCCTGACCAGAGTAACATCCTGCGAAGTCACCTTGCGTGGGCGCCCATTTGAACATCCAGAGTGTTGGGCCTGATGCCCGTGGGATGTTCAGTGGATATCGCGATTGCGCTGCAGCCACTCATCGACGGCTTCGCCGAGCGTTTTAGGTACGCCATTACGTATCCAGGCCATAAAGCCCCTATCAAATTTAAAGTCCGCGCCGCAGTGTTCGACCATGAATCTGCGGACGTTTTGGGTGTTTCGGTAATTCTTGCATATTGTCGTATTTCTTGTGAGCTGATCACTGTGCCAATTGAAACTCATGGGGCGGGCTCCATGCTTAGTGGTCTGATTTATACATTTATGGCATGGAATGCTTGGCGTCTGGCAAGCGGTATCCACACGTCCACGTAACCCTTCCCTCGGGAGGGTTCGAAATCAGGACTGTACTGTTCGAACTCAGGCGCGTCGGCAAGCTCATATTCGGACTCAGGCAACCAATGATTGAAAATGGTGAAGAAGGTCTGATGGATCGTCGAGATATGGCCTTGATGCCGAAACACGACATAGTTTTGCTGCGGCACCCTGAAATACCGAAAAGCCGGAGGAAGACCTTCGACACAGGACACCTCGGTGCCGGCAATGTACTCAAAACTGCCATCCGGTTCAGGATTACAGCACAGGCCATAGCTCCAGTTGTTTACCTGATTGGGTATCTGTCCCAGGTAGGGGGAGAACGCTTGCCACAAGCCGACGATGCCTTCGTTCTTATCGAAGGTAAAACGATTCCCCAGACCCGCGATGAAAAACTCTGCTCTAGTTTCAAAGCGAGGTTCAGAGAGTGTTATGAGCTTCCTTTCTTTCATGCGTAAAGGCTCCACTAGCGAGAGATGTTCATCCTCGTGCCCACGCACCTGCTTTGGAGTGAGCCCAAACAGATCGCAGAAGGCGCGTGTAAAGGCTTCATGGGAGCCGTAGCCAGCATCCAGCGCTACTTTCAGGATATCCGGCGCACCTTGACGCAAGGTCAATGCCGCTTGGCTTAAACGCCGTGCGCGGATATAACGCATCACCGACCAGCCCGTCGACAGCGCAAACAAACGGGCCAAGGCAAAGGGAGACATGTTGCAATGGCGTGCGACACGTCCCAGATCGAGTTGGGATCCCAGCTCCAGCTCGATATACCACAGGGCCCTTTCGATATTCAGCATGACGAATCTCCATGAATGCTGAAGCGACGTTATCAAATGGATGGGGACAGCATTTGATCGTTCTTGCGGTTTCTGCTTTCCACGCCAGAGCAAATGAAAGATCTCCACTTCTCGTCACTATGGCTTATGAGAGCTCAACCGTGTGCTGCGAGCGCCATTGCCGCTAAAGGCTGGCTTCGAAATGAATTTACCGGCGGTCCAACCTTTTGGAATTGCTGTCACCCGGGGGACTCCACTCATAGAGAAATATGTATTTCTCAATTGCGGTGAATACCGCTCGAGGTAAATGGAATGACGTCGTTCGAAGAATTCAGGGCCACATCCCATGAGCTTCTCAAAGAGCTGGACGCTGCGACGATAAAAATGATGATGCTGGTTTCTGCGAAAGAGGTATCCGGTCCTTTTTGGGAGGATGCTGCCCAGCGGCATCATGATGCTGTAGATGCTTGGCATTCCTTTCTCAATATCCCTACGGATTTTGCTGTGAATCCGCCTCTTCCCTGACGGGGCGGAAGGAAAGGGGCGGGGCGAATCCTGCCCTTTTTCCGCGCTGAAGGCGCCATTGAATCAGTCTTGGTCCAAGGTGTCGCTGGCAGGAGCATCCGCTTCAGCAATACTCCGCCCCAACAACCACTCACTAAACCCCCGCACCGCCGTCTGCCGCTCCCGCCCCGGCACACATACCACCGTATACCGCGCACCCGCCAAACGAACCTCAGGGCGATATTCAACCAGCTCTTCACGCGCAACAGCCTCAGCAACCAGCACATTGCTGGCGAGCACCAGCCCGTGCCCGGCGATCGCCGCCTGCAGGGCATGCTGTTCCTCGTCATAACGCCGAAAACGCGCGTTCTTCAGCCAGCCCAGGGTGCCGGCCTTGGCGCACCACGCAGGCCAGTCGACCGCCACCTTTGCACTGCTCAGCCACGGCACGTCGATCAGTTCGACGGGCGAGCCTGCTGCGGGCGGTTGCCAGCCGGGGCGGCAATAAACGCCAAAGTACTCGTCCAGCAAAGGCTGTTCGAACAGCTGTGGGTCAGGCGTGAAGAGGGCGCGGATCGCCAGGTCGATGCTGGCGTCACGCTGCAGGTCGACCACGTCGTTGCTGGTATGCAGCCTGACGTCGATCTCCGGGTACAACCGATGAAAATCCCCGAGCCGCGGTATCAGCCACAGGCTGGCGAATGCCGGCGTCGTGCTCACTACCAGCGACTGTGCAGCACAAGGCGGTGACAGCACCTGCAGGCCATGTTGGATATCAAGCAGGGCGCGGTGTATGAACGGCTGAAGGCGCTCGCCATCGGCGCTCAGGCGTACGCTTTGGCTGGAGCGTTCGAACAGCCGCACGCCAAGGAAGGCTTCAAGGCTTTTGACCTGATGGGAGATCGCCGCCGGGCTGACATTCAGTTCCTGGGCCGCTGCCTTGAAGCTGCCCAGCCGTGCGGCGGACTCGAAGCCGCGCAAGGCGGTGAGGGGCAGTTTGGCGAACATGGGTGGGTAGGTTACTCAGGTTGAGCGTGGCTCAATTTAGCTCAATTGTGCGCGGGTGCTCAACTTGCCAGGCTGTGGTCTCCCACCTCACTCCAGGAGCCCAGCGATGCAAGGCACGCCCCGTAAAATCCTTCAGGCCATCCTCTACGAAGCCGGCGGCGTGCTGTTCGTGGCCCCGGCGCTGGCGCTGACCTACGAACAAGGGATGGGCTATTCAACCCTGCTGTCGCTGGTGATTTCCGCCGTTGCGCTGGCCTGGAACATGCTTTTCAACGGCCTGTTCGAGTGGTGGGAACGTCGCCAACCCAGTCGCCATCGAAACTGGCAGCGACGACTGCTGCATTCCCTGGGATTTGAAGGCGGCTTGACGTTGATCCTTACACCTGTGATTGGCGCGTGGCTGGGCATCAGCCTGTGGTTGGCATTGGTGACCAACCTGGGGTTGTTCGTGTTTTTCTTTTTTTACGCGCTGGTTTTCCAGTGGGTGTTTGATCGAGTGTTTGATGTTCCGCTTTCGGCGCAGGCCGGTGAGGGTTCTGTGTCCAACGCCCGCTGAGTTGTTTGCATGTCGGGTATGCTCATCGTTCCCCAGGTGCCGATGCTGGATCCGCGACATCCAGCCGACCGCAATCAATGAAGCCGGTAAAACGACCGTTATGAAACCACTCATTGACCCGCGGGGCGGGGTGTCATTGGTCGGCGACTCGTCTAGACCGGGGGGGTATGCCGGACCAAGGGTTGCCACACAGGTTGTTGGCGACTACCCTGAAAATGTTTGGATTGTTACGAGAAATTTCAAGCATGGCGATTTTTGGTCAACCCACTTAAGGATGAGGTGAATACAATGTTTGCTCATGAAGGTACTGCGATAGAGGTGTTGCTCTTCATTTTTGGCTTTGCCGGGTTTGCCCTGGCACTGTGGTTCGTTCATACCTATTTTGAGCGCAAGGCTAAAAATGGTGTAAAAAAACAACATTCGGCTCATCGGGGCAGTTGAGCGTCGGCTGATGCTGCTCCCCAAGAATTAAACCCTCAGAAACAACAAGCCCGCACACTCATGATGAGGTGCGGGCTCTTGATGACCCAAGCCTGCAATCAGAGACGCATGCCTTTGAACGGGTTCCAGCCTTGCTCGCCTTTCACTTCCTTGAGGTAGTACGCGTAGTTGGCCATGAGTGCGTACATCATCGACATGGCGATGCTCAGGCCCGTACTCAAAGGACGGGGAAATTCCATGCCGATGATTGCGAAAATCACGCTCAATGCGATGTGGATCGCCACGAAAATACCCAGCAGGGCCAGGTTTTTCTTCCAGAGGCCCAGAACGAACAGGTAGATCGGGCCGAAGAAAAACGCAATCACGTTGGCGTTGATGAGGATTTTCTTCTTGACGCCAGGCAGTGCCTTGACGGCTTCCTTGTAGCGTGGGTCGTTTGGTGCGCCGTAAGTGTCAAAGAAGTCAAAGCGTTCCTGCCATTTGGCGCTGTATTTACCCGTGCTTTGTACTTGTTCAGTTGTGCTCATTTTGCAAGGCTCCTGCTTTCCATTAGTAGTTTTTCTTTCTTCCAAGAAATCCTGTGCTCTGTTTCTAGCGCATTGATTGCTTTGATCTTTGACGAAGGGCGCGAGTGAAACGCCTGAGGTGTTTATTTTGCCGTTTTATGGCCATTGGTGTGGAATATTCCGCACTGGCCGCTTGAGTGGTCGCTTGGTCTGTGACGTGCTTCACTCAATTTTTTCAGCGGGGTTTCAGTTGCTCCAACGCCGTCAGGAGTCTCGCCCTCGCGCTAAGCGCGCGCTTTACGACTCACAGGATTCGCTGGCTTGATGGGTATAGGCCCGCCAAGAAGTGTTCGACATGAAGATTCAGCTTCATACTCCCAGCTTTTACACCGTGGATAACCAAAAAGAGGCGATGTCTTGTCGAACGATCAACCCCATTTGCATGAGCTAAAGCTGAATCACATTTACGACGGTTTCAAACAACTGCTCCCAATCTCTCTTTTCGTCGTCGTGTTCGGCGTTGCTTTCGGCCTGGCGGCTGCGCAAACGGGCCTGAGTGATACCTCAGCCGTGCTCATGAGTACGCTGGTTTTTGCCGGCGCTTCTCAATTTGCCGCACTCGACCTGTGGGGGCAGCAAGTTCCGATCGTTCCGCTGATGATCACCGTCTTCGCCATCAACGCCCGGCACTTATTGATGGGCGCGACGCTTTACCCGTGGCTGCGGGAGCTGCCCGTTGCCAAACGCTACGGTGTCATGCTGGTTGTTTCGGACGCCAACTGGGCCATGGCGATGCAGGCGTTCAGTCGTGGCAAGCCGGGGCTCGGGCTTTTATTCGGCGGCGGCATTGCACTCTGGGTCGCGTGGATCCTGGGCAGTTGGCTGGGGCTTCATTTTGGCAGCGCCATTGAGAACCCGGTCAGTTTCGGGCTCGATATGGTGATGGGCTGTTTCTTGTTGGCGATGGTCGTCGGCGGGAAGAAAAACCTGCGCATGTTCATCATCTGGAGCGTGGCGGCCTGCTCATCGCTGTTGGCTTACTGGTACTTGCCGGCGAACAGTCATGTTGTGGTCGGCGCTTTGGCGGGGGGCATTCTGGGCGCGCTGTGGATGGAGAAAAAACAATGAGCATTGAAACGGCGGGTTACGGCACCCTGGTTGTCATATTGATAATGGCCGCGGTGACGTTGGCGACTCGGTGGGGCGGTGTTTTCGTGATGTCGTTCGTGCCGATCAACTATAGGGTGCAGCAGTTCATCACGGCCATGTCCGGTTCGGTGTTGGTGGCGGTGCTGGCCCCGCTGGCGGTTAAAGGGGACAACGGCGCACGCCTGGCTTTGCTGACCACGGCAATCGTCATGCTGACACTGAAAAAACCGCTGCCGGCAATTGCGGCCGGCATACTTGCAGCTGCTTTAGCCAGGCAGTTCTGAAAGGTCGAGTCGCCCGCGAACAAGCGAGCGACGAAACCCCATCAACACCCAGGTCAAAAACTCAGCGCCGCCGCTTCCCCAAACGAGTGATCCTGTACACCCGTCATAAAGTGCAGCGACATCTCCTGTGGCGCCTCAATGGGTGGAATTTCAAAACTCCCCACCACCTGACCCTGAAGCGCACTCAGCCGCATCGACTCTTCTTCCTTTAACTTTGCCATTCTCGCGTGATTCGCTGCGATTTCGTTGAGAGTTGACACGGTACATCTCCGTTTGCTGACCAAGCATTGATTAATTTGCCGCCGCGTCAGAATTGCGTCGTTCTTGGCTGCTGAGACAGGCCAGTGCAAACCCTGAGCCAGACGTGGCCGCCTGTTGGCCCCGATATTCAACAGGTGACGAATGGCGGAGTAGACGTGGATTGACGTCGGCAACGTTGCAACCATGCCTCAACAATAAGTCACTGAGAATACAAACCGCCCCCCGATAGGGTCAGTCGGTCTCGGCGTTGTAGACGCTTGATCGGTATGTCGAATGCCTGTGCAGCACAACCACTGCGGCTCCGATCAGGCTGGTGGCAACCGCCAGCAGCAGAATCACCTGCTGCGTTCCAACCGGCGCGGCCAGCACCGCGACCAGCAGGCCCGCGAGCGGTTGCGACAGGTTGTTGAGCAGCGTGATGACGCCGACGGTCTTGCCGAAGTCCTGGGGCGGAATGACTTGCTGGCGGAGGGTCCGGAAGTAGACGTTGAACATTTTGTCGAAACCGACAATCAGCAAGAAACCGACGACGTAGCCCCCTGTGTTCGGGCTGAGGGCAGTGATGAAGGCGCCGACGGCAATCAGCGTGTAGGAGAGGGCGCCCAGTAGTTTCAAGGGCAAGGTGACCCGAGCCAGGAAAAACAGGATGAGAATGGTGGTCACGGCACCGGCTGCCTGTAAGCCTGCGTAGTCATCCTTGCCGGCGCCGTAATGGCCGATGACCATGGCCGCCGAGGTGGCGAGGGTGACGCCGATGATCAGGTTGACGCCCACCGCCAGGCTGATGATCTTTTTCAGTTCCGCCAGGTTGCGAATGTGGCCGAAGGCAATGCGCAGCGGGTTCAGCCAGAGGTCGTTATGCTGTTCGAAGGTTTGCAGGGTGACCGAACTGATGCGTTGCCAATACAGCATCGCCAGATCCGCCAGCAGGAACAGCCCGGCAATCGCCAGCACCACCCAGTGCCACGCCCACACCTCAAGCAGCAGCGCAGCGATCAGCGGGCCCAGTACCAAGCCGGTCTGGTCGGCGATTTGCGAGTAGGACAGGGTCTTGGTGTAGGTGTAGTGCTTGAAGATGTACGGCATCACCACTTCGCGGGCCATGATGCCCTGCGTGGTCAGCACGCCGCACAGGGCCGAGAGCGCGACGATCCAGTAGATACCGCCGAAGACACCATAGAGCACGACCGTCACCCCGCAGGCGACGGCGCGATAGACCTGGCTGATGTGCAGGATGCGAATCGGCGAGAACTTGTCGCACAGCGCGCCGCAGATCGGGAACGCCAGATAGCGTGGCAAGGACTCGACGAAGAACGCCAGGCCTGCCCAGGTGACGCTGTTGGTGGTCTGGAAAACAATCAGCGGAACGATGAACAGCAAAATCTGGTCGGCCAACCGGGAGAGGAACATCGAGACGAAAAAAGCCAGGTAATCCTTGCGCATGAAACTCCTTGATTGCTGTGTTCAGGTGTTATCCGGTCCAGGCAAGCGGCGCGCAGTGTGATATGGAACTAATATCACCGTTAGTCTCTATATCTTTACAGGCGACATCCCTTTTTTGAGAGAACTGCCATGTTCAAATCGCGCTCGTTGATTGCTGCAGTGACCTGTTTCGCCCTGGCGGTGGGCCCTGGCATTGTTGTCGCGGACCCGGGTAACGGCAAGGGAAATGCTCAATTCGATCAAGGTCCCGGTCAAGGGCAGGGAGGCAAAGGCGGGCAGGGCAACAAGGGCGGTCAAGGAAATCCCGGTAACAAGGGCAACCAGGGCGGCAAAGGCAACCAAGGCGGTGGTGGCGGCGATTGGCATAACGGCCCGAGTCT
Organism: Pseudomonas brassicacearum; assembly: GCF_918698105.1. Lineage (GTDB taxonomy): Bacteria > Pseudomonadota > Gammaproteobacteria > Pseudomonadales > Pseudomonadaceae > Aquipseudomonas > Aquipseudomonas brassicacearum_F. The sequence continues at coordinate 30,323 of NZ_CAKKMI010000005.1, read as the reverse complement.
TGACCGCGGCGGCATCCTCGGTGTGATTGGCGGCTATCGCGATTACTGGAGCCCCGGCCCGGCGCTGCCGCCAGGCATCCAGAAAAATCTTGCACGAGGCAAGCCGTTGCCACCCGGTATCGCCAAGAAGCTCGATGGGCGACTGCTGGGGCGGTTGCCGCACTATGACGGTTATGAGTGGCAACAGGTCGGCACGGACCTGATCCTAGTGGCGATCGCCACTGGCATCATCTATGAAGTGCTCAATGGCGCGTTCGACTAAGTCGGAGTAATGCCAATCAGTTAAGCAAAACGCCTGTGGGAGCGGGCTTGCTCCCGATAGCAGTGTGTCATTCAACATTGATGTTGGCTGACCCGACGCCTTCGCGAGCAAGCTCGCTCCCACAGTTTTTCCGAGTTGTTCTCGGGTACCGCACTCAGCACAAATCCCCTGTGGGAGTACGACCGGGAGAGCCAGGCCGGCCGCAAGTCCGCCTCGCGAGCAAGCTTTGCTCCCACAGGTCCTGCTCAAACAAGTCTGACGGGTGTGCGACCGGGAGAGTCAGGTCGGCTACTAGGCCGCCTCGGAAAGGACGTTGATCTCGGCGCCCCGTTAACCACGATGGCCGAACGCAGGTATTGCGTAGTGGGCATCCCGGCATGGATGCCGGGATAGCCGCGCTGGGCCATGGATGGCCCTTCGCGGCGGGCCCACGGAGCAATGCCTTCGTTCGGGCATGCCGAGCCTAAGCGAGGCACCAAGTGGTGGGGCAAAGCGTTTTTGGTTACTTTTGGCGCTCTTCCAAAAGTGACCCGCCGTCAGGGCGGAACCCTAAACAGCCGTTACCGCGAAAACGGATATGTACTCAATCAACAGAGCAAGTCCAGCCATCGCGAGCAAACCCACTCCCACAGGTTTCGCATCAGCTTTCAAGCTGCCGCAGGCGTTTGTACAGGGTATTGCGGCTAACCCCCAGCCGTCGCGCCAGGTGTGAAATATTCCCGCCCACTGCCTGCAACTGACGGTTCAGGTCCTCGGCATCGTTCAGGTCTACCGTCAGCGGCTCAGGCGTCTGCACCGGTTCCATTTCAAGGTCGACAAAGAAGTCGTCGGGCAGGTGTTCCGGGCGGATCGGTTGTTCCTCGGCCATCGCCAGGGCCACTTGCAGCACGCTGCTGACCTGGCGCAGGTTACCCGGCCATGGATGGCGCTCGAACAGGTCCAGTACCTCGCGGCTCAGGCCGGCCCATTGGGTCGGTTCGCGGTGGTGTTCCCAGAGGCGTTTGAACAGGGCCTGCTTGTCGCTGCGTTCGCGCAGGGGCGGCAGTTCCAGGGTCAGGCCGCCGATGCGGTAGTACAAGTCTTCGCGAAACCGCCCCAATTGCACCTGTTCACGCAGCGAGCGGTTGGTGGCGGAGATGATGCGGATGTCCACCGGGAACAGCTCGGCGCTGCCCACCGGTTGCACGCAACGTTCCTGCAAGACCCGCAGCAGCCGGGCCTGGGTCGGCAGGGGCATGTCGCCGATCTCGTCGAGAAACAGCGTACCGCGGTCGGCCTTGCGGATCAGGCCGATGCTGCCCTTTTGATTGGCGCCGGTGAAGGCGCCTTTTTCATAACCGAACAATTCCGATTCCACCAACTCGGCGGGAATCGCTGCGCAGTTGACGGCAATGAACGGCTGTTTGCAGCGCGAACTGGCCTGGTGCAGGGCTTTGACGAAGACTTCCTTGCCGACGCCAGTCTCGCCGTGGATCAGCAGCGGAATGTCCTTCTCCAGCAAGCGCTCGGCCTGGCGCACGGCTTTCTCCACGCGGCTGTCACCGAAGTGCAGGGTGTTGAGGCTGATGACATGGGCGGCAGGAGCCGAGGCAGGCATGGGCGTGGGCGCGGGCTCGGTGAAGACCCGCGCCTTGATCGACACCTGGCTCGGGCGCCTGAGCAGGCACTGGAACCGATTGCTGCCGGATGCTTGCAGGGCGAACGGCAGGCCGTCGGGCTGGTTCAGCAACTCCAGCAGCGAGACCTTGAACAGGCTTTCGATGCTGACCCGCGACAGGCTCAGGCCCAGCAGGTTGTCGGCCCGGCGGTTGGCGGACAGGACCTGGCCGCTCTCATCGAAGATCAGCAGCCCGGCCCATTGGCTGTCGAGGTTGTTCAGGCCGGTGTTGAAGGTCAGTTGGAAGTGTTCACCGCGAAACAGGTTGAGGATCAGCCGGTTCTCCACCGTCTGGCTCATCATCTTGACCATGCCCAGGGTGTGGGAGGGCGGCAGGTAGCTGTCGCTGGAGACGTCCAGCACGGCGATGACCTTGCGCTCGGCATCGAAGATCGGCGCGGCGGAGCCGGTCATGAAGCGATTGGCCTTGAGGAAGTGTTCATCGTGTTCGATGTGCACCGCCTGTTCGCAGGCCAGCGCGGTGCCGATGGCGTTGGTGCCGGTGCAGCGCTCCATCCAGCTCGCCCCGGCGCTGAAGCCATGGGCCAGTTTCGGTTCGATGAAGCGCTGGGTGCCCCAGGACGTCAGCACTTGGCCCTGGTTGTCGGCCAGCATGATCAGGCAGTTGGAGTTGCTCAGGATGTTTTCGTAATACGGCAGGACTTCCTGGTGGGTGGTCTGCACCAGCGAATGCTGGCTCTCCAGCAACTGGGCGATGCCATGGGCGGGCAACTGGTCGAAGGCCGGCACGCTCTGATGGTTCAGGCCGAAGGCGCGGCAACGGGACCAGGAGGCCTGGATGATTGCCTCGTGAGACAAGGCTGGAGCAGGTGCGGCCATGGGGGCACTCTCGCAGGAGCTGTTTTTATTGTTGTGGCAAGTCTCGCACAGACTCCTTGTGCTGGGGCAGGCCTGAATAGCACTTCATACACAAACCCTTGTGGGAGCGAGCTTGCTCGCGATAACGGTGGGTCAGTCACATCAATGCAGCTGAAACACCGCTATCGCGAGCAAGCTCGCTCCCACATGGGCATGGCCAGGCTAGCCGAAAACGTTCTTTCAGTGTTGTTCAAAATTGTTCATTGTCAACCCACTCGTTGTTCAATTGTTCATCCCTGATTGTTCACTTGTGTTCATCAACGAACGTCTTTTTCCTGCGGGCAAATGGAAATTTCAAGCGCATCAAGGGTTTGTATTTTCTGGCACGGCTTTCGCTTTCTCTCTCGGGTCGCTTGACTCCAATAATAAAAAGGCCGAGCCATGTCATTAACGCTTGAGCACATCTGTCGCACCGTCGAAGGCCAGACCTGGATCGACGATGCCAATCTGAGTTTCGAACCCGGATCCTTCAACGTCCTGTTGGGCCGCACTCTGTCCGGCAAGACCAGCCTCATGCGCCTGATGGCCGGGCTGGACAAGCCCGACAGCGGCCGCATCCTGATGAACGGCGTCGACGTCACCAAGCGCCCGGTGCGCCTGCGCAACGTGTCGATGGTCTATCAACAGTTCATCAACTACCCGACCATGACCGTTTTCGAAAACATCGCCTCGCCGCTGCGCCAGGCCGGTGTGTCCGAAGAGGTCATCCAGGGCAAAGTCCTGGAAACCGCAAAAATGTTGCGGATCGAAAAATTCCTCAAGCGCCATCCGCTGGAGTTGTCCGGTGGCCAGCAGCAGCGCACCGCCATGGCCCGGGCCTTGGTCAAGGACGCCGAGCTGATTCTGTTCGACGAGCCGCTGGTGAACCTGGACTACAAGCTGCGTGAAGAGCTGCGCCAGGAAATGCGCGAACTGTTCCAGGCCCGCCACACCATCGCCGTCTATGCCACCACCGAGCCCAACGAGGCGTTGGCCTTGGGCGGCACCACCACGATCCTGCATGAGGGCCGGGTGATCCAGAGCGGCAAATCGTCTTCGGTGTATCACCAGCCGCAAACCGTGCTGGCCGCCGAATTGTTCTCCGAACCCCCGATCAACCTCATGCCGGGACGCATCGCCGGCAACGAGGTGAGCTTCGCCAATTTCGTGCACTTCCCGCTGAACGTCGACCTGCGCCCGGTGGGCGAGGGTGAGTTCCGTTTCGGCGTGCGTCCCAGCCATATTTCCCTGGTGCCGAGCAACGACGACGACCTCGAACTGGCGGTGACCGTCGAGGTGGCCGAGATCAGTGGCTCGGAGACGTTCCTGCACGTGCGCAACGAACATTTCCTGCTGGTGCTGCACTTGCCAGGGGTGCATGAGTACGACGTGGATGCGCCGATCCGCATCTACATTCCGACCCATAAACTGTTTGTCTTCGACGCCCAGGGCAAGCTGGTCCAAGCCCCAGGGCAGCGTATCGCGAGGGTTGCCTGATGGCCGAAATTCGTTTGCAGAACCTCGCCCACAGCTACACCAGCACGCCGGCGGGCCCCGAGGACTACGCGATCCGCGAGATGAACCACATCTGGGAACAGGGCGGCGCCTATGCGCTGCTCGGACCTTCGGGCTGCGGCAAGTCCACGTTGCTCAACATCATTTCCGGACTGCTCAGCCCTTCCGAAGGGCAGGTGATGTTCGACAGCAAAGTCGTCAATGACCTGACCCCGGAGCGGCGCAACATCGCCCAGGTGTTCCAGTTCCCGGTGGTGTACGACACCATGACCGTGTTCGACAACCTGGCATTCCCGCTGCGCAACCAGGGCATGGCCGAGGCGAGGATCCACACCAAGGTGCAGGAAATCGCCGAAGTCCTGGACCTGCAGAGCCTGCTGGACAAAAAGGCCCGCAACCTCACCGCCGACGAAAAACAGAAAGTCTCCATGGGCCGCGGGCTGGTGCGCGACGATGTGTCGGCGATCCTGTTCGACGAGCCGCTGACGGTGATCGACCCGCACCTGAAATGGAAGCTGCGGCGCAAGCTCAAGCAGATCCACGAGCAGTTCAACATCACCATGGTCTACGTCACCCACGACCAGTTGGAAGCCTCGACGTTCGCCGACAAGATCGCGGTGATGTACGGCGGCCAGATCGTGCAGTTCGGCACGCCCCGGGACTTGTTCGAGCGCCCGAGCCACACCTTTGTCGGCTACTTCATTGGCAGCCCGGGGATGAACCTGATCGAGGTCACGGCGCAGCCCGGTGGCGTCGGCTTTGGCTCGACCCACTTGCCGCTGTCGGAAACCTTGCAACGTCGGGTCGCCGAAGCTGAAGGCAAAAGCCTGAAGGTCGGTATCCGCCCCGAGTTCGTGCATGTCTGGGATGGCCCTTACGACGACGCGATGCGCGCTGACGTGGTCCACGTCGAAGACCTGGGCACCTACAAGATCCTGACCCTCAACCTCGATGGCGTACCGCTGAAAGTGCGTCTGGCCGAAGACAAGCCCGTGCCCGAAGGCACGGCGTACATCAGTTTTCCGGGCCAATGGCTGATGGTCTATGCCGATGAGTATTTGCTGGAACCGTTGAGCGAGGTGCAGCCATGAACAAGGTGCAGAACAACAAGGCCTGGTGGCTGGTATTGCCGGTGTTCCTGCTGGTGGCCTTCAGCGCCGTGATCCCGATGATGACCGTGGTCAACTATTCGGTGCAGGACATCTTCGACCAGTCCAGCCGCTACTTCGTCGGCGCCGACTGGTACAAACAGGTGCTGCTTGATCCACGGCTGCACGATTCGTTGCTGCGCCAGTTCATCTACTCGGCGTGCGTGCTGTTGATTGAAATTCCCTTGGGCATCGCCATCGCCCTGACCATGCCGACCAAGGGCAAATGGTCGTCCCTGGTGCTGATCATCCTGGCGATCCCGCTGCTGATCCCGTGGAACGTGGTGGGCACCATCTGGCAGATTTTCGGCCGCGCCGACATCGGGCTGCTGGGCTCCACCCTCAATGGCCTGGGCATCAACTACAACTATGCGGCCAACACCATGGACGCCTGGGTCACCGTGCTGGTGATGGACGTCTGGCACTGGACGTCGTTGGTGGCGCTGCTGTGCTATTCGGGGTTGCGGGCGATTCCCGACGTGTACTACCAGGCCGCGCGGATCGACCGGGCGTCGAACTGGGCAGTGTTCCGGCACATCCAGTTGCCGAAGATGAAGAGCGTGCTGCTGATCGCCGTGATGCTGCGCTTCATGGACAGTTTCATGATCTACACCGAGCCGTTCGTACTCACCGGCGGCGGGCCGGGCAACGCCACCACGTTCTTGAGCCAGACCTTGACGCAGATGGCCATCGGCCAATTCGACCTGGGCCCGGCGGCGGCGTTTTCCCTGGTGTACTTCCTGATCATTCTGTTGGTGTCCTGGCTGTTCTATACCGCCATGACGCACTCCGACGCCAACCGTTGAGGCCCGCACGATGAGCAAGAGAAAGCTGATACCGCTGCTGATCTACATCCTGTTCCTGCTGGTGCCCATCTACTGGCTGCTGAACATGTCGTTCAAGAGCAACACCGAGATCCTGGGTGGCTTGACCCTGTGGCCGCACGATTTCACCTTCCACAACTACAAGGTGATCTTCACCGACCCGAGCTGGTACACCGGTTACCTCAACTCGCTGTACTACGTGAGCCTGAACACGGTGATTTCCCTGAGCGTCGCGTTGCCGGCGGCCTATGCGTTTTCGCGCTACCGGTTCCTGGGGGACAAGCACCTGTTCTTCTGGTTGCTGACCAACCGCATGGCGCCACCGGCGGTGTTCCTGTTGCCGTTCTTCCAGCTGTATTCGTCCATCGGGTTGTTCGACACCCACATCGCCGTGGCGCTGGCCCACTGTCTGTTCAACGTGCCGCTGGCGGTGTGGATCCTCGAAGGGTTCATGTCCGGAGTGCCGAAAGAAATTGACGAGACCGCCTACATTGACGGCTACAGTTTCCCCAAGTTCTTCGTGAAGATCTTCATCCCGTTGATCGGCTCGGGCATCGGTGTCACGGCGTTTTTCTGCTTCATGTTTTCCTGGGTCGAACTGCTGCTGGCGCGCACGCTCACCTCGGTCAATGCCAAGCCGATCGCGGCGGTCATGACCCGCACCGTGTCGGCCTCGGGCATCGACTGGGGCGTGCTAGCGGCGGCGGGGGTGTTGACCATCCTGCCGGGCATGCTGGTGATCTGGTTTGTTCGCAACCACGTGGCCAAGGGCTTTGCCCTGGGCCGGGTCTGAGGAGTCGATGATGGAATGGATGAACTGGACCGCCCCCACGGCGGCATTCTTTGGCGTCATCGCCTTGCTGCTGGCAGGCATGACCACGTGGGAACTTCGTTCGCCGAGTATCCCTCGGCGCGGTTTCCTGCCGATTGCCACCACCCGTGGCGATCGGTTGTTTATCGGTCTTCTCGGTAGCGCCTACCTGCATATGCTGGTGATCGGTGCTACCGACTGGAGCATCTGGATAGCGTTCGCGTTGTCCTTGGTGTGGCTGTTGGCAGTGATGCGGTGGGGCTAGTCGCGAAGGTTCGCCGATCAGGCTCTTAAACCCAAACAGGAGGTCTCTATGTTCAATAAAAACAATAAGCTGCGACATAGCGTTTCATTGGCAGCCATGCTGGCACTCAGCGGGCTGAGTGCTGCGGCCTGGGCCGACGCCTATGAAGACGCCGCTAAAAAATGGATCGGCAGTGAGTTCAAGCCGTCGACCCTGACAGCCGAGCAGCAGCTCGAAGAACTCAAGTGGTTCATCAAGGCCGCCCAGCCGTTCCGCGGGATGAAGATCAACGTGGTGTCGGAAACCATCGCCACCCACGAATACGAGTCCAAGGTGCTGGCCAAGGCCTTTACCGAAATCACCGGGATCCAGTTGACCCACGACCTGCTTCAGGAAGGCGACGTGGTGGAAAAGCTGCAGACCCAGATGCAGTCGGACAAGAATATCTATGACGGCTGGGTCAACGACTCGGACCTGATCGGTACGCACTTTCGCTACGGCAAGACCGAATCGATCACCGACCTGATGGCCAACGAAGGCAAGGATTTCACCTCGCCGACCCTGGACATCAAGGACTTCATCGGCATCTCCTTCACCACTGCACCGGACGGCAAGATCTATCAACTGCCCGACCAGCAATTCGCCAACTTGTACTGGTTCCGCGCCGACTGGTTCGAGCGTGCGGACCTGAAGGCCAAGTTCAAGGAGAAATACGGCTACGAGCTGGGCGTACCGGTGAACTGGTCGGCCTATGAAGACATCGCCAAGTTCTTCTCCGAAGACGTCAAGGAGATCGACGGCAAGCGCGTCTACGGCCACATGGACTACGGCAAGAAAGACCCGTCCCTGGGCTGGCGCTTCACCGATGCCTGGTTCTCCATGGCAGGCGGCGGCGACAAGGGCCTGCCCAACGGTTTGCCGGTGGACGAGTGGGGCATTCGTGTCGAAGATTGCCATCCGGTTGGCTCCAGCGTGACCCGCGGCGGCGATACCAACGGGCCGGCAGCGGTGTTCGCCACCACCAAATACGTGGACTGGATGAAGAAGTACGCACCACCGGAAGCGGCGGGCATGACCTTCTCCGAATCCGGCCCGGTGCCGTCCCAGGGCAACATCGCCCAGCAGATTTTCTGGTACACCGCTTTCACCGCCGACATGACCAAGCCAGGCCTGCCGGTGATGAACGCCGATGGCACGCCGAAATGGCGCATGGCGCCGTCGCCGCGTGGTCCGTACTGGGAAGAGGGCATGAAGCTGGGGTATCAGGACGTGGGTTCCTGGACATTCATGAAGTCCACGCCGGAGAAACAGAAACTCGCCGCCTGGCTCTACGCGCAGTTCGTGACGTCCAAGACCGTATCGCTGAAGAAGACTATCGTCGGCTTGACGCCGATTCGTGAGTCGGACATCAATTCCCAGGCCCTGACCGACCTGGCGCCGAAACTCGGTGGCCTGGTGGAGTTCTACCGCAGCCCGGCCCGCGTGCAATGGACCCCGACCGGCACCAACGTGCCGGACTATCCGCGCCTGGCGCAATTGTGGTGGAGCCACATCGCCGAAGCCGCCAGCGGCGAGAAGACCCCGCAGCAGGCCCTCGATGGCTTGGCCAAGGACCAGGATGCGATCATGACTCGCCTGGAACGCTCCAAGGCCCAAGCTACCTGCGCACCTAAGATGAACCCTGAGCGCGACGCGCAATACTGGTTCGACCAACCGGGCGCACCGAAGCCGAAACTGGCGAACGAGAAGCCTAAAGGTGAAACCGTGAGCTACACCGAGCTGTTGAAGTCGTGGGAGGCGGCACGCAAGTAAAGCCCCAGGCGTGAAAACGAACGGCACCGAAAGGTGCCGTTTTTTGTTTTTCTGGTGGCAACGCGACGCGTCATTGCCGGTCCTTCGTCAGGACGTAAAACTGGAAGAGCTGTCCGGTGACGCCACACGATGCGAGTCGGGAGATGAGCGTCAGTGCGCATCGGCTGGCCAGGTAGTCCATGGCCGGAAGCACGGGCGTATGTCCAAACACGATAAGCCTGCCGCCGGGGGCCAGTGTCGCCACCTGTTGACGTAGCAAGTGTTCGGCTTCGGAGCGGGTCATGACTTCCGCGTTGAGAAACCGAAGCACGAGTACATCGCAACAGGCGATGAGGGGCTCGGCGTCGGTGGCATCGGCTAGCCGGAAGTCCACCCAACATCCATAGCGATTGCGAGCAGCCTCTACCATCGAGGGTGAGCGATCCGAGCCGATGCAACGGCTGTCGGGCAGCGCACGGGCCAGCTGGTGAATGAACGTGCCGGTGGAGCAGGCCGGGTCATGGATCACTGCACCGGGTTTCAGCCAGGGCCGCAGCAGCGCGCAACAGTGGTGCCGAAAGTGCGCTTCACCCTCGTCGAGCTCACTGGCAAGGGCCTCAGTGAACTGCCAGTGCTCGGGTGGACAGACGAACTCTTTCCCGTTGCGCTCAAGGGCGGGAAAAGGAAAGTAGATCTCACTGTCGGGGTCGTCCAACGCATCCGCGAACGCGGCCACTTTGTCGGCCCGTCGGGTGGACCGGTAATCCAGCACCAGGCCCTCGTCGCCCCAGTGGAACTGGCCGAGCGGGCCGAGCAGCATCCACGGCGCGAGTCGACTGTCCGAACGCAGGCGCGAGCGTTCGTCCCGTTGCAATGTCTTGCGGCCGATCCAGTCGCGTCCCTGGCTGCGCAGGATGAAAACATGATTGAGGCCGAGGCCCGCAGGCTCGACGAAGCGTTCCCATGACCCAGGCGTCACAGGTTCAGCTTGCAAAGCCTCTTCCAGGTCGATTTCCCGCAGCAGACGCCGCCGCGTCGTCTGTTCAAGCATCGATCGCAGCTCCCGCGAGGGCGCGTTCTCGTCCGCGCGCCATGGGCACCACCACATTGCCGCTGGAAACGATGTAGAAGCGTTCCAGTCCGGGCACCACGACATTGACCAGCGTAGTGCCCGCCTCGGAACGATACAGCGTCGAGCTGCCGGCCGTGTACCCATGTAGATGGAGGTTATCGGCCAACTGCTGGATCTGCACGTCCAACGGGCAGGCACCGCCGGATTCCGGAAGTGCGATGGTTGCTTGCGGCCGGGTGTCGAGCAGATGACGTGGATCAAAACGCATGCAGCGTTGCAATCGGGCAAATTTCGCCAAGTGTCGCTCGGCCTTGGCTAGCTGCTCGCGCAGCGGTGTCTCTCTGGCGTTCAGGTGCAGTTGAATCAGTTCGGTCAAGGCCCGTGAAGCGGCGTGACGCGGGTCGAGTGAAGTACCCGAGCCGAAAACGCTGACCGGCCCATGGACGGTGTTGGCGAATGCCAGGCACGTGGTGACTGAAAACTGCGTGCTGATGTCCAGCAGCACGATTTGCGCGTCGATTTCGGCCTGGGCGTCGGCCCACAGTCGACCCAGGGCCTCGTCGGTGGGCACGTGCTGGACTATTCGCAGTGGCGTGGCGTTCTGGTAATAGAAGTGATCCAGCAAAAATATCGAGACCGCGTCGCGCTCCAGGCATTCGTTGAGGCCGTGAAGTACCGCTTCGTCATGGGTAGCGCCGATGGCGGTTCCGCTGTTGCTGGAATAGCGCCGTAGCGAACGGTAGTCGGTCGTATCGCTTGGCAGCGGATTATTTGCATAAAGCGGCATCGTCAAGGCGATGGGATAGGGGAACGAGCTGCCGTCATGGATGGCCGTGTAGGGGCGGCAGGCGATCCTACAGTCGGGCTGGTCCAGCAGTGTGTTCAACAAGTCGTCTTTGTCGGATGCGACGCCGTTCAAGTCGGCGGTCGTCAGTAGGTCAAGGTCCGTGGCGAAGGCTGGGTTACTCAGATAATGCTCCAGTGCTTCGTACAGCGCGCCGATGCGAGCCGACTCGATATAGCCCTTGCCGCATCCCAAGGCTGTTCCCTGTGGGTTACCGATTTCAGCCTGGACAGAGACGACCCGGTTACCCAGGGTACGCAGCCTGCTTTGCAAGCCCAGGGCCCGCAGCTCGGCTTCGATTTGTCGTGCTGCCAGAGCCAGGGGCAGTTCGCGCTCTGGCGCGGGAGATGCGTCCATGTGTCGTCACTCCTGGTACGGGAGCACGGCGTGCCCCCGTTTTCTTTCGTTACTCGGCGTCAAGCTCGGCTTTTTCAGCTGGGCTCAGTTGCAAGCCTTCCAGCAGTTGCTCCGGAGCGAGCACATCTGGATTGTCCCGGTCGTTACTCAATTCCGACAGATCGTTAACCATCACGCTGGCGATATAGCCCATGAGTCGATTCCTCTTCTTTCAGCCAATAAAAGTGGTTTGCAAGCGCCGATCGTGGGGCGCTGAAGAACGTTATGAAGCTCTCGGCGCGGGGTCAAATATGACGATTTGTAACCGAGACCGGTAACGAGCCTGGCCAACATATTCGCTTTCACTGTCGTGTTTGAAAGCCTCGGGCCCCTGTGTTCGGGCTGTGACGAGGGGGCGCAGGATGTGGGCGTAGGATCTGGATGTCTGCAAAGTGGGAAAAAGCGTATTTAGTGGGCGAGGGATTTCCTAACGCGTTGTGATCCACTGTCTGGCTGGCTGAGATTGTCGGGAATATTGGGGGGTGAATTGATGCTTTTTCCTACAAATTTTGATCGATTTAGAAGGGGGCAACCGGCCTTGGTCGGACGGGTGCCAGCGCATCCAGCGACGGGATCAATGTATCCAGGGCCTGCCGATAAGTCCTGCCCGCCAGGCTCATGCTGTTGTTATGAGTGGCGCCCGGCACAAGCAACAAATGCTTGGGCTCATGGGCGGCATTGAACAGTTGCTCGCTGAAGCGTGGCGGTACGTAGCGGTCGGCAGCGCCATGGACGATGAGCAGCGGCATGTTGATCTCGCCGATCTTGTCGATGGAGTCGAATTTCTGCGACAACAACCAACGCACCGGCAGGGAGGTATTTGCCATCGCGGTGGCGACATCGCCCAGAGAGGTGAATGTGGATTCAATCACCAGGCCTCGGGCCTGGGCAACGCCATTCTTCGCGGCTTCCTGGCCCAACTGCGCCGCGAGGTCCACCGCGACGGCGCCGCCCAGAGAATGACCGTATATCAGCCGCAGGGCCGGGTCCGGTTGCAGTACCTTGAGGCGCTCCCAGGCGATGCGTGCATCTTCATAGACGCTGGCTTCCGACGGCAGCCCCCCATGGCTTTTGCCAAAACCACGGTAATCGATCGCCAGTACCGAATAGCCCAGCGCCCTCAGTTGCCGTATACGAAACAACTGGCCGGTCAAATTCCAACGCACACCGTGCAAGTACAGGATGGCCGGCGCATTCTTGCGTTCGGCCGGCCACCACCAGCCATGGATATTTTCCCCGGCCTTGAAGTGCTTGGGCTTGAGATCGAATTCCTGCACGCCGCTGGGAAGCCCACTGAACCAGCTCGCCGTCCCCGGCTCGATGCGAAAGACCAGCTCGCGTTCCTTATGCTGCAGCACTGCACAGCCCACCGGCAGCCCGACCACTATGGCCGCCATCAACGACCAGGCCAGCCAACGCTGCTTAAAGCGGGAAAATAAAAATGCGGGCATCGACGCGATTCGCTACTGGGGACAGAAGCTGCCTTTTAGCAGGTTCTCTAGAGTGCGCGCAGGGGTTTCGGACAGCTTGCCTGCAGCAAGGGAGCTTGCTCCAGGTGGACTGTGGTAGCTTCAGCCAAAGGCTGCGATCTTTTATCGTTGATTTTTTCGCTCTCGACTCAAATTCAGGCTCGCTCCCAGGGGAACGCGGTCTCCACCAAGAACCAGGTCGGCTGTTAGGCCGCCTCGCTTTGGCTTTTGATGTGGGACAAAGCGTTTTTGGTTACTTTTGACTGGGCCGGCTTCCGGGCTCTTCCAAAAGTGACCCGCTGTAAGAGCGGAACCGCCAGTGGCCATCACCGCAGCAATGGATATACACACCTAACCACGCTTCTGGAAACGGAATAAAAAAATCTTCATTAGCCGCTCAAGTGAACAGCATTAGCCCGAACCGCCAGGTTTTTGTATCTGCTTGTTGCCTGGAAAGCGGGTGTTCGTCGATCTATCCGATTGGCGTCTTTTTCCTGCAAACAACCCCCAGTAAACTTGTAACCCCCTTGAAACAAGATTAGCCACGCTGCCAGGTCGCGTTCTGTTGCACAATACGCCCCGGACCGTTTTTCTCAGGATGTTCAATGTTCAAATCATTTCCCATGCGCACCGTCGGGCTTGCACTGGTGCTGGCCGCCGCAGCCGGTTGCTCGTCGAAGAAGGCCGCCATTTACGAGCACGAGAACTTCGATGACTCCGGCACGTTCTCGCGCACGTATGCGGTGAACGACGCGGCGACCTGCGAGGCCGGGCGTCGGGCGTTGCTCAGCCAGGGCTACATCATCACCAGCAGCGATCCGAAGCTGGTCAGCGGTCACAAGAGTTTCCAGCAGACCGGCGACACTCACATGGAAATCAGTTTCAACCTGGTCTGTGCCGAGGACGGCGGTGCCGGACACCGTGCGACGATGTTCGCCAACGCCTTGCAGGACCGTTATGCCCTGAAGAAAACCAACAACTCCGCCAGCCTGGGCGTGGGCGTGTTGGGTTCGGTGTCGATGCCGATCGGCTCCTCGGATGATTCGATGGTCAAGGTCGCCAGCGAAACCGTGTCGGCGGCCAAGTTCTATGAGCGCTTCTTTGCCCTGGTGGAGCTGTTCCTGCCTCCCGAGGCGAAGAAAGCGGTCGATAACGCCGAGAAACCGAAAACTGAACTCGGCATTCCGGAAACCAAGGTCGAACCGGCCGCCCCGATGCCTGCTCCAGCACCTGCACCGGAGCCTGTCGCCCCCGCGCCGGCCGCGCCGGTAGAAGACGCCGCGCCGGCCCCCGTCGAAACCGCTCCCACGGTGTCGGAGCCCGTCGCACCGCCGAGCGAGCCCGCGCCGATTGCGCCTGAGTCATTCGAGTCTGCGCCGACGACGGAAACCGTTACACCACCGCCGTCCAGCTCGTTGCCGGCCCCGACCGAGCCGATCCAGCCGCTTCCGGCATATTGAGGTCCAGTGGCAGGGAGTAACGCCCTGTCACACTTCACGCGGTAATTTTCCGACCCTGTGCTACGTTTAATTCATGAAGCTTTAGCTTCATGTTTTGTTCATAAAGCAGCTTTATGCTGATGCCAGCGCCATCAGGCATTGGTTTCAATGACAGGGGAAGGACACGTAATGGATGATTATCAGGAAGAGCTGCTGGAATACCAGGCGTATGAACTGGACCCGTTGGAACCCGCTGAAGATGCGACGGAGTTGTGAGGATCGCGACACGCTACAAGTGGTAAGCGCCAAGCCAGGTTCTTGAAGCTCAAACCCCTCTGTGACTACGGCGAAACTCTCCGGGCGTCTGCTTGTTCCAGCGCTTGAAGGCGCGTTGAAATGCCTCGGCTGAGGCGAATCCCAATAGATAAGCGATTTCACCGAACGCCAGTTCGGTATCGCGTATGTAGGTCATGGCCAGGTCGCGGCGGGTGTCGTTGAGGATGGCGCGAAACTGCGTGCCTTCCTCGGCCAACTTGCGACGCAAGGTCCAGGTCGGCAGCTTCAGGCGCGCCGCCACTTCTTCCAGGTCGGGTTCCCGGCCGCCGTTGAGCAACGGTCCCAGTAGTTGGATGATGCGCTCGCGCAGGGTGCGGGTGCGGGTCAGTTGTTCCAGTTCCCGTTCACACAACTCAAGCAGCTGGTGCCAGGTGCTGGGGCAATGCTGTGGGTTGCGCTGGGCGAGGCTGTCCAGGCCCAGGCGCAGTTGATTCTGTTCGGCGCCAAACTGGATTGGGCAGTCACCGAGCGTGCGGTAGGCCTGGGCGTATGCCGGCTCCTCGAATTCGATTTCGATACGTTCTGGCCGCAACGCGATGCCGCCGACGCTGGACAGTTGCGCAAGCCAGCCGGCAATGATCGAGTCCACGACGAAGCGGTTGTAGGTGTTATACGGGCTGATGGAATAGAACCGTAGCCAAGCGCCTCGGGCATCTTCATGGAAACTCGATTGGCCGCGATAGTTGGAGCCATACAGCGGCTCGAAGCGGATCATGCAGCGGGCAGCCTCGCGCACGGTTGGCGCCTGGGCCGCGGTAACACCCGCCAGTCCGGCCTGGCTCAAGCGGCCGAGTTGGCCCATGCGCAGGCCCAGGGCCGGGTCCTGGGTTTGTTGAATCGCGGCGTGGCCCAGGCGCATGTAGCGCGGGATCGACAATCGTGCCCCGGGCTCGGCCAGGCGCGCGGCATCGAGACCGTACTGTTCAAGCAAAGGTTGAGGGTCTTGCCCATGACTGGCGACGGCGTCAGCCAGGCTATGGACGAAGCCCACTGAAAGGTCGCCCAGGCGCATCGGCCGCGGTTTCATGTTCACAACCACAGGTTCAGCAGGCGGGCGCCACGGGCGTTGCCATCGGCGAAGTGTTGGCCGTCGTGGCTGATGAAGCTCTGGCCGGCGCTGCCGCTGTCCCAGAACTGGCCCCGCAGGAACACGCTGACGCCGCCCCGGGCCTGGCTGATGGGCAATTGGCCGGTCAATGTCAGGCGATGCCAGGCTTGGCCTTCGCTCACTTCACCCGGTTTGAGGCTCACCTCGCTCGGCGTGGACAGGCCTTTATAACCGCTCCAGGGTTTGTCCCACGTATCGCGACCGGTGATGAAGGCGGGCACCGCAATCAGTTGCGCGCCCTGGTCGTTGAGTTGCCGGTAGTGGAGCGGGTACCAACTGTCGCTGCCGATCAGCACGCCCAGGCGCCCGGCGGGGGTGTCGATGACTTGGACAGCGGTCGGGCGGTCAGCCCCAAGCACATCGCGCTGTTCAAACACCGGATGTCGCTGGCGTTGTGGCTGGCCGATCGGCCGGCCATCGCTGCCGAACACCAGGCTGCTGTTGTACAGCGCACCGCGACCGATCTTCAGCTCACCGTCGCTGACACTGGGCTCGGGCAGCACGATGGAGCCGGCCACCAGGGTGATGCCGAACTCCTTGGCCAGCCCACCGAACAGCGCTTGATAGTCATGGGCCATGCGCTCGGCTTTCATGCGCAGGTAGGCATCGTCCAGTCGGCTATCGCCTCGAGCGCTGAGCAATGCCTGGAGAAACGCCAGCGGATTACTGGCCGCCAGCCAGTGCATGGCTTCTTTCTGGGTGGTGGCCTGGTACAACTCGTCTTTTTCGCCGCCGACCATCAGCCAGGTGCCGATGTGCTCGGGCAGGACCACCACGGACTTGGCATTGAGAAAACCCTGGTCGCGAGCCGCCTGCAGATAGGCCGCCAGTTTGCGATGCAGGCGCTCGGGGCTCTGGTAGTCGGTGGGGAACAGTTCGGGTTGGATGCCCAGCAGGTTGCCGCGGTCGGCGGGCGTGCCCTGGTCGACCGCCAGGCTGATGCGCAGGTCTGACAGGTAATGACCCGCCGGACGATCCGTCGTCCACAGTGCGTAGGTGATCAGGGCGGCAATCAAGGCCAAGGAAAACAGCAGGTACAGAAATTTGCGCATGGGAGAACAGTCAGCGGCCGTGTGCAGGTTCGTGATTTTTCATCAGGAGCTACGGGGCAGGGTACGGTAAAACAAGGGATTAGCGAAGGGCGAGCGCTGATTTGTACGCACGGTAAGCATGCACAGAGGGTGTCCAGGAATCTTGGGACACCCTCTGTGCTGGCAAGGCGCGCTAGTGACTTTTGGCCTTCCTGATCCGGATCAGAATCAGCAACATGATCAGCAGCACCGGCGGCGTCATGCCCAGCAGCGCCTCGCGGGCCGAGAGGCTGGCGCCCAAGGTGTGCAGCCCGCTATAGACCAGTTTGAACAGGTTGATCAGGTAGTAGGTGATGGCAATGATCGACAGGCCTTCCACCGCGCGCTGGATTTTTATCTGTGCATCGGCGCGGGCATTGAGGCTGCGCAGGATCTCGGCGTTCTGGTCTTCCATCTCGACTTGTACGCGGGCTTGCAGCAAGTCACCCAGGTTGGCGACGCTCATGGCCAGTTGTTCAAGGCGCTGTTCGGTGGCTGCGCAATAACGCACCGTGGGCTTGAAACGCCGTTCGATGAACACGCCCAGCCGCTGGCAATCGCCCAGGTGACTTTCGCGCAACTCTCCCAGGCGCTCGAACACCAGTTGGGCGTAGGCACGGGTGGCGCTGAAACGGTGGCGATTCCTGACCGTGCTGCTGACGACCTGGCGGGACAGCAGGGCGATGTCTTCCAGCAGGGCCTTGGCATGCACGCCGCTGGCATTGGCGTTGCGGTCGGACAGGCTCACCAGGGTGCGATCGAATTCGTTCAGTTGCGGGTCCAGTGCCTTGGCGGTATTGAGCGACAAGGACGCCATCATGCGATAGGTCTCGATTTCCAGCAGGCGCCGGATCATGCGGCCCTGGCGATAAGCGTTGAGCCGTCGGTTGATGAACAGCAGGCGATTGGTGCCGTCCTCGGTCAGGCGAAAATCGCTCCAGACCACCGCATCGCCACCGCCCACGCAAGAGCCGCACGGGTCCTTGAAACCGTAGCTGGGCAGGTCGAGACCGGCCTCTGCGCGCACCACCACCTGAACGGCATTGATGAGGTGCTGGGCATGACCTTCGATACCCTGGGCAAGGCATTCGGGCAGCGTTGTCCAGTGCAGTTCGTTGGTGCTGGCGGGAACAACCAGGGTCAGGGTGAAGAACTCGGCGTGGCGCTCCCACTTGAGCGGATGTCCTTCAACGCGGGTGATGCCTTGGGCGGCCTCTGCTGCGACGGTTTCAGGGCACAGTCGTTCGAGCAACGCGTTGCACTGGGCATTGTCGCCAAGAAACGCCAGGTGGAAGACGTGGGCCGGCTCGTCGAAATACAGCGACGGGCGGGCGTGCAATTCGTTGTGCAGCATTTTTCGTTGGGGATGCATGCAAGGGCGACCGTGTGATTAGCGTTATTGTTGGGTTGAGCACCTGAGCCAGCGTTCATAGGACTGGCCCATCCCGTCCAGAGTCACGCCCCGCTGATCGGCGCCCTGCACATTTGGATCATTAAGTTGTCAGTTACGGTCATTGAGCGCTCGCATCCTGACTCTTAGGCTGTGGGCATGACTGATGGAAGCCGCAGAGCTTCCGCATTTTTCCGTGATCGCCCGTTGTGGAGTTACCGATGACCGCCTCTCATTACCCGCACCTGCTGGCCCCGCTGGACCTGGGTTTCACCACCTTGCGCAACCGTACCCTGATGGGCTCGATGCACACCGGCCTGGAAGAGAAACCTGGCGGTTTCGAACGCATGGCGGCGTATTTTGCCGAGCGCGCCCGTGGCGGCGTGGGCCTGATGGTCACCGGTGGAATCGGGCCGAATGACGAGGGCGGTGTTTACTCCGGCGCGGCCAAGCTGACCACCGAAGAAGAAGCGCTCAAGCACCAGATCGTGACCCGGGCCGTACACGAGGCCGGTGGCAAGATCTGCATGCAGATTCTCCATGCCGGGCGCTATGCCTACAGCCCCAAGCAGGTGGCACCGAGCGCGATCCAGGCGCCGATCAACCCATTCAAGCCCAAGGCGCTGGACGAGGAGGGTATCGAGAAGCAGATCAGCGATTTCGTCACCTGCTCGGTCCTGGCCCAGAAGGCCGAATACGACGGCGTCGAGATCATGGGTTCGGAAGGTTATTTCATTAACCAGTTCCTGGCGGCCCACACCAACCACCGTACCGATCGCTGGGGCGGCAGCTATGAAAACCGCATGCGCCTGCCGGTGGAAATCGTGCGCCGGGTGCGCGAGGCGGTAGGTCCGAATTTCATCATCATCTTTCGCTTGTCGATGCTCGATCTGGTGGAAGGCGGCAGCACCTGGGACGAAATCGTCCAGTTGGCCAAGGCCATCGAGCAGGCCGGCGCGACGATTATCAACACCGGTATCGGTTGGCACGAAGCGCGAATTCCCACCATCGCCACCAAAGTTCCGCGGGCGGCGTTCAGTAAGGTCACGGCCAAGTTGCGTGGTTCGGTGAGCATCCCGCTGATCACCACCAACCGCATCAACACCCCGGAAGTGGCCGAGCAGATCCTGGCTGAAGGCGATGCCGACATGGTTTCCATGGCGCGGCCGTTCCTGGCCGATCCGGAGTTCGTCAACAAGGCTGCTGCCGGTCGCAGCGATGAAATCAACACCTGCATCGGCTGCAACCAGGCGTGCCTGGACCACACCTTCGGTGGCAAGCTCACCAGTTGCCTGGTCAACCCACGGGCCTGCCATGAAACCGAGCTGAACTACCTGCCGGTGACCCAGGTGAAGAAAATCGCCGTGGTCGGTGCCGGCCCGGCCGGGTTGTCCGCTGCCACGGTGGCGGCCGAGCGTGGCCATCAGGTGACGCTGTTCGACTCGGCCAGCGAAATCGGTGGTCAGTTCAACATTGCCAAGCGCGTGCCAGGCAAGGAAGAGTTTTTCGAAACCCTGCGCTACTTCAAGCGTAAGTTGCAGACCAGCCATGTCGAGCTGTGCCTCGACACCCGGGTGGATGTGGCGCAATTGGTGGCCGGCGGTTACGACGAGATCATCCTCGCCACGGGCATCGCGCCGCGCGTGCCGGCGATTCCCGGGGTGGAGCATGCCAAGGTGTTGAGCTACCTGGACGTGATCCTGGAGCGCAAGCCGGTGGGCCGCAGTGTCGCGGTGATCGGTGCCGGCGGTATCGGCTTCGACGTGTCGGAGTTCCTGGTTCATCAAGGCGTTGCCACCAGCCAGGACCGCGAGGCGTTCTGGAAGGAGTGGGGCATCGACACCCACCTCGAGGCTCGTGGCGGCGTCGTCGGGATCAAGGCCGAACCCCATGCACCGGCGCGCCAGGTGTTCCTGCTGCAACGCAAGACGTCCAAGGTCGGTGACGGCCTGGGCAAGACCACTGGCTGGATTCACCGCACGGGCCTGAAAAACAAGCAGGTGCAGATGCTCAACGGCGTCGAATACCTGAAGATCGACGACGACGGCCTGCACATTCGCATCGGCGAAACCGGCGAGCCACAAGTGCTGGCCGTGGACAACATCGTGATCTGCGCTGGCCAGGATCCGCTGCGTGAATTGCAGGAAGGCCTGGAAGCGGCGGGGCAGAGCGTTCACCTGATCGGCGGTGCCGACGTGGCGGCGGAACTGGACGCCAAGCGGGCGATCAACCAGGGTTCGCGGTTGGCGGCGCAGTTGTAACGCAGCGCCCTCTAGACACCCGGATCCCCTGTGGGAGCGAGCCTGCTCGCGATGGCGGTTAGTCAGTTTCAGAAATGCTGGCTGACCCACCGCTATCGCGAGCAGGCTCGCTCCCACAAGTTTTTTCGATGTCAGGGAGTCCGCGACCAGCTGTTAAGATGCCGGGCATCTTTCTCCCTGGCCTGCCGCCATGCTGCTTCCCGCCCTCGATTGGCACCCTGAACCCCGACTCGAACCCCTTCACCTGGACTGGCTCGCCCGTGCCGGTGTTGAAGTGGCGGTGTTGCGCCTGGACCGGATCGATCCGCTGATCAGCGGCAACAAGTGGTTCAAGCTGATTCATCATTTGCGCGCCGCCCATGAGGCCGGTGCCGAGGGGGTCATGAGCCTGGGTGGGGCCTATTCCAATCATTTGCATGCGTTGGCGGCGGCGGGCAAGCGCTTCGGGTTTCCCACGGCGGGGCTGTTGCGTGGTCATCCCCAGGACACGCCGACGGTGCGCGATCTGAAAGCGTTGGGCATGGACCTGCACTGGTTGGGGTATGGCGGATACCGAGAGCGACACGCGGCGGGTTTCTGGGCGCCTTGGCAAGCCCGCTATCCCCATTTGCATCCGGTGCCCGAGGGCGGTTCGGGGTTGTCTGGTGCGCAAGGTTGTATGGTCTGGGCAGCCAGTGTCCGTGATCAACTGGCGACGTTGGGATGGGCGGATTTTCACGGCTGGTGGCTGGCTTGCGGCACGGGAACGTCACTGGCCGGGCTGGTGCTGGCCGAAGCGGGGCAGCGCCCGGTCTATGGCGTGCTGGCGGTGCCCCAGGACCACGGCGTGGCGCAGCAAGTCGAAAGCATCGTGGAGGAGGCGGGCCTTTGCAGTGCGCTTTATGAATTATTCGACGGCAGCCGTGGCGGTTTCGCCCGGGTCGATGCCGAACTCACCGAATTCATCGAAACCACGGCGGCCATCGAACTGGAGCCGTTGTACACCGGCAAGGCCTTGATGTTGCTCAAAGCGCGAGTCGAGACTGGAAGGTTTGCCCCTGGCACCCGTTTGATCTTTGTCCACACCGGCGGTTTGCAAGGCCGCCGAGGATTCGAGTAACGGCGATCAACCGCGTTTTGGCATCATCCGCAGCAGCGTGTTGTCCCGTACCACATAGTGGTGGTACAGCCCCGCCAGGGCATGCAAGCCAATCAACCAATAGCCGATGGTGCCGCCCAGCACATGCCAACCTTCCAGTTGCTTGGCAAAATCCTTGTCCTGTCCGATCAGCAAGGGCAGATCGAAACCGTAGAACATCACCTGATGCCCTTCGGCGCTGGTGATCAGCCAGCCCAGCAGCGGCATGGCGATCATGAACAGGTACAGCGCCCAGTGCATCAGGCGAGCCAGGAAGGTTTGCCACACAGGCGACGCCGGGAAAATCGCCGGTGCCTTGCCCATGCTGCGGGCGAACAGGCGTAGCCAGACCAGCAGGAACACCGTCAGGCCGAGCATGAAGTGCGCTTCCTTGATCAGGGTTCGACCGCCACTGCCCTTGGGGAAAATCCCCCGGAACTCGATGCAGGCATAAACCACGGCCAGCAGCACCAGCATCAGCCAATGCAAGGTTACCGTGACGGTACTGTAGCGGCTTTCTGAGTTTTTCCAGGGCATTGCAGGTATCTCCAGCGATCAGGGTAGAGCGCCGTCTAGCGCGGCGTTATCCGTTTACTCTAAGCCCGTTTCGCTGGGTTTGCATGAGCCAGATCAGTTTTGCCGGTATGAAGTCATAGGATTGAGTCAGGGCGTGAAGTCCGGCGGATTGAGCAGCCAGTCCAACAGCAACCCCGCATCATGATTGCCGCGTGGCGGTTTCGGGGGCGTGGCGGTATGGCCTGCGCCGGTATCGACAGCCCCTGGGCACAGCACCGGTCGATCAGGGTCGCCATCGAGAAAACTCACCAGCACTTCGCTGCCGGCCATCAGGCAGGGGCTGCCATCCAGTGTCAGCCGCGACACGGGCAGCATGATGCCGTCCTGGTCAGGCGCCCATAGGCTGACATTTACCTGGCCACGTTCATCGGGGCTGGCAGGCTGGCCGGCACGGCCAAGTACGTGGGCCAGGTGGTAGCCGGGGATGCAGGGCTTGGGATGCTTGAGGGCCGGCCTGAACACGGTGGACCAGGGAATGGCGGTGAACCGGTTGCGGTAGTCACGGGCCGACGGTGCGGCGGGCAGGTCAGGTTCCAGGATCGAAAACTGCCGTCCGCGATGCTGGATCTCGGTGATCAGCCATTGATCGTTGAAGGTGGAAACCGGGTGTTCGCAGATCTGCACGATGTCGCCGCCGTGCAGGGCCGGTTGGGTACTGTGGCCATGGATTTCCCGTTGCCGACAGCGCAGTCGTTCAAGGCGGCGGCGACCGGCCTGGTAACGGTGAGCCAAGGCCGGATTGGCGCGCATGCCTTCGTGATCGACCCGTTCAAGGGATTGATTCGTCGCCGAGGCTTCGGTGTCGGACGAGGCCCGGTCGCTGAACCCGGCGGGCAGACCAGGCATCATCGGATGGTGATGCAAATACAAGTGCTTGACGGCCGGTTGCAGGTTGTCGTTCGGGCGCAGAGGCAGCTCGACGGCGCGCGCGGGAAAGCTCTTCGGGTCTTCGGCGAACACCAGGACATGGCCCAAGGGGGCGTGTTCGAAGTGGTAATGAATGCCTTCTTCCTCGCACAGTCGTTGCAGGAGGGTCAGGTCGCTTTCGTCGTATTGGATGCAAAACGGGCGACACGGATACTGCCCATGGGGCAGTTCGAAACGGTAACTGTCGGCCGGTAGCGCGTGTTCCTCCAGCAGGCGTTGCAGCACCTGCACCACGCTGAGCCGATGGAAAACCCTGCGCCGCGGGCCTTGCTCCAGTTGCTGGAGGTAGGGGACCAACGTCAAGCGATAGCCTATGCGCCGCGGCGCCAGGGCACTCAGGCTGACGTTGTGGACAATCCCATGGACGCCCGACTCGCCGACCAGGCGCAGGAAGGCCGGATGCCCCAAGAGCAGCTCGGGATCTATCGGTGGGGCCAGGCCGATCAGTTCGAGGTCAAAACGGTATGGCTGGTTGAGGGCTTCGCGGCCATTGAACCGCAAGACTTGCAGTTGCAAGTCGCTTTGCGTGAGCGTCAGGCTGAAGGGACTTTCCGTGTCGTTGCGCATCGCAGCTCCTACTGGCCGGGGAGAGAGGCGCAGAGGGTACGAAACCGCGAGGGGAAACGGTGCTGGTGAACCGCTATTTCAGAAATGCCCTACAACACGCTGTGAAAAAGTCGATCCAGCAGGGTGAATTTTTGGTCGATCAGCCGGTTTAGGCCGTATAAACTTGCGCCACAGCGCCGGCCGGCAGATGTCTCGGCGCGTCAGACAAGAGAGTGAGTAATGGGCGCACAGTGGAAGGTTAAACACAAAGAAGCGGCTGCCAACGCCAAGGGCAAGATCTTCGGCAAACTGGTGAAGGAAATCACCATTGCCGCGCGCAATGGCGCTGATACCGCTACCAACGCGCATTTGCGACTGGTGGTCGAACAGGCGAAGAAGGCCTCGATGCCCCGCGAGACCCTGGAGCGTGCGATCAAGAAAGGTTCTGGCCAGCTTGGTGAAACCGTGCAATACCACCGCGTCACCTACGAAGGGTTCGCGCCGCACCAGGTGCCGCTGATAGTTGAATGCGTGACCGATAACATCAACCGCACCGTTGCCGAAATTCGCGTCGCGTTCCGCAAGGGCCAGCTCGGCGCCTCGGGTTCGGTGGCGTGGGACTTCAACCATGTCGGCATGATCGAAGCCGCACCGGACAGCCCGGACGCCGATCCGGAAATGGCCGCCATCGAGGCCGGTGCCCAGGATTTCGAGCCGGGGGAAGAAGGCGCGACGTTGTTCCTCACCGATCCTGCCGACCTCGATGCCGTACAAAAGGCCTTGCCGGAGCAGGGTTTCACCGTGTTGTCGGCCAAGCTGGGCTACCAGCCGAAAAACCCGGTCAGTGGCCTGACCGACGAGCAGATGGCTGAAGTCGAAGCGTTCCTCGAAGGCCTCGACAACCACGATGACGTGCAGGACATGTTTGTCGGGTTGGCGGGTTAAGCAGTACACCCCTGTGACGATGGAATTTATCCCAGGGTGCGGTTCACTCTGTGGGAGCAAGGCTTGCCCGCGATGAAGACGACGCGGTCTCTGAGAAAACGAGGTGTCCGCATCGCGGGCAAGCCTTGCTCCCACAGATATATCCCTTCGCCACACGAGGTGGTGTTGGTCTAGTCGATGTGTTTGAACTCGCTCAACAACCTTTCAATCTCATCGAACCCCGGCCGCGCCAGCACATCCGGCTGACAGCAGCGCGCCTGCAAATCCTGCAGCCACGCAAGATCCTGCGCACCGAGCGCCGGTTCGATCCGCGCCAGCAATTCCCCCAGCAAGATCCCGTAGGCCCGCACTTCGATGCGTTGCAGTGCGCGGGTCTGTACGTTGTCCGTGGTGGCGTGGAACGACGCCGCGCCAAAATCCCCCAGCAGGCAATTGCCCTGGTCGTCGCACAGAATATTGTGCCCGTACAGATCCCCGTGGGTAATGCCCTGGCGGTGCAGGTGCGCCGCCACCGAGGCGATGCCATGGGCGATGCGCCAGGCCACCGGGGCGCTCAGGCGCAGTTCATCGGCATACACGTCACGGGTGCATGACGTGAGGCTCGGCAGCCCGGCGAGGTTACGGTAGCTGGGCTCGATCAGCGCCATCACCAGCCCGGCCTGTTGCTCGGGGTGCCCGGCCACCTGGCCCAACACCTCAATCAGGTTCGGGTGTCGACCGGCAGTGATACAGGCATGCATTTCATGCAGCGGCGAGCCATCGCTGGTCATTTGGCCTTTGTACAGCTTCACCGCGACCTTTCGCGTCACCTGGCCGGGCGCCTGCCAGAGCGCCTGATGAATCACCCCCGACGCACCTTCGCCCAGTGGTTGCTGCAGTTGCAGATGCGACCAGTCGATAGGCGTCGTGGTATTCAGGGCCTCCGCTTCTGCCTGGGCTTCCAGCGGGTTACCGGCGTAGGCCAGCCAACTGAGGCTCGGCAACGTGAGCAGCCATTGCGGCAGTTCGCTCAGTTGGTTGGCGGCGATGCGCAGCAGTTCGAGGCGATGACACTGGGCCAGGCTCGCCGGCAACTGCTGCAAATGGTTGCCGGCCAGCATCAGTTTTTGCAGAGAGGGGCGTTGGCCCAGTTCATCCGGCAATTGGCTGACGCAGTTGTCGGTCAGGATCAGCCAGCGCAACCGGGGCGGCAGCGCGGCGCCCGGGACGCGCGCGATGCGGTTGGCCTTGAAACCGACCATGGTCAACGCGCTGCAACGGCCCAGGCATTCGGGCAGTTCTGTGAAGCGGTTGTCCGAACAGAACAGCACGCGCAGGTGAGTCAGCCGATGCAGGTCGTCGGGCAGCGTGTCCAACTGATTGCCACTGAGGTTGAGAATCTCGAGGGAATCGGCCAGGTCGAAGATTTCATGGGGGAATTGCGTCAAGCCGCAGGCCAGGTCCAGCCGGGTAATGCCTGAGAGCTGGCCGGCGCGTAGTTGGGCGAGGGTGTGCATGGAGGAGTTCGCTGTTGATCAAGAAGAAAAAGCGCGGAAAAACCTGTGGCGAGGGAGCTTGCTCCCGCTCGGCGGCGTTATAGGAGCTATGTAGGAGCTGTCGAGTGCAAAGAGGCTGCGATCTTTCCCCAGCCACTTGAGTCTCAAGCGAAAGTTCAAGATCAAAAGATCGCAGGCTTCGCCAACTCCTACAGAACCCAGCGGGAGCAAGCTCCCTCGCCACAGGTCATCTGTTCAATTCATTGTGAGATGGCCGCATGATAACTGCAAAGTCCGCTCTAGCGCTCGATGCTGCGGTTCCAGCGGGCGTTCCAGGCCGGGCGTTGTTCGTTGACCTGGTCCCAATCCACGGCAATCGCCGTTTCCAGGTATTGCTTCATCGCCTCCACCTGGCCGCGGGTCTTGTCGGTGGTCGGGGTGTTGGGGTTGGAGGGGATCTGGTCGCCTTCTTCCAGGGCGATGGCCTGGGCTTGCGGGGTCAGCAGGAAAGCCGCGAGCTTTTGCGCCAGTTCCGGTTGGGTATTTTGCGCGATGGCGCATTCGGCGACGTTGAGGACCACGGCGCCTTCCTTCGGCTGGGCATATTCGACCGGCATGCCCTTGAGTTTCAACGCGGTCACCTGGGTTGGCGTCAGCGGAAATAGCGCAGCTTCGTCGGTCTGCAGCATTTCGGATATCTTCGCCGAGCTCGGAATGTACTCCAGCACGTTACGCCCCACCGTGTTCGGCCAGGCCTTGAAGCCCGGCTCGACGTCGGTTTCGCTGCCGCCCTGGATCCGGTTGAACATCAAAAAGCCGTGCAGGCCGAACGTGGACGAGGCCATCGATTGGAACACCACTTTGTCCTTGAAGCGCGGATCGGCCAGGTCCATCCATGAAGTGGGCGTATTCCAGCCCTTTTCCTTGAACAGCCGAGTGTTGTAGGCCAGCCCCGTCACCCCGAGGCTGACGGCCACGGCCTGATCCTTGATGCGCCCCTTGGCCGGTATCTGCGCCAGGGGCGGGCTGTCTTCGAGCTTGTCGCACAAGCCCATGGCGATGGCGCGATACATGATGCCGTCATCGAGGAACATCACATGCATTTGCGGGTTGCCTTTGCTGGCCTGGACTTTGGCCAGGATGTCGGCGGAGGTGCCGGGCACGATGACCACTTTGACGTTGTTGGCTTTCTCGAAGGCCGGCAGGACCTTGTCGGCGTAGAGCCGCTCCATGGTGCCGCCGTTCATGCCCAGGTAAAGCGTCGGCTCGGCCAACGCCTGGGTGACTGGGAGCAGGGCGCCCAGGCAAGCGGAACCCAGCGAGCAGAAACCGAACAGTGCACTGCGTTTGACGTTATTCATTGGCGCGACCTTCCTCTATCAAGCAACGGAGATGGAGTGAAACCGGGTGATGGAAAACGCATCCAGCGGCGTGGTCGAAGCCCCGCTGCAGATGATCTCGGTGAGCGCCTGGCCCACCGCCGGGCCGATCTGGAAGCCCGCGCCGGCAAAGCCGAATGCGTGCAACAGACCGGGCTGGGTGCTGCTGTGGCCGATCACCGGCTGGCGATCGGGCAGGTAACCTTCGGTGCCGCTCCAGGTACGAATCGCCTGGGCGCCTTCCAAAAACGGGTAGAGCTCGACGGCCTGGCGCAGGATTTCCAATACGGCGTTCTGGCCGGGTCGGGCGCGTGCAGCGTCCAAGGCAAAACCTTGGCCGCCGCCCAACACGCAATTGCCGCGCGAGACCTGGCGCGCATAGATGCCGCCGCCCTCGACGCCAGTGCTGGCGTCCATGACCAAGGGCAAGGGTTCGGTGACCAGCATCGCCGGGTGCCCGGCGTGCATCGGCACCGCTTCGCCGAACTGCGCGGCGAACTGGCTGGCCCAGGCACCGGCGCAGTTCAGCAGCCAGGGCGCGTGGAACGTCAGGCCCGTTGCGGTGTGTACGACAAAGCGCTGGCCGTCATGCACAACGTTGCTGACCGCGCTTTGTTCGTGGACTTGCGCGCCATGCCGGCGAGCGGCCTGGGCAAAGGCTGGCGATACCAGGCGCGGATTGGCATGGCCGTCGTCCGGGCACAGCGACGCCCCGACCGCAACAGTGCCGACCCATGGAAAACGGGCGCGCAGCGCATCGCGATCGAGCAGTTGCAGATCCAGGCCAAAGCCTTGGCTGGCGGCGGCGTAGTCGTGCAGCGCTTGCAGATCTTCAGCGCTGCGGGCCAGTTTCAGATGACCGCTGCGCTGGTACTCACCGTCGATGCCGATCAACTGGGGCAACTGGCGCCAGATCTCATGGGCCCGTTGCGACAAGGGCAATTGCGACAGCGGCCGGCCCTGGCGACGCACGCCGCCGTAGTTCACACCGCTGGAGTGCGAACCGCAGAAGTCGCGCTCCAGCAACGCCACCCGGCGTCCAGCCTTGCTCAGGAACAACGCGGCCGAGGCACCGACGATGCCGCCGCCGATGATCACTGCATCCACTTCGATCATGGCTCGACCTCCAGGCCGAACGGCACGGGCTTGATCGGTGCCTGGGCCCGCAAGCGGCCGATGCTGGAGATGGCGCGGCCACTTTCGCGGGCAATGAGTTCCGCCGCGGCGGCACCGCACATGCGTCCCTGGCAGCGGCCCATGCCGACCCGGCAATGGGCCTTGACCCGATTGATCTCCCAATGGCCTTCGCCCACCACCTGGCGGATGTCGCCGGCGCTGACTTCTTCGCAGCGGCAAATCATCAGGTCATCGGCAGCGCCGGCGGCCCACTCTTCAGGAAAGGCAAACGCACGCTCCAGGCCTTCGCGGAACTGGCCGATGCGTTCAAGGGCTTGTTCCAACTGCGTGCAACGCTGTGGGTCGGTCGAGTAGCCGAGGTCCTCGAGCAAGGCCAGGGCCGCCCGTTCGCCGGCCATTTCCGCCGCGTCGGCACCCATGATGCCGGCACCGTCACCGGCCAGGTAAATTCCCGGCACGCTGCTGCGCCCGGCGTGGTCCCGTTGGGGCAGCCAGGCGCGGTTGAGGGCGTTCCAGGTAAAGTCGCAGCCCAGCAGGTCGGCCAGTTGGGTTTCACTGCGCAAGCCGTGGGCGAAGGCCACCGCGTCGCAGTCGAGGGTGTGTTCGCCCTTGGCGTTACGCCATTTCAGCGACTGCACCCGGCGTTCGCCATCCAGACGCGACAGGCTCGCGCCTTGATGCACGGCGATGCCATGGGCGGTCAGCCAGGCGCGATAGTAGAGGCCCTTGGCGAGGGTAGCCGGTTGTGCCAGCAGGCCGGGCAGGGCGCGGACCTGGGCGCCAAGGGGCGAACTGTCGAGCACCGCGATCACGTTGGCGCCGGCCCGGGCGTATTGATACGCCACCAGATACAGCAAGGGGCCGCTGCCGGCGAACACCACCCGTTCGCCGATGGCACATCCCTGGAACTTCAGGGCGATCTGCGCAGCCCCCAGGCTGTAGACCCCTGGCAGAGTCCACCCCGGTACGGGCAGGACCCGGTCGGTGGCGCCAGTTGCGACGATTACGCTGGCGTACTCGAGGCGGTCGGCGCGGCCTTCATGCAGGGTATCGAGCAGGCCGGCCTCGGCGTTCCACACCAGGGTGTCGGGACGGTAATCGAGCTGTTCGCGCAATGCGTCGAGCGTCTGGTGGATGGCGTTGGCCTTGTGCGCTTCGAAGCCATAGAGCTTGCCTGGCGAGCGCTTGAAATTGGCCGGTTGGCGCCGATAGATCTGCCCGCCACCGCGGGCGGCTTCGTCCAGCAGGACCGGATACAGGCCGTGGGCGACCAATGTCTGCGCGGCACGAATGCCGGCGGGGCCGGCGCCGATGATGGCTATTGGTTTCATCGCCACCTCATTGGCCGGGCCGGGGGATTTGTGCTGTTGGCGAAGCCGTCATCGCGAGCAAGCTCGCTCCCACATTGGTTCTGTTGTGGATGTTGGTTTTGTGTACGCCGCAAGTCTCCTGTGGGAGCGAGCTTGCTCGCGATGAGGCCAGGCCAGTCGACATTGTTGTTGCCTGACACACCGCTATCGCGAGCAAGCTCGCTCCCACATTGGTTCTGTTGTGGATGTTGGTTTTGTGTACGCCGCAAGTCTCCTGTGGGAGCGAGCCTGCTCGCGATGAGGCCAGGCCAGTCGACATTGTTGTTGCCTGACACACCGCTATCGCGAGCAAGCTCGCTCCCACATTGGTTCTGTTGTGGATGTTGGTCTTGTGTACGCCGCAAGTCTCCTGTGGG
>NZ_CAKKMI010000004.1:0-146299 GCF_918698105.1 Pseudomonas brassicacearum | reverse complement strand
CGCCCTCACCGTGCGCAGCACCGAAGGCCGGGGGTTCCGCCTGGATGTCATCCGCGCGGCGGCAGCCCAGGAGGGCGAGTTGCAACGGGTGCGCTGGTGGCTCAAGGGCGACACGCTTTACCGCGCCCAAGGCCAGGCCCGCAGCCGCTATCCACTGCCGGCACCCGGCCCAGGCGTGGCGGTGCTCAGTGACGTCAGCGACGCCGCACTGCGGTTCTGGGACAAGGAAAAAGGCTGGCGCAAGCTCAGCGGCAACCGCCAGGAAAACCCGATGGGCATCGAAATCAGCCTGACCCGCCAGACGCCTCAGGGCATAGAGAAATATCGACAGGTGCTGGGGCCGCTGGATTAGGCGGTTATTGGACGACCTTCAAGGCTTGAGCACAGCACAGGTCCCTTGTGGGAGCGAGCTTGCTCGCGATGGCGGTGTATCAGTCAAGTTCAATGTCGCTGACCCATCGCTATCGCGAGCAAGCTCGCTCCCACAGGGGTATTGGGTGAACTCTAGATTTGGGCCAAGCACCGGGCCTTTGTGGGAGCGAGCCTGCTCGCGATGAGGCCCGCCCAGGCGCCACTGGCCTCAGCTCAGCACCACCACCCCACCCGGCAATTCGGTGCATTTGGCGCCATAGGCATCGCGGATCAACAGTGCCACGCCCGCCAGTTGGTCGAGGCGAAACCGCGCCTGGACCTTGCGCTGGCCCAGTTCGCGGTTGAGCAGCAGCAACATGCCTGGCCGATAGCGGTTGATTTCATCGATGACGCTGGCCAGGGTCGCGTCGTTGAACACCAGGACCTGCTCACGCCAGGCGACGGCTGCCGACACATCGGCAGGCTTGGGAGCGCCCACCCGACCAGGGTCGTACGTCAGCTGCATGCCCGGCTCCAGGCGAAACCGTTGGCCTTGCACCTCGACCTGCACCACGCCCTCCAGGCAGGTGGCACAGACGCTCTGGTCGGTGTAGCGGATGTTGAAGCGTGCGCGAGCGGCGCTGATCCAACCGGCGCCGGCCTGGACGCTGACCACCTGGGCACTGCGCCCCTGCACTTCAATCTCGCCGCTGAGCAACTCCAGTCCTTGTCCGCCCTCGGCCAGCGCGCGGCGGCTGAGGCGGGTCTGGGTGTTGAGCTCCAGGCTGACGCCCTCGGCCAGTTCCACGCGGCGCTGTTCGCCGACATCGGTGACGTAGTCGGCTCCCAGCCCGGAAACACCACCGGGCACCGTGGCGCGGATCAGCAGGAAAGCCGCCGACGCGGCAATGGCCCCACCCAACAACGCCCGGCGGCCGAAATGCCGGGGCGCCTGCACCGCCGCGGCGGCGGGTTGCAGCCCCTGCCACAGCGCCTTGGCCTGCTCGAAAGCCCGGGCATGTTCAGGGCTTTGCCCGCACCACAGGCGCAAGGCCCGGGCATCGGCCACGGTGGCGCGCCCCGAGGTCAGCAGGATCAGCCAGTCTCGGGCCTCGCTGGCCAATCGGGCCTGGGGCGTGGCGTCAGGGGAAGCGATGCTGAAGATGTTCAAGCGCACACACACTCACGAAAGGGTCGGGTCTCTACTCTCAAGACGGTTTTCCCGCGCCGGGACCGAACCGCTGAATGACTTTTCTTTCCAGGCGCTGGGCGCAGTGCCCCAACGCAGCCTTGATTTCCTTCTCCACCATGCGCGTGGAAATACCGAAGCGCTGGGAGATTTCCAGGTGCGGCGCTTCCTCCAGGCGTGCGGCGATGAAAATCCTGCGGCGGCGCGCCGGCAGTTCATACAAGGCCTTGAGCAGGGTCTGCAGTTCCTTCTGCCCACCCACCACGCGGGCCGGATCCAGCGCTTCATCCGAGACCTGCAGCAATTCCTCGATTTCGTCACCCGTGAGCAGGCGCGCATCGGCCTGCCGGCGGTCGGCGGCGATGTTCAGGGCCATGCGATACAAATAAGCGTTGGGCTGGGCGATCCCCTGGGTATCGACCATGCGATCGACCCGCAAGTAGGTTTCATGCAACACATCGTTGGCCAGTTCCTCGGAGCCCAGGCGCCTGCGCAGGCGCACCCTGAAATCCTCATACGAGGTAAGGAACAACTTCACCAACGGGCTGCGACCGGAGTCTTTCATCGCCCGGACACCCCTTCCCCTGCTATGCATTCCATGCTTCTTCCTGATGAATCGGGTAACAAAAGCAGGGTCACCGGTTGGCGCAACGAGCTGGGCGCCGGGCGGTCGATCCTGAGGTTTTGCAAACTGTTGACCAAGGCCTTGTCCCGCATCACGTCGCCCGTGGAACTGACCAGGCGGCTGTGCTGGACCACGCCGTCCCGGCCGATCCACACTTGCAGCACCGCCCGGAAACTGCCCGGGCGGGTCAACGGTGAACGACACAAATTGCGCTGGATGACCGCCTGGATCGCTGCCGCGTAGTTGCTGTCACTCAAGCCCGGGGTGACGCCGGGAGGCAGCGGTACCTCGCGGACCTGCACCGGCTGCAACGTGAACGCATCCGCCCGGGCATAGTGCGCCGCCAGCCCGGTGCCGCTGAGCAACACCCTCAACCCTTCGGAAGGTGTGAACTGCCCCTGGACACCCAGCGTATGACGCTGGCTCGACAACGGGTGGTCCACCAACACCGCCATGCCCGTCGCCCGGCTGAACTGCTCCAGCGCCGTGGTCAGCTCCTGGGGCGCGATGTCCAGGTCCACCAGCCCAACCGCCTGGATTGGCCCGGCCAGCAGACACAACAACGCCATCAGCCACCGCAAGGGCGCCCTGGTCAATCCACGCCCGCGTCCGCCCCCGGCTCTGCCCTGCTGCACGACTGACGTATCCGTTGAAAACCGTCATCCTGAGGGGAGTTTATGAATGTCGTATGACAACTGATACAAATCCTCCGGACCGCACTAGACTGGTGCCAGACAACGAACCGTCGGGTGTGACGGGCAGGAGGTCGATGATGAAACAGTGGACGAAAATGATGGCAGGCCTCGGGCTGCTCATGGCCCTGCCCTGGGCCCAGGGCGAAGAAGCCCCGGCCTGTATCGAGGTGACCGTCGGTGGCTACAAGACCCCCGACTACAACTGCCTGAGCCGGCAGATGGGCAACGACCCGCAGGCTGCAACCGCTGCGCAACGGACCCAGGACGCCATGAATGTGCCGGTCAACGAACGCGCACCCAACAGCATCGGCCTGGCAACCCCAGCGGCCACTGGCGTGCGCATGGGCAATACGTTTGGCACGTCGGTCAAGCCCCAGCGGCCGCCGGTTCCGACCAGTAATTCGCCGCTGCCCAAGTGAACGCCACTGCTTTTGTGGCGAGGGAGCTTGCTCCCGCTGGGCTGCGAAGCGGCCCCGGGATTCTGCGGTCGCTGCGCAACCGAGCGGGAGCAAGCTCCCTCGCCACAGGGGACTAGATCCAAGCGATCAGCCACCCGGACTCTGACGAAAACTCACCGCCAGCCGGTTCCAGCTGTTGATGGTGCTGATCGCCAGGGTCAGGTCCACCAGTTCTTCCTCGCTGAAGCAGGCCCGGGCCTGTGCATAGACGTCGTCCGGCACCTGGCTCTCGGCCAACAGCGTCACCGCCTCGGTCCAGGCCAGGGCGGCGTGTTCGCGAGCCGTGAAGAAACCGCTGTCGCGCCACACCGCCACCGCGTAGAGCCGACGCTCGGTTTCGCCCTGGCGTCGCGCCTCCACCGAATGCATGTCGGTGCAAAAGGCGCAGCCATTGAGTTGTGACGCGCGGATCTTGATCAGGTGCAGCAGCGCCGGTTCGATACTCAGGCGGCTGGCCAGGGCTTCCAGGCCGATCATGGCTTTCATCGCCCCAGGCGATGCAGTGTAGTAATCCAGACGCGGGCTCATGGCGGGCTCCGTGGTATTCGAGACCTTCACGCTAGGCCCTGGGACCGGTCAATAACAGGTCCAATATCCCGAAAAACCCGGAGACAAGTCCAATGGGCGGGATTTTCCCCACGCAACTTCTATGCAGTCGCACAATGCGGGTAATCTTGCGCCTTTGACGCTGGCGGCCCAACAATCGCCCAGGAGCTTGCGGGTATGGAACTTCATGTTGTCATCAACGGCCGCAAGGACCTGTCGGGCCAGTTGTATCAACAACTGCGCAGCGCCATCGAAAGCGGTCGCCTGGCGGCCGGCACGCAACTGCCGCCCAGCCGCCTGCTGGCCGAGCAACTGGGGGTTTCGCGCAAGACCGTCTCCGACACCTACGCCCAACTGACCTACGAAAACCTGCTCACCGGCATCATCGGCAAAGGCACCTACGTCAACGCGCGGCCGGCCAGGATCGTGCGCAAACAGAGCCACCGCGAGCTGGCCGGTGCCGACGTCGTCGAGGCCTGGCGCACCATGCCGGACCTGATGCGCCATCCCACCCTCGAAGGTGCGTTGCGCTACGACTTCATCGGCGGCGCCACGGGCAAGGGCCAGTTTCCGCTGGACGACTGGCGGCGCTGCACGGCCCACGCGCTGCGCCAGATCGCCAGCGCCAAGGGCTTCTACAGCCAGCCCGAAGGCCTGCCGTCGCTGCGCAATGCCATTGCCCGGCACATCGCGTTTTCCCGCGGGGTCAATTGCCAGGATGCGGACGTGGTGGTGTGCAACGGCGCACAGCAGGCCCTGGACCTGATCTCGCGGGTGTTGACCCGGCCCGGCAGCCTGGTGGCCATGGAAGATCCGGGCTATCCGCCGGCGCGCCTGTTGTTCGGCTCCCAGGGCGCCACGGTGGTCGGCGTGCCGGTGGACGAGCAAGGCCTGCGGGTCGACCTGATCCCCGACGGTACGCGGCTGATTTATGTGACGCCCTCCCACCAGTTTCCCTTGGGCATGCCCATGAGCCAGGCCCGCCGCGAGGCCCTGCTGGCGCGGGCCTATGAGCTGGGGGCGATCATCATCGAAGACGACTACGACAGCGAATTCCGCTACGAAGGCCGGCCCGCCGATTCGTTGCAGAGCCTGGATGAGCGCGGGATCGTGGCGTACGTCGGCACCTTCTCCAAGACCTTGTTGCCGGAGCTGCGCCTGGGCTATGCGATCCTGCCGCCGGCGATTCTTGAAGCGGTGATCCTGGCCAAGCGCCTCACCGACCAGCACACCTCCACCCTGCCCCAGTGGGCGCTGGCGAAGTTCATCGCCGAGGGTTGCCTGCTCAAGCACATCCGCCGCTGCCATACCTTGTATGCCGGCCGCCGCGAGCGAATCCTGGCCCGCATGGCCGGAGACTTGTCGCCCTGGTTCGACGCCGTGCCGACCACCGCGGGCTTTCATATGGCGGTGTTGTGCAAGGTCCCGATGGACCTGGCGCTGGTGATCGAACTGGCGAAAAAAGCCGAAGTCGGGCTCTACAGCCTTGATGGCTTTTTCAACGAGGCCCCGGTGCGGCCGGGGCTGTTCTTTGGTTTCGGTGCGATCGAAACCCTGGACATCGACATCGCCCTGGATCGCTTGCGCGACATTCTGCAGCAAGTGGCCTGAGGGATTGGACTGGGCATTTATCCGCCCATTGGCTGTTTGTGCCTTGCCCCGGCGGGCCTATCCTGCATGGGTGTCATTGATGTTGAGCAACCCCCTGCGACTTTATTCAGGAGCCTGAACAATGTCTCGCCAAGTGATCAATACCGTACAGGTGCACGCCGCTGCCGGTCGCTCGGAAGAACTGGGCCGGCAATTGCAGCAAATCGTCGAGACCCTGCGTGCCCAGCCGGGCTGCGATGCCTACCTGGTCGACCGTTGCCCGGACGATGGCGACCGCTGGAGCGTCAGTGCCCGCTGGCAGTCGGAAGCGGCCATGCAAGCCCACTTCAACTGCCCGGAAGTGCAAGGCTTCATCAGCCTGATCGACAACCGCCTGGCCCGAAGCGTCGACTTCAATAGTTTTCCGATTGTCTGAGGCACTCCTCTGTCCGGCCCACTTAGCTAAGCACTTCCTGTGGCGAGGGAGCTTGCTCCCGCTCGGCTGCGCAGCAGACGCAAAACTGTGTGATTGAACGCGCAGCCTGTATTGGGGCGGCTTCGCCACCCAGCGGGAGCAAGCTCCCTCGCCACAAAAGCCCCGCCAGCCAATGGCTTCATCGGCTCTGCAATTGGTCTCCCCACCTTCCAAAAGATTGGACGTTTGCTTGCCCCACCGTAGGGCTTAGGGTGAATCCATCGCCGCGACAGCGCGAAATCACTCGAAACCACACAGGCCATACCCTCATGAAAACACTCTGTCTGATCGCCGCCCTCGGCCTGCTGCCCATGACCCAGGCCTACGCCCACGAAGCCGCGCCTTCGGAGAAGGTCACGGTGCTGCAGGAGCAATTGCTGAAAAACATTCCAGGCAAGAAAACCCTGATGCTGACCGTCGACTATGCCCCCGGCCAAGCGTCCATTGCCCATAAGCATGAGGGCACGGCCATGGCCTACGTGCTGGAAGGCGCCATCACGTCACAGGTCAAGGGTGAGCCGGCGAAGACCTACAAGGCTGGTGAGTTCTGGTATGAAGCGGCGGGGTCCGAGCACCTGGTCTCGAAAAACGCCAGCGCGAGCCAACCGGCGAAACTGCTGGTGTTCATGGTGATGGGTGAGGATGAAGCGGTGCTGATACCGCTGAAAAACTAACAGCCCCAGCACAGCTGTCCCCCTGTGGGAGCGAGCTTGCTCGCGATAGCGGTGGGTCAGCGACATTGAACGTGACTGATACACCGCCATCGCGAGCAAGCTCGCTCCCACAGGGCCCGTAGCGAATCTTAAAAGCAAAAAAAGCCCCGCATCTCTCAATGCGGGGCTTTTTCATTCAACGCCGGATCAGTTGGCCGTCACGACCGCTTGACCACTCAACGCCAGGTCCAGCAGTTCGCGGTTGGCGACCGCGTACATGGCGTAGTCGGTGCCGCTGGCGGCACGGATGTCCACCAGCATGGCGCGCCAGCGCTCGACCATTTCACGGTGCTGTTCAAGCCACAGCGCCAGGCGGGTTTCCACGTCCTGGGTCGCGTCGCCGTCCTGCAGGACCGAGATGGTGATCGCCCGTTGCTGCCAGTCGATGTCATCGCGGAACGCTTCACGGGCCAGTGCCTGCCAGTTGTTTTCCACCGGCAGTGCGCTGATCTGTTGCAGGTACCAGGTGATGTCCAGGGCGCTGCCCACGGCGAAGTAGGCCTTGGCCACGTCGGCGGCGTTCTGGCCGGTGACGTCGGACGCCTCGATGATCGGCAACAAGGTGTACAGGTGCGTGGTACCGGCAACCATGCGCGCCAGCAACTCCGGCACACCGGCGGCCACGTAGGCCTGGTAGCGGGTCTGCCAGCCTTCGCGGGTCGGGCCTTCCAGCAGTTCATCGAGCTTGAGGCCCAACGCAGCCAGGTGCGGACCGAAGTGCGCGACATCACGGGCAGCGTTCTGCTCGTTGCGGCGGCTGCGCAGGAACCAGCGCGTGGCGCGACGGCCCAGGCGCATCAGCTCGTCCATCAGTTCCAGTTGCACGTCGGCCGAGACCTGGTGGTCCAGGGCTTCGATCTGACGGAACCAATGCGGGAGGTGGAAGATATCCCGAACGATTACATACGCACCGGCCACGTTCGCCGGGCTCATGCCTGTCGACTCTTTCAACCTTTGGACAAAAGTGATGCCCATGTGGTTGACCAAATCGTTGGCAATCTGGGTGCTGACGATCTCACGCTTCAGCCGGTGACGACGCATGGCCTCGGAGAACTTGCTGACCAGGGTCGGCGGGAAAGCCGTCTCCATGTCACGGGTCAGGTAATCGTCGTCCGGTACCAGGGAGTTGAGCAGCGCTTCCTTGAGGTCGATCTTGCTGTAGGAGATCAACACCGACAGTTCGGCACGGGTCAGGCCATGGCCCGCCGCGACACGCTCGTTGATTGCCTCTTCAGACGGCAGGAACTCGATGGCGCGATCCAGCTTGCCACGGCCTTCCAGATCGTTCATCAGGCGCTTGTATTCGGCGATCCGCACGAAGGCGCGGCGTGCCGCCAGGGACAGGGCCTGGGTCTGCTTGTAGTTGTTGCCCAACACCAGGCCACCGACTTCGTCGGTCATGCTCGCCAGCAACTGGTTGCGTTGCTTGTCGGTCATGTCGCCGGCCTGCACCACTTCGTTGAGCAGGATCTTGATGTTCACTTCGTGGTCGGAGCAGTCCACGCCGCCCGCGTTGTCGATGAAGTCGGTGTTGGAACCGCCGCCATTGAGGCCGAACTCGACGCGACCCAGTTGGGTCATGCCCAGGTTGCCGCCCTCGCCCACGACCTTGCAGCGCAGTTCGTTGCCGTTCACGCGCAGTGCATCGTTGGCCTTGTCGCCAACATCGGCGTGGCTTTCAGTGCTGGCCTTGACGTAGGTGCCGATACCGCCGTTCCACAACAGGTCCACCGGCGCCTTGAGCAAGGCGTTGAGCAGCTCGGTCGGGGTCAGCTTGTCAGCCTTGATGTCGAAGCGTTCTTTCATCTGTGGCGAGATGGCGATGCTCTTGGCGCTGCGCGAGAAGATACCGCCGCCTTCGGACATGATGCTGGTGTCGTAGTCGGTCCAGGCCGAACGCGGCAGGTCGAACAGGCGCTTGCGCTCGGCAAAGCTGCTGGCAGGCTCCGGGTTCGGGTCGATGAAGATGTGCAGGTGGTTGAAGGCCGCGACCAGTTGCAGCTTGTCGGACATCAACAAGCCGTTGCCGAACACGTCGCCGGCCATGTCGCCGACGCCCACCACGGTGATGCTGTCTTCCTGGACATTGATGCCGCGCTCGCGGAAGTGGCGCTGCACGCCGACCCACGCGCCCTTGGCGGTGATGCCCATTTTCTTGTGGTCGTAACCGGCCGAACCGCCGGAGGCGAACGCGTCGCCCAGCCAGAAGCCGTAGTCGATGGCGATGCCGTTGGCGATGTCGGAGAAGGTCGCAGTGCCCTTGTCCGCCGCCACCACCAGGTACGGGTCATCGTCGTCATGACGCACGACGTTGGCCGGCGGTACCAGTGCGCCGTCCTTGAGGTTGTCGGTGATGTCCAACAGGCCCGAGATGAAGATGCGGTAGCAGGCGATGCCCTCGGCCGCGATCTCGTCCCGGCTGCCGCCCAACGGCAGGCGACGAGGCAGGAAACCACCCTTGGCGCCCACCGGTACGATCACCGAGTTCTTCACTTGCTGGGCTTTTACCAGGCCGAGCACTTCGGTGCGGTAGTCTTCCTCACGGTCGGACCAGCGCAGGCCGCCGCGGGCCACGTTGCCGAAGCGCAGGTGCACGCCTTCGACCCGTGGCGAGTAGACGAAGATCTCGAACTTGGGCACCGGTTTCGGCAGTTCCGGAATCAGGTGCGGGTTGAACTTGAAGCTGAAGTACGACTTGCTATGGCCGTTGGCGTCGGTCTGGTAGAAGTTGGTCCGCAGGGTGGCCTTGATCAGGTCCAGGTAGCGACGCAGGATGCGGTCTTCGTTGAGCACCTGGACGTCGTCCAGGGCCGAGAGGATCGCTTGCTCCAGGCGCAGCTGCTTGTCTTCCAGGTCATCGCCGCTGAGTTTGCGCGCCAGGTAGAAGCGGGTCTTGAACAACCGGGTCAACTCGCGAGCGATGTCGGTGTGGTTGTTCAGGGTGCTGGCGATGTAACCCAGGTCGAAGCCCAGGCGGATCTGCTTCAGGTAACGGGCATAGGCACGCAGCAGCGCCACGTCGCGCCATGGCAGGCCGGCGGTCAGCACCAGGCGGTTGAACGCATCGTTCTCGGCATCGCCACGCACGATGTGGACAAAGGCGTCCTGCAAGGTGTCGTTGAGTTGCTGGATGTCCAGGTCCAGGCCTTCGGCGGCGGTGAACGCGAAATCATGAATCCAGAACTCGCGGCCGTTGGTGTGGCGCAGGCGATACGGGAACTCGCCGAGCACGCGCAGGCCGAGGTTTTCCAGGATCGGCAGCACGTCGGACAGCGCCAGTGGCGTATCGGCGTGATACAGCTTGCAGTGCAGCTCACGCTGGCCGGAGACCTGGCCCAGCGGCTGGTAGAAGCTCATGACCAGCGGATTCTTTTCGCTCAGGCTCAGCAGGTGCTGCATGTCGACCACGGCCGAGTGCGCGGCAAAGCGCTCGCGGTAGCCGGCCGGGAAGCCTTTCGGGAAATCCGACAGCACGTTGGTGCCCTGGGCTTCGCCGAAGCTCTCGACGACGAGGCTGGCGTAGTCGTCCTTCCAGCTGCGGCAGGCCTGGACGACTTCTTTTTCCAGCAAGACCGGATCGATGTCCAGACGATTCTTCGGATCCACCCGCAGGATCAGTTGTACACGGGCCAGTACGGATTCGGAGAAGAAGGTCCAGAACTCGCAGTCCGAGGCCTTCAGGCGATCCATCAGCACTTGCTGGATCTTCTGGCGCACTTCGGTGGAGTAGATGTCACGTGGCACGTAGGCCAGGCAGTAGCAGAAACGGCCATACGGGTCTTTGCGCAGGAACACGCGGATCTTGTTGCGTTCCTGGATCTGCACGATGGACATGACGGTGCTGAACAGCTCGTCCACCGGGGTCTGGAACAGATCGTCACGGGGCAGCACTTCGACCACCTGGGCGAGTTCCTTGCCCAGGTGCGCCTTGGCCTGGAAGCCCGAGCGACGCTCGATTTCCGCGACCTTGCGGCGGATGTACGGGATGACCCGCACGCTCTCGCCATACACCGAAGAGGTGTACAGGCCCATGAAGCGGCATTCCTTGATGACCTTGCCGTCGGCATCGATTTCACGGATCGACACGTAGTCCGGGTAGGCCGGACGGTGTACGCGGCTTGGGTGCGCGGCCTTGGCAAACGACAGCAGCGTCGGTTCGCGCAGGTAATTGACGGCGTAGTCTTCGATGCGCAGGTCTTCGGCGGTCAGGCCGGCGCGCAGCAATTTGGTCAGGCCCAGGAACGAATCAGGGTTGTATTCGATGTGGCCGCCATCGGCCTCATCGCGAACCACGAACTCTTCGTAGCCCAGGAAGGTGAAGTGGTTGCCCACCAGCCATTCCAGGAAACTCTTGATCTCGCTCTTTTCATCAGCGTCGATGGCGTAGGCGCTGCTGTCCAGGCTGTCGAGGATTTCCTGGACCTTGGCTTTCATCGGTTCGAAGTCGGCCACGGCCACGCGCACTTCGCCCAGCACTTGCTCAAGTTCCTTGCTCAGGACGTTGAGTTCGGCGGCGTTGGCGCAGCGGTCGATCTCCAGGTACATCAACGACTCTTGCAGGATGCCGTCGCCCTGGGTGCCTTTTGGCAGGATTTCCAGCAACTCGCCCTTGCTGCCGCGACGCACGCTCAGCACGGTGGTTTGCAGGGTATGGATGCTGTAGCCGCGACGGTTCAGCTCGGTGCGGACCGAGTCCACCAGGAACGGCAGGTCGTGGTGCAGCACTTCCACGGCTGTGTGGGTCGACTGCCAGCCATGGCGTTCGTAATCGGGGTTGTAGACGCGC
This sequence comes from Pseudomonas brassicacearum, assembly GCF_918698105.1. Lineage (GTDB taxonomy): Bacteria > Pseudomonadota > Gammaproteobacteria > Pseudomonadales > Pseudomonadaceae > Aquipseudomonas > Aquipseudomonas brassicacearum_F. Next base: position 134,871 of record NZ_CAKKMI010000004.1, on the reverse strand, counting down.
ACCTGCGGTTGCGTGTGATCGAAGCGCTCAAGCAGGCGCCAGGCAGACAGGGTGCAGCCGGCAAGGTCGGACAACCGGCGCTGGGTAAGTTCATCGAGGGAAATGATGCCGAAGAATTGTTCAGCGAACAGCGCCACTTGTGGCAGTGCCTGTTCACTGATGTGCTGCGCCAGTGCCGCCTGCAGTTGGTGCTGGAAGTCGGCTTTGCTGGCTGCGGTGAAGAACGCCATCTGTGGTACTCCGCTTGGGCTTGTTATTGATTGAAGCGTCGCGTGCAACCCCTGCGGGGCTGTCGGCCATCCCGTTCCTGATTCTCGGGCAGAGGAAACAGGATGACAGGTGGGTGAAGCTGGACAGGACCGGCAGGTCACATCCTTTTCCATGTAATTTCATGTCATGGACACCTGCAAAAACCACCCCGGGGTGGACTTTGCAGGAGCACATCCGTTGCGCAGCTTAACGAGTGCGACAATGTGCCTGCTTGCAGCGCTGCGACATATTCGGTCATCGGCAAGCTAAACCGGCCCGAGTTCATCGAATAACCCTAGCAGCCCAGGGCCGAAACGGCACCTGGCAGTGTGAAATCGCAGCCCGATTGCGGTAATCCAGCGCAAAGTCCTCCAGGCTGGCAAAATCCACTTTTTTCGGCTCATCGAGCCAGGAGCCATCACCATGCAAATGACCACCCCCCTGCTGATCGCCAATCCGTGCGACGACGAAGAAGACAACATGGCCATGCTCTGCTGCCACAGCGCCCAGGGCGAAATGTTCCTGATGACCCGCTACCCCGACGAAGACGAACTGGAGATTGCCTTGGATGGCGAGCCTTCAACCCTGGAGGGCGTGAAGGTCACCCTCAGCCCTACCCGCTTGCTGATTGAGATTGCGGCGGCGGATGCCGATGCGTTGAACGGCGACGACGTGTTGGAGATCACTCACGACACCGATGCAGCGGACCTGGCGGAAGTGGAACAGACGTTGCAGAAAATCCTCGATGGGACGGGGACCTATATAAGCCAGCTCTGAGGTCCGGACACGAACCCGCTCCTGTGGCGAGGGAGCTTGCTCCCGCTCGACTGTAGGAGCTGCCGAGCGAAGCGAGGCTGCGATCTTTTGATCTTTTGATCTTTCGCTTGAGACTCAAGTGACTGGGGAAAGATCGCAGCCTCGCTTCGCTCGACAGCTCCTACACAGTTCCTACAGACCAGCGGGAGCAAGCTCCCTCGCCACAGGATCCGTGCACCAACCGTTATTCGTCTTTCTGCACCAGATTGCCGTCAGCGTCATAGGCCAGGTATTCGTCATCGTTATTCGGATCCCTCACGTAATAACGGGCCTCATTGCCGTTATCCGGCACCTTCATGCTGGTGTAGGACCCCAGCGCCTTGATCACCTTATTGTCCTGACTGATCAAGATCAGCCCCGAACCACCCCCGGCACGGATGGCCGCGGCGTACCGAGCCTGGAACGCGTTGAGCTGGCTGTACTCCAGCGGGACTCGCAAGGTGCCCGCCAGGTCGATGGCGCCATAGCTGCCATCGCGTGCGACCACCGCCATGCCGTTGGAAAACGGTTCCACCTCGTCATACGGCAACCTGATGGGCAGCCGCGTCCCCTGGCGATTGATAAAAGCAAACTTCCGGCTTTTAGCGTCCTGCACCAACAGCGGTTGCTGCCCGACAAACCGGCCTATCACGTTGTCACCCGGCAGGTTGATCCGTTTACCGTCCAGGTCGAAAACGTTCTGACGACTCCGGTCGGCAGCGCTGGCGTAGAGCAGACCCTCGCTGTGCTCGATGCCGGAGAACTGCGCCGGCAGGATTTCCTTGCCGTCCAGGGTATAGGCGCCGTAGAGGCCTTCCATGACATCGGTTCGTTTGCCGAGACGGGCGATGAACACGTTGCCAGTCACGGTCGGGTTGACGAATTTCATCGGCAATACGAAACGATGCCCCTTGGCATCGTAGAGCCCATAAGGTCCGTTGGTTTCCCGTTCCACCAACAGCAGGCCATTGCTCAACGTTTCGGTGATGTATTCGAACGGCAGGTCCACGAGCTTGTTGCTGCCGGCAGGGAAATAGGCGAGCTGGCTGCGCAACGCCTGCCAGTCCGAGTCCGGGTCGCTGGACTTTTCCGGGGAAAACAACGTGTAGGTATCGGCCATCTGGCTATCTTGTACCTGCACCCAACGGGGCTTGATCAACCACTGACCGGCCTGATCGATGAAGCCGTAGCGCTCGGCGTTCCGGTCCAGGGCGATGTAACGCGCCTGCTCCGCCAGGACGTTGTCGACCTGGGTGAACGCAACGCTGTTGTCTTCCATCGGATCGAGCACATGAATGACGATGCGTTGCGGGGTGGCCTCGAATTGATAGTCGACCTCGGTGTTTTTCAACGGCCCCACCTGAGCGGCCAGCGCCTGGGTCAGGCGTTCCAACTGCTGCTGTACCGCCTGGCCGGTCTTGAGTTGCTTGAGATCGTCCTTGGTCTGCAGCAGCGCTTTGTAATAGTCATGCAACGCCGCGATATCGCCTGCGGAGGGGAACGCGCGGGAGTTGTTGCCGTTGCTGTAGAGCGCCTTGCCCGCGTCGTCCAGCCCCTGCACCACGAAGGTCGACATCTTCGGCGTACTCAGGCGCACAGAGGCGCTGGCGTCACCCAGGGCGGTGAGCTGGAAGGACTGGCCGTCGTCCAGGGTCACCTTCGGATGATCCTTGTCCAGGACCACTTTCCTGAACGCCGGATAACTGCGGTAGGAAACCGTCAGGCCGAGACTCGCCAGCGGTTTGTTCACCGTAAGTGCGAAGGCGTCATGGGACGAGATTGTGTCGTCGGACTCGACCATGGGCGGCGCCTTGAGATCGGCGAAGGTTTTTTCGCTGCCATCGCGAAACCGCAGGCGCTGCGGCATGTACTGCTCGGCCGCCGGCTCATCCGGCGTCGCGGCGCGCTTCCAGAGCGGATCAAGGCTGCTGGTGTCGAGCCTCACTTCGGAACCGTCGGCGAATAGCCTCTGGGCAAAACGCAGGCCCTGGATCGACGCCAGTTCAGCTTTCAGTTGCGCACTGGTGAATGGGACAAACAGCGGCTCGTACTGCAACGGCTGCTCGTCGGCAGGCTCGGTCGTCTCAATACTCAGGCTCAATTGCGCGTCACTGACCAACGCCAGGGAGCGGAGGGTTTCACCGGTGTCCTGAATCAAATAGTTGAGGCGTTTCTCCACCTCGGGCAGTGCCAGCGTGCCGATGTCTTCCATGCCCCCTTCGTTCAGCTGTTCAGCGACGAAACCTTCATCGGCCGGCGCGCCGCTGTGGCGAAACAGGGTGTAGGACGCACCGCCCACCACCAACAAGGTCACACTCAGTATCGACAGCAATCTCAAACGAGGCTGGGAAAAGTTCATGGAGGCTTCGGTCGTCAAAGGGGTTGGGAAGGCAGGCAGCTAACCACACGGCCTTACGCGCTGCAAATCGCCTGGAGGGCCCGTTCTGTTACTTCGGCCTGCCGACCTGCCTGGATCGTCGCCCTTGTCCGGCTGAAGTGAACCACCGTCGGTCGTGCCTCCGACACGTCGCCCTTGACGAAGGGATGGATTCTGATGTTTCCTGAAACCGGTTTCAGAACCGCTAATAAATCCAATAAGCAGGTTTCAATCCGTGAATTCTTTCTCCGCCGCCCAGCGCAGCCGCGTGACCATGCTTGATGTCGCCGAACGCGCCGGGGTCTCCAAGGCCAGTGTCTCGCGTTTCATTGGCGAGGACCGCGCCCTGCTCTCCGAGGCCATTGCCCGACGTATCGAGCAAGCCATCAGCGAGCTGGGCTACCGGCCGAACCAGATGGCCCGCGGCCTCAAGCGCGGGCGCACACGCCTGATCGGCATGCTGGTGGCCGATATCCGCAACCCCTATTCGATCGCCGTGATGCATGGCGTGGAAACCGCCTGTCGTCGTCATGGCTACAGCCTGGTGGTGTGCAACACCGACCGTGATGACGAGCAGGAGCGCCAGCACCTGGCGCTGTTGCGCGCCTACAACATCGAAGGGTTGATCGTGAACACCCTGGGTCATCACCGTGACGAATTGTTTGAACTGCGCAGCGAAATGCCCCTGGTGCTGGTGGATCGCAAGGTCGATCAACTGGACAGCGACCTGGTCGGGCTGGACAACCCAAAGGCCGTCGAGATGGCCCTCGATCACCTCGAACAACGGGGCTACCGCGATCTGTTGCTGGTGACCGAACCCTTCGACGGCACCAGTTCGCGAATCGAGCGGGTCGAGAGTTTCAAGGCCGGCATCACGCGACGCCCTGCCCTGACCGGCACCGTGGTGGAAACCTGCGACCAATTGAACGCGCGCATCAAGGCTTTCCTGGCCCAACCGGGGCAAGGTCCCAAGGCACTGTTCTGTGCCAATGGCATTGCCGCGCTGGCCGCCACGACGGTGTTGCGCGAGCTCGGTTGTCACTTGTTCGACGACGTGGGCCTGATTGCCCTCGACGACCTGGATTGGTACCCCTTGGTGGGCAGCGGCATCACGGCCCTGGCCCAACCGACGGCGGAGATCGGCGCCAGTGCGTTCGAGTGTCTGCTCAAGCGTTTGCGCGGAGACAAAGGACCGGTGCGGACCTTGGATTTTGCGGCGCGGTTGATTGAGCGTGGGTCGACGCTTGGGGTTTCTCGGTGATTGGGCCGGCCTTATCGCGAGCAAGCTCGCTCCCACAATGGATCTGCATCGCGCTCGAAATCCCTGTGGGAGCGAGCTTGCTCGCGATGAGGCCCTGAAGCACACCACCTTTTTTTTGCACAAAACTGAAACCGGTTTCAGAGGTATAAAAACAATGAACAACCCACCCGTCTCCATCAGCCTTTCCAGCTACGGCGCCGACCTGGTACGGCAACATGGCCAAGGCAGCTTCATTGATCTGCTGGCAGCCGCCGGGGCCTCGCGCATTGAATGGCGCGAAGAATTGCTCACCACCGAACAGCCCGCCGAGCTGGCCGCTCGCGCTCGCGCCCAGGGGCTGCAAAGTGTTTTCTCGTCGCCACTGGAGCTGTGGCTCGCCGGTCAGTCCAGGCCCAACCCGGCCCTGGCGTTGGCCCTGCAACGGTCCGAGGCATTCGGCTCGGCATGGCTGAAAGTCTCTCTCGGGCATTTCACCGACTCCCATGATCTGTCGGCACTGGCGGATGTGCTCGGCGCAAGCCCGGTGCAGTTGCTGGTGGAAAACGACCAGACCTTGCAAGGCGGACGGATCGAACCGTTTCAACGGTTCTTCAGCGCAGCAGAAGCGTACGCATTGCCCGTCGGCATGACCTTCGACATTGGCAACTGGCAATGGCAGGACCAATCGGCCGCCGTGGCCGCCCGACAGCTCGGACGGTATGTGGCTTATGTGCATTGCAAGGCAGTGGCCCGGCGCGCCGACGGCAAACTGGTCGCCGTGCCTCCGGCCATGACCGACCTGCACCTGTGGGAGCAACTGCTCAAGCACATGCCCGTCGGGGTCATGCGCGCCGCCGAATACCCGTTGCAGGGCGATGACTTGCTGCAATTGACCACTGGCCATGTCGCCACGTTGTCCCGTCTTGGGCAATCGTACCGGGAGCCTGCCCATGCCTGAGTTCGATGTGTTGTCGTTCGGCGAAACCATGGCGATGCTGGTGGCTGACCAGCGCGGTGACCTGGCCAGCGTCGACCAGTTCCACAAGCGCATCGCCGGGGCCGACAGCAACGTCGCCATCGGCCTGTCGCGGCTGGGCTTCAAGGTGGCGTGGCTGAGCCGGGTGGGCGCTGATTCCCTGGGACGCTTCGTGGTGCAGACCCTGGAAAACGAAGGCCTGGATTGTCGCCACGTGGCGGTCGATCCAACACACCCCACCGGCTTTCAGTTCAAGTCGCGTACCGACGATGGCAGCGACCCGCAGGTCGAGTATTTCCGTCGCGGCTCGGCGGCCAGTCATCTGTCGATCGATTCCATCGCGCCAGCGCTGCTTGAAGCCCGTCACCTGCACGCCACCGGCATCGTCCCGGCGTTGTCGGTCTCGGCCCGCGAGATGTCCCTTGAATTGATGAGCCGCATGCGCGAGGCCGGCCGCAGCCTGTCGTTCGACCCTAACCTGAGGCCGAGCCTGTGGGCCAGCGAGTCGATGATGATCACCGAGATCAATCGCCTCGCCGCCCTCGCCCACTGGGTCCTGCCAGGGCTCGGCGAAGGTCGCTTGCTGACCGGTTTCGACGACCCGGCCGACATCGCCGCGTTCTATCTGGATCAAGGCGCCGAAATCGTCGTGATCAAGCTCGGCGCGGATGGTGCCTATTACCGCACGCACCTGGACCAGGGCGTTATCGCCGGCGTGCCGGTGGCCCGGGTGGTGGACACCGTGGGCGCCGGCGATGGCTTCGCCGTCGGCCTGATCAGCGCATTGCTCGAAGGCCGCGCCATCACCGAGGCCGTGCAGCGCGCCAACTGGATTGGCAGCCGCGCGGTGCAGAGCCGTGGCGACATGGAAGGGTTGCCGACGCGCCTTGAGTTATTGGCTGAATTTGAAACCGCCTATCGCGAGCAAGCTCGCTCCCACATGGGATCGAGTTAACACCTGTGGGAGCGAGCTTGCTCGCGATAGAGCCACCACAAAACGCACCTGCTGCAACAAAAACAACAAGCTCAGGAGTCAACGACATGCAAACGCTCAACCTCGCCACCCGCCGCTGGTGGTACATCATGCCCATTGTGTTCATCACCTACAGCCTGGCCTACCTGGACCGGGCCAACTATGGATTTGCCGCCGCCTCGGGCATGGCCAAGGACCTGATGATCACCCCGGGGTTGTCATCGCTGCTCGGCGCGCTGTTTTTCCTCGGTTACTTTTTCTTCCAGGTACCGGGGGCGATCTACGCGCAAAAGCACAGCGTGAAGAAGCTGATCTTCGTCAGCCTGATCCTCTGGGGCTCGCTGGCCACCCTGACGGGTGTGGTCTCCAATGCCTACTGGCTGATCGTGATCCGCTTCACGCTCGGGGTGGTCGAGGCCGCCGTGATGCCGGCGATGCTGGTGTACCTGTGCCACTGGTTCACCCGGGCCGAACGCTCGCGCGCCAATACCTTCCTGATCCTTGGCAACCCGGTGACCATGCTGTGGATGTCGGTGGTGTCGGGTTACCTGGTCCAGCAGTTCGACTGGCGCTGGATGTTCATCATCGAAGGCCTGCCGGCGGTGCTCTGGGCCTTTATCTGGTGGCGCCTGGCCGATGATCGTCCGGCCCAGGCCAAGTGGCTCAGCGACCAGGAGAAACAGGACCTAGAAAGCGCCTTGGCGGCTGAACAGGTCGGCATCAAGGCAGTGAAAAACTATGCCGAGGCCTTCCGCTCGCCCAAGGTGATCATCCTGGCGTTGCAGTTTTTCTGCTGGAGCATCGGGGTCTACGGGTTTGTGCTGTGGTTGCCGTCGATCCTCAAGGCCGGCCTGCAAATGAACATGGTCGAGGCCGGGTGGCTGTCGTCCTTGCCGTACCTGGCGGCGGTGATCGGCATGCTGGTGGTGTCCTGGGCGTCGGACAAGGCGCAGAAGCGCAAGCGTTTTGTCTGGCCGCCGCTGCTGATCGCCTCCGTCGCGTTCTACGCCTCCTACCTGCTGGGGGCCGAGCATTTCTGGTGGTCCTATGGCTTGCTGGTGGTCGCCGGGGCTTGCATGTACGCGCCGTATGGTCCGTTCTTTGCCATCGTTCCGGAAATCCTCCCGGCCAACGTCGCCGGCGGCGCCATGGCGTTGATCAACAGCATGGGCGCGCTGGGTTCGTTCGGCGGCTCGTACCTGGTGGGCTACCTCAACGGCACCACCGGCTCCCCCGGCATGTCCTTCCTGCTGATGAGCGGCGCGTTGCTGCTGTCGGTGGTACTGACCCTCGCCCTCAAGCCCGGCGCCAGCGACCGGGAAGTCTCCCATACCGCGACGCCAGACCCGGCGCCCGCCCGTTCCTGAATCGAGACCCAATCCCATGAAAAAGCACGTGGTGTTGTACAAAGCGTTGTCCCCCCAATTGATGGCTCGCCTGCAAGCCGAGGCCCACGTCACGCTTATCGAGCGCCTCGATGCCCAAGGCCTGGCGCAACTGCGCGACGCCCTCCCCGCCGCCCACGGCCTGCTGGGCGCCAGCCTCAAGCTGGATGCGACGCTGCTGGACCTGGCGCCGAACCTGCAAGCCATCGCCAGCGTCTCGGTGGGGGTCGACAACTACGACATCGACTACCTGACCGAACGCCGGATCCTGCTCAGCAACACCCCGGACGTGCTGACCGAAACCACCGCTGACACCGGTTTCGCCCTGATCCTGGCAACCGCCCGGCGGGTGGTGGAGCTGGCCAACTTGGTCCGCGCGGGCGACTGGCAACAGAGCATCGGCCCCCGGCATTTCGGCACCGATGTCCATGGCAAGACGCTGGGCATCATCGGCATGGGCCGTATCGGCGAAGCCTTGGCCCAACGCGGCCACTTCGGCTTCGGCATGCCGGTGCTCTACCACAGCCATTCGCCCAAGCCCGCGGTGGAGCAGCGTTTCGGCGCGCGCTATTGCAGCCTCGAGACACTGTTGCAGCAGGCGGACTTCATCTGCCTGACCTTGCCCTTGACCGCCGAGACCCAAGGGCTGATCGGTGCGCAAGCGTTCGCGCAGATGCGTCCCGAGAGCATCTTCATCAATATCTCCCGGGGCAAGGTGGTGGATGAAGCGGCGCTGATCGACGCCCTGCGCAACCGGCAGATCCGAGGCGCGGGGCTGGATGTGTTCGAGCGCGAACCCTTGAGTGCGGATTCGCCGCTATTGCAAATGGATAACGTGGTGGCAACCCCGCACATGGGCTCGGCCACCCACGAGACCCGGGAGGCGATGGCGCGTTGTGCGGTGGACAATTTGCTGATGGCATTGGCGGGTGAGCGGCCGGTGAACCTGGTGAATGCGGGGGCGTGGATCGGCTGACCTATTGCCGCCTTCGAATATGCCATCGCAAGCGGGGTCGCGATGGCATCTGTGTTCATTTAGATGTGCACGCAACACAAACTTTCCGGGCATACCCGCCTTAGAACACCGCTGCCAGATTATCCTTTTGATCCTTGCTTAAAATAATATAAACATACCAAACAGAGAGAACAGTAGAGAGAAACCACACTTTAAACAAAGCAGATACATTCCTACACCCCCCTCCTACTCAACGGCAAGAGCGAACCTACGTCAGCCTCGGAAGTCGTGCAATAGTCCTCACCTCCCCTCAATGCTATTAATTAATCACTTGCGAACAAACGCAAGTTGGGCGCTCGCATCGCGACGCCCATTAACTACATTGGAGTAAATCGACATGGGTAGGAAACGCTCTGAAATAAATCATACCTTTTTTGGCCTGCCGCAGGCATTAGGCTTTTCTAAAGACCTCCTCGCAACGGAAGCCAATTTTTTTGCGTCGCTGACCAATTAAGCCAGTGACCGATTAAATATCGGCGAACAGATGCCGGAAGGATCTCCTTTCGGCATCCTTTGACGGAGATCCATATGTCAGAACGAGAACTATCACCCACCGAAGCGCTATTCAATATCATGTCTACGCTCCATACACTGGGCCTCAGTGCAGTAACACGGTATACGACACCATCCAAGCTAGTAGCGACGGCCGAACTGTTTGATGGAAACGACAACCTCGTTGAATCGGGGGCTGGCAAGGGACCAGACTCATTAATAGGCGCACTGGCAGAAAGCATTGAACACTTCAGCACGTTTCAGCCTCTTGCTGATGCTCCCATGCGATACCGCTCCGACAGGATAGCTACTCAAAAAGCAGTTAAAGAAGATGGAATTTTTACCAGCCTGCCTCACACCGAAAAATTAATCGAATGTTTCAGGCTGACCTCCCTCAACAACAATGAAGAGCTATTCGCGCCGTGCGCCCTTCTACGCCCTGAAACGACGCAAAACATCCACGAAGATTCGAGTTCCGCACTGCACTTTTTATCTCGCTACTCATCAAACTCAGGAATTGCTTTTGGTTGCACAGAGAACGAAGCACTGTTACATGGTGCCCACGAAACAATCGAGAGGCATATCCTCTCTCTTTTCTACATGGCTGTCTGTGGCCTCGGTCCGGCAATGGAACTATACACACCTTCTGCCGCGTTGCTTCAAACAGCGCTGAGGAGCCACCCCGCTGCCTTGGCGTCAGCGAACAGGCTGCAAGTAATCATAATCAAGGACGTGCTGTCAGTTTATTTTGCAGTGGCTTTTCCCAAAGCGGGCCCTGGAGCTCACCATCTTTCACCCATTGGCTCCGGATGCTCGCTTGAGATCCATACTGCAATCCAAAGGGCAGTTACTGAACAATTCCAGTCCGAGGACTTATATGATGCCGCTGAAGAATCTATAGATAGAGAAACCTTTGATCTATTATCTAAATCAAGACACTTGAAACACTTGATTGACTTCGCACCCGTCACAAAAGCGACACTTCCTACAATTGACGCCCCTGCACACATCAATTCCATGACAGTTTCCGCACAACTGGAAAAACTGCAAAAAAACCTATCAAACATAGGAATGAAAATATTCCGCCGAACCGTAGCTCGCTTTTCAAGCAACAGCATCGTCACTCAAATTTATATTCCAGGACTTGAGCGCTTCAATATCATTAGAAACGGTCGCTTGGTGGTGCCTCAGTACGTGTTACGCGGTTGAATTATCGAACACAAAGCAAGCAGGAGTGAGTACATGAATAACATTCGGGCAATGATAAAAAACGCCTATAAAAAACACACCAAACTTCTAGCAATGACTATAGTCACAATCATCGCACTCAAGCTCATCACACTTGCTCCTCCACTGTTGCTCGGAACCATCATCGACACTCTGCAAGGTAACAGAAACCCAGCATCCAGCACCCTGCTCGCACTGACGGCAGGCCTGATTGTCGCGGGGTGCATTCATGCCATCATCACTCCTCTGCAGCTCCATGCGCTGTCTAAGCTGATACAGAGCATTATCATGAACGCTTCCATTGAGTGGATCACCGAACTCATAGGCAAAGAGTTTTCGTTATTCAACTCTTGGAGAATCGGCCACTTCATCAAATCGGTGGAGCGCGGAATTACTGCGCACGAACAACTGCTCACTTTCATTGTGACCATTGCGCTTCCCGTCCTCTTGGAATTCATAGTTGTTGGAGCTGCTTTTATTTACATAGGTGGCGGTAAAATTTTCTTGAGCATGACGGCGTTCGGAATTATCTATCTGGCTGCCACCCATCAAATTATCAAATGGCGGAGAAAGCACATCGATGCAGTCAATGAACAGGAAGATGAGTTAAGTGCCCACCTCTACAACACCCTCAACGCTGGGAAAATCATAAAACTGGAAACTGCCATACCTACCGCCCTGCGCCCGTTGAACGCGGCGTTCGGACGTTATGCCAACGCTGCGGTGACTACGGCATCATCTGGCGGTCTGCTGAGCACCGCCAAGATACTGTTCGTAAGCCTTTCCACTGGGGGATTGCTCTACTGGGGCGTCGCGGATCAACTTTCGGCTCATCCCAGTATCAGTGTCGGGCAGCTGGTTGCCATTTTTTCAATCGCGGGGAGTTATCTGCTCAGTATTTCAACCTTGACCGAAGGGTATCGTGTTCTTGATCAGTTCCTTGCAGACCAGCGTCAATTTCAGGGTCTGCTATCACTTCCGGATTTCGCTCGCAGCAATCGGCTGGCCTGGGTTGATTTCCAGCGGTCCTCAGTTCTGGAACTCGGCCCCTGCGAAGTGGCAGGAACGGGACCGCTTCGCCTGTCGATCAAGCGCTCCCTGGCATTTGCTCAAGGGCAATCAGTGGCCGTCACGGGCCCTAGCGGCGCAGGTAAAACCACTTTTCTGGAAGTCCTCGCCGGGCTTGATGCATCAAAGCGAGACCAACTGAGTATCGACTCGGTACCGGTCTCACTGTTGTCCGGTCAGGCTCACTTGGACGCCTTGAGGTATTGCCCCCAACAACCGCGGTTTCTGGAAGGCTCTTTTGAACAATCGGTTCTGTTCGGAGGCAGCGCATCGCCGATTTTGTCTAGAGCCATACGGCAATTGGAACTGGATGAGATCGTGACAACACGGCAGGTCAGCGAAAATGCATCGAATATCTCCGGAGGCGAAGCCAAACGCCTATCACTGCTGCGCCTGATCAACAAGCCTGGAAAATTCAATATGTTCGACGAGCCAAGCGCATCCATCGAACCCAGGCTGACCACGCCTCTTTGGGACCTGTTATTCGACGTATTTGCCGGGCAGGGGTTGATATGTGTCACCCATGACGTGGACCACCTGCATCGGTTTGACCGGGTCATTGTGATGCATGACGGGGCAATCGTGGAGGATGGTCCGTGGAGGGATCTGATCGACAGGCCAGCTATCAGGCTGCTGGTGGATGAGATTCGGATGCAAAAGTAGCGCGAATATGAGGTGCCGGATCTACTACGGTGATCGCGAGCAGGCTCGCTCCCACACTGGTCTCGGGTGTTCATGGAATCGGTGTCCACCGCAGGTTTCTGTGGGGGCTGAGCTTGCTCGCGATTGCGGTGGGTCAGGCTGTATCGAAGTTGAATGCACCGCCGTCATCGCGAGCAAGCACGGATCCCACACTGGTCTCGGGTGTTCATGGAATCGGTGTTCACCGCAGGTCTCTGTGGGAACTGAGCTTGCTCGCGATAGCTGTGGATCAGGCTGTATTGAAGTTGAATGTGCCGCCGTCATCGCGAGCAAGCTCGGCTCCCACCCTGATCTCGGGTGTTCATGGAATCGGTGTCCACCGCAGGTCTCTGTGGGAACTGAGCTTGCTCGCGATAGCTGTAGATCAGGCTGTATTGAAGTTGAATGTGCCGCCGTCATTGCGAGCAAGCTCGGCTCCCACCCTGATCTCGGGTGTTCATGGAATCGGTGTTCACCTCAGGTCTCTGTGGGAGCTGAGCTTGCTCGCGATTGCTGTGGATCAGGCTGTATTGAAGTTGAATGTGCCGCCGTCATCGCGAGCAAGCTCGGCTCCCACCCTGATCTCGGGTGTTCCTGGAGTCGGTGTTCACCGCAGGTCTCTGTGGGAGCTGAGCTTGCTCGCGATTGCGGTGGGTCAGGCTGTATTGAAGTTGAATGTACCGCCGTCATCGCGAGCAGGCTCGCTCCCACACTGGTCTCGGGTGTTCATGGAATCGGTGTCCACCAATCCCTGTGGGAGCTGAGCTTGCTCGCGATTGCTGTGGATCAGGCTGTATTGAAGTTGAATGTGCCGCCGTCATCGCGAGCAAGCTCGCTCCCACACTGGTCCCGGGTGTTCATGGAGTTGGTGTCCACCGCCAATCCCTGTGGGAGCTGAGCTTGCTCGCGATTGCGGTGGGTCAGGCTGCATTGAAGTTGAATGTGCCGCCGTCATCGCGAGCAGGCTCGCTCCCACACTGGTCTCGGGTGTTCCTGGGGTCGGTGTCCACCGCCAATCCCTGTGGGAGCTGAGCTTGCTCGCGATAGCGGTGGATCAGTCTGCATTGAAGTTGAATGTACCGCCGTCATCGCGAGCAAGCCCGCTCCCACAAATGACTCCAAACCGATCACAAATCCGCACACCAGACAAAATCCCGTTAGTCGCCACCCCCCGCCATGCATTAAAGTAACGCCCCCAGCCCCGGCGTTATCCGAACGCCTGGGGCCACCCTTTCCAGGAACAGTCACCGATGGAACATCGTGAAGCGCTGCTTGCGCTGCGAACCTTTCTTTCAACGCAGATTCTCGGCCAGGAAAAACTCATCGAGCGCCTGCTCATCGCCCTGCTTGCCGACGGCCACATGCTGGTCGAAGGCGCGCCGGGGCTGGCCAAGACCAAGGCCATCAAGGAGCTGGCCGAAGGCGTCGAAGCGCAGTTCCATCGCATTCAGTTCACCCCTGACCTGCTGCCCGCCGACATCACCGGTACGGAAATCTACCGCCCGGAAACCGGCAGTTTCGTGTTCCAGCAAGGGCCGATTTTCCATAACCTGGTGCTGGCGGACGAAATCAACCGCGCGCCGGCCAAGGTCCAGTCGGCCTTGCTCGAAGCCATGGCCGAGCGCCAGGTCAGCGTTGGGCGCAGCACCTATGAACTGTCGCCGCTGTTCCTGGTGATGGCCACGCAGAACCCGATCGAGCAGGAAGGCACCTACCCGCTGCCCGAAGCCCAGCTCGACCGTTTCCTGATGCACGTCAAGATCGGCTTTCCCGATGCCGCGGTGGAACGCCGTATCCTGCAGCAGGCCCGGGGTGAAGCGCTGAACGGCGAGACCAAGCCCGAACGCCGCGTGAGCCAGCAGGCGATTTTCTCCGCGCGCAAGGAAATCCTCGGGTTGTACATGGCCGACGCCGTGGAGGAATACTTGGTGCAACTGATCATGGCCACCCGCAACCCGGCCAAGTTCGATCCGGAAATGGCCGAGTGGATCGCCTATGGCGCCAGCCCGCGGGGCTCCATCGCCCTTGACCGCTGCGCCCGTGCCCACGCCTGGCTGGCCGGACGCGACTTTGTCAGCCCGGAAGATATCCAGGCCGTGCTGTTCGACGTGCTGCGCCATCGCATCATTCTGTCGTTCGAAGCCGAGGCCGCTGGCATCGATCAGGACCGGGTCGTGCAGCGGATTCTCGACGTCGTCGCTGTCGCTTGAGCATGAGTCATGAATAACCCACTGGCGCCCGCACCGGGCATCCGCGTCAGCCTTTCGGAGCTGATCGAGATGCGCCATCGTGTGCGCGAGGTGCAGTTGTTCTCGACGCCAGGCCAGCGCAGCCCGCTGATCGGCCTGCACCACTCCAAGCTGCGCGGACGCGGGGTGGACTTCGACCAGGTGCGGGTCTACCAGGCCGGCGACGACGTACGCACCATTGACTGGCGCGTCACCGCCCGGACCCAGGAGCCCCACACCAAACTGTTCCATGAAGAACGCGAGCGGCCGATCTTCATCATGATCGAACAAAGCCACCGGCTGTTCTTCGGCTCGGGGCTGATGTTCAAGTCGGTGCTTGCCGCCCAGGCCGCCAGCCTGATCGGCTGGGCCGCGCTGGGGCACAACGACCGGGTCGGCGGCCTGGTGTTCGGCAATAACACCCACTACGAGGTCAAGCCGCGGCGCAGCAAACAGAGTCTGTTGCAACTGCTCAACCGGCTGGTGCGGGTCAATCAGTCGCTGCACACCGAGGGCGAGCCGGATCGCGACTCGTTCGGCATCGCCCTGCGTCGGGCCCGGGAAGTGCTACGGCCCGGCAGCCTGGTGATCGTGATTTGCGACGAACGTGCGTTGTCCGACAGTGCCGAACAACAACTAAGCCTGCTGTCGCGCCATTGCGACCTGCTGCTGTTGCCGCTGTCGGACCCACTGGATCACGCCCTGCCCGCCGCCGGCCTGCTGCGCTTCGCCCAGCGCGCTTCACAGTTGGAGCTCGACACTTTGAACTTCGAGCTGCGCCAGGCCTATCGCGCCCAGGCCGAGGCGCGCCAGGAGCGTTGGGAAATACTGGCGCAGAAACTGCGAATCCTGATGATGCCCCTCAGTACCCAGGGCGACATGGTCGAGCAACTGCGCGAATACCTGAACCCCAAGCGAGCCGGAAAAAGTCGATGAGCAACCTGGATCAACTGCAGCCGCTGATGGCGCCGCCCCCTATCGGTTTCTGGCCTCCCGCGCCGGGCTGGTGGTTGCTGCTGGTGTTGATCCCCTTGCTGGGCCTGGGGCTGTGGCAGTTGCGCCGATTCATTCCCGCCAAGCGCACCGGCACCCGTGCCGAACAACCCCTGGACCCGGTGCGACTGGCCGCGCTGGCCGAACTCGCCCTGCTGCCCAAACCCTACGATGGGGCGCCGGCCGGAGCCTGGCTGCAACAGCTCAACGGGTTGCTCAAGCGCCTGTGTCGCAACCATTACCCCTACAGCCAGAGCCACACCCTCAACGGGCGCAAATGGCTGGCTTTCCTGGATAACCGCTGCCCGGCAGCCGGCCTGACCCGCTGGATGGTGCTGGTGGAAGGCGCCTACAAACCCGAATGCAAGCTCGATGACAAAGCCATCGCCGGCCTGACCCAGGCGGTCGAAATCTGGATTCGCAAACATGTTTGAGTTCGCCTGGCCGTGGGTATTGGCCCTGTTGCCGCTGCCTTGGCTGATGCGCCTGGTGCTGCCGGCGGCCGACAGCGGCGAGCCAGCGCTCAAAGTCAGTTTCCTCGGCGACCTGGAAGGCCTGGTGGGTCGGCGAGCCCGGGCCAATCTGCCGACCTGGCGGCAACAGGCGCCCTTCATCCTGCTCTGGCTGCTGTTGCTGATCGCCGCGGCCCGACCGCAATGGTTGGGCGAGCCATTGCCCATTGCCGCCAGCGGGCGCGACCTGCTGGTGGCGGTGGATGTCTCGGGGTCCATGGACTTTCCCGACATGCAATGGAAAGACGAAGAGGTCAGTCGCCTTGCGCTGGTCCAGCACATGCTCGGGGATTTTCTCGAAGGCCGCGAAGGTGACCGGGTCGGCCTGATCCTGTTCGGCAGCCAGGCCTATCTGCAGGCACCGCTGACCTTCGACCGCCGCACCGTGCGCCATTGGCTCGATGAGGCGCGTATCGGCATCGCCGGCAAGAATACCGCCATCGGCGACGCCATCGGCCTGGCCCTCAAGCGTCTGCGCCAGCGGCCAGCCCACAGCCGCGTGTTGATCCTGGTCACCGACGGCGCCAATAACGGCGGCGAGATCGACCCCCTGACCGCCGCGCGACTGGCCGCCGACGAAGGCGTGAAAATCTACCCGATCGGCATCGGTGCCGACCCGCAGCAAAGCGGCACCACAGGTTCACTCGGCGTCAACCCGAGCCTGGACCTGGACGAACCGACACTCAAGGACATCGCCCAAGTCACCGGCGGCCAGTATTTTCGCGCCCAGGATGGTGAGCAATTACTGGCGATCAAGACCACCCTCGACCAGCTCGAACCTGTGGCCCAGCAACCGACCCAGGCCCGCCCTGCCCTGGCGCTGTATCACTGGCCCCTGGCCGTTGCGCTGCTGTTGAGCATGTTGCTGGTGGCTCGGGCGCGCTGGCCGGACAATCCGTTGCAGCGCCTGTTCAACCAGCCGCTGTTCCAGCCAGCCCAACACACCGAGTGGCGCCAGCGGCTCAAGCGCCTGCGCTTGCGGAGGCGTCGATGATCGCCCTCTGGCCACACTGGCTACGCCCCTGGTTCGTGTTGCTGCTGCCTCTGCTGGGCTGGTTGCTCTGGCAACTGTGGCACCGGCAAAAACGCGTGGGCCGCTGGCAGATGATCCTGCCGCCCACCTTTCATGCTGTGCTGCTCAGTGGCGGCAGTGGCCGGGAAAGCCGGCTGCCATGGATTGCCCTGGGCCTGGGTTGGCTGTTGATGGTGCTGGCGTTGCTGGGGCCAAGTTGGGCGCGGGTCGAACAGACCAGCCAGAGGCCCGCCGACCCGCTGGTGGTGGTGTTGGAGCTGACCCCGGAAATGCTCGCCACCGACGTCCCGCCCACGCGCCTGGAACAAGCCCGGCGCAAGGTCCTGGACCTGTTGCAGAACCGTAGCGACGCCCAGACCGCGATCGTCGTCTATGCCGGCAGCGCCCATACGCTGGTGCCACTGTCCGACGACCTGTCCACCAGCGCCAACCTGCTCGAGGCCCTTGCGCCGTCGATCATGCCGCAGAGCGGCCATCGTGCCGACCTCGCGGTCCGCAAGGCGCTGACCCTGCTGGACCAGGGCGAACTGGGCCATGGTCGGATCCTGCTGATCGGTTCTTCGCTGAACGAGCAGGAACGCCAGGGCATTCGCCAGGCCCTGGACGGTTCCGCCACGCAATGGCTGATGCTGGGCATCGGAACCCGCGAAGGCGCACCGGTGCCCCAGGAAGATGGCAGTTACCTCAAGGATGCGCAGGGTTCGATCCTGCTGCCACGCTTGGACAGCCCGGGCCTCAAGGCCTTCGCCAACAAGCTGGACGGCCGCTACCGGCCGGCGCGCCTGGACGACAGCGACCTGCGCGGCCTGGGCCTGTTGGACGGCCCTCGCCATCTGCGCAGCGACGGACAAACCCTGCGCCTGGACACCTGGGCCGACCAAGGCTATTGGCTGCTCCTGCCGCTGTTGCTGCTGGCCGCCTGTGCCGGGCGGCGTGGCTGGCTGTTCTGCCTGCCACTGTTGTTCATGTTGCCGCAAACCGGCCACGCCTTCGAATTCCAGGACCTGTGGCTGCGGGCCGACCAACAGGGCCAGCACCTGCTCAAGCAAAAGCGTCCCGCCGAAGCCGCCGCCCACTTCGAGGACAGCCAGTGGCAAGGCGTCGCCCTGTACGAAGCCGGCCAATACAGCGAAGCCGCCCGACGCTTCGCCGAAGGCAACGACGCCCGCGCGCACTACAATCGCGGCAACGCGCTGGCCAGGAGCGGCGAACTGGAAGCCGCGCTGGATGCCTACGAGCAGGCCCTTGAGTTGCAACCTGACCTGCGCCCCGCCCAGACCAACAAGGCCCTGGTGGAAAGCTTGTTGAAAGAACCGGCCCCCGTACCGGAAGAACCCAAGCCTGCCGAAAGCGAGGAGCCGGACCCCGCCGAGCAATCGCCGGATGCCGACTCAGCTACCCAGTCTTCCGAACCGGGGCAGCCCTCCCACGAGCCAAGCACGACATCGGACGAGTCCCAACCGCCGCGAACGGCACAACCGCCTACCGCCCAGGATGTACCAGGCAGCGAACTGCCCGATGAGCAGACCACCACCCCACCACTGCGTCCTGCCGCAGGTCAGCGCAATGAAGAAGAACAGCGCCAGGCACTGGAACAATGGCTGCGTCAGATCCCGGATAATCCAGGGGAGCTGCTCAGGCGTAAATTCTGGTATGAACAGCAAAGCCATCAGGCCCAGGAAAAAACCCAATGACCCGCTTCACCGCCTACCTCCTCGTGTTGCTGCTCTGGGCCTCTGGAACCCAGGCTGCACAGCTGACGGCCAGTGTGGACCGCAGCCGCCTGAACTCCGGGGAAACGGTGGAACTGATCCTGGAATCCAACGACGCCACGTTATTCGGCAAACCGGACCTGGGCCCGCTCCAGGCCTTGTTCGATGTGCGCGGCACCCGTCAGGTCAACCAGTTGACGACCCTCGACGGTGAGAACCGCGCCACCACCCGCTGGATCGTGACCCTGCTGCCGCGCCAAAGCGGCACCGTGATCATTCCGCCGTTGCAACTGGGCGAAGTGACCAGCCAGCCAATCACCCTGCAAGTGATCGAAAGCGAAACCCGCAACGCCTCTCAGCCCCTGGCACCGGTGTTCATCGAGGCCAGCCTCGACCAGACCGAAGTGTATGTTCAGGCCCAGGCGATCTTGACCCTGCGCATCTACCATTCGGTGTCGCTGTACGACGACAGCAGCCTCACGCCGCTGCACCTCCCCGATGCCCGCACCGAGCAACTGGGCGAATCGCGCACCTATGAAAAAGTCATCAACGATGTCCGCCATGGCGTGATCGAACTGCGCTACGGCATCTACCCGCAACGCAGCGGCGAATTGACCATTCCGGCCCAGACATTCAGTGCCACCCTGGTCGAGCCGGTGGCCCAGGACGCCGTACCTTCGGGCCCCAAGCCCGGCCAGTTGATGCGGGTAAGCTCCGCGCAACTGTTGCTGCGCGTCAAACCCAAGCCTGTCGATTACCCGGCCGATGTGCCCTGGCTGCCCGCACGCAGCCTGTCCTTGAGTGAAAGCTGGAGCCCGGAACCGACCCACAGCCAGGTAGGCGACTCCCTGACCCGCAGCCTGACCCTGGAAGCCGAAGGCCTGGCCAGCGCCCAGTTGCCACCGCTGCCGGCCACTGAGATCAATGGCCTGCGACGCTATCCGGACCAACCAGTCCTTAGCAGCCGCAACAGTGAGCGCGGGCTGGTGGGCAGCCGCGAAGACCGCGAGGCCCTGGTGCCCAACCGCAGCGGGACCATCGAGCTGCCACCGGTGGAAGTGGTCTGGTGGAACACCCTGGAAGACCACCTGGACCGCACCAGCCTCCCGGCGCGGACCCTGCAAGTGGCGAACAATCCAAGCTTGATGGTGGACACGCCGGCCGGCACGACGCAGATCGTGACAACGGTCGACAGCGAGACCCTGTGGTATTGGCAACTGAGCAGCCTGATCCTGGCCTGCACGACGCTGCTGGGCTTTGGCTTGTGGTGGCGCGCCCGCTGGCAACCGGCGATCCTGCGTGCGACCCAGACCGGACCGAGCCCACGCACCCTGCTGGATGATCTCAAACGCACCTGCCTGGCCAACGACCCCCACGCCACCCGCCAGGCCCTGGACGCCTGGGCCCGCCAGCAGCCGGAAACCCTGGCCGACATGGCAGCGCGTTTCGTGCCGCTGTCCGACGCCCTCGACGGCCTCAACGGCGCGCTCTATAGCGAGACCGGCCAGCACTGGCAGGGCGAAGACCTGTGGCGGGCCATTCGCACCATCCCCACCGCAGACCGCTCCCAGGACCCGCTGGGCGACAGTGGTTTGCCGCCGCTTTATCCGAAGTGATTTCGATAAAAGTCAGACAATGAATCAAAACGCGTCTAGAGGTTGAGCTGGAGCTCTGCATCCAGATGAATGGCCTGTAGAAAAGTGCTGTCGTGAGAAACCACGATCAATGAACCTTGGTATTGGTTGAGCATTTGCTCAAGCGCGACTCGACTGGGCAAGTCCAGATGGTTGTCCGGTTCGTCCAGCAACAGCAGTTGTGGCGGCCACTGGGAATACAGCTGTGCCGCGAGTGCTATTTTCAAGCGTTCGCCACCACTCAACTGATGGGTCTTGAGCATTGCACGATCCGCATCAATACCCATTTGCGCCAACCGGGTTCGGGCCTCGGCTTCGGGCAACTGGGGATTGCTCTCGTGGAGCCATTGCACTGGCGTGCGGTCGGGGTACTGCAATCCAGCGTGTTGATCCAGCCACCCGATAGCGCAACTGCGTATCAGCTCACCTTGCTGCGCCGGCAGTTGCCCGGCGATGACCCGCAGCAGGGTTGATTTCCCGCTGCCATTGGCGCCCAGAACCGCCAGACGCATCGGCCCCGTCAACGTCAGATTGACAGGCGTAGCGCAACCAAACGGCAACACGACGTCATTGAGCTGCAATATCAGCTTGCCGTTAGGCACCGTGCTTTCCGGCGACAGCATCATGCGCTGAATCTCCGGCGCACACCGCGCACGGGCCTCGGCAATCCGTCGCTGCTGCTGCTCACGGGCAACCTGTTGATTGAGGCGCAATTTCCCCTGACTGTTTTCACTGCGCTCTTTCTGGGCGTTGGTAATCAGCTTGGTCTGATTGCCTTCACGGGTCTGACGGTCGCCGCGGGCATTGCGCCGTTGCTGACGCTCCATCTGCACGACCATCTCACGCTGCTCACGCTTGGCCTGCGCCCGCTCCCCTTGCAACGCCGACTGGAACGACTGCTGCTCCTGCTCGCGTGCCGCCGCATACTGACTGTAGCTGCCGCCATAAACCGCCAACCCCAACGGTGACAGCTCGACAATTTCGTTCACGTGCTCCAGAAGTCCGCGGTCGTGGCTGATCAGCACCAGGCCGTTGGGCCAGCGATCGATCTGCTGCGCAAGCTTGTGTTGCTGATCACTATCCAGATGGTTGCTGGGCTCATCCAGAATGAGCCAGTCAGCCCTGGATAACCACGCCCCCAGCAGCGCCACCCGTTGCCGTTCGCCACCACTGAGTGCATCGGTACATGCGTGGGCATTCAAGTGTCCTAGGCCGATCTGCTGCAGTTGCGTCTCAAGGCGTGCTGCGCAATCCCATTGGTCGACCACTAACAAATGGTCGTCATCATCGACACTGCCTTGGGCAATACGATCCAGTGCCGCCAGGATGTGGTCGACCCCGGCCAGCGCGGCGACGCTGGGATAGCGCTCAGGTTCCAGTAATTGCGCCACAGCGTAAACCCGTCCTTCTCGACGGATGTTGCCACTGGTGGGCCGTTGTTCCCCCGCCAGCAGCCGACCAAGCAACGACTTGCCGCAGCCATTGGCACCCACGATGCCTGTGGCTCTGGCGCTGAAGGTATGGTTCAAGTGATCGAACAGAACACGCCCGTCGGGCAGATTGAACGACACTTGGTCAAGTTGGAGTAATCGTTGGATCATGAAGCCTCCTTAAACATCCCTCCAGATGGGCACTGAATCACTCCGTGAGCGTGCGCAACAACGTCTGGAAGATGGACAACAACCGTGGAAGCGGCACCTGCCCATAGTTGGAACATTCTTCAAACATCAGTCAAACATCATGCAGGATAGACAAACGTCAAGAGATGTTGTGTCAGCCGATCTTTCAAGGCCTTCAGCATCGTCAGGCTTTTCCCAGTAAACTCTCCCTCTTTTAGCCGCCCTTCTCTTCACTGCGGCCATCATCTGTTTCCTGGAGTTCACCTTGCGTCTGTTTCACACCTCCGACTGGCACCTGGGGCAAAACCTGCACGGCCAGGAACGCGATTTCGAACACGCCTGCTTCCTCGACTGGCTGCTGCGTCAGCTGACCCACGAAAAGCCCGATGTGCTGCTGATTGCCGGCGACATCTTCGACACCGTCAACCCACCGGTCAAAGCCCAGGAGCGGCTGTACGACTTCATCGTCAGCGCCCATGAACAAAACGCCAACCTGACCATCGTGATGATCGCCGGCAACCACGACTCCGGCTCGCGTATCGAATTGCCTGCGCCGCTGATGCGACGCTTGCGCACCCACGCCCTGGGCAGGGTGCTGTGGCTGGACGACGGCCAATTGGACGTCGAGCGCCTGTTGTTGCCGTTGCCCGATGCCAAGGGCAAGGTCAAGGCGTGGTGCCTGGCCCTGCCGTTTCTGCGCCCTGCCGAAGTCACTGGTGCGCAGCTGGGCGACGATTACCTGCGGGGCATCGGCCAGGTGCATGAATGGCTGATCGCCGCGGCCAACAGCAAGCGCAAGAAGGGCCAGGCGCTGATTGCCATCAGCCATGCGCACATGGCCGGCGGTTTGGTGTCCGAGGATTCCGAGCGCAGCCTGATCATCGGCAACGCCGAGGCCCTGCCCGCCAGCCTGTTCGGCCCGAGCATCAGCTACGTCGCCCTCGGCCACTTGCACAAGCCGCAGAAGGTCAACGGTGAAGAGCGTATCCGCTACAGCGGTTCGCCGATCCCGCTGTCATTTTCGGAGATCGGCTATCAGCATCAAATTCTCGACATCACCCTGGACGGCGAAACCCTGGTCAAGGTCGAGCCTCGCCTGATCCCACGGGCCGTCAACCTGCAACGCCTGGGCCCGGCGCCGCTGGCCGATCTCCTGGTGCAACTCAAGGAGCTGCCCGACATCGACCTGCTGGCCGATGTCCAGCGCCAACCCTGGCTGGAAGTGCGGGTGCGCCTTGATGAACCGCAGCCGGACCTGCGTCACCAGGTGGAAACCGCACTGCAAGGCAAGGCCGTACGCCTGGTGCGGATCGGCGCCGAATACGCCGGCAACGGCGGCGTCGGCAGTGCCGATGATGGCAGCGCGCTGGTGGAGCTGGATCAACTCAGCCCGCAGGAGTTGTTCAGCCGCGCCTGGCAGGACACCTACGGCAACGAAGTGGACGAACAGACCCTCAAGGACTTTGCCGTGCTGTTGCAAGACGTGCAGATGGAGAGCGAGCAGCCATGAAGATCCTCGCGATCCGCCTCAAGAACCTGGCGTCCCTGGCCGGGCCTTTCGAAATCGATTTCACCGCCGAACCCTTGGCCAGCGCCGGCCTTTTCGCCATTACCGGCCCCACGGGCGCCGGCAAGAGCACGCTGCTCGACGCCTTGTGCCTGGCGCTGTTTGGCGCCGTGCCGCGCCTCAATAACACCGGGCGCGACGCCAAGGTGCCGGACGTCGATGGCGACATTGCCACGGGCGATCCGCGCACGTTGTTGCGCCGTGGTACTGGCGATGGCTATGCCGAAGTGGATTTTCGCGGCATCGACGGACGCCGCTATCGGGCTCGCTGGGAAGCCAATCGCGCCCGGGAAAAGGCCGGCGGCAAGTTGCAAGCCAGCCGCCAGAGCCTGCGGGACCTGGACAACGATCAACTGCTGGCGAGCCAGAAAGGCGAATACAAGACTCAGCTCGAAGCGGCCCTGGGCCTGAACTTCGAACAGTTCACTCGTGCCGTGCTGCTGGCCCAGAGCGAGTTCAGCGCATTCCTCAAGGCCGATGACAACGATCGCAGTGAACTGCTGGAAAAACTCACCGACACCGCTCTTTATACCCGCCTCGGTCGCCGCGCCTTCGACAAGGCCAAGCAAGCCAAGGACAGCCACCGGCAGTTGCAAGACCAGGCCACCGGCGTTACACCGCTGGCCCCCGAGGCCAGGGCCGAGCTGGACCAGCGCTTCAACGACGCCCAGCAACAACTCAAGGCCCAACAGGCGCAACTCAAGCAACTCGAGCAGCAACACACCTGGCTGCGCGACCTGGGCCTATTGCAGGATGAACACGCCAGCGCCGCCGAACAGCTGCAACAGGCCCAGGCCGATTGGAACGCCCTGGCCGACGAGCGCCTGAAACTGGTTCGCCTGGAGCAACTGGCGCCCCAGCGCCATCAGTTCATTCGCCAGGCCGAACTGAGCCGACAGCTCGACCCCTTGGCCGCGCAGATCCAGCAACTCACCCAGCAGCAGATCGACCTCCATGAACAACAGGCCGAACTGGAAAAAGGCCTGGGCGCCGCGCAACTGGCGCTGGCCGCAGCCCGGCAACACAGCAGCGACAGCGCGCCGTTGCTGCGCCAGGCCTTTGAAGAGCAAAGCACCCTGGCCCGCCTCGCCAGCGACGCCAGCCAGGGCGCCGAGCGCCAGGAACAGGCGCAACAGGCCTGCACCGAAGGCCAGCGCACCATCGACACCTTGCTCGAACAGCAACGGCAGGTGGCCGAGCGCTTGCAGCGCATCGCTGGCGCGTTGGAACAAAGCACGCACCTGGCCCCACTGAGCGATGCCTGGAACGCCTATCGCGATCGCCTGCAACAGCTGATGCTGATCGGCAATCGCCTGAACCAGGGCCAGGCCGAACTCGCCACACTGGAACAAGGCGCCACCCGCGCCGCCGAGGAACTGGCCACCCGCCGGCAAGACCTTGAAGTGCTCTACAAGGAAGCCGGCGCCGAGCCGGAGGCAGTGGCCGAGCAGATCCAGTTGCTCGGCACCCTGCTGCAAGACAACCGCAAGCAATTGCGTGCTTTCGAAGACCTGACCCGGCTGTGGGCCAGTCAGCAAGAGCTGGACAAACGCGGCGCCGAGCTTGAACAACGCCAGCAACGGGCGTTGCAGGAACGTGACCGGTTGGTGCGTGAGGGCGGCGAAGCCAAGGCCGAACTGACCATCGCCGAACAGACCCTGACCGTTACCCGCGAACTGCTGGAGCGCCAGCGCCTGGCCCGCAGCGAAAGCGTCGAGCAACTGCGCGCACAGTTGCAGGATGAACAGCCCTGCCCCGTGTGTGGCAGTGTCGAGCATCCTTATCATCAGCCCGAAGCCCTGCTGGAAAACCTCGGGCGCTTTGACGAAACCGAAGAAGCCAACGCCCGCAAGGCCGTCGACTTGCTCAATGAAAAAGTCATCGACTTGCGGGCGCAATACAGCGGGGTCATCGCCCAGCTCAAGGAACTCAAACAGCAGCAGGAACAGCTCGCCAGCCAGCAACAGAGCCTGGCGCCCAGCCTTGAAGCCCACCCGTTGTCGGCGCAATTGCTGGCCCAGGATGCAAACAAGCGCGACGCCTGGCTGACTCAGCAGAACAGCCAACTGAACCTGCGCATCAGCCAGGACGAACAACGGCAAACCGCCCTGCTGACCCTGCAGCAAGACGCCGCGCGCATGGCGCAGCGGCTGCGGGAAGCCGAGGCAGCCAGCCAACAGGCGTCACAGCACCTGGGCAACCAGCAGCAGGAGCTGGCCCGCGACCGCCAGCGCCTGGACGAGGAACTGAGCCACTTCAGCGCCCTGCTACCCGCTGACACCTTGCAGGCCTTGCGCAACGAACCGGCCGCAACCTTCTTGCAGCTTGACCAGCAGATCGCCCAGCGCCTGGAGCAACTGGAACAGCAGCGCGACGAACTGGGCGAACAGCTCCAGCGCCAGCAGACCCTGGAGAAAGAACAGGACCGCCAGCAGACCCGCCTCCAGCACCTGGAAGCGGCCCGCCTGCAATTCAGCGCCCTGAGCGAGCAACAACAGGCCTGCCAGGAGAAACTCACGCAACTGCTCGGCGAGCACACCAGCGCCGAACACTGGCAGCAACAACTCGACCAGCGCCTGGAACAGACGCGGGATGCCGAGGCGACGGCCAATCAGCAGTTGCAGCAATTGCGCAACGACCTGGTGCAACTGGCCGCCGAACTCAAGGCCCGCCAGGAACAGGCCCAAGCCCTGGACCACGAACTTCAGGCGCTGACCACAGGTATCGCGCAGTGGCGCACCGGACATCCTGAACTGGACGATGCCGCCCTCGAGGCCCTGCTCGGCCTGGACGAGCAACACGTCAGCCAGCTGCGCCAGCGCTTGCTCAACAGCGAAAAAGCCATCGAACAAGCCCGCGTCCTGCTCACCGAACGCGAACAGCGCCTGCAAAACCACCAAGCCCAGCACAACGGCAACCTGACGCCCGAGCAACTCACTCAAGCCCTCACCGAACTGCAGGGCCAATTCGCCGCCAGCGAACAGCGCTGTGCCGAACTGCGCGCCGAACAGGCCGAGGACCAGCGCCGGCAGAACGCCAACCAGGCCCTGGCCCAGCAGATCGAACAGGCCTACGCCGAATACCAGCGCTGGGCACGCCTCGATGCCCTGATCGGCTCGGCCACCGGCGACCGCTTCCGCAAGCTGGCCCAGGCCTACAACCTCGATTTGCTGGTGCACCACGCCAACGCCCAACTGCGGCAACTGGTGCGCCGCTACCGGCTCAAGCGCGGCGGCAGCATGCTCGGGCTGCTGGTGATGGACACGGAAATGGGCGATGAACTGCGCTCGGTACATTCGTTGTCCGGCGGCGAAACCTTCCTGGTTTCCCTCGCCCTGGCATTGGGCCTGGCCTCGATGGCGTCCAGCACACTGAAGATCGAATCGCTGTTCATCGACGAAGGCTTCGGCAGCCTCGACCCCGAATCACTGCAACTGGCGATGGACGCCCTCGACGGCCTCCAGGCCCAGGGCCGCAAGGTCGCGGTGATTTCCCACGTGCAGGAAATGCACGAGCGGATCCCGGTGCAGATCCAGGTGCGTCGCCAGGGCAACGGCTTGAGCACGGTGGAGGTGAAATGAGCCACGCCACCCTCTATTCCTTCCGTCGCTGTCCCTACGCGATGCGGGCGCGCATGGCCTTGCGCTACAGCGCGGTCGAGGTGGCGATTGTCGAAGTCAGCCTGAAGGCCAAGCCAGCCGAGATGCTCGCGCTTTCCAGCAAAGGCACGGTGCCGGTGTTGCAGGTCGATGGCCGGGTGATCGATGAAAGCCTGGAGATCATGAACTGGGCCTTGGCCCAGCACGATCCGCAAGACTGGAGACTACGGGACGACCCTGAAGGCCAGGCGCTGACGGCGGCGCTGATCGAAGAAAACGACCAGGTGTTCAAGCTGCACTTGAATCGCTACAAATACCCCGAACGCCATCCCGAGTACCCAAAGGAACATTACCGTAGCGAGGGTGAACGCTTTCTGCGCAGGCTGGAGGCCTTGCTTGAAACCCGGCCGTTTCTGGCGGCGCATCATCCGAGTCTCGCCGACATAGCAGTAATGCCCTTCATACGGCAGTTCGCCCACGTCGACCGCGACTGGTTTGCCCAGGCGCCCTACCCTCGGCTACAGGATTGGTTGCAGAGGTTTCTGGGGTCCGAGTTGTTCGTGGCGATCATGGCCAAGTAACCATTGCTTTGCGAGCACGCTTTTTTTGCGGCTAAAGACGCTTTTGTGGCGAGGGAGCTTGCTCCCGCTCGATTGCGCAGCAATCGCAAAAAAGGGTCCGCTGCGCGGCCCAGCGGGAGCAAGCTCCCTCGCCACAAAGTAACCATGCAACCCCATTGTTGCCCAATCCGATCAGTCGCTAAGCAAACTCAACAATCGCTCACGCGCCACCTCAAGCTCGCCGGAATCCGGCTGCGCCGCAGAGACAATCGGGGTGGAATAGAGAAACAGCAACATCACTGCCAGACGCATCGCCATGGTTCGATCCTTATCGGCAAAGGAGTCAATTTGTCAGCGTCAAATTTAAACACATGGCCAAGTGATATTACAGCGGGATTTCTCCAGAAACGGCGAAGCCTGCGATCTTTTCTCTTGCACCTGTGGGTCGGTGAAGATGAAAAGATCGCAGGCTTCGGTCGTTGCGCGAGATTTCAGTGTTGGGTCTTGTGGTCCAGCGCCGCATAGAAGTTGGCGCTTTGTTGCAGGTATTTCTCGGTGTAGCTCTGGGTGCGATTTTTCTTGTCGCTGATCTCGACGCTGGCACTGGCGGGCAACGCCACGGTGGCAGAGATAGCGGAAGCGGCGATCACGGAAAACAGATTCAGATTCATGGCGGTAGACCTCGGATTCAGTTGGCTGACTTGCCCGGTTGGGCCGTGAAGCAAACTTACGCGCCGAGGCGTCCTGCGTTGAAATGCTTTACATCACTTGCGAATATCAGTCTCGTTGATACAACGGCGCAGGCCCCGAAAAACGGGGCCTGCGCTCTATTGCCGGACGATGAACTTCAAATCGCTGGGCGCATCCATCGGCATTTTCTGCACGGTTTTACCCAGCAGGCCGGTCTTCGGGTCGCGCTCGATCACCACGATCTGGTTGCTCTTCTGGTTGGCAACCAGCAGGAATTTCCCGCTCGGGTCGAGGCTGAATTCCCGTGGATGATCGCCTTCCACCGAGCGCCGCTGCAGCTCTTTGAGCGTGCCTGCGGCCGGGTCGATGGCGAACACCAGCACTTCGTTGGTGGTGCCACGGTTGCTGACGTAAAGGAATTTGCCATCCCTGGACGCATGCAGCGCAGCCGCCGCCCTGCCCGGCTGCGGCTTGCCGGCCGCCAGGTCGACCAGTTGACGCTGGGTCAATCGCCCGTCCTGATAGTCGAACACTGCCACTTGCGCGCTCATTTCCATGGTCAGCCAGGCGTGCTTGCCATCAGCGCTGAACAGCAGGTGACGCGGGCCGCTGCCAGGCGGCAACTGTACGAAGGCTGGATCGGCGGCGGTCAATGGCAGCTCTGGATTGGCCTTGGGGTCGTAGCGGTAGATGAACACCTTGTCCGCCCCCAGGTCGTTGGCGAACACGTACTTGCCATCGGGCGAGGACACTGCGGCGTGCACATGGGCCGACATCTGCCGCTCGGGGTTGACCTTGCTCGGCTGGTGACTGCTCAACTGCACCACGGGAGCCAGCTTGCCATCGGCGTCCACCGGCAATACCGCCAGGGCGCCGCCCGGGTCTTCCACCACCGAGTAGTTGCTGACCAGCAGATGCCGGCCATCACCGCTGAGGCTGGAATGGGTCGGCTCGTTGCCCAGGGACTGCACCTGGTTGATCAGGCTCAGTTCATGGGTCTTGGGGTCGATGGCGTAGCTGCTGACCTTGCCCACCGGGTCTTTCTGGCCCGGCCCGTTTTCGTTGACCACGAACAGCCGGGTCATGTCCTTGGAAAGGGTCAGCCACGACGGGTTGTCGGTCTTGATCACTTGCAACGGCTTGGCATCGAGCTGGCCGGTGCGGCTGTCGAATTGCATCCGGTAGATGCCCTGGCTCTGGCCGGCGGTGTAGGAACCCACCAGCAGTTGATGGCGCTCATCGGTGCCTGCCTGGACGCCCATGGCGCCCACGCTGCCGGCCATCAGCAACGGCCAGAGACTACGCATTTTCATCTTCGTCGTCCTCATCGTCGTGGCCGCTGGTGGCTTCCACGCACTCCAAGTGGTGATCGCCCGAATCGCTGGTGATGATCCAGTGGTTCAGGGTTTTATCGAATGTCGCGACCTGCATCTGCACTGGCGTGAAACGCCAGTGCTCGAGGGTGCGGCCGTTCATGCACTCGACGTGCAATTGGTCCTGCTCATCGAGAGAGAAATCGAATGCGTGCAGCCCGTCGATAATCAACATGTCGCAGGATTCGAGGGCTAGCAGCAGGGTGTCGGTTACGGCAGTCATGGTGATCAGTCGGTCGTTGGGAAAGTCGTCATGATAACCCAATGTGGGCGTGGGCCTTGGGCCATAAGGTTCGAAAGCGATTTCGGCTGGAAGATCGCCATCGCGAGCAAGCTCGCTCCCACAGTTGGATTTTCAGCGAACACAAATTCTGTACTCACCAAAGCCCCCTGTGGGAGCGAGCTTGCTCGCGATGAGGCCGGCACATTCAACTTGAATGCAACGGCCTCACCGAAACCCTCAGAGCGCCTCGCGCCCCGGCACGCCATCCACCAACCGCAGGAGCCCCAACGGGTTGGCGTTCTTCAGCGGCTCGGGCAGCAGGCTGTCCGGGTAGTTCTGGAAACATACCGGACGCAGGAAACGATCGATCGCCAGGGTGCCCACCGACGTACCACGGGCATCGGACGTCGCCGGATAAGGCCCGCCGTGCACCATCGAATCACACACCTCCACCCCGGTCGGATAACCGTTGAGCAGGATGCGGCCAACCTTCTGCTCCAGCAGCGGCGTCAGTTCGCTGAACCGTTCGAAGTCCGCCGGCTCACCGATCATCGTTGCCGTCAGTTGGCCGTGCAGGCCGTTCAGCGCGGCGGTCAGTTGCGCCTGGTCCGCGACTTCGACAAACACCGTGGTCGGACCGAACACTTCTTCCTGCAACGCCTCGTCACCGTTGATCAGCAGGCTGGCGTCGGCCTTGAACAACTGCGGCTGGGCCTGGTTGCCCTGCTGCTCGCGCCCGGCCAAATGCTCGATGCCCGGGTGAGCCAGCAACTTTTGCAGGCCCTTGCCGTAGCTTTGCAGCGTGCCGGCGTTGAGCATGGTTTGGGGCGCCTGGTCGCCAATCAACGCCGCCACCTGCTGGGTGAAGGCGGTGAACTGCGGCGAACGAATCCCGATCACCAGGCCAGGGTTGGTGCAGAACTGACCGCAGCCCTGCACCACCGAGGCGGTCAGGTCACGCGCGACGCTCTCGGCGCGGGTTTGCAGCGCCTGCGGCAACACGATCACCGGGTTGATGCTCGACATCTCGGCAAACACCGGGATCGGCTGCGGCCGTGCGGCGGCCATGTCGCACAGGGCACGCCCGCCCTTGAGGGAACCGGTGAAACCCACGGCCTGGATCGCCGGATGCTTGACCAGCCATTCGCCAACGCCACCGCCGTAGATCATGTTGAACACACCCGCCGGCATCGCGGTCTTTTCAGCCGCACGGATGATCGCATCGGCCACGTGCTCGGCGGTCGCCATGTGGCCGCTGTGGGCCTTGAACACCACCGGGCAACCGGCCGCCAGGGCCGACGCCGTGTCGCCACCGGCGGTGGAAAACGCCAGGGGGAAGTTACTGGCGCCAAACACCGCCACCGGCCCCAGGCCGATGCGGTACTGACGCAAGTCCGGACGCGGCAACGGCGTGCGCTCAGGCAGCGCACGGTCGATGCGCGCACCGTAGAAATCACCACGGCGCAAGACCTTGGCGAACAAACGCATCTGGCCGCTGGTGCGACCGCGCTCGCCCTGGATCCGTGCCGCCGGCAACGCGGTTTCACGGCAGACCACGGCCACGAACGCATCGCCCAAGGCGTCCAGCTCATCGGCAATGGCCTCGAGGAACTCGGCCCGGCGCACCGCACTCAGGCTGCGGTAGGCCGGATAAGCCGCCGCAGCGGCCTTGGCGGCGGCGTCGACTTCTTCGGCCGTGGCCTGGACGAAGTCGTGGGGCAAGGCCTCGCCGGTACTGGCGTCGACGCTCTGCAGGCGCGTCTGGCCGGCCGCGCTGCGCGCCCCGCCGATGTAGTTGTGGCCAAGGATCTGGTTCATCGCAAGTCTCCTTTAAAGTGTGCCGATAGTACCCGGGTTGAACACCGCGTCCACCGGGGCAATGCCATTGACCAGCGGCGCGCCGAATTCAGCCTGGCTGATTTCGAACACATCCCCCGGCTGCGTGCGGATGCCATCGGCGAACGACAGGGTCGCGGTGCCGAAGAAGTGAACATGGACATCCCCCGGGCGCAGGAACTGACTGTACTTGAAATGGTGGAACTCCAGGTTTTCGAGGCTGTGGCACATGTTCGCCTCGCCGCTGAGGAATTCGTTCTGCCACAGCACTTCGCCGTTGCGCAGGATACGACTGGTCCCGGACAGATGTTGAGGCAGTTCACCCACGCGAAGTTCCGGGCCAAAACTGCAACTGCGCAATTTCGAATGGGCCAGGTACAGGTAATTCTTGCGTTCCATCACGTGGTCGGAAAACTCGTTGCCCACGGCAAAGCCCAGGCGATAGGGCTTGGCGTCGTGGCCGATGACATACAGGCCGCTGATTTCAGGCTCTTCGCCAGCATCTTCGGCAAAGGGCGGCAACGGGAACGGATGGCCCGGGCGGACCACGATGCTGCCGTCGCCCTTGTAGAACCATTCCGGTTGCACGCCAGCCTGCCCGGCCTGGGGTTTGCCGCCCTCCACGCCCCACTTGAAGATGCGCATGGTGTCGGTCATGGCCGCTTCGTCGCCCGCCTGCTGGTGCATCTTGTCCCGGGCCGAGGCGCTGCCCAGGTGGGTCAGGCCGGTGCCGCTGACCAACAGGTGCGCCGGGTCCGGGTGGTCCAGTGGCGGCAAGATGCGCAGCTCACCGAGCAACCGAGCGTAGTCATGGCTCGCCCCCAGGCCCAGGCTGTCGACCTGTTGCTCAAGCTTCACGCCCGCTTCGATAGCCGCCAGCGCCAGCTCGCGTACGGTGCGAGCGCCCTGCACTTCGCGCACCTGATCGCCCTCGACCACGCCGACGCGGCGTTCGCCGTTACTCAATTCGAACTGAACTAAACGCATATCTTTCTCCTTGTAAGCAAAACTTGAATAGGCGTAGCAGGCTTTTGTGGTGTAGGAGCTGCCGAAGGCTGCGATCTTTTGATCTTTCGCTCAGGACTCAATTGTCTGGAACAAGATCGCAGCCTCGTTGCACTCGACAGCTCCTACACAGCTCCTACACGCAGTCGAGCGGGAGCAAGATCCCTTGCCACAAAAAGCTCGCTCCCACAGTGACCTCAGGTACGTGTCGCCCCGCGGGCGCTGGCCGCGAACTGGTCCGCCGGCAGCACGTGCTTGCGCTCCAGCAGGCGATAGACCACGCCGGTCAACACCAGGCCGAATACCATCACACACGACAGGAAATACAGCCCCGAGGCCAGGTTGCCGGTGTACTCCTTCAGCGCACCGATCACGAACGGGCCGATGTAGCCGCCCAGGTTGCCCACCGAGTTGATCAACGCGATGCCCGCCGCCGCACTGGCGCCGGCAAAGAAGCGCCCCGGCAAGGTCCAGAACACCGCCGTGCAGGAAAACAGCGCGAACGCCACCAGGCACAGCGCCGCCAATTGCAACACCGGCACCGACAACCAGGCGCTGAGGAACAGGCCGATGGCGCCCAGCACGTACAACACGGCCAGGTGACCGTAGCGGTCGTTCAAGCGGTCGGAGCTGCGGGGAATGATCAGCAAACCGACGATGCCGAAGATGTAGGGCACCGACGACACGAAACCGGTCACCAGGTCGCTGCCGCCGAACTGCTTGATCAGCGTCGGCAACCACAGGCCCAGGCCGTAGATACTCAAGGTCACCGGCAGGTAGAACAGCGCCAGCAACAAGACGCGTTTGTCTTTCAGGGCATGCAGCGGATTGCCGTGACGGGTCTGGCCGTATTCCTGCAGGTCTTTATTCAGTTCACCGGTCAGCCAGTCCTTCTCGGCCTGGTCCATCCATTTCACTTGTTGCGGGCCGTCCGGCAGGTAGCGCAGCACCGGCCAGGTCAACAGCACCGCGGGCAGGCCGATGACGATGAACAGCCACTGCCAGCCGTGCAGGCCAAGGATGCCGTCCATGCCCAGCAAACCACCGGACACGGGACCGGTGATCATCATCGCGATGGGTTGGGAAAGAATGAACAGGCCCAGGATCTTGCCGCGATGGCGCACCGGGAACCACTGGGTGATGTAGTACAGCACGCCCGGGAAGAACCCGGCTTCAGCCGCGCCGAGCAAAAAGCGCATCACATAGAAGCTATGCGGGCCTTGTACGAACGCCATGCCAATGGTGATGGCGCCCCAGGTGATCATGATCCGGGCGAACCAGCGCCGGGCACCGAAGCGTTCCAACATCAAGTTGCTGGGGATCTCCAGCAGGAAATAACCGATGAAAAACAACCCTGCACCCAGGCCGTAGGCGGCGTCGCCGATACCCAGGTCGGCACCCATGTGCAGCTTGGCAAAGCCCACCGCAGAGCGGTCCACATAGGCGATCAGGTACAGCAGGATCAGGAAGGGAATCAGTTTCAGCGTGATGCGACGTATAAGCCGCAATTCCTGGCTCATGGGACCGGTCTCCGATTGTTGTTGTTATGGAACCTCGGGGGATTTCTCTCGCGAATGACCGCCAGGACAATCCCTCCATCGAATTGGACTATATAGTAATACTATTTACCCAACAACACTTCCAAACCGCACAAATTGCGCTTATGTTACGCTTCAGCTAGAACAATATAGTCATACAATAAGAGAATCGATCATGTCTGATAAGAAACCCTCCCTGCGCTCGGCCCAATGGTTTGGCACCGCCGACAAGAACGGCTTCATGTACCGCAGCTGGATGAAAAATCAGGGCATCGCCGACCATCAGTTCCATGGCAAGCCGATCATCGGCATCTGCAACACCTGGTCGGAGCTGACGCCGTGCAACGCGCACTTCCGGCAAATCGCCGAACACGTCAAGCGCGGTGTGATCGAGGCCGGGGGCTTCCCGGTGGAATTCCCGGTGTTCTCCAACGGCGAATCGAACCTGCGCCCCACCGCCATGCTGACCCGCAACCTGGCGAGCATGGACGTGGAAGAGGCGATTCGCGGCAACCCGATTGACGGCGTGGTGCTGCTCACCGGTTGCGACAAGACCACCCCCGCCCTGCTGATGGGTGCCGCCAGTTGTGACGTACCGGCCATCGTCGTGACCGGTGGGCCGATGCTCAATGGCAAGCACAAGGGCCAGGACATCGGCTCCGGCACGGTGGTCTGGCAATTGAGCGAACAGGTCAAGGCCGGCACTATCACCATTGACGATTTCCTCGCGGCCGAGGGCGGCATGTCCCGTTCGGCCGGCACCTGCAACACCATGGGCACCGCCTCGACCATGGCCTGCATGGCCGAAGCCCTCGGTACTTCGCTGCCGCACAACGCAGCGATTCCGGCCGTGGACGCACGGCGTTATGTGCTGGCCCATATGTCCGGCATGCGCGCCGTGGAAATGGTCCGTGAAGACCTGAAACTGTCGAAGATCCTGACCAAGGAAGCCTTCGAAAACGCCATCCGCGTCAATGCGGCCATCGGCGGTTCGACCAACGCGGTGATCCACCTCAAGGCCATTGCCGGCCGCATCGGTGTGCAATTGGACCTGGACGACTGGACCCGCATCGGTCGCGGCATGCCGACCATCGTCGACCTGCAGCCGTCCGGGCGCTTCCTGATGGAAGAGTTCTACTACGCCGGCGGCCTGCCCGCCGTGCTGCGCCGCCTCGGCGAAGCCAACCTGATTCCCCATCCGAACGCCTTGACCGTCAACGGCAAGAGCCTCGGCGAGAACACCAAGGACGCACCGATCTACGGCCAGGATGAAGTCATCCGCACCCTGGACAACCCGATCCGCGCCGACGGCGGTATCTGCGTACTGCGCGGCAACCTGGCGCCACTGGGCGCAGTGCTCAAGCCGTCCGCCGCCACCGCCGAACTGATGCAGCATCGCGGACGTGCGGTGGTGTTCGAGAATTTCGACGAGTACAAGGCACGGATCAACGACCCGGAACTGGACGTGGACGCCGACTCGATCCTGGTGATGAAAAACTGCGGGCCGAAGGGTTATCCAGGCATGGCCGAAGTCGGCAACATGGGCTTGCCGGCCAAGCTGCTGGCCCAGGGTGTGACGGACATGGTGCGGATTTCCGACGCCCGCATGAGCGGCACCGCCTACGGCACGGTGGTGCTGCACGTGGCACCGGAAGCCGCCGCCGGCGGACCTCTGGCGGCAGTGAAGGAAGGCGACTGGATCGAACTCGATTGCGCCAGCGGCCGCCTGCACCTGGACATCCCGGACGCCGAACTCGCGGCGCGCCTGGCCGACCTGCCGCCACCGCAGAACCTGTTGGTGGGCGGTTACCGGCAGTTGTACATCGACCACGTGCTGCAAGCGGACCAGGGCTGTGACTTCGACTTCCTGGTCGGTTGCCGCGGTGCCGAGGTGCCGCGTCACTCTCATTAACCCTACCCATCCCCTTGCGGGTACCCCCTGCGGGAGCAAGCTTTTGTGGGAGCTGAGCTTGCTCGCGATAGCGGTGTAACAGACAACAGAGATGTTGACTGCAAGTGCCTCATCGCGAGCAAGCTCAGCTCCCACAAAAAAGCCCGCTCCCACAATGGGTCTGCATCCAAATCAAAAATCGCATTAGCGACCCGCCATCGCTGCGCCTGCTATGATGCGCAGCACTCCCTCCGCACAGGATCGCGCCACGCCCCATGGATTACCGCAAACCCTCCGACCGCAAAAGCATGCACGCGCGCATCGTCCAGGAACTGGGCATGCAGATCGTTTCCGGGCGCTTCAAACCGGACGATAAACTGCCCGCTGAAGCCTTGCTATGCGAAGAGTATGCGGTCAGCCGCCCGGTGCTGCGCGAAGCCACGCGAGTGCTGGTCGCCAAGGGCCTGGTGTATTCGCGCCCGCGCGTGGGCACGGTGGTCAAGCCCCGGCGGGAATGGCACATGCTCGACCCGGATGTGCTGCATTGGCTGATGCAGAGCAGCCCGCAAAATGAATTTTTCAACCTGCTGACCAGCGTGCGCAGCATCATCGAGCCGGCGGCCGCTGCCCTGGCCGCACAGTTCGCCAACGAGGACGACATCGCTTCCATCCGCGAGGCCTACCAGCGCATGGAAGCGGCCCCGACCCCCGAGGCCGTGCTGCAACCGGACCTGGACTTCCACAGCCGCATCGCCGACGCCACCCACAACGACCTGCTCGCCAACCTCTGCAACATGTTGTCAGTGGCCATCGCCGAGGCGCTCAAGCATTCCAACCAACGGCCCAACCTGCATGAACTGGCGATGCCGCGACACAAGGCGATCCTCACCGCCATCGAGAACCGCGATGCCCTCGGTGCCCGCCATGCCACGCTGGTGCAGCTGGACGATGCCCGCAGCGCGCTGAATGTAGTGCTGGGCAGCGATCCAGCCTGATACTTCCCGTTGCCAGTCGCCTCGCCAAGACTCGCGCTCAACAGTGCGGTAACTATGTACCGCACAGCGCATTGAAGAAATTCCGAAACTGGCGTGGTCGTCATCCCGATGACCACGACCCCAGGAAAAGGATTTCTTATGACCTCTCCCTCTCCGGCTGACAGCCCTTGCGCATTTTCGCAAAACATCAGCCAGCGATTTGCCGGACGCCCGACGTTCGAGCAGGTCGCGCAACAAACACTGCAACAGGCGATCCAGAAAAAATTTCCCACCCTGAACATCGACCTGTCCAAAACCAAACTGGCAACCCCGGATGTGGCCGCTCGCGGTTGGCGCTTTCAGCCTTTCATGCGCCTAGTGCTCGATTACCTGAGCCTTGGCACCCCCCTGGACTTCAAGCCACGAGGGAACTTCGACTGTTATCTTTCCGATGCCCCGCCGCGCCGCCTTAAATCAGGCGGTTACAGCCTGGACATGAAGGTTATCGAAAAGCTCGTGCTTGAACTGCCCTTGACGGTACCGATCGAGCTGGAAGATGCCCTGACCCGCTATTGGAACACCGACATTGATGACGCCACCCAATCCGATGCCGGCTTGTCCACCAACCGCTGGCAATGGCTCAGCGACACCCTGCGCAACATGCTGCATATCCAAGGGCTGCAACAAACCGGATTGAGTGAGCCGGTGCGCAACGCCCTGGACCAGATCGTCCGT
This sequence comes from Pseudomonas brassicacearum, assembly GCF_918698105.1. Lineage (GTDB taxonomy): Bacteria > Pseudomonadota > Gammaproteobacteria > Pseudomonadales > Pseudomonadaceae > Aquipseudomonas > Aquipseudomonas brassicacearum_F. Next base: position 96,671 of record NZ_CAKKMI010000004.1, on the reverse strand, counting down.
TGGCCCGACCGCGAACAGCGTTTCAAAGACAATGTCCCGCCCGTCTACGCTTACAGCTTGCAAAGCGCCGTCACCTACGGTGCCTCCACGGCGCAATTGCCAAGCAGCGAGATCCTGCTGTTGCATTACACCCCCGACGGCCTGGTCATCATGCTTTGCAGCCCTGACAGCGCCGTGCGGACCTTCGATTCACTGGAGGCCTTCAATGAAGATTGGGCCGAGCGGATTGCCAACGCCTACCTCGTCGACAGCGTTACCTGCCAACGCTACGAAATAGGCGGCAACGCCTTCGATACCCAGGCGCAACTGATTCTGGAACAGCAACTGGCGGACCTGAGGGCTGTGCAATTGCCCTCGCGGATCGGCCCGCAGAAGCTGGGGATGCTCTATAGCGAGCTGAGCGATCCGGCTCGCGCCATGGACGGGGCCACATGCCTGGCGCCGCAGGCAGCGGCACAACTGCGGCCGATACTGCCCGCCTGGCTCAAAACAGCGGCCAGCGTCGACCAGGCGAGGTTCCAGCGCTACAGCCTGGCGATGGCCAGCGTCAAGAGACGCAGCCAAGTGCGGCTCCCTTTGAGCGACATCAGGGCTTTCGCGGCTGACGCGTTGCTCAGCCAGATGAGTAAGACCAACGACAATGACAAGGCCAAGGCTGAGCCCAACCGCTTCCAACCGGACGATGTGGAACTGATCTTCACGGTCTCCGCCGGGTATCCCGGGGCTGTCGGCATCAGCGAGAAAAGGACAATGAGCCTGACGCAACTGGCCATCGACAACCTCATTGCGCGCCCCAGTGGAAACCTGGTGCTCAGCCATCGCCGCGGTTTGACACTGCCTGCATGGTTGACGCCGGACTACATCACCCGTCGGGGTGGGCTGATCGAACAAGTCGACATTGGCACGACCTACCCTCGCTACCTGCAACAGGAGTTGTTGGGCGACTCGCCTCAAGCGCTTGACTACCAACGGATCTTTGCGGAACAGGTCCCGGCGCAGCTACCGCTCGAAGCGCTGCAGCAAGTACTCGGCAACGAAAACGGCATGACCCGTCAAGGGCTGCGCCTGATTGAGGCGCTGCTGCAACCCGACGCAAGCGACCAGCAGGTCAATGGTCGCCCCGTGGCCATCCAACACTTGGCCTTCCTGAGCAAGCCCCTGGCCCGGCCCGACATCGTGAGCAATATGTTCATTATCGAGGCGCAGGACACCCGCGCCGGTCCGCACGTGTTGTATCGCCCCCTGTATACGCCCGTACTGATGGAGTTCCCGACGCGTCAGGCGCTGTTGCAGTCTGTCGTCAGCGACACCGAACTGCAGAAAAGCGTCCTGACCTGGATGTCCGACGACGCCCGCCCGGTGTACGCCAATGGCGGCTTCCTGCAGCCGCACATCGTGCACTTTTTCCAGGGCGACGAGTTCAGCGTTCCTGAAGTGCCCGCCCCCGCGACGCTCGCCATCCAGGCCGATAGCGATGAACTGCTGCAATACCTGCGCAACGGCAAGCTGATGCAATACCTGTATGGCTGCAACGCCCAAGCCTTGATCACCCAGGCCGACCGCGCTTCGGTTTCCAACAGCGAAAGCCGCTGGGCGGCGCTGCTCAAGGGTGGGAGCCTGTTGTTCAATACGTTGCTGTTCCCATTGCTACGCGGTCCGACCATGACCGTCGCTTGGCTATGGAGCCTGATGGCCGCCGCCAGCCATGACATTCCGGACCTGGGCAGTGCCGATCCCGTGACGCGGGAACTGGCCGCTGTCGATTTGCTGGTCAACCTTGCCATGTTGGTGACCCAGTTTCCTTCCATCCAGGCACCTGTTCGCCCTTCCGTGCCCATATCGATCAAGGAACAAGCGATGCACGCCCCCGCGCCGCGCCTCGTTGCACAGCAATGGCCCGCACCCGACCTGCCGAGGATCCGCCAGGGATCCATTGGCTTGCCTGGCGCCCCCCCCAACACCTTCCTCGATTTCAGCTTCAGCAATCCCCAGAACCGGCTGACGCAGGAACAACGCACCCGTATCCAGCGCATGCAGGTACCACGCCCCGCATCATTGCCTACGCCGATCCCGTACGGGCCGTTAAAGGGTTTGTATTTGATCGCCGGAAAGTGGCATGCGTTGGTCCAGGACGGCCTGTATCGAGTCGACTCGGATCCGGAAGGCCAGGTCACGATTATCGACCCGCTTGATCCGGCACGGACGGGCCCCGCCCTGCGAGCAGATCCCGATGGCAACTGGTCCCTGGACCTGCGCTTGCGCCTGCTCGGGGGCGCACCGCCCAAACGCATGGCCGACCTCCGTCGCCAGAATGCCCGCAGAACCGACGAGCTGACCCAAGAACTGAACAATTTCGTCACCCAGCAGGTCGACCAACAACGCGCCATCGACGTTGCCCAACAGGTGATGACCCTGTTCCAGGAAGGAAGCCGCTATTCCGAAGAACAACGCGCGCCGAAGCGAAAAATTTATTACGAGCTGCTCAATGAACAGACCGCCATTTATCTAAAGCTGTTGGACAGCGCAGAGGAGCGCGCGCGGCTGAAAATTGAGCTCCCGTCTGTAATGCGGCGCGCGCTGATGGAAAATGTGATCAACAATGCCCGCAAATCTGCCGCGGTCATCGAGACGGATATGGATGCCATCATTGCCGCCAATCCAGGGTTTGGGCTAAAGCCTGTGGAAGAAGTGGTGACCAGAGATATGGAGGGCTATATGAGGTACCTGAATGTCCTCTGTGAACTCAATGATCGCGCCATTCATTGGCTGGAACTCAAGGACGGCTATCTGGAGAAGCTGCTGAACCTGGATTCCGCCGGAGTGCAAGCGTTCGAACGCCTGACCAGCGACCGACTGGGAGAAAAAAACGCAATAGGCGTCAAGGCCTTTCAGCTGTCCTTGCTCACGTTGCTGGCGATCAAGAGGCTCGGAACCAGCTTATCGAATAGTTTGTATCTCGTCGTCAAACGACTGGACGAGTCGATGCGCTCCCATTCGAACCTGCAATTGTACGAACTGTCCCCCTCAGACCAGCTTGAGGTGTTGACCAGTCTGACCGAGCATTATGGTGAAGCACTGGACGCCCTGCAGGGCATGAAAACCCTCTATGCCGACGACATCCAGGAAGCCAACTTCGACAGGTTGATCAAACTGGTTGAGAGCATGTATCAGGATACGTCCGGCAAATTGGCAGCAGAAGTCAAACCGGAACCGACACCACGCAAACGTGCGCCCAGGCGTACGAAAGCGCCCAGCGGCCAGCCTCAGAAAAAAGTGATCAAGACTCGAAAGAATGGCGTGCTGATCGGCGATCTGAAACCGGCCGGCACCTCACTGCCGATTGAAGTTGTCGAGTTGCGTTCCCAGGTCGACGATAAGGTGATTGCCACCTATTCGCAGCATGGCGAAGTGTGGGACCCCGTCGACGTACGCCGGCCGACACCCGCGCCAAAAACCCGGTCGGTCAATGCCATCAAGCGCGACGCAAAAGAGTTGCTCGACCAACTGGACGTCCGTCTGCGCCGTGCCGAAGGCTACAAGAGTCGCTGCCGTCACCCTCAGGAAATCGAAGAGATCATGAACAATGAGGCGAGTCGCTTTCGCACGATCTCGGAAGAACTCGACAGGGCCTACGCTGCCAGGCAAACCGAACGGACCCAGGCGGATCAAGCCTTGAGTCAAAGCCTTTCAGAGGCCATTTCCACGCTCACAGCCAAGGGCACTGCCTTGCGCATCGAACTGAGCATGCGACTGCCGCCTACCGACGGCAACCTTAGCTACCTGTTCGACAAAAATCTCATCCAGGTCGCGCGGCTCGGCGGGCGCAAGGCACTGAAAGGGACTCGAAAGGATTTTCTGCAGGAATACGCCGTCAACGACCGTAACGGGGCTGCCCTGTGGTATGCCCATTTCCACTACGAAAAAATCGATACGCCGAAGGCTAACTACAGCGTCGCGCATCTGAAAACCAAGGAACAGCGTCGAGAAGACTATTATTCCCTGCTCTCCAAGGCTAATAGCCCTTATGCGGTAGTGAATGTGCATCGAGGGACAATCGGCAAGCCCCTGGCGCAAAGCAAATTCTTGCCGTTGGCGACCTGATTACAACACAAGCGCAAGGATAGTGATGCCGCTCCCCCGGCTCCCGCTGGCTGTGGAGCTGTGTAGGAGCTGACGAGTGCAACGAGGCTGCGATCTTTCCCTTGACCATTGAGTCGAAAGTGAAAGATCAAGATCAAGATCAAAAGATCGCAGGCTTCGCCAGCTCCTACAGGGGCCAGGGGGAGCAAGCTACCCAATCAATGAGCAAACAACGAATTGCCCTTCTGCCCCGCCAGTTTCTCAGGCTTGATCAGGAACCGCGCCAGCGCTGGCAGCAGCCACAACGCGCCGAACATGTTCCACAGCAACATGAACGTCAGCATCAGGCCCATGTCGGCCTGGAACTTGATGGCCGAGAAGATCCAGGTGCACACACCAATGGCCAGGCACAAACCGGTGAACAGCACCGCCTTGCCGGTGGACTTCAGCGTCTGGTAGTACGCTTCCTGCAACGGCAGCCCGGCGCGCAGGAAACTCTCCAGACGACTGTAGATATAAATCCCGTAGTCCACGCCAATCCCCACGCCCAGGGCCACCACCGGCAAGGTCGCGACCTTCACGCCAATGCCCATGAACGCCATCAGGGCGTTGCCCAGCACCGAGGTCAGCACCAGCGGCAGCACGATGCACAGCGTCGCCGCCCAGGAGCGGAAGGTGATCATGCACATGGTTGCCACGCAGATGTACACCAGGATCAGGATGGTCAGCTCCGATGCCTTGATCACTTCGTTGGTGGCCGCTTCGATACCAGCGTTACCGGCGGCAAGGATGAACTCCAGGCCATCGCGGTTGTTTTGCTTGGCGAAATCCTGCACCGCCTTCACCGCGCGGTCCAACGTCTCGGCCTTGTGGTCGTTGAGGAACACCAGCACCGGTGCCAGGGAGCAACTGTTGTTGTACAGGCCATCGGCCCGGGCGATGGAGTTGTTCAGCACGTCAGGGTTGCGCGACAGGGTTTCCCATTTCAGGTTGCCCTCGTTCATGCCCTTGATCATTTGCTTGGACACGGTCACCAGGGAAATCGCCGACTGCACGCCCTCGGTGTTCTGCATCTTCCACATCAACTCATCGATGGGGGCCATGGCTTCATAGCGCGAACAGCCTTCGGCCTTGGTCTTGACCATCACCACCAGTACATCGGAGCTGGTGGAGTAATTGCTGATGATGAAGTTGTTGTCCTGGTTGTAGCGCGAGTCCGGACGCAGTTCCGGCGCGCCCTGGTCCAGGTCGCCGATCTTCAGGTTCTGGCTGTACCAGAGGCCACCGCCAAAGGCGATCACCGCCAGGGCAATGGACACCGGCGCGACCTTGGCGCTGGCGAAGTTCGACAGCAGGCGCCAGAACGGATGTTCGCGGGTCGCGTCTTTCTTGCTGCGCTCGACCGCACGCTTGCTGATGCCGGCGTAGGAGATCGCCACCGGTAGCAGGATCAGGTTGGTGAACACGATCACCGCCACGCCGATGGAGGCGCCAATGGCCAGTTCGCGGATCACGCCGATGTCGATGATCAGCAGGGTGATGAAACCCACGGCGTCCGCCAGGATCGCGATCATCCCCGGCAGGAACAACTGCCGGAAGGTTCGCCGCGCCGCCGTCAGGGCATTGTCCGCATCGCTGGACTGCAAGGCGATGCCGTTGATTTTCTGCACCCCATGGGAAATGCCGATGGCGAAGATCAGGAACGGCACCAGCATCGAGTACGGATCCAGGCCGAAACCGGCCGCGTGCATCAGCCCCAACTGCCAGACCACCGCCACCAGGGTGGTGGTCAAGACCGCGACGGTACTGCGCATGCAGTGGGTGAACCAGTACAGCAGGATCAGGGTGATGACGAAAGCCACGCCGAAGAACAGCACCACCATGACCAAGCCGTCGATCAGGTCGCCGACCTTCTTGGCGAAACCGACGATATGGATCTGCACGTTGGGGTTCTGTGCTTCGAACTTGTTGCGGATCTTGTCTTCAAGCTCGTGGGAAAACTTCCGGTAGTCGAGGGCGAGCAACTTGCCCTGGTCCTGCGGGTCGGGATAGGACTCCAGCAGCGGGATGTCGATGATGCTCGACTTGAAGTCGTTGGCCACCAGGCGCCCGACCTGGCCGGACTTGAGCACGTTGTTGCGCAGCAGGTCGAGGCTGTCGGCCGAACCGTTATAGCTCTGGGGAATCACCTCGCCGCCGGCAAAGCCCTCCTCCGTCACTTCGGTCCAGCGCACGCTCGGGCTCCACAACGACTTGAGCCCGGAACGGTCGACACCGGAAATGTAGAACACCTCGTCGTGGATCTGGCGCAGGGTCTCCATGTATTCCTTGGAGAAAATGTCGCCGTTGGTGGCTTCCACGGAAATGCGCACCGTGTTGCCCAGGTTCGCCAGGTCGTTGCGGTGTTCGAGCATCTTCTGGATGAAGGGGTGCTCAAGCGGGATCATTTTTTCGAAACTGGTGGACGGCCGGATCAGCGTGGCCTGCCAGAACAGGAAAATGCTGACCAGCAGGCAAATGATGATCACTGCCGGGCGGTTGTTGAAAATCAGGCGCTCGAGGAACGTCGCCTTGTCTTGGTGATGACTGCTCATGGGGTCCGCCTTCTTGTTTTTGTGCCCGTCTTGCAGGCGTGACTCATTTGCTCAGTTCGGCGCCGGTGGACGTGGTGGCACGAACGCCGCCTTGCCCCGCCAGAATCAGGTTGCCGTTGCCTGCCGCCGTGACGGCGGCCACGGAAATTCGGTCCGGGCGGTTGAACACGCTGAAGGTCTCGCCGTCGTCGGTACTGCGCACGACGCTGCCGCCGTTGCCGACAATCACGATGGAACCGTCCGCCAGCAGCGTGGCGCCTGAGAGGCCGAACTCCAGGGCTCCGCGCGCGGCCTTGAGCTCGACCTGATCCCAAGTGCCGCCGAAGTCGGTGGAACGATAGAGGTTGCCGCGCAAGCCATAGGCCAACAGCGTCGAGGGCTGGGCAGTGCCGACGACGCCGAACAGCGAGCCTTCGTACGGGCCTTCGAGCTTTTCCCAGGTCTGGCCCCAATCGGCGGAGCGGAACATGCTGCCGGCCTCGCCGACGATGAACAGCCCGGCATCTTTCACGGCGGCTATCGCATTGAGGTGGAACTGGTCTTCGTTTTCGAGGCGGTCGCTGGCGTCTTCCCAGTGCTTGCCGCCGTCGGTGGTTTCCAGCAGTGCGCCGTAGGCGCCCACGGCGAAACCGTTGCTGGCATCCTTGAACCAGACGTCCAGCAGGGGTGCTTCGCGGGTGAGGTCTTCGAATTGCTTGGTCCAGGTGCTGCCGCCGTCATCGCTGGCGAGGATCTGCGCGTCGTGCCCCACGGCCCAGCCGTGTTTATCATCGACGAAAAATACCGCCGTGAGCAGTTGGCGAGTCGGCACCTTGGCCTGGGTCCAGGACTTGCCCTGGTCGTCCGAATAGACAATGTGCCCGCGGTCACCGACCGCCACCAGGCGCTGGCCGGCGTGGACCACATCGAGCATCAGGCTTTTGCTGGCCTTGGCCGACTCGACGGAATAGATGACATCGGACGTCGACGCCGCAACGGCCATCACCGGTGCCGACAACAGCGCAGAGCCCAGCAGCGAGAGCGCCGAAGCCAGCAACGCGACCCTGCGCAGCATCGGCGGCCGGCAGCGGCCCACAGCCATGACAGGCTCATTCATAGACCTTTCCCCCATTATTATTGTTATGGCTTGGTACGTTGCCAGTCCTGGAGCATAGTCCTGAAACCTGCAATCTAGAGCCACTTCGGAAGCAGACCTATCCTATCGGGCTTTCGAAAGGTCTGACAATCGACGCCGCGTTATCTTTTGTTAACCGGGGGGATATCGGCCAAGGGTGAATCAGAAGACATTCGTGAGGGTGATGAATGTGGCGAGGGACCTTGCTCCCGCTGGCCTCTGTAGGAGCTGGCGAAGCCTGCGATCTTTTGATCTTTCGCTTGAGATTCAAGTGTCTGGGGAAAGATCGCAGCCTCGTTTCACTCGACAGCTCCTACACAGCTCCTACACAGCTCCTACAGCCAGCGGGAGCAAGCTTCCTCGCCACAAAGGTAAGGCAGTGCCTGTTTATGCCAGGCTCTTGCTCACCACCTCGAAGACATCGGCGGACAGCCCGCCGGACGCCAGGATGCGTTCCAGCTCGGCTTTCATCAGCGCCTGGCGGGCGCTGTCGTATTTGCGCCAGCGAGTCAGCGGGGCCAGTTGCCGGGAGGCGATCTGCGGGTTGAAGCCATTGAGCTGGATGACCAGGTCCGCGAGGAAGCGATAACCCGAACCGTCGGCGGCGTGGAAGTTGATCAGGTTCTGCCCGGCAAACGCCCCCACCAGCGCCCGCACCTTGTTCGGGTTCTTGATATTGAACGCCGGGTGCTCCATCAATGCCTTGACCCGCGCCAGGCCACCCGGCAACGGGCTGCCGGCCTGGACGCTGAACCATTGGTCCATGACCAGTGGGTTGCCCTTGAAGTTCTCCGCAAACACTTGCAGCGCCTTGGCCTTCTCGGCTTCGAATGGCGAGTTGACCAGCACCGCCAGCGCGGTCAGGCGCTCGGTCATGTTGTCGGCGGTGTCGAACTGCTCCAGGGTCGCGCTCAGCACCTCAGGCTTGCCGGTGAGCATCAGGTACGACAGCGCGATGTTCTGCAACGCGCGACGAGCGAAATGCTCGGCCTCGGCCACGTAAGGGGTCTTCTTCGACAGGTCGCGGTTGGCTGCGTAACGCAGCCACAGGGCTTCGAACAGGTTGTCGGCCAACTGCTGGCGGGCGAACTCACGAGCGGCATGGATCGCCTCGACGTCAGCCACTTCGCTGATTTCCGTCAGGTAGGCTTCGCTTGGCAGCGAGAGCATTTCGGCGACCATGGCCTGGTCCAGGGACTCATCCGTCAGCACGCTGCGCAGCGCACTGACCAGGCGCGGATCCAGCGCGAGCTTGGCGCCCTGCTGATGTTGGGCGATCAGTTCCTGCAACACCTGCACCGACAGCTGCTGGCCGGCATCCCAGCGGTTGAAGCCGTCGCTGTCGTGTTGCATGAGGAACATCAACTGGTCGCGGTTGTACGGGAAGCTCAGCTTCACCGGCGCCGAGAAACCCCGCAGCAACGAAGGCAGCGGCTGTTCGGCGATGTCGACAAAGGTGAAGGTCTGCTCGGCTTCGGTCACCGAGATCACTCGGGACGTGCCGTCTGCCGCGGCTTCACCGGCCAGGCGCAGAGGGATTTCAGCACCCTGGCTGTCCAGCAGGCCGAGCTCCACGGGAATCACGAATGGCAGTTTTTCCTGCTTGTCCGGGGTCGGCGGGCAGCTCTGGCTGAACGTCAGGCTGTAGGTCTTGGCGGCGGCGTCGTAAGACTCGCTCACCGCCAGCCGTGGTGTACCGGCCTGGCTGTACCAACGCTTGAACTGGGTCAGGTCGACGCCATTGGCATCTTCCATGGCCTTGATGAAGTCATCACAGGTCACAGCCTGGCCGTCGTGGCGTTCGAAGTACAGGTCACTGCCCTTGCGGAAACCCTCAGCCCCCAGCAGGGTGTGGATCATGCCGACCACTTCCGAGCCCTTTTCGTACACGGTCAGGGTGTAGAAGTTGGAGATCTCGATAAAACTGTCCGGACGCACCGGATGCGCCATGGGGCCGGCGTCTTCGGCGAACTGGTGGGTACGCAGATACGCCACGTCCTGGATACGCTTGACCGTGGCGGAGTTCATGTCGGCCGAGAACCCGGCGTCGCGGAACACCGTGAAACCTTCCTTGAGCGACAGCTGGAACCAGTCGCGGCAGGTCACGCGGTTGCCCGACCAGTTATGGAAGTATTCGTGGGCAACGATCGCCTCGACCCGCTGGTGCGCGGCATCGGTGGCGGTTTCGGCGCGGGCCAGCACGGCGCTGGAGTTGAAGATATTGAGGCCCTTGTTCTCCATGGCGCCCATGTTGAAATCGTTGACCGCGACAATCATGAAGATGTCCAGGTCGTACTCGCGCCCGTATACCTCTTCGTCCCAGCGCATCGACTTCTTCAGGCTGGTCATGGCGTGCTGGCATTTGTCGATGTTTTCCGGCTCGACATAGATGCGCAGCGCCACAGTGCGCTCGCTCAGCGTGGTGAAAGTGTCTTCGACGCACCACAGGTCGCCGGCCACCAGGGCAAACAGGTAGGCCGGCTTCTTGAACGGGTCTTCCCAGGTCGCCCAGTGCCGGCCCTCTTCGCCGGGGCCGCTGGCAATCGGGTTGCCGTTGGACAGCAGCACCGGATAGCTGTGCTGCTCGGCCACCACGGTGGTGGTGAACTTGCTCATCACATCCGGGCGGTCGAGGTAATAGGTGATCTTGCGGAAACCCTCGGCCTCGCACTGGGTGCAGAACATGCTGCCGGACTTGTACAAACCTTCCAGGGCGGTGTTGGTTTCCGGGTGGATCCGCACGGTGGTGTCGACCGTGAAGGCCTGGGCCTTGGGGTGCAGGGTCAGGTGGCTGTCGTCCAGCTGATAGTCGCCCTGCCCCAGGTCGGCATCATCGAGCTTGAGCGAGATCAGCTCCAGGTGCTGGCCATCGAGCACCAGCGGCGGCAGCCCGGCGCCACGCTCAGGGTTGCGGCGCATCACCAGTTGCGCATGGACCAGGCTGTGGTCCTCGAACAACTCGAAGGTCAGGTGCGTCTCATCGATCAGGTACTCGGGCGCCTGATAGTCCTTCAGGTAAATCATCTTCGGTTGTTCGGTGCGCATGGGTCGAATCCTTCTACTGATGCACGGCGAGCTGGTAGGCCGTGTATTTACGAATGTTGATCACGCCGGTGTCAAAAATCAGGTACTGGCCCTTGATCCCCAGCAGCGTGCCTTCGGCGATCGGGTCCTTGTCCAGGTTGAAGCTGACGATCTTGGCCGGGTACTGCTCCACCGGATAACGGATCTCGATGGGCTCGACGTCCGCTATGGTCTGGATCGCTTGCAGGCCGAATCGTTCCTGCAAGCCCTGCAATCCCTGGGCGCAGCTTTCGAACAGCGCGTCGCGGATCGCCGGCAGGTCCACCGCCACGGCGTCGCCCTTGAGCAAGGCGCGCCAGTTGGTCTTGTCCGCCACCTGGCTGCGGAACAGGTCTTCGACAAACCCCGATTGCTGGCGGGTGGCGACCCGCAGGATCGGCAGCGCCTGGCTGGCGCCCTGGTCCAGCCAACGGGTCGGCAATTGCGTGGCGCGGGTGATGCCGACTTTCACGCCCGAGGAGTTGGCCAGGTAGACCACATGATCGGTCATGCAGAATTGCTCGCCCCAGGCCGGGTCGCGGCAGGTGCCCGCCTCGTAATGGCAACGCTCGGGGCTCATGATGCACAGGTCGCACTGGGCCAGCTTGGTCATGCAGGGGTAGCAATAACCCTGGCTGAAGCTGGTCTTGGTCCGGCGTCCGCAGTGGGTGCAATGGATTGCGCCGAGGTACTCCAGGCGCACCGTGCTGCCGATCAACGGATTGACCGGCACCTCGACATCGCCCAGGCGAAAGGCGTATTGAACGGTCGGCCCGTCAAGGCGTGCCGACATCTTGCTGATTGCACCGCGGCCAATCTCGATCAATGGATGGCGTCCGACTTGAACAGGATATTCGGCACTTCAGTGGACTTCGAATGACATTCCTGCGCGCCCATGTAACCGGTACGCTCCTCTTCGGGCAGGTTCTGGATTTCCCAGGCGATCATCGCCTGCAGCGACAGCTCGCGCTGCTCGGCGGTGAGCTTGTTGCCGTCGGCCCATTTACCGATTTCCACCGCCAGCTTCAGGCTCCGGTAGATGTCGGGGGTGATGTTCTGGATCATTTCGTTGAAGGAAGACATGGGTTCTCCGCGCAAATCGCGCATTCTCAAAAGACACAGGTGCCGGTCAAAGGGCCATTTTACGGCGAGCGAACAGCCCGCCCAACAAACCCGTGAAGCAGCCGACGAGCAGCCCGCCGACGTGGGCCGCATTGGCGATTTCACCGAAACCGATCAGCGAAACCAGCCCGGACAGGCACAGCAGCAACCACACCAGCATCATCACCAACACCCCGCGGGGCAAGTGATAGGCCGGGTTCGGTGCGAGCAATTGGTAGATCCAGCAATGGCCCAGCAAACCGTACAACACCCCCGACAAGCCGCCGAACAGCGTCGGGCCGCTGAAAAAGTACTGGGCAAAATTGGAGACGAGGCTGAACAGCAGCGTCAGCCCCAACAGGTTGATACCGCCCTGGCGCGCTTCGATCCGCCGTCCCAGTTCCCAGTACCACATGCCATTCATGGCGATGTGCAGGAAGCCGAAGTGGATCAGCATCGGCGTCACCAGGCGCCACCACTGCCCCGCCGCCAGGCTATCGGCCAGCGGCGTGAACTGGATGTAGTCGCCAACGACGCGGAACTCGAGGAAGGTCAGCCAGCGCAGGGTCTCAAGATTCTCCCCCAGCAGGGTGACCGCGCTGACGATCAGGCTCAGCAACAACACCACGGCCGTCACTGGACTGCGCCTCAGTTGCTGGACAAACCCCGCTCGCCGGGACGTACTGCCGGTGTCCGGCAGTGCCAGTTGTTGCTCGGGATCGCCAGCGGGGAAACGTGCGTACAACGAACGCACGTCCTCACTGATTTCATCCGGCACCCAAAGCACCTGTTCGCCCGCCTCTTCGCTGACACGATGGGGCACCTGCATGCGTTGCAGCAGCTTGACGAAGCCGCTCAGGTCCACTGCCAGGGGCAGGCGCAAAACCGCGACGACGCTCATTGCACCACCTCCGGCCGCTCGACATCGACCCAGACGAACTTGTGCGGGTCCAGGCGGGTTTCCTGGTCGAGGCGATAGGCGACCAGCTTGCCGTAGAGCACCGCGCTGTAATCCAGGCAGGCCAGGTTCGGGCGAATGGGCGCGGGTTTGCCGCTGCGCCAATAGTGGCCGACGAACAGCAACGGTTCATGGACGCCATAGCGCAGCAGGTTGTTTTTTTCATCCGGCGACAGCGGCGTGCGGGCCACCGGTTCCGGCAAGGCGTCGGGCTGGAACACGATGTCGCCATAGGTCTGCGGGTTGTCTTCCCAGAACTTGGTGCGGAAAAACGAACGGGTCAGGCCATCGCCACCGGTCAGCGTCAGGCCATGAGGCAGGCGCATGTCCGTGCCACGCAGCAAACGATCGAACACCGTGCAGGCAAAACTGCCCGGTTGCGCCGAGGCCTGGAGGAAATGCTCGTCGACACAACCGTCCGGGAACAGGCCACGCAGCGGTTCGATCAGGCCTGCATCCCAACAGGCATGCACCACCCGGAACCGGCCGGCGTCGACAAACAGCGGCAGCTCGTAGAACCACTTGAGAAAGTCATGCCAGTCGCCGGGATGCTGCTCGAACTGGGTCAGGGTCTCGTTGAGCAGGCGGGCATGGCGCGGCGTGTGCTCGCGCACGTAGCGCTGGCCGCTGCCGGGCAATGCCGGTGTGCTCCAGCCCAGGGCGTTGAACTCGTGGTTGCCCATGATGCACAGCGCCTGGCCGGCCACGACCATGTCGTGGACGATGTGCAGCGCCTCGCGAATCCGCGGGCCACGGTCGATGATGTCCCCCAGGAACACGGCCATGCGCGACGGATGCCGCCAGACCCCGCCCTGCTTGTGGTAACCGAGTCGGTCCAGCAGGTGTTCCAGGGTCAGGGCGCATCCGTGCACGTCACCGATCAAATCGTAACTGCGCGCAGGATCGAGCATCAGTCGCCTCCACCCCCCAACCGACTGCCCCAGCCGAGCTTGGTCCGGCAGACTTCGTAGTAATTGTGATCCAGCGGATGGATCAGGCGCAGCTTCTGCGCTTTCTTGCTGACGGTGATGGTGTCACCCGGCGCGCAGGTGAAATGGTTCTGGCCGTCACAGGACACTTGCGGGTAGATCTGCATATCCTTGGACACGACGATTTTCAGCTCACTGTTGCCATCGACCACAATCGGTCGCCCAGACAAGGTATGGGGGTACATGGGCACAATCACAATAGCGTCGAGCTTGGGGTGCATGATCGGCCCACCGGCCGACAGCGCGTAGGCCGTGGAACCGGTGGGTGTGGCGACGATCAGGCCGTCGGCCTTCTGGCTGCAGACGAACTGGCCGTCGATGTACAGCTCGAATTCGATCATGCGCGTGGATTTGCCGGGGTGCAGCACCACGTCATTGAGAGCATCGCCCTGGCCGATGGCCTCGGCGTGACGACGGACCTCGGCTTGCAGCAGGAAGCGGTTTTCCACCAGGTAGTGGCCGTCCAGCACCTCGGCGACCTTGGTTTCCAGCTCGTCAGGGCGGATATCGGTGAGGAACCCCAGGCTGCCCCGGTTGATCCCCAGCACCGGGATATTGTGCCGCGCCAGGGCCCGCGCGGCCCCCAGCAGGCTGCCGTCGCCGCCGACCACGATCACCATGTCGCAGACCTCGCCCAGCATCTTGCGCGACGACGTCTGCAGGCCATGGCCCGGCAAGACTTCGGCGATGGTATCTTCGAGGATCACATGCAGGTGTCGCTCCAGGAGGAAACGTTTGAGACGGCGAACGGTGTCCAACACCTGCGAACTGCCCAGGCGACCGATGATGCCGATATTGCGAAATTGCTCCATGAGGCTCCTGCGAGGGTCTGCGACGGGCGAAAACCACGATTATGGGCGAAAGCGCTCCATAGACAAAATCCTTTAAGCCTTCGTCGCAGCAGCTATGCTCGCAAAATGATCCTGTTCCCTGAATTGCTGGACTTGCCCCGCCGCCTTCGCCATCCCGAAGTGCGCGACCTCGCGTGGGTGATCATCGCCCCGCCGATGCTCATCGACACGCCCTGGCCCCAGCGCCATCCCCTGGCCGGCAGTGACTGGGTGCAGGCGCCGGGTCAGCTGGAGCATTGGCTGCGACAACTGGACCGTGACAGCTACCCACTGCTGCACTGCCTGTCCCTGGGACGCACGCGTCGCCTGGGCCTGTATTACGAAAGGCTGTGGCAGTTTGCCGTGCAGCACGCCCCGGGCATCGAGCTGATTGCCGCGAACCTGCCGATCCGCCACGAAGGCCATACCCTGGGTGAACTGGACCTGCTGCTGCGCGATCGTGACGGTGTCCATCATCTGGAGTTGGCGATCAAGCTGTACCTCGGCCCGCAGGAAGGCGATGGCCGGGACACCGCGCAGTGGCTCGGGCCGGGTTGCCATGACCGACTCGACCGCAAGCTGACGCATCTGCGCGAACACCAATTGCCCATCTCGGCCCGCCCGGAAAGCCGTGAGGCCCTGGCGGCATTGGGTATCGAGCCTTCAGGCATCGAGCTGTTTCGTTCCGAACTCTGGCTGGGCGGGTATTTGCTGTATCCCTGGCCGGGCCAGGCCGAACCGCCGGCCGGCGCGCACCCCCGGCATTTGCGAGGCAGTTGGCTGCATCAGCGGGATTGGCCTGCATTCGTCGCCCAGCGCCCACCTGGGCGCTGGCAACCCCTGCCCCGCGCCGCCTGGCTGGCCCCGGCGCATTATCCGGCGGAGCAAACCTGGAGCACGGCGCAATTGGACGCTTGGCGGCTGGACCTTGACCCGATGGCGCCGGCGCAGTTGATGGTGCGCCTGACTGAAAATGCCGAGGGGGAGTGGGAAGAAGCTGAGCGGCTATTCCTGGTGGCCGATCTTTGGCCGGATGTGCCGGGCCAAAACAGCTGAGTTTTGGAGTGTCTGCCAGGGCCTCATCGCGAGCAAGCTCGCTCCCACAGGGGAGCACATTCATAGAGGAGAATGCATTCCAATGTGGGAGCGAGCCTGCTCGCGATGAAGCCAACTCGGTCTAGAAGGACAACCGCACAGCCAAAGCCGCCAACGTCACCAACAGCACCGGCACCGTCAGCACGATCCCGACCTTGAAGTAATACCCCCAGCCGATCTGGATGTTCTTGCGCGCCAATACATGCAGCCACAGCAAAGTCGCCAGGCTGCCGATCGGGGTGATTTTCGGGCCCAGGTCGCTGCCGATGACGTTGGCGTAGATCATCGCCTCCTTCACCACCCCGGTGGCCTGGCTGGCATCGATGGACAAGGCGCCGACCAGCACCGTCGGCAGATTGTTCATGGCCGACGAGAGCAACGCCGTCAGTATGCCGGTGCCCATGGCCGCACCCCACACGCCATATTCGGCGAAGCCGTCGAGCCAATGGGCCAGGTAGCCGGTCAGCCCGGCATTGCGCAGGCCATAGACCACCAGGTACATGCCGAGGGAGAAAATCACGATCTGCCACGGCGCTTCCTTCATCACCTTGCGGGTGGAAATCTTGTGGCCGCGGGCCGCGACAGCCAGCAGCAACGCGGCACAGACCGCCGAAATCGCGCTGATGGGGATCCCCAGCGGCTCCAGCGCAAAGCAGCCCAGCAGCAGGATCACCAGCACCGCCCAGCCGGCATAAAACGTTGCCTTGTCATGGATCGCCGTCGCCGGATCGTCCAGTTGATGCGGGTCGTAGTCGCGCGGGATGTCGCGACGAAAGAACCACAGCAAGATCGCCAGGCTGGCCGCCACGCTGACCAGGTTCACCGGCACCATGACCGCCGCATAGCGGTTGAAGCCAATGCCGAAGAAGTCCGCCGAGACGATGTTCACCAGGTTCGACACCACCAGCGGCAGGCTCGCGGAGTCGGCAATGAAGCCGGCGCCCATCACGAAGGCCAGGGTCGCCGCCGGGGAAAACCGCAACGCCAGCAGCATCGAAATCACGATGGGCGTCAGGATCAACGCCGCCCCGTCATTGGCAAACAACGCCGAGACCAGCGCCCCCAGCAGCACCATGAACGCAAACAACTTGCGCCCGCTGCCCTTTCCCCAACGGGCCACGTGCAAGGCCGCCCAGGCGAAGAAGCCGGCCTCGTCCAGCAGCAGGCTGATGATGATCAACGCGACAAATGTACCGGTGGCGTTCCAGATGATCTGCCAGACCAGCGCAATGTCACCGACCTGCACCACCCCGCTCAACAACGCCAGCAGCGCGCCGAGCGTCGCGCTCCAGCCGACGCCAAGCCCCTTGGGCTGCCAGATCACCAACGTAATGGTCAGCAGGAAAATCAACGACGCGATCAGCATGCGCAACAGCCTTGGAAGGAGGATTGAAAAGAGGGAGTCAAACGAAGAACGGCCTGGTGGTGCGAAGGGGCGAATATATGGAAATTCGAATATCCAGTAAAGCGCAGATGAGTTGCCGATGTCGCGAGAGAGGGTTATCCCACCGTGGGAGCAAGGCTTGCCCGCGATGAACGATATCGCGGTTGAGCTGGTAAACCGCGCTGCGGCCATCGCGGGCAAGCCTTGCTCCCACAGGAAATCACTTCGCCACAAAGGTGCTTGGCTTGAAGTGCCAGAGGGGTATCAAGCCTTCTTGTGTTGCTCGACCCACTTGCCGTAGGCATTGATGAACGTTTGCAGGAACGGCCGTACCGACTCCGATAGGTTGCCCGCCTCGTCAAACGCCGTCCCGGCACCGCTCAGGTAGGCTTCCGGCTGTTGCATGCAGGGAACGTCAAGAAATACCAGCGACTGGCGCAAATGATGGTTGGCACCAAAACCCCCGATGGCACCCGGCGAAGCGCTGATCACCGCGCCCGGCTTGCCGCTCAGGCAACTCTGGCCGTAGGGGCGCGAGCCGACGTCGATGGCATTTTTCAACGGCGCCGGTACCGATCGGTTGTATTCAGGCGTGACGAACAACAAAGCGTCGGCCGCGCCCACCTGCTGACGGAAAGTGCTGTAGGCTGCCGGAGGGGAAACATCGATGTCTTCGTTGTAGAGCGGCAACTCGCCGATCTCGATGATCGTCAGCTTGAGGTTGGCTGGCGCCAGGTCAGCCAGTGCCAGCGCGACCTTGCGGTTGATCGATGCCTTGCGCAGGCTGCCCACCAAAACGGCCACTGTGTAGACATTACTCATGAGAGGCTTCTCGACTGTCGGCTCAAAGGAGCCTGTAGTTATAGATGATCGGGGTGACAATTGGACCAGTGGAGCGACGAAAACCCGTCGGCTGGACTATTTTTTTCATGTAGGAAAACTTACCGCGCTTGACCAAGGTCTACAGAACCGCAAATCGAGTGATTTATTTCCAGAGGTTCTAAGCAATGGCAGCAGTACTTGTCGGACAATTTCATGCGCGGGACGCCGAAGGTCGCGTCTATTCGGTGCATGAGTTCCAGGAATCGACCCCGTCGCCCGACGGAAACGGCAAGGAGCCTGTCACCACTTATAAGCTGGCCATCGGTGATCGAGTCAATAAACTCGAAGACGGCAAATTTATGCTGGTGCAATCTCAAATCGAATTGACGCGCGAACCGGAAACGCCACTGCAGGCGCAAACACCCACTGAAACGCAAATCGCGCTGTAACCAATTGGTTATGAGCAGAAGTCATGCCCGGACTTGGGTTAGGATTCAGCCACTCAATGGCTCACCCGCCGAACATGGACTTCTTGCATGCGTTTACGCCACATCGAAGTGATCCAGGCGCTGCTGCAAACCGGCCACCTCGGCACGGCGGCCGAATGGCTGCAACTGCCGGTGGCAGAGGTCGAGGCGATCCTGCGCGATGCCGAGGCCCAGTTGGGCTTCATGCTATTTGCCAGCGTGCGCGGGCGTTTGCAGGCCACCCGGGAAACCCTTGAATTGCGCGACGGCATCACGCGGGTGTACGACACCCTCGAACCCGTGCAGCGCCTGGCCAGCAGCCTGAAACACTATCAGGCGCCGCCCTTGCGCGTTATCTGCACGCCGCCGCTGGCCCAGCAGTTGTTGCCCCAGAGCATCGCCGCCTTGCGTCGCCGCCATCCGGATGCGCCCTGCACCCTCCTCAGCCAACCGACCCGCGACATCGTCCACAGCCTGCTGTTGCGTGAAAGCGACCTGGGGCTGAGCTTGCACGACCCCGAACACCCCGACATCCATTGCCAGATGATCGCCCAGGGCAAGCTGCAATTGCTCGCACCTCACGGCTGGCTGCAACCACGACAGAAATACATTTCGCTCCAGGACCTGGCGGGCCAGCCGTTGGTAGGCCTGGACGGCCATGACCCGCTGAGCCCGGCGTTCGAGCATAAACTGGCGGCGCTGCGTCCGGCGCCGATGATCCAGATCCGCGTCCAGACCCATCAGATGATGCGCGCCATGGTCGAGGCCGGCGAAGGCCTTGCCATCGTCGACCCGTTCACCGCTTCGGGTGCCAAGGGCAGCGGCCTGGACGTCTGCCCGGTATCGCCCGCCATTGCGATTGGCCTCTATGCGTTGAGCCTGAACGGCACGCAGCCCTCACCCACCGTCCAATCGCTGCTGGAACGGATTACGGAACAAGCCGAGGCGTTGCTGAGCCACTGATCGACATGCCCAGCGGATCGTCGAACAGCCGGTACCAGAACAACGCCACTTCGGCGGTATGCCGGTCAATGCCGCGATAGCGCAGGTGATCGATACCGCCAAGCACGTAGCCGCAACGCTCATAGAGCCGGCAGGCACCCAGATTGTTGTTCTGGGTCTCGAGCATGATGCCCGGCAGTTTTTTCTTGCGACTCCAGAACTGGGCGACATCCAGCAATGCCTTGGCCACCCCGTGGCGACGGGCCGGGGCGTGTACCGCCAACTCGTCGATGTGGGCATAGCCATTCCAGTTGGTACTGACCACCAGATGCCCCACGGGCTGGTCGTCGAGATAAGCCATGAAGATCTCGCTGTCCGGGGCATCGCGGAAGCTGCTGAACTCCTCGGGATCGATGCCATAGCACTTGCGATAGGGAACAATGGGGGTCACCGGCCACTGGCTGACAGGACGACCGATCTGCGCCGTCGCGTAGTCGCTGACTTCGAAACTGAAGTCACTGCCCCAGATATAAGCGGCAAAGCCGTCATCGACGACGCGCACCGACAACCCGGGGTGCTTGGGATTCATGACCGGTTGCATACTGGGGAAGGTCCTCATTCCTTGAGGCAACCAACGGCGTGGTGCCATCCATTGCCCTTGTCTTTCAAATCTTCACACATCAAGCGGGATCCGTAGCCTGCCCGTTACCTCAGGTTAGAAGGTCGTGGCGATTGTGGCGAGAAATGGACGATGGATGCAGTGGTTCACACAAGGATTGCCTGGATTATTGTGGCGAGGGAGCTTGCTCCCGCTGGGCTGCGAAGCGGCCCCAAAATCTTGCGGTCGCTACGCAACCGAGCGGGAGCAAGCTCCCTCGCCACAGGTTCTTTTCTTACCTTGAATGAACAGCATGGCTCTCACAGGGTTTCATCAGTGCGAAGCGGCCTGCGACTCGGCCAACTGCGTCCACAATGCCGGAGCACCTGCAGACTTGGCGATGGCTTCCAGACGCGCGGCATGTTCGGCCAGGTCGCTTTCGCTGGCGCGGATAATCCGCGATGGCTGGCGGTCGGCGGGCAAACGCCGGATTTCCGTGGCCTGGTTGCCAGAGCCTTCCCCCGTACCGTTGCCGTCCGAGGCGTTACCGGCCAGGGACAGGCTGGTCTGGCCGCCGGTCATGGTCAGGTAGACGTCGGCCAGGATCTCGGAGTCGAGCAAGGCGCCGTGCAGCTCACGACCGGAGTTGTCGACCCCGTAGCGCTTGCACAAGGCGTCAAGGCTGTTGCGCTGCCCAGGGTGACGTTCCCGGGCCATCATCAGGGTATCGAGGATGGTGCAATGCTGGGTAATGTCAGCCCGGTCGTGCTGGCCCATCAGGGCGAATTCGTTGTTGATGAACCCGACGTCGAACGCCGCGTTATGGATGATCAGCTGCGCGCCCTGGATGAATTCGAAGAACTCATCGGCCACTTCGGCGAAACGCGGCTTGCCCACCAGAAATTCGTTGGTGATGCCGTGCACGCCGATGGCGCCTTCGTCACTTTCGCGATCCGGTTGCAGGTAAACGTGGAAATGGCGACCGGTCAGGCGCCGGCCGATCAGCTCGACACAACCGATTTCAATAATCCGGTGACCATCGGTCACCGGCATGCCGGTGGTTTCGGTATCCAGCACTACAGATCTGTTGGCCATCAGTGTTCAGCTCTCAACGGGCAGTCTTGCAAAAGCGCGGATGTTAACACGCTCATGCGAAGAATTAGCCGGAGACTGCTTTTGTGGCGAGGGAGCTTGCTCGCGCTCGGTTGCGCAGCGACCGCCCCAGGGGCCTGCTTCGCAGTCCAGCGGGAGCAAGCTCCCTCGCCACAAAAGCTCCCGCACCACAGGTGTCATCCTGTGCAGATCCTGACTATGCCCTATCAAGCCTGCTTGTAGCCCCGCACCTCATCGACCCCACGATTGGCCAACTGGTCGGCCCGTTCGTTGCCGTGGTGGCCGATGTGGCCACGTACCCATTTCCAGGTGACATTGTGGCGGTTGACCTGTTCATCCAGCAGCTTCCAGAGGTCGGCGTTTTTTACCGGTTCCTTCGCCGCCGTCTTCCAGCCGCGCTTCTTCCAGTTGGCCATCCACTCGTTGATGCCTTTCATGACGTACTGCGAGTCGGTCACCAGTAGCACATCGCAGGGCCGCTTGAGTTCTTCCAGGCCACGGATGGCGCCCATCAGTTCCATGCGATTGTTGGTGGTATTGGTTTCGCCGCCCCAGAGTTCCTTCTCCACGCCCTTGCACACCAGCAACGCGCCCCAGCCGCCCGGACCGGGGTTGCCCTTGCAGGCGCCATCAGTGAAGAGTTCTACGCTATCGCTCATGCCAATCTATCCAGAAAAAATGCAAAGGCCCGCCGATCGGGCCCGACAACACCCGCTGCCCGATACCGGCAAACCATCGAAAAGGTTACAGCTCTATGTGGCGACGATTGACCTTGGCCATTGGCAAGGGAATCAGCTTGCCCATCGGCTCGCGTCGCACCTGGCGCACTGGGCGCAGCCCGACCGCGATCTTGCGCGCCACCAACAGGTAGAAACCGCCGCCGGACAGCTGCCAGTCACCGGCCTTGCGCTCCCAGCCGGCCAGGCGCGCCTGCCACTTGGGCGACGCAAGCGGCGGACGATAGCACCCGAAGCGGCGTTTCTCCAGCGCAAAGCCCAGCAGGTTGAGCCAGTCGCCGACCCTCGACGCCGAGATGCAACGGGCCTGGCGCAAGGCGTCGTGGGCAAACACATGACGCAAGCCCCAAGCGCTCCAGGGGTTGATGCCGATGATCAACAGGTGCCCGCCGGGGCGTACGCTGCTGGCGGCTTCACGCAACAAGCCGTGGGGCGACAGGCAGAAATCCAGGCCGTGCTGCATGACCACCACGTCGGCGGCGTGCTCGCTCAACGGCCAGGCCTGCTCCTCGCAGACGATTTCCACCCCGGGCAACGGTGCCCCCAGGCGCACGTTGCGCTGGACTTGCGGTGCCGACGGCGGCGTTTGCGCCGAAGGCCCGTAGTGCACCAGGTAGCCGCCGAAGAACCGGCTCAACTCGTCTTCGAGCATGCGCCGTTCTTCTTCCAGCAAAAACTGCCCGACAGGGCCGGACAGCCATTCACGGGCGGCGCTGATCAACGCCAGCCAGTCAGGATCAGCCTGAGCGAACGCTTCATCGGTCATTGCATTCTCCAACGCGTCAGGAAGTTCTAAGATGCGCCTTTGTTTTCCGCTTGGCGAATTCCACGATGATACAGATCAGTGCCCTGCCCGCATTCACCGATAACTACATCTGGTTGTTACAGGACCACGCCACCCAGCGCTGCGCCGTGGTCGACCCGGGTGACGCCGCGCCGGTGCAAGCCTGGCTCGAGGCCCATCCGGACTGGGTCCTGAGCGACATCCTGATCACCCACCATCACCATGATCACGTCGGCGGCGTCCAGGCGCTGAAGACTGCGACGAACGCCACCGTTTACGGCCCGGCCAGCGAAAACATCCCGGCACGGGACAAGGCCCTGCATGACAACGACAAGGTCAGCGTGCTCGGCTGGGACTTCGATGTCTACGCCGTGCCTGGCCATACCCTGGGGCACATCGCCTACTACCACCATGGCCTGCTGTTCTGTGGCGACACCCTGTTCGCCGCCGGTTGCGGCCGGCTCTTCGAAGGCACGCCTGCACAAATGCACCATTCGCTCAGTCGCCTCGCCGCCCTGCCTGAAGATACGCTGGTCTACTGCACCCATGAATATACCCTCAGCAACCTGAAGTTCGCGGCCGCCGTGGAGCCCGGCAACCCGGACATCGCCGCCCGCCTGGAAAAAGTCAGCCGCCAACGCAGCGAAGACATCATGACGCTGCCCTCGACCCTGGCCCTGGAAAAACTCACCAACCCGTTCCTGCGCACGACTGAAACATCTGTTAAACAAAAAGCAGACGAACGGAACGGCCAGCGAAACCAGACGCCGAGTGAGGTTTTTGCGGCCTTGAGGGCTTGGAAAGATACGTTCTAAGGCAGCCATCGATTGATACAAAAATTCTGAAAGGTTGACCTGTTGGGGTGCGCTTCCTAGAATCGGCCGACATTTTTGCCCGGAACTTACTTCCAGCCAATGTCGTCATCTATACGCAGGTCCGTCCAGTCAGACACATTGACCCGCTTGGCTCAAGCCATTGCGGTGGCCGTGTCCGCCACATTGGCGGGCTGCCAGAGCACGAGCCAGCTGCCCCAGACCGACGCGGCGCACACGCCGAATATCGCCGCTCGCGCCAAGCAGAAGCCGGTATGGCTCAGTGAGAAACCCAGCCCCCAAGTGCCCCAGGATGTCTGGGAGCGCATGCGCCAGGGTTTCCAGTTGCAGGAAACGGCCGGCGTCAACCCGCGTATCGAGCAACAGCGCCTGTGGTTCGCTAGCAACCCTTCCTTCATGGAAAACGCCGGTGAGCGCGGCAGCCTGTACATCCATTACATCGTCGAACGCCTCGAAGAGCGCAACATGCCGCTGGAGCTGGCGTTGCTGCCGGTGATCGAGAGTGCCTACAACCCCATGGCCTATTCCCGGGCCAACGCCGTGGGCCTGTGGCAATTCATCCCGTCCACGGGGCGTTACTTCAACCTGCGCCAGACCCGCTTCTATGACGGGCGCCGCGACATCACCGCCTCCACCACGGCCGCCCTGGACTACCTGACGCGCCTGCACGACATGTTCAACGGCGATTGGTTGCTGGCGCTGGCCGCCTACAACGCCGGCGAGGGCACGGTCAGCCGCGCCATCGAGCGCAACGAGAAGCTCGGCCTGCCTACCGACTACTGGAACCTGCCGCTGCCCAGCGAGACCCAGGCCTACGTGCCGAAGTTGCTGGCGCTGTCCCAAGTGGTGCTCTCGCCCGATGCCTATGGCGTGAACCTCAACCCGATCGCCAACGAACCCTATTTCCAGGTCGTCGAGATCAACCAGCGCATGGACCTGTCCAAGGTCGCGGCGGTGGCCAACATCGACGAAGACGAGCTGTTCCAGCTCAACCCGGCCTTCAAGCAGCGCACCACCATCGACGGCCCCCAGCACCTGCTGGTGCCCACGTCCAAGGCCCAGTTGCTGACCGCCAGCCTGTCGACCATGCGCCCCGAAGAGTTGATCAGCCAGCGCCCGCTCAAGCCGGTGTTTGAGACAGCCGACGACAGCGACGTGGAGGGCGCCCGGCGCACCTACCGTGTCAAGCGCGGCGACAACCTCGCCCAGATCGCCAAGGCCAATAACGTCCAGACCAAAGACCTGCAACGCTGGAACAAGCTCAGCGGCAACAAGCTCAAGGTCGGCCAGACCCTGGTGATGCAAGACGCCAAGGCCAGCAAGGCCACTGGCAAGCGCATCAGTACCGTGGTGGCTGCCAATAGCAAGAACCAGAAGAAGCAGACCCAATACAAGGTCAAGCAAGGTGACTCGCTGTACGTCGTCGCCAAGCGCTTCAACGTCGAAATGCAGCACCTCAAGCGCTGGAACCCGCGGATGGGCAAGGCACTCAAGCCTGGGCAGATGCTGACGGTCTATTCCCCGCACTAAGCCCCATCAATGGCTGAAGCGCTTTTTGTGGCGAGGGAGCTTGCTCCCGCTGGGTTGCGAAGCAACCCTGAACCTGGCGCCTCGGTGTGACAGGTGGATTGAGTCTTTGCTTTTGGGGCCGCTTCGCAGCCCAGCGGGAGCAAGCTCCCTCGCCACAAAAGCACTCTCGCCCCGGTTTCGAGTAATCTGAGACGCTTTGGCCCACCGCCTTTTTCCTGCCGATACAAGCTGTTACTGTACAGGCCATAAAAGCCCAAGCCGCCTGGATCGGATCTCAGACTTGATACGTCCCCTCCTCTTGCTCCTGATCAGCCTGGCCTTGAGCTCTCCCGCCAGCGCAACCATCAGCGAAAGCCATGGCTATGCGCAGTTCGGCACGCTCAAGTACCCGGCCAGATTCACCCACTTCGACTGGGTCAACCCGCAAGCGCCCAAGGGCGGTGTCTTGCGAGTGATGGCATTCGGCACCTTCGATACGCTCAATCCCTACACGTTCAAGGGCAGCAGCCCGGTTTCCACACCCAATTTCCTGCAATACGGCATCAATGAGCTGAACGAACCACTGATGGTCGGCACCGGCCAGTACGCACCGTCCGGTGATGAACCGACGTCGAGCTACGGCCTGATCGCCCAGTCGGTGGAATACAGCGAAGACCGCAGTTGGGTGGTGTTCAACCTGCGCCCCGAAGCGCGGTTTCACGATGGCGTGCCCATCACCGCCTATGACGTGGCGTTCTCCTACAGGACGCTGCTCAAGGACGGCCACCCGCAATACCGCACCAACCTGCAGGAAGTGCTGCGGGTCGACATTCTCAACCCGTTGAGAATCCGCTTTGTCTTCAAGCGCGCGGGCAATCCGCTGCTGATCCTGCGCCTGGGTGAACTCCCGGTGTTGCCCCAGCATTACTGGAAAGGCCGCGATTTCAAGGCGACGACCTTCGAACCGCCCCTGGGTAGCGGGCCTTACCGCATCACCAAAGTGCAGCCAGGCCGCCAGCTGGTGTTCGAGCGGGTCAAGGATTACTGGGGCAAGGACCTGCCGGTCAATCGCGGCAAGTACAACTACGACCGCATGGACGTGGAGTTCTATCGTGACAGCGAAGTCGCCTTCGAAGCCTTCAAGGCCGGTGAGTTCGACATCTACATCGAACACCAGGCCAAGAACTGGGCCAACGGCTATGACTTTCCGGCGATCAAGCGCGGCGACGTGATCAAGGCGCAGATTCCCCACCAGATCCCGACCCAGACCCAAGGCCTGTTCATGAACACCCGGCGCGGCACGTTTGCCGAGGTCAAGGTGCGTGAAGCCCTGGGGTTGATGTTCGATTTCGAGTGGACCAACCGCACCCTGTTCAGCGGCGCCTACAAGCGCACCCTCAGCTATTACCCCAACAGTGAGTTTTCCGCCACCGGCCTGCCGGTGGGCCATGAATGGCTGCTGCTCAAGCCGTACCGGGAACAACTGCCGCCCAAACTGCTCACCGAACCCTTCAGCTTGCCCAAGACCGACGGTCGCGGCATCCCGCGGGAAACCTTGCGCAAGGCCCTGGGCCTCTTGAAGGAAGCCGGCTGGAACCTTAACGGCCAGCGCCTGCTCAATGCCGACAGCCAGCCCCTGAGTTTCGAAATCCTGCTGGTGAACCCGAACCTGGAGCGTATCCTGCAGCCCTACGTCGAAAACCTCGCCAGCATCGGCATCCAGGCCCGGCTGCGCACGGTGGACCGCGCCCAGTACAAGCAGCGCCTGGATCAGTTCGACTTCGATATGATCCTGCTGACCTTGAACCAGACCCTCAGCCCGGGCCTCGAGCAATGGCAGTACTTCCACTCCAGCCAGGTCGGGGTCAAGGGCAGCAAGAACTACGCCGGGATCGCCAACCCAGTGGTCGACCATCTGCTGGAAAAACTGCTCGCCGCCCAGACCCGCGACGAACAGGTCGCCGCCGGCAAGGCCCTGGATCGCGTGCTGCTGTGGCAGCATTACTGCATTCCCAACTGGTATCTCAATTATCATCGCCTGGCATACCGCAGCCGGTTCGCCTTCGTCACCACGCCGCCCTACACCCTGGGCCTGAGCGCATGGTGGCTGAAATCTTCGGAGAAAGATCAATGAAGCCTTTACGCGCCCTGCTCCTGCAGGCCAGCAGCCTGTTATTCGCCGGGCTGGCCTGCGCCGCGCCGCAGCATGCCGTGACCTTGTACAACGAGCCGCCGAAGTACCCGGCGAACTTCAAGCATTTCGACTACGTCAACCCGGATGCGCCCAAAGGCGGGATCTTCCGCCAGGGTGGTTTTGGCGGCTTCGACAGCCTCAACCCGTTCATCAGCAAAGGTGTACCGGCCGACGACATCGGCCTGATCTACGACACCCTGGCCAAGCAGGGCCTGGACGAACCGTTCACCGAATATGGCCTGATCGCCGAAAAAATCGAGAAAGCCCCGGACAATGGCTGGGTGCGTTTCTACCTGCGCCCCGAAGCCCGTTTCAACGATGGTCATCCGGTGCGCGCCGAGGACGTGGTCTTCAGTTTCCAGACCCTGACCAAGGACGGCGCGCCGATGTTCCGCGGCTACTACAACGACGTCGCCGACGTCATCGCCGAAGACCCGCTCAAAGTCCTGTTCAAGTTCAAGCACACCAACAATCGTGAACTGCCGTTGATCCTCGGCCAACTGCCGGTATTGCCGAAACACTGGTGGGTCGAGCGCGACTTCAGCAAGGGCAACCTGGAGATCCCCCTGGGCAGCGGTCCCTACAAGGTCGCCGAGGTGAAGGCCGGACGCTCGATCCGCTATGAGCGGGTGAAGGATTACTGGGGCAAGGATCTGCCGGTCAATCGCGGCTTCTATAATTTCGACGTACTGACTACCGACTACTACCGCGACAACACCGTCGCGGTCGAGGCGTTGAAAGCCGGGCAGTTCGATTTCTGGCTGGAAATGACCGCCAAGAATTGGGCCAACGCCTACAACATCCCGGCCGTGACCGAAGGCCGGCTGATCAAGGAACAGATCCCCAACGGCAACCCCACCGGCATGCAGGGTTTTGTCTACAACCTGCGCCGGCCGATCTTCCAGGACGTACGGGTGCGCAAGGCCTTGAGCCTGCTGCTGGACTTCGAATGGACCAACAAGCAGCTATTCAACGGCGCCTACGCCCGCACCCGCAGCTATTTCGAGAATTCGGAAATGGCCGCCACCGGCCTGCCCGGCGACGACGAGCTGAAGATTCTCGAGCCCCTTCGCGGCAAGATTCCCGAGCAGGTCTTCACTGACGCCTTCCAGCCATCGGTGTGCGACGGCAGCGGCATGATTCGCGACCAGCAGCGCAAGGCCTATCAATTGCTGCAAGAAGCCGGCTGGCGCATCGTTGACGACAAGATGGTCGATGGCCAAGGCAAACCGGTGGTACTGGAGTTCCTGCTGGCCCAGACCGAGTTCGAGCGGATACTGCTGCCGTTCAAGCGCAACCTGAGCGACCTGGGCATCGAACTGGTGATCCGCCGGGTGGACGTGTCCCAGTACATCAACCGCGTGCGTTCCCGGGACTTCGACCTGGTGGTGGGCAGCTTCCCGCAATCCAGTTCGCCGGGTAACGAACAGCGCGAATTCTGGATGTCCGCCGCCGCCGACAAGCCCGGCAGCCGCAACACCATGGGCCTCAAGGACCCGGCCGTGGACCAGTTGGTGGAACAACTGATCAACGCCGATTCGCGCCAGAGCCTGGTGGCCCACGCCCGGGCGCTGGATCGGGTGTTGCAATGGGGCTACTACGTGATCCCGAACTGGCACATCAAGACCTGGCGCGTGGCCTACTGGAACCACATCGGCCACCCGAAAATCACGCCAACCTATGACATCGGCACCACCACCTGGTGGGTCAAGCCGGAGGTCAAGCCGGCCGATGAAGTAGAGAAGCAGGTCATCGAGCAGCAAATCGCCGCCCCTGCGAGCGTGGAGTAACGAAATGCTGGCTTATATTTTTCGGCGACTGCTGCTGATCATCCCGACCCTGTTCGGCATTCTGCTGATCAACTTCGTCATCATCCAGGCCGCGCCCGGCGGGCCGGTGGAACAGATGATCGCCAAGCTCGAGGGCTTCGAGGGCGCCACCAGCCGCATTGCCGGCGGCGGTGCCGAAGTGTCGGTGGCCGGCTCCTCCTACCGCGGCGCCCAGGGCCTGGACCCGGGGCTGGTCAAGGAAATCGAGCGCATGTACGGCTTTGACAAGTCGGCACCCGAACGCCTGTGGATCATGATCAAGAACTACGCCCACCTGGACTTCGGCGACAGTTTCTTCCGCGACGCCAAGGTTATCGACCTGATCAAGGAAAAAATGCCGGTGTCCATCTCCCTCGGGTTGTGGAGCACGCTGATCATGTACCTGGTGTCGATCCCGCTGGGGATCGCCAAGGCCACGCGGCACGGCAGCCATTTCGATGTCTGGACCAGCTCGGCCATCATCGTCGGCTACGCGATCCCGTCATTCCTGTTCGCCATCCTGCTGATCGTGGTGTTTGCCGGCGGCAGTTATTTCGACTGGTTCCCCTTGCGCGGGCTGACCTCCAACAACTTCGACCAATTGAGCATGGGCGGCAAAATCCTCGATTATTTCTGGCACCTGGCCTTGCCCGTGACCGCCCTGGTGATCGGCAACTTCGCCACCATGACCCTGCTGACCAAGAACAGCTTCCTCGACGAAATCAACAAGCAATACGTGGTCACCGCCAAGGCCAAGGGCCTGACCCGCCATCGGGTGCTCTACGGCCACGTATTCCGCAACGCCATGCTGCTGGTGATCGCCGGCTTTCCTTCGGCCTTCATCGGGATCTTCTTCACCGGCTCCCTGCTGGTGGAAGTGATCTTCTCCCTCGACGGCCTGGGCCTGATGAGTTTCGAAGCGGCCATCAACCGCGATTACCCGGTGGTGTTCGGCACCCTGTTCATCTTCACCTTGCTGGGGCTGGTGGTGAAGCTGATTGGCGATTTGACCTACACCTTTGTCGATCCGCGCATCGACTTCGAAAGCCGGGAGCATTGAGATGAACCTGTCCCCTCTCAATCGCCGCCGCTTCGAACTGTTCAAGGCCAACAAGCGTGGCTGGTGGTCGCTGTGGCTGTTCCTGATCCTGTTCGGGCTGAGCCTGGGCGCCGAGTTGATCGCCAACGACAAGCCGCTGGTGGTGCATTACGACGACGGCTGGTACTTCCCGGCCCTCAAGCGCTACCCGGAAACCACCTTCGGCGGCGAGTTCCCGCTGGAAGCCAACTACAAGAGTCCCTATATCCGCGAACTGCTGGCGGCCAAGGACGCCTGGGTGCTGTGGGCACCGATTCCGTTCAGCTACCAGAGCATCAACTACGACCTGAAAGTCCCGGCCCCGGCGCCGCCCTCTTCCGTGAACTGGCTGGGCACTGACGACCAAGGGCGCGATGTCCTGGCCCGGGTCATCTATGGCTTTCGCATCTCGGTCCTGTTTGCCCTGACGCTGACCGTGCTCAGCTCGATCATCGGCGTGATCGCCGGCGCGCTGCAGGGCTTCTATGGCGGCTGGGTGGACCTGGCCGGCCAACGTTTCCTGGAGATCTGGTCCGGGTTGCCGGTGCTGTACCTGTTGATCATCCTGGCCAGTTTCGTCCAGCCCAACTTCTGGTGGCTGCTGGGCATCATGTTGCTGTTTTCCTGGATGAGCCTGGTGGATGTGGTCCGCGCCGAGTTCCTGCGCGGGCGCAACCTGGAATACGTGCGCGCCGCCCGGGCGCTGGGCATGCAGAACGGCGCGATCATGTTCCGCCACATCCTGCCCAACGCGATGGTCTCGACCATGACGTTCATGCCGTTCATCCTCACCGGCGCCATCGGCACCCTCACCGCCCTGGACTTCCTCGGCTTTGGCCTGCCGCCCGGCGCGCCGTCCCTCGGCGAGCTGGTGGCCCAGGGCAAATCCAACCTCCAGGCGCCATGGCTGGGCATCAGCGCGTTCGCCGTGCTGGCCCTGATGTTGAGCCTGTTGGTGTTCATCGGCGAGTCCGCTCGCGATGCCTTCGATCCGAGGAAGTAAAATGAACCAGGATAATCTGATCGAAGTGCGCGACCTGGCAGTGGAGTTCATTGTCGGCGAACGCCGCCAGCGTGTGGTCGAGGGGGTCAGCTTCGACATCAAGCGCGGCGAAACCCTGGCCCTGGTGGGTGAAAGCGGCTCGGGCAAATCGGTTACCGCCCATTCGATCCTGCGATTGCTGCCCTACCCGCTGGCCCATCACCCCACCGGGACCATCCAGTACGCCGGCCAGAATCTACTGGGGCTGAAGGAAAAAACCATCCGCCATATCCGCGGCAACCGGATCGCGATGATCTTCCAGGAGCCGATGACGTCCCTCAACCCGCTGCACTGCATTGAAAAACAGATCAATGAAGTGCTCGGCATCCACAAGGGCCTGAGCGGCAAGGTCGCGACCCGCCGGACCCTTGAGTTGCTGGAACTGGTCGGCATTCCCGAGCCCCACAAACGCCTCAAGGCCCTGCCCCATGAGCTGTCCGGCGGCCAGCGCCAGCGGGTGATGATCGCCATGGCCCTGGCCAACGAGCCGGAACTGCTGATCGCCGACGAGCCGACCACCGCGCTGGATGTCACCGTCCAGCTGAAAATCCTCCAATTGCTCAAGGAACTGCAGGCGCGATTGGGCATGTCGCTGCTGCTGATCAGCCACGATTTGAACCTGGTGCGAAGAATTGCACATCGCGTATGTGTCATGCAGCGCGGTTGCATCGTCGAACAGGCATCGTGCGAAGAGTTGTTCCGCGCACCGCAGCATCCGTACACTCGGGAACTGTTGGGCGCCGAACCCAGCGGCACCCCAGCGAGCAATGTCGTCGGCCCGCCGCTGTTGCAGGTCGAGAACCTGAAAGTCTGGTTCCCGATCAAGAAAGGCCTGTTCAAGCGCACGGTAGACTACATCAAGGCCGTGGACGGGATCCGCTTCAGCCTGCCCCAGGGCCAGACCCTGGGCATCGTCGGCGAAAGTGGTTCGGGCAAATCCACCCTGGGGCTGGCAATCCTGCGGTTGATCGGCAGCCAAGGCGGGATCCGTTTTGAAGGCAAGCAGCTGGACAGCCTGACGCAGCAACAGGTCCGGCCGCTACGCCGGGAGATGCAAGTGGTGTTTCAGGACCCGTTTGGCAGCCTGAGCCCACGGATGTGTGTGAGCCAGATCGTCGGCGAAGGCCTGCGGATCCACAAGATCGGCACCGCAGCCGAACAGGAACAAGCGATAATCGCGGCATTGAAGGAGGTAGGCCTGGACCCGGAAACCCGGAACCGCTACCCCCATGAATTTTCCGGAGGGCAACGGCAGCGTATCGCCATTGCCCGGGCCCTGGTGCTCAAGCCGGCGTTGATTCTGCTGGATGAACCGACGTCGGCCCTGGACCGTACCGTGCAACGCCAAGTGGTGGAGCTGTTGCGGTCGTTGCAAACCAAGTACAACCTGACGTACCTGTTTATCAGCCATGATCTGGCTGTCGTCAAAGCGCTGAGCCACCAGTTGATGGTGGTCAAGCATGGCCAAGTGGTCGAACAAGGTGATGCCCGCAGCATATTCGCCGCGCCGCAGCACCCCTATACACAGCAGTTGCTGGAGGCCGCCTTCCTGGCCCCAACAACTGCCGAATAACCTGAAAGAGGAGCAACACATGGGTTTTCTCGCCGGTAAGCGCGTACTGATCGTCGGTGTCGCCAGCAAGCTGTCCATCGCATCCGGCATCGCCGCCGCCATGCATCGCGAGGGCGCTGAGCTTGCCTTCACTTATCAGAACGACAAACTCAAGGGTCGTGTCGAAGAGTTCGCGCAAGGCTGGGGTTCGAGCCCTGAGCTGTGCTTCCCGTGCGACGTGGCCAGCGATGAAGAAATCGCCAAGGTCTTCGAAGCACTGAGCAAGAAGTGGGATGGCCTGGACTGCATCGTGCACTCCGTGGGCTTCGCCCCGGGCGACCAGCTGGACGGCGACTTCACCGAAGCCACCACCCGCGAAGGTTTCCGCATTGCCCACGACATCAGCGCCTACAGCTTCGTGGCCCTGGCCAAGGCCGGTCGCGAAATGATGAAAGGCCGCAACGGCAGCCTGCTGACCCTGTCGTACCTGGGCGCCGAGCGCACCATGCCGAACTACAACGTCATGGGCATGGCCAAGGCTTCCCTGGAAGCCGGCGTCCGTTACCTGGCCGGCTCCCTGGGCCCGGACGGCACCCGCGTCAACTGCGTATCGGCCGGGCCCATCCGCACCCTCGCTGCTTCCGGCATCAAGAACTTCCGCAAGATGCTGGCCGCCAACGAAGCGCAAACCCCGCTGCGTCGCAACGTCACCATCGAAGAAGTCGGCAACGCCGGCGCCTTCCTGTGCTCGGACCTGGCGTCGGGCATCAGCGGTGAAATCATGTACGTGGACGGCGGTTTCAACACCACGGCCATGGGCAACCTCGAAGAGTAATCTTTACGTTGCAGCAAAAACGCCGCTTGCCCTGGAAAGGCCAAGCGGCGTTTTTATTCTCTCACTACAAATCCCCTTGTGGGAGCGAGCCTGCTCGCGATTGCGGTGGGTCAGTTGACATAAATGTTGAGTGTGACTCAGTCATCGCGAGCAGGCTCGCTCCCACAGGGATAGGCGGTGGCTGATCAGCTTGTACTAGCTGCGTAGCGCCTGCTTCTGCGCGTACATCGCCGCATCGGCGTCAGCCAGTAGCATGTCGATCGACTGATGACGCTGGGGGTCGTACTCGATCTGGCCGACACTGAAACGAATGTCATAGCCACGCTGCAACATCGCATTACGCTCATCGAGGATTTCCTTGAGCCGCGCCATGATTGCCGCTGTCTCGACATGGGAAGAACCGGTGAGCAACGCCACGAATTCGTCACCACCGAGGCGGCCGATCACATCACTTTCGCGAAAGGCGATACGCAGCACATCAGCGAAGGTTTTTAGCGCGTTGTCGCCCTCGGCGTGCCCGTAACGGTCGTTGATCGGCTTGAAGTCGTTCAGATCGAAGAACAGCAGCGTCGCCGGGCGCGACAAGCGATCACACACATCCAACGCATGCTGGGCCAGCATCCGGAAGCCACGCCGATTGGACAGCAGCGTCAGCTCGTCCATGCTCGCCATCTGCACCGCGACCATTTCCTGCTCGGCCATGCGGGCCAAGTCGCGCAGCAGTTCGCGCTCTTCGTCATTGAGTTTGCGCGGCTTGGTGTCGAGCAGGCACAACGTGCCGAGCTTGCTGCCGTCCTCCAGCCCCAGCGGATGACCCGCGTAGAAGCGAATGCCAGGTTTGTCCGTGACCAGTGGGTTGTCGTGGAAGCGTTCGTCCTGTTGCGCGTCGCAAATCTCCAGGATCTGATCCTGCAAAATCGCATGCCCACAGAAGGAAATCTCCCGCGGGGTTTCGCTGGCATCCAGGCCCGCGCTGGACTTGAACCACTGCCGGTTGGCGTCCACCAGCGACACTAGCGCAATGGGCACGTCAAACAGGCGTCGGGCAAGGCGGGTCAGGCGGTCAAACCGCTCTTCGGGGGCGGTATCCAGCAGCTTGAGCGAGTGCAGACTCTTGAGGCGAGCGGCTTCGTCGTCCGGTTTGCGTGGCGCAAGCATCGGAAACTCCATTGGCAAGACTTCATGAAGTCTAGTCCAGGACCCCAGCCCTTCAAACCGACGGGCTAAATCCGATGGGCATTTGCCGGTCAGGACTAATACACTGCCATTCAGGTTCAAGACGAGGACGCAGACCGATGAAGCACGCCCCCCATGACGACG
Source organism: Pseudomonas brassicacearum (assembly GCF_918698105.1). GTDB lineage: Bacteria > Pseudomonadota > Gammaproteobacteria > Pseudomonadales > Pseudomonadaceae > Aquipseudomonas > Aquipseudomonas brassicacearum_F. Next base: position 61,829 of record NZ_CAKKMI010000004.1, on the reverse strand, counting down.
CCCCACGCTTCTGGCGCGACGCGGCCCTGCCCTTCATTGAAGCCCGGGCCATCTGCGATGGGCGCAAGGTCTGCTATTCGCGCCATTCCCATGACCACTTTTCCATCGGCGCGATCACCGCCGGGCGCAGCACCTACATTCACGAACGCTCGAGTTTCCAAGTGGAAAGCGGCACGGTGGTGCTGATGAACCCCGGCGACGTCCACGCGTGCAACCCGATCGACGATCAGCCGTGGTCCTACGTGATGTTGTACGTCGACACCCAGTGGCTCAGGGACTTGCAGCGCCGTATCGGCTTTGACGAAAGCCTGGAGTTCCAGGGCTTCGCCACCACGCACAGCCGCGACCTGGAACTGTTTACCGCATTGGGAAGGTTGTATGAGCAATTGGTGGATGAGCAGCTCGACACGCGCCACAAGCACGCCGCCGCCGAGGCATTTTTCATTGACCTGCAACAACGGCTCAACCCGGCCGGTCGCCCGGACCGGGGCAGCCATCCGGGCCTGATGCGGGCGGCGCAGTTTATCCACGACCATTGCAGCGAAGCCTTGAAGCTGGAAGACATCTGCACCGCCGCGCAACTGTCGCCGTCCTACCTGAGCCGAGCCTTCAAGCGCCATTACGGGATGACGCCCCACGCCTTCCTGGTCAACCGCCGAATCCAGTTTGCCCGCCGCCAATTGCGCGAAGGCAAGCTGATCGCCGACGTGGCGCTGGACAGCGGGTTTGCCGACCAGGCGCATTTCCAGCGTGCCTTCAAGCAACACCTGGCGGCTACGCCCGGGCAATATCGCGGTTGAGCTTGCTCCGGCCGGGCTCTGTAGGAGCTGGCGAAGGCTCGGGCCGCGTTCGGACGATCTTTTGATCTTTTGATCTTTCGCTTGAGATTCAATTGCCTGGGGAAAGATCGCAGCCTCGTTGCACTCGACAGCTCCTACACAGTTCTTATACCCAACAGCTAAACGTATGGCTCAAGGCAACAACAGATACACCGCACTGGCCACCAACAACGCGGCCATCGCCCGATTGAACAGGCGCATGGTCGCCGGATGACCCAACCAGGTGCGCAGGAAACTGCCGGCGTAGGCCCAGCAGCCCACCGAGAGGTAGCAGATCACCAGGTAGATCGCCGCAAACTGCCACACCAGCCGCGCCTCGCCATCGGCCACGAATGCCCCCATCCCCGCCACGCAGGCCAGCCACGCCTTGGGGTTGAGCCATTGCATCAGCGCGCCATGGAACATCGAAGGCGCCCGCCCCTCGTCTTCGCCACCCAGGTGCCCGTTATCCATCGCCAGTTTCCAGGCCATGAACAACAGAAACGCCACGCCGCCCAGTTGCACCCCCCGTGTGAGGCCAGGCCAGCGTTGCAACACTTCATGCAAGCCCAGCCCCATCAGCACCAGCAGCAAGACAAACCCCAGGGTTGCACCGCCCACATGGCGCAACGTCGCACGAAACCCGTACCGCGCCCCGGAGCTGAGGGCGACGATATTGACCGGACCGGGTGTAATGGAGGCGACCAGGGCAAACGCCGCCATGGAAAGAATCAAACTCATCGCATACCTTCTTCATATCAGTGAGGTGGCGATCAAGGTAAATTGCCCATCGCGGGCGGTATTGAACAAAACTGCCCAAGGGGCTACCCATCAGCCCACCACAAAAACAATACTGTGCGGCTAATTCACTCAGGCGCGTTCTATGTCCATTGCGGTTGTGCGGTTTATTGGTTTCATCCTCGGTATTTTCCTGATCACCCTGGCTGCCAGCATGGCAATCCCGCTTTTAACGCTGGTGATGTACGAGCGCAACGATGACCTCTCGGCGTTTTTGTGGTCGAGCCTGATCACCTTCGTCTGCGGCGTCGCGCTGGTGGCGCGCGGTCGGCCAGCACACACCCAGATGCGCCCGCGGGACATGTATCTGCTGACCACCGCCAGTTGGGTCATCGTCTGCAGCTTCGCCGCCCTGCCCATGGTGTTCATCCAGCACATCAGCTACACCGATGCCTTTTTCGAGACTATGTCGGGCATCACCACCACTGGCTCGACCGTCCTGACCGGCCTGGACACCGCCTCCCCTGGCCTGTTGATCTGGCGCTCGATGCTGCACTGGCTCGGCGGGATCGGCTTCATCGGCATGGCCGTGGCGATCCTGCCATTGCTGCGGGTCGGCGGCATGCGGCTGTTCCAGACCGAGTCGTCGGACTGGTCGGAGAAAGTCACACCACGCTCCCATGTCGCGGCGAACTACATCCTGTGGATCTACGTCGGCTTGACCGCCCTCGCCACCCTGGCCTTGTGGCTGGCCGGCATGACGCCCTTCGAAGCGATCAACCACGCGATGTCGTTGATTTCCACGGGGGGCTTTTCCACATCGGATTCCTCCCTGGGGCATTGGCCCCAACCGGCCATTCACTGGGTATCGGTGGTGGTCATGATGGCAGGCGCGCTGCCCTTCACCTTGTATGTCGCCACCTTGCGCGGCCACAAACGCGCGCTGCTCAAGGACCAGCAAGTCAGGGGATTCGTCGGATTCCTGGTCGTCACCTGGCTCATCGTGGGGACTTGGCTGAGCCTGAACAGCGACTACAGCTGGTGGGACGCGGTCCGTATCGTGGCCGTCAACGTGACGTCGGTGGTCACCACCACGGGCGTGGCGCTGGGCGACTACACCCTATGGGGCAGCTTTGCCTTACTGCTGTTCTTCTATTTGACGTTCGTTGGCGGTTGCTCGGGATCGACGGCCGGCGGACTGAAGATCTTCCGCTTCCAGGTAGCCGGCGAGTTACTGATGGGCAGCCTGAAACAACTGATCCATCCCCGGGCGGTGATCCAGAAAAAATACAACAACCACCCCATCGACGAAGAGATTGTCCGTTCGCTGCTGACGTTTTCGTTTTTCTTCACCATCACCATCGGCGCCATTGCCCTGGGGCTGGCGCTGATCGGCCTGGACTGGACGACCGCCCTGACCGGCGCGGCCACCGCCGTGTGCAACGTGGGCCCCGGGTTGGGCACGATCATCGGCCCAGCCGGCAACTTCTCGACCTTGCCGGATTCGGCGAAATGGCTGCTGACCATTGGCATGCTCCTGGGTCGGCTGGAGATCCTGACGGTGCTGGTGTTGTTCACGCCGGTGTTCTGGAAGTATTGAACAGGTTGGGTCAGGCAAAACAGACAAACAAAAAAGCCGCGACGCCATGCACAGGCGTCGCGGCTTTTTTTCAAGCGATCAGCGGTCGTTCTTGATCGAAGAGCTGGTTGCGTTGGTCAGGCCCTTGGTGTTGTGGGTACCGGGTGTAGCGGTGGAAATCGCCGATGCCTTGGTCAGGCCACGGGTATCACGGTCGTTGGCGATGCTCGAGGTCAGCGAAGCCTTGCTGGTGCGGTCGGTGCGGGTGGTACCCGTGTGCTTGCCGCTCAGGCCATGATCGCGGGTGCGGGTCCCAGTGTGGTCGCTGGCCAATCCTTTGCCAAGGCCGCTGGAATCACCAGACTTGTCATGGTCCTGGCCACCGCCAGTGCCGCCACCAATGCCACCACCGTGGCCACCGCCATTGCCACCACCATTGCCGCCGCCGTTTCCTCCACCGTGGCCGCCACCACCCCCATTGCCGCCTGCGGCATAGCTCGAACCGATAGGCGAAAACTCAGCAGGCAGCAAGGCCGAGGCACCGAACGCCAAGGCACAGACAGCAACGGCGATGAGGGATTTCTTATGTTTGGACATGATGTCTCCGAAAGACAAAAACAACGGTTGAACCTTTAAGACTCGCAGGTTCAATTTTTGTTCGTGACCGTCTGACCAAGTGAACGGAAATTCACTGTCGATTTTTCGGTGGAGTCGTTCCGGACACAGTTCTATGCTCAGGCCCATGAACCTACACGACTCGCTGCTCCCGCCCCATGCCGAGATGGTCCGCGCCATGCTCGAACGAGACACCGCCTACGAGGGGGTGTTCTTCACTGCGGTCAAGACCACCGGTATTTTCTGTCGCCCCAGTTGCACCGCGCGCAAGCCGAAACCGGAGAACGTGGAGTTCTTCGCCCATGCCGACGAAGCCATGTCGGCCGGCTACCGGGCCTGCCTGCGCTGCAAGCCGCTGGACGCCGCGGCCATCGCGCCGGACTGGATCCAGACCCTGCTCAAAAACGTGGACGCCGAACCCGACCTGCGCTGGACCGATGCCCTGCTGCTGGAACAAGGTATCGAGCCGCTGAAACTGCGCCGCTGGTTCAAGCAACATTTCGGCATGACCTTTCACGCCTACCTGCGCACCCGCCGCCTGGGCATTGCCTTGGGCGGTATCAAGGACGGCAGCTCCATCGACAATGCCGCGTTCGATTCCGGTTATGAGTCATTGAGCGGCTTTCGTGACGCCTTCGTGAAGTCCTTCCACATCACGCCGGGCCGCGCGGCCCTCAGCGAACCCTTGCTGTTCACCCGCCTGACCACACCGTTGGGCCCCATGCTGGCCATGGCCGAACGACGAGGCCTGGTGCTGCTGGAATTCCTCGACCGCCCGGCCCTGACCAAGGAGTTGGAAGAACTGCAGCAACGCTACGGCTACACCGTCGCACCGGGGCACAACGCTCATCTGCAACAGATCGAAACCGAACTGGCCGACTATTTCGCCGGCAAGCTCACGACGTTCAATGTCCCGCTGCACATGCCCGGCAGCGCCTTCGCCGTACGGGTATGGGCGCAGTTGCAAAAGATTCCCTATGGCGAAACCCGCAGCTACGGCAGCGTCGCCACAGCCCTTGGCAGCCCCGGTGCCAGCCGCGCCGTGGGCCTGGCCAACGGGCAGAATCGCCTGGCCATCGTCATTCCCTGCCACCGGGTGATCGGTGCGGACGGCTCGTTGACCGGTTATGGTGGCGGCCAGCCGCGCAAGGCGTTTCTGTTGCGGCTGGAACAAGCCGCGGTGCAGGTTTCACTGCCCCTGGCGTTTTGAACGCCCCGGAGAATGAACACCTGATGCCTGTGCCCTACCACGACGCCAGCGCCTTGCTGGCAAGTCTCGATGAAGACTGGCGACGTCACGTCGAGACGATCGGCCCCTGCCTGCTGCAACCCAAGCCGGCCCGCGATCCCTATGAGGCCCTGGTGCGGGCGATTGCCTACCAGCAACTGCACGCCAAGGCCGGCGATGCCATCCTCGGTCGGCTGCTGGCGCTGTTCCCGGCGCAGCCCTTCCCCAGGCCCGGGCAGATCCTGGCGACAGACGTTGCGCAGCTGCGCGGCTGTGGGTTTTCCGCCAGCAAGATCGCGACGATCCAGGGCATCGCCCAGGCGACGCTGGACGGCATCGTGCCGGATTACGCCACAGCGCGGGCGATGGACGATGAGGCGTTGATCGAGCGCCTGGTCAGCCTGCGCGGCGTCGGGCGCTGGACCGTGGAAATGTTGCTGATCTACAGCCTGGAACGACCAGACATCCTGCCGGCCGACGACTTTGGCGTACGCGAAGGTTATCGACGGCTCAAGGGGTTGGAGCAACAGCCCAGCCGCAAGCAGATGGTTGAGATCGGCCAGGCCTGGAGCCCTTATCGGACGGTGGCGGCGTGGTATTTGTGGCGGGTGCCCGGTCGCTAGACCATGTCATCGTTCATCGCGAGCAAGCTCGCTCCCACAGTTGATCTTCAGTGTCCACAAATTGTATCTACACAGAAAATCCCCTGTGAGAGCGAGCTTGCTCGCGAAGGCGGTCGCATGGTCACCTTCAATTCAACTGTCAAGACACAAACTGTCTAGGCTGTACTGAGTCATTTCCAATCCCACTGGAGGTTCCCCATGCAACTCGAAGGATCCTGCCACTGCGGCGCGGTGTCGTTCACCCTCGACAGTGCTCACCCCTACCCTTATCAGCGCTGCTACTGCTCGATCTGCCGCAAGACCCAGGGCGGCGGCGGTTTTGCGATCAACTTGGGGGGCGATGCCCAGAGCCTGAAGGTGCGTGGTCGCAAGCACATCTCGATCTATCACGCACGACTCAAGGACGAAGGCGATCAACGCGCCCACCGCAGCAGTGCCGAACGGCATTTCTGTTCCTTGTGCGGTTCGGGATTATGGCTGTTCAGCCCCGAATGGCCTGACTTGATTCACCCGTTTGCCTCGGCCATCGACACACCGCTGCCGGTTCCGCCGGAGCACACCCACCTGATGCTGGGTTCCAAGGCATCCTGGGTGGAAGTCGAGGCGCATAAGGGCGATCAGCAGTTCGAAGTCTATCCCGAGGAGTCCATTGCCCAGTGGCATGAACGACTGGGGCTGGCCGAATGAGAGGCAGCGCTGCATAAGGCGCTATCGCGAGCAGGCTCGCTCCCACATAGGACTTGGGAAATCCACAAATCCCTGTGGGAGCGAGCTTGCTCCGGGCGGCGTTCCGACGATGGCGTCAGGACAAACAGCCCTATGCCGCGGGCACACCGCTGTGAAAGCGAAACTCCACATCCGGTGATTCGATCAGGTCCCGCTCGGCGTCACGGACCTTGTCGATCACCTGGGCAATGTCCTTGGCGTCGCCGTACTGGTAAGCCAGTTTCAGGTAGCCCTGGAAATGCCGGGCTTCGCTTTTCAGCAAGCCGAAATAGAACTTGCCCAGTTCCTCGTCCAGATGCGGCACCAAGGCCTCGAAGCGCTCGCAACTGCGGGCTTCGATGAAGGCGCCGACCACCAAGGTGTCCACCAGCTTGACCGGTTCGTGACTGCGTACCACCTTGCGCAGTCCCGAGGCATAACGCCCGGCGGAGAGCTGGCGCAAGCCGATCTTGCGCTTTTTCATCAGGCGCATGACCTGCTCGTGATGCACCAGCTCTTCCCGGGCCAGGCGCGACATCAGATTGATCAGGTCGATGTGGGAATGGTATTTGGCGATCAGGCTCAGGGCGGTGCTGGCCGCCTTGAACTCGCAGTTCTTGTGGTCGATCAGCAACGTTTCCTGGTCAGCAAGAGCAGCCTGGACCCAGGCATCGGGGGTGCGGCAACCAAGGAATTCGTGAATTTCGGGAAGATTCATGGGGCTCACGGGAAAAGGTAGTCGAGCGAAGGGCGCCGATTATACCGGCCTGCCCCCAGACCACCAGCCACCGCCGTTGATATGCATCAAGTCGACGACTCACCCACAACAACTAGACTGCCCCACAACAACTATAGTTGAGCAACACCAGCCCTTTCATCGCAGGAGAACGCCGATCATGCAAGCCATTCGCAGCATCCTGGTGGTCATTGAGCCCGAACATTCGGAAAGCCTGGCGCTCAAGCGCGCCAAACTGATCGCCGGGGTGACCCAGGCCCACTTGCACCTGCTCGTGTGCGACAAAAAACATGACCATGCCGGCCTGCTCAGCGTGCTCAAGGCCGCACTGCTGGCTGACGGCTACAGCGTCACCACCGAGCAGGCCTGGAACGAAAGCCTCCACGAAACCATTATCGACGTGCAGCAGGCGGAAGGTTGCGGGCTGGTGATCAAGCAGCACTTCCCCGACAGCCCGCTGAAAAAAGCCCTGCTGACCCCGGCGGACTGGAAGCTGCTACGCCATTGCCCAACCCCGGTGCTGCTGGTGAAAACCGCCGGTTCCTGGAAAGACAAGGTGATCCTCGCTGCCGTCGACGTTGGCAATGCCGACGGCGAGCATCGCCACCTGCATTCCACCATCATCGATCACGGCTATGACATCGCCCTCCTCGCCAAGGCGCACCTGCATGTGATCAGCGCCCACCCCTCGCCGATGCTCTCGTCCGCCGACCCGACGTTCCAGCTCAAGGAAACCATCGAGGCCAAGTACCGTGAACAGTGTCGGGCGTTCCAGGCTGAGTTCGACATCGACGACCAACACCTGCACATCGAAGAAGGTCCGGCGGACGTCCTGATCCCGTTCATGGCGCGCAAGCTGCAGGCGGCGGTGACGGTGATTGGCACTGTGGCCCGTTCGGGGTTGTCCGGGGTCCTGATCGGCAACACCGCCGAGGCTGTGCTCGATATGCTGGAAAGCGATGTGCTGGTGCTCAAGCCCCAGGAGGTCGAGGATCACCTGGTGGAGTTGGCGGTCAAGGAGTGAAGATCAAAAGATCGCAGGCTTCGCCAGCTCCTACGGTATGGCGCGATCCTTGTAGGAGCTGCCGAAGGCTGCGATCTTTTCAGCCGCCAATCGCATCCTTCAGGAACCCCGGCGCGATATAGCGCTGGTAATGGGCTTCGGACAAAAGGAAAAACTCCCGATCAATGGCATCGCGCAGGTCCGGCAGATCCCAGTCGCGAAACTCCGGCATCAGCACCATGCCGTAGGCCTCCAGGTTGTTGATCACCCGTGCGCCTCGGGCGATCAACTGATAGGCCCAGCAATATTCCGACTGGTGCGGCACAAAGCGGATCTTGCGCGACTCCAGTTGCTGGCGCAGCAATACCGGGTCGAAAACCTCCAACTTTGCCACCATCACCTGCACCAACAGCTGCTCGAGCCGCATCCACACCGCGCGTTTTTCTTCCTCGTTGTAGCCGTTCCAATGAATCACTTCATGGTGGAACCGCTTGCAGCCACGGCACACCAGGTCACCGTAGACAGTGGAGCAAAGGCCGACGCAGGGGGTCTTGATGAGCTGGTTGGGCATAAGGAAACGCACACGCAAAAGCAGGACAGGCCGGCATGTTAGCCCTTTGTCTAAGATTGATCACCCCTCAAACTTCCAGCCCCAACTTACCTTTAATTTTTTTTTCCCGTAGAATCAGCCAGCCTTTTAAGGCGCCAATGTCCGTTAGAAGCTGTTTTCAAAGCGTCACGAGCACAGTCGTTCCTTCAGAGCGGTGTTGGCGAAGGGTCTTTCCAGCGGGGAAAGCCCAACGCCAACCCTCATCAGCTCCCCGTTCTGCAGGCGTAAAACTTTGAAAGCAGCTTCTGTGAGGAACGTGCGGAAACTCTGGCGTGGTGGCTCAAAAAGCCGCCGACGCGCATGAGTACCGTGGGTTCCTGGATGAGCGTCCCGGACACCCATTTGGGACCACTGATGAGGGTAATAACTGTGCTTGAAGCCTACCGCAAACATATCGAAGAGCGCGCAGCCCTGGGTATCGTTCCCCAGCCGCTTAACGCCGAACAAACCGCAGGCCTGATCGAGCTGCTGAAGAATCCTCCGGCTGGCGAAGAAGCTTTCCTCGTTGACCTGATCACCAATCGCGTTCCGCCTGGAGTCGACGAGGCTGCCTACGTCAAGGCCGGCTTCCTGTCCGCCCTCGCCAAGGGCCAGGCCCAATCCCCTCTGCTGGACAAGAAGCGTGCCGTTGAACTGCTCGGCACCATGCAGGGCGGCTATAACATCGTGACCCTGGTGGAGCTGCTGGACGACGCCGAGCTGGCGCCGGTAGCCGCCAAGGAACTCAAGCACACCCTGCTGATGTTCGATGCCTTCCACGACGTGGCTGAAAAAGCCAAGAACGGCAACGTTCACGCCAAGGCCGTGCTGCAATCCTGGGCCGACGGCGAGTGGTTCAAGAACCGCCCGGTGCTGGCCGACAAGATCAGCCTGCGCGTGTTCAAGGTCACCGGCGAAACCAACACCGACGACCTGTCCCCTGCTCCAGACGCCTGGTCGCGTCCTGATATCCCGCTGCACGCCCTGGCCATGCTGAAAATGGCTCGTGACGGCATCGTTCCGGACGAGCAAGGCAAGACCGGCCCGATGAAGCAGATCGAAGAAATGCGCGGCCAGGGTTTCCCTATCGCCTACGTCGGTGACGTGGTCGGTACCGGTTCCTCGCGTAAATCGGCGACCAACTCGGTGCTGTGGTTCTTCGGCGACGACGTTCCTTTCGTCCCGAACAAGCGCGCCGGTGGTTTCTGCTTCGGCAGCAAAATCGCTCCAATCTTCTACAACACCATGGAAGATGCCGGCGCACTGCCAATCGAGTTCGACGTTTCGAACATGAACATGGGCGACGTGATCGACCTGTACCCGCATGCCGGCAAAGTCTGCAAGCACGGTACCGACGAAGTCATCACCACCTTCGAAATGAAGACCCCCGTGCTGTTGGACGAAGTCCGTGCCGGCGGTCGTATTCCGCTGATCATTGGCCGTGGCCTGACCGAGAAGGCTCGCGCCGAGCTGGGTCTGCCACCGTTCGACCTGTTCAAGAAGCCTGAAGCGCCCGCTGAAAGCACCAAGGGTTTCACCCTGGCGCAGAAGATGGTCGGCAAGGCTTGCGGTCTGGCAGAAGGCCAAGGCGTACGTCCTGGTACCTACTGCGAACCGAAAATGACCACCGTGGGCTCCCAGGACACCACCGGTCCCATGACCCGTGACGAACTGAAAGACCTGGCGTGCCTGGGCTTCTCGGCTGACCTGGTAATGCAGTCCTTCTGCCACACCGCGGCCTATCCAAAGCCGATCGACGTCACCACCCACCACACCCTGCCTGACTTCATCATGACCCGCGGCGGCGTTTCCCTGCGTCCGGGCGACGGCATCATCCACTCGTGGCTGAACCGCATGCTGCTGCCAGACACCGTGGGCACCGGTGGCGACTCGCACACCCGTTTCCCGATGGGCATCTCGTTCCCAGCCGGTTCCGGCCTGGTCGCGTTCGCCGCCGCCACCGGCGTCATGCCGCTGGACATGCCGGAATCGATCCTGGTGCGCTTCAAGGGCAAAATGAAGCCTGGCATCACCCTGCGTGACCTGGTTCATGCCATTCCGTACTTCGCCATCCAGAACGGCCTGCTGACCGTCGAGAAGAAAGGCAAGAAAAACGCCTTCTCCGGCCGCATCCTGGAAATCGAAGGCCTGGAAGGCTTGACCCTGGAACAGGCTTTCGAATTGTCCGACGCCTCGGCCGAACGTTCGGCTGCCGGTTGCACCATCAAGCTGTCGAAAGAGTCGATCACCGAGTACCTGCAATCGAACATCACCCTGCTGCGCTGGATGATCGGCGAAGGCTACGGTGATGCACGTACCCTGGAACGTCGCGCCCAAGCGATGGAAGCCTGGATCGCTAACCCGCAACTGATGGAAGCCGATGCCGACGCCGAATACGCCGAAGTCATCGAAATCGACCTGGCCGACATCAGCGAGCCTGTGCTCTGCGCGCCGAACGATCCGGACGACGCCCGTCTGCTGTCCAGCGTTGCTGGCGAGAAGATCGACGAAGTGTTCATCGGTTCGTGCATGACCAACATCGGTCACTTCCGCGCTGCCGGTAAACTGCTGGAGCAGGTCAAGGGTCAGCTGCCAACCCGTCTGTGGCTGTCGCCGCCGACCAAGATGGACGCTCACCAGCTCACCGAAGAAGGCTACTACGGCATCTACGGCAAGGCCGGTGCACGGATGGAAATGCCAGGCTGCTCGCTGTGCATGGGTAACCAGGCACGCGTCGAGCCGAACTCCACCGTGGTGTCGACTTCGACCCGTAACTTCCCGAACCGTCTGGGTGACGGCGCGAACGTCTACCTGGCTTCGGCCGAACTGGCGTCCGTAGCTTCCATCCTGGGTCGCCTGCCGACCGTCGAGGAGTACATGGAATACGCTGGCAAGATCGACAGCATGGCAGCGGACGTGTACCGCTACCTGAGCTTCGACCAGATCGCCGAGTTCCGTGAAGCGGCTGCAAACGCCAACATCCCGGTCGTTCAAGCCTAAAGCTTAAAACGCCCGACTAAAGACGCCGCCCTTCTTGCGAGGGGCGGCGTTTTTCTATTTCAGGGAATGCCTTTTTGTTGGGGACATATCCGTTTCTTCGGTAACGGCGGCTTATGGTTCCGCTCTTACAGCGGGTCACTTTTGGAAAAGCGCCAAAAGTAACCAAAAGCGCTTTGCCCCACCACTCGGTGCCTCGCTTAGGCTCGGCATGCCCTCACTCCGGCATTGCTCCGTGGGCCGCCGCGAAGGGCCATCCATGGCCCAGCGCGGCTATCCCGGCATCCATGCCGGGATGCCCACTGCGCAATGCCTGCGTTCGGCCAGCGTGGTTTAACGGGGCGCCGAGATCAAGATCAAGATCAAGATCCAAAGCAAGAGCAAGAGCAAGAGCAAGAGCAAGAGCGGGATACATGCCAGCATCTATGTGTCTGAACCTCCGCTATCGCGAGCAAGCTCGCTCCCACAGGGGATCTTCAGCAGACACAAAACCCATATACACCACAAAACCTGTGGGAGCGGGCTTGCCCGCGAAGAGGCCGGCCCATCCAACATCTTCATCGACTATGACACCGCCTTCGCGAGCAGGCTCGCTCCCACAATGGTCCTGCGGTGAACACAAGACTCATGAACACCCAAGATCACCTGTGGGAGCGAGCCTGCTCGCGAAGAGGCCAGCACATCCAACATCACCGCAAACTGACCCACCGCCTTCGCGAGCAAGCCCGCTCCCACAATGGTCCTGCGGTGAACACAAGACTCAGAACACCCAAGGTCACCTGTGGGAGCGAGCTTGCTCGCGATGAGGCCGATACATCCAACATCATCAAAAACTGATACACCGCCTTCGCGAGCAAGCCCGCTCCCACAATGGTCCTGCTGTGAACACAAGACTCATGAACACCCAAGGTCACCTGTGGGAGCGAGCCTGCTCGCGATGAGGCCGATACATCCAACATCATCAAAAACTGATACACCGCCTTCGCGAGCAAGCCCGCTCCCACAATGGTCCTGCGGTGAACACAAGACTCAGAACACCCAAGGTCACCTGTGGGAGCGAGCTTGCTCGCGATGAGGCCGATACATCCAACATCATCAAAAACTGATACACCGCCTTCGCGATCAAGCCCGCTCCCACAATGGTCCTGCGGTGAACACAAGACTCAGAACACCCAAGGTCACCTGTGGGAGCGAGCTTGCTCGCGATGAGGCCGATACATCCAACATCATCAAAAACTGACACACCGCCTTCGCGATCAAGCCCGCTCCCACAAGAGAAACACGGTCCCACCAAGAACCAGGTCGGCTGTTAGGCCGCCTCGCGGTGGACGTTGATCTCGGCGCCCCGTTAACCACGATGGCCGAACGCAGGCATTGTGGAGTGGGCATCCCGGCATGGATGCCGGGATAGCCGCGCTGGGCCATGGATGGCCCTTCGCGGCGGGCCCACGGAGCAATGCCGGAGTGAGGGCATGCCGAGCCCTAGCGAGGCACCGAGTGGTGGGGCATGGAGCGTTTTGGTTACTTTTGCGCTTTTCAAAAGTGACCCGCCGTCAGGGCGGAACCCTAAGTGGCCGTTACCGCAGCAACGGATATACACACCAACCTCAAAATCCCACCCCCACAGGAAAAACCTACGCCAAGAGAGAGTAAACCAACGCCGTAATCGCCACCAACCCCACCAACGTAACGAAGACATTCGAAGCCTGGCCGCGATAACGGGCCATGGCCGGAACCTTGCGAATGGCATACATCGGCATCAGGAACAGGATGGCTGCGATGACCGGCCCGCCCAGGGTTTCAATCATCCCCAGGATGCTCGGGTTGAGGGTAGCGACGATCCAGCACACCACCAGCATGAACGCCGCGGTGAGGCGGTCCAGGGTCTTGGGCGCCGGGCGCCGGCCGCTCTTGACGATCAGACCCTTGAGGCCTTCGCTGGCGCCGATGTAGTGCCCCAGGAACGACTTGGAGATGGCGACAAACGCAATCAACGGCGCGGCAAAGGCGATGGTCGGGTTACTGAAGTGGTTGGCCAGGTACGACAGGATCGACAGGTTCTGCGCCTTGGCTTCGGCCAGTTGCGCCGGGGTCAGGGTCAGCACGCAGCTGAACACGAAGAACAGCACCATCACCACCATCAGCACATGGGCGCGGGACAGGATCTGTGAACTGCGCGCCTCGGCGTTATCGCCGTAGCGACGTTTCTGGTCTACCGCAAAGGCCGAGATGATCGGCGAGTGGTTGAACGAGAACACCATCACCGGGATCGCCAGCCACAAGGTATGCAACAACGCCGAAGGTGCAGGCGGCGTCGACGCCGTGGTCAGGATGCCGCCGCTCCAGTGGGGAATCAGGAACACCGCCAGGAACAGCAGCGCAACGATGAACGGGTAGACCATCAGGCTCATGGCCTTGACGATCGCCTGCTCGCCACAGCGGACCACCGCCAGCAAGCCCAGGATCAGCACCAGGGACAGCACCACCCGGGGAGGCGGTTGGATATGCAACTGATGCTCCAGAAAACTGCCCACCGTGTTGGTCAACGCCACGCTGTAGATCAACAGGATCGGGAAAATGGCAAAGAAGTACAACAGCGTGATCAGCGCACCGGCCTTGAGGCCGAAATGTTCTTCCACCACCTCGGTGATGTCCGCGCCGTCGCGACCGGATAACACAAAACGGGTCAGGCCCCGGTGGGCGTAGAACGTCATGGGGAACGCCAGCACCGCCAGGATCAGCAGCGGCCAGAAGCCGCCCAGGCCTGCATTGATGGGTAAAAACAGAGTACCTGCACCGATGGCGGTGCCAAACAGGCCCAGCATCCACGTGGTGTCCTGGCGACTCCATTGGCTGAGGGTAGCTGGGACAGTCGTTTCAAAGCGCTCTTCGACGCTATTGGCCTGATCATTCATCCGGGCGGATCTCCGTATTCCGGTCACATGCACCCGGCCGGGACGAGTCGGAAAAACCCGACAGGCAGCGCCCTGGCCGAAACAGGGGCGCGATTGTCCGGGATTAGTAAGTAGAAGCAAAGACTTAGCTGAGGAGCGGTTATGCGGATCAGATCATTGCCATGGAATTAACCCTGCATTCCCTGTGGGAGCGAGCTTGCTCGCGATAGCGGTGGGCAGCTTGCACCAGCACTGAATGTACCGCCGCCTTCGCGAGTAAGCTCGCTCCCACAGGTGGATCGAGTAGAGCCGCCAGAGCCAGGCCGGCTGTCAGGCCGCCCCGCGAGCAAGCTTTGCTCCCACAGGTCCTGCTCAAACAAGTCTGATGGGTACGACCGCAAGAGCCAGGTCGGCTACTAGGCCGCCTCGGCGTGGACGTTGATCTCGGCGCCCCGTTAACCACGCTGGCCGAACGCAGGCATTGCGCAGTGGGCATCCCGGCATGGATGCCGGGATAGCCGCGCTGGGCCATGGATGGCCCTTCGCGGCGGCCCACGGAGCAATGCCGGAGTGAGGGCATGCCGAGCCTAAGCGAGGCACCAAGTGGTGGGGCAAAAGCGTTTTGCTTACTTTTGCGCTCTTCAAAAGTGAGCCGCTGTAAGAGCGGAACCCTAAGCAGCCGTGACCGCAGCAATGGATATGTACTCACTGCTACGACCGAAATGTGTTGAGGGTTGAGATAAATCCTATCGCATAAGCGAGATAAATCCGGGCTATTCCGGGCTAGGCTGGCACAAACTGGGACAGCCTATGCAATACCGTTGCATCCAGTGCAATGAAAACACCCCGCTCAGTCATCGACTGGCGGGGCGAACATATCGGCTTGGCGACGCGCGATCTCATCCTTTCGAACCGCCTTAACGATCTTATAGATCCACTGAAGCGACACCCCCCACTTGCGCGCCAGGTCGCTTTGATTGGTGCCGTTGAATTCCTCGTAGATCTGCCGATCCCGACGGCTCAGCTTGCCCGCCAGCCCCATGGGAAAATAGACATTCTGCCCGCCCCAATGCGCCGCCATCCGATCAGCGACCTCTTTGGCCACATGGCGAGCGGCCTCATCATCCATCGACACCAACTCGCCAAGTGCAGCCGCAACGTGTTCCGTCAGATCAACCAGCAGTTCCGGCCCCTTGCTTCGGAAGTCACTCATACAGCAGTCACCGCAGCATCAAGGGCCAGACTCATTGTTCCTGCTCCTTCACCGGCGTGAACCAAGCCACATCGACGCCCCGAACGGTCACGGTGTTACAGGTCAGAGGTCCCGCAGGCGAATAGCGAATCCCCCGTAGCTGAGATCCAAACCGGCGAATGAACAGTTCAAGACTGTCCTGCTCGATAAAGATCCTATTGTCCAAGAACACCAAAAGCATGATCGAAACCCCAGCTTCACGGATGTCACGAGTCAACTCATTGAACGCGGCCAGTTGCGCCGGAAACGCCTCCGTCAAAATACTCAACGGCTTGGCCGGCGCTGCATCCCTCACCAGATCCAGAGAATCCATCTCAAACCCCCTTAACAACATCGGCGGTTACCTTCGGCACACCCAACTGAGCCGCCAAGTTCATCGCCGCAATCACCAAGTTGCCAATCGCCAATGGATAAAGCAGCGAAACAGTCCCATCACGCCCCCCATGGCGAGTCGGCTGAGACAACCGCGCCGCAATCGCCTCAATGGCCCCCTCATCAATGACATCCCCCAGCACCTTGCCCACCCGATCAAAGCGGAACGTCAAAAACTCCCCCAAACGTGAATGCCCAACCGGCATCAGCTTGACCCGCTCACAGCGCTGCACCACCTCACGCACATCTGCGTTGCGCTCACTCAATTTCACCCCCAGCTCGGGCTGACCGATCATGATGATGCTCACCAACTTAGTGAACCCGACCTCCAACTCCAGGATGCGCTTAAGGTGCTTCAACGTCGGAACCGGCAAACTGTGCGCCTCCTCAAGCACCAGGCAATGGCGATACCCAGCTGCATGCGACTCCTTCAACGCCTTATGGACCTGAGCGAAACGTGCCTCAGGACTACTTTTTGGCTTCGATAACGGCGCAATAGCCGCCATCATCGACTCCGCGATATGCGTGCTCTTCAACGACTTGCCCTTGGCGTCGTTATCCTCGGAAGCCAACACATACGGCTCAATAATCATCACCGGATCATTGTTCTCGGCAATGCGGTTCACCAAATCCCGGCGAAGCGTACTTTTGCCGGCCCCCGATTCCCCCTCAACCGCCAGAAACCCACCGTGCCGGGCCGTCTGATACATCGCCTCACGCACATAACGAATCTCCGGGCTGACCCACATATCCTGCGCACACTGCAACTCATCAAACGGATCACGAAACAAACCAAACGCCTTGCGAGTGGCTGGCTGCAGTGCTTGTTTAGGCAATAACATCGATTCCTCCTCCCCGGACGGCCCCTTCACAAGGGCCGAACCTGCCGTATTGGCGTACGGCCGATCCACTTCATCAAAAGCATCAGCAATAGCGGCATCATTGACGCCGGACTCCGCCAAGAACCCCCGAATGCGCCCCCGCAAAACCTCACCATCAAGACGGCGAGGCCAAAGGTTATGGTTCACCAACTGCGCAATCGTTGCGCTACTCAAATTCAGCGACTGGGCCAACGCCGCCTGTGGCCGCCCCACATCCTGCAAAATCCTTTTCAGCTTCAACATCACTCAACTCCAATCGAATGGCGCATGACCTTAGCGGGCCGTTTCAACTCAGCCTCAACCGCCTCAATCTGTTCTTGGGGAACACCCTCTGGAAACCGCGTCAGCAACCAACCAAACATCTGAGCCGACCAAAGATTGCCCAAACGCGGACGCAGAAGCTTCGCCGCCTCAACATGACTCAGCGGGGCAATCTCAACAGTGGGAGCGTTAAAATCCAGATGCGTACCGCGCCGCGGCAGATAAGCCGGCAACACGGTGTCATTGACATGTTTATGCGGATCGATCAGCCCACCAAACGGCACGGCCTTCGATTTGCGGGCGGCCTGCGCATCGGCCTGATTGCTCGTACCCGTTGCAATCTGCTCCAACACCTTGCGCGACACCTGGGCCGGCGTCTCAGCGTGGCGCTTATACCGCTCACCGAGCATCGCAGACGACTCGGCAAACCCAAACGCATCCACCCCAACGCGCTCAATCACGTGATAGCACTCACGCCCGTCATCGCCCACCAGCACCGCAATCGCCGAGTCCTTATCGCGCCAGCAATTGCGAGTGATCAGCAACTGATCACCCACCATCACATCCGGCACTGAACTCACATCAAATTGCGAGCCCCGAAACGAAACCCTCAGCAAATTGCTCACCTTGCGGTTCTCCGGCGTACTCACCGCCAGCTCCCGGCACACCTCAACACTGGGCGCCAGGCGCAACTGCTCCGGCTTAATCAACTGCCAAACGCCATACCGGGTACGCCGCGTGCGGGTATGAATCGACGTCCCATTGAAATACCGCATCCACTGACCGGCCCATGCATTGATCTGCTCCAGACTCGTGGCGGCCTGAAACTTCAGAGCGCTCTCAAACTCACGCTCGACAATATTGTGGGCCTGCTCAACCTGGCCCTTGGCCCGCGCATTCCCGGGCCTATGAATCATCAAATCAACCGACAGAACACGGCAAAGATTGCGAAAAATACCACTCGTCATCGCCGCCCCAGGGTCCGTCATCAACACCCAAGGCACCCCATGAAAAGGGTCCGACTCACTGCGCTTCTGCATTGCATTAATCAACACACTGCACAGATTCTCAGCCGACTCAGCCCCCAACACATACTCCACATACAGCGTGCCGCTCGTATGATCGGTAATCACATACCGTCACAGCCGCTGGCGTTCGATCTTCCTCAGATTCGCGGGTTTACCGTCATAGAACTCGGCCTTGTTCATCACCCGAGCCCCATCATCGGCCAGATAAAACTGCGTCGAGATCGAAGCATCAATCTGCCAAACATGATTGGGATGCTGACTCGCCAACGACACCGCCGGCGCGTCCTGCAAAAGTTGTTCGGGATGCAACTTATAAGCGCGCAACGCCCGGCTAATCGCACTGCGACTCAACGGTCGAAACTCACCCGTGGCCTCATCCAACCGGCCAGCCATCACCAAGTTATTACTGCGCAAGCGCTCGACGGCTCGCTCAATCGTCGACAACTGCTTATTGTTCGCCCGGATGGACTCCAACAACACCGCCGAAATCAACCGCGCTTCCTCAAGCGGCAACGCACTGCAACCCGCGTCACTGCGCCGCTTACGCGGCTTCGCCAAACGCACCGCCTTCAACTGGCGCTGTAGGGTAGAAATCGAAACCCCTAGAGCCAGCGCCCCAGCTTCATAAATAGCCGTACGCTCACCATGCACAGCCGCATCAGCGCGCCGTGCGACCTGCATCAACTGCTCAATGTGAACTGGATTCATCAATCAGGCCTCCGCAGGCGTCATCCACGCCACGCCATTCGCCTGATCTGGCAAGTTGAACTCACTGCGAACCGCCCCCAGCGTAATCTCCAACTGCCGAATCAAACCGGCCCTAAAGACACGGTGGTCCTCACCACTAACAGCCAACGCCTCCAACTTCGCAAACCCCTCGCGCAGCGGCCCCAACACACTGGCCTCGGCCTCATAAGCGATCGCCGACACTTCCGCACGCAAAGCCTTCGCCGCTTCATCGGCAGGCATCGCCTGAATCCGCTTGCGAGCCAACTCCAACTCCCGCCGAGCCTTATCCAACTCACCGGTCTTTTTCGCCATCACCTCGCTTTGCGCGGCATAATCGGCCTTCGCCTCATCAAGGCGCCGGCCCAGCGTCTCTTTCTCCTTGGTGTGCTTGGCAATCATCTCCTCGGCCAGATCAACAAACGCCTCCTTATCGCCAGCTTTCGCCACCTCAACCAGCGCCGCCTGCTGGTCCTGCGGCAATCGCCGATATTGGCGCAACTCCCGGTAACCAATCCCCATACGCGACATCGAGTCCAGCGCCTCTTCACCGAAGGCCCGCAGATTCGCGATATCCCGATCCACCTGATCAACCGAGCGCCCCAACAACCCACAAAACTCATCCCACGTACCGCTCAACGTCCCCGCACCGTGCGGACTCTTACGCCCGGCCAACCCTCGATACAGCTTGTTCTCCTTCACAAACGCCAACTTCGACGTCCGCACCGTGCGGGAAAACGCCTCAAACACCCCGGCCATTTGCGCCTGCCCCAGCAACTGATTCACCGTGTCGCACTCTTCACTGTGCGAGGCCTGCAGCGCAGCCATCGCATTCTGATCAGCCGTCAACATCACCCCATCCAACACAGGCAACGCCAGTGCTTCCGCGGGTACGCTCTTGCTCCGTGCCATACAACCTCCTTAAACAATCGACCCAGCGGCAATACGCTGATTGATTTCCTGCATGCGGCCCGTCAAACGAGCCATGTGCTCGGCATGCGCCTGCGCGATCTGCAACACCCCCACCGAGTGAGCAAAGCGGCCGTTATCCAGCTTCACCGCTAAACCTTCCTCAATCAGTGTTTGCATCGCTCGCGTGATATTGCTGGGACTGTCCTGCGTCAGATGGGCCAACTCCGCATTACTCAACCCCGTCACCGTGTGGCCCTTCAACGCCTTCAGCGCACGCAAAACACGTGCGGCCGCCGACACCGAGCGATTCATAACCTCGCCTCCGGCATAAACATTTCAGGTAAATTGACAACCTCAACCCCCTTGGCCCCGACTCGCGGTGGGGTCCGGCAGGTGTTGAAAACAACGAAAAAGGTGTGAATTGGTGGCTTTTTTGTAGGAAGTTTCTTTTTTTGCTCTGCGTACCCACGCGGCCTAGGTTTTAAAGCGGTAGATTCCAAATTACCGATATGATTTTTCATCACGAGCCTCACGCCACAAAACGGTTGAGCTCAAGGGCCGCCGCCGGATCAGTACAAATCTCTCCGGCCTTAAGACCCAACTTGATTGCGATCTGATGGGCCTGACCCCGTACACATTTTTTGCGACCACCCAACACCTCGAACACCAGGTTGGGTGAGAAACGATTCGCGATTGCCCATTGGGTAATCGAGATACCTTTGGCCTTAAGCTCAGCTCGGGCCTGATCTGCTGTACGTAGCTCCATGGGTTCACTCCGGGGGCTGATGGCGCCACTTGGGTGCCGACTAAGTTGCCGTTCGTGGTCGGACGGTGTGAATTGATAATGGAACCAATCGGTTCCCATGCAAAGGCTTTTTGGCAACCGAATGGTTTCTTTTTGTGAGCGGCTGCGCGCCGAACGAACACGACTTGGCCTCAACCAGACCGACTTCGCGGCACTGGCCGGCGTGACGAAAAAAACGCAGATGCTCTACGAAGCAGGCGAACGCGTGCCTGATGCCAACTACATGAGCGCCATCACCAAAGCGGGCGCAGACATGTACTTCATCATCACTGGACAAAAAATCGCCGCCACGCCGCCCGTCACGCCCTGGACGCCCATCGACGGCGAAAAGCTCTGCCGCATCATCGAAATGCTAGAGGCGGCCGCCAAACAAGCCGGTCGACGCTGGCCGGCAAAGAAATTGGCCGAAGTGGCCGCCGAGGTCTACAACGCGCTGGGTGACAATCAAGGGTTTGATGAACCGCGCGTTGAGCGAATATTGAAGTTGGTAGTGAATCGCTAAATAGCAAAGGAGTTCTATGCGAAGAGAGGATGAATACCTGGTAAAAAATCTGTCGGCCAGGCTTTCTGAGGAAATCGAAAACCTCCCCAAGGAAGGAAAAGATCACCAGCTCACCATCAAAATCAAAGGTAACCGGGGGCACATCAACCTCGGCCATCAGACCTTTGACATAAAGACCATCAAAGAACCCCCACCAGAAGGCAGCGACCGCGCCCGAGAATGCCCGCAATGCCAACGTAACACCTGGCGTTACACGCAGCTGTGCATGCATTGTGATTACAACTTTCACCGCCATGACGAAGTCGAGGAACACAAAAAAGAACAGGCCCGCCGAGAACGAAAGCACCTACAAGTTCTGAAAATCTGTATCTGCTGCGTAGGCATAGCAACCTTGAGCATTTGCATCAGGGATTTTCTGCCTTAAGCGTTAAGACGTTGGGTCGTGGCCCAACTCGCAACCGGTCAGGGACGACCACAAACACTCTAAAAGGAAGTTTCAATGCCCGAAAAACAAAACATCCCCTGGAAAGACCGACCCACCGCCGAAAAAACCGCACTGATCATTGGCTGGTGTGCCATCGCAATCCTCATGGTGTACTGGGTTCTACCGAACAAACCCGAACCGACCGTTCCCCCAGACAGCATCAAATCTGAAGTACAACGCCCCACGGCTCGCTACACCCGCGCCAGTGCACAAGCACTGGCCGATGCAACCCAGTACCTGTCAAAACTGGACAGCGCCATGGCTCAGAGCGCTCAAATGCTCGAAGCCAACAACCTGGCTGAGCTGTCAGCTCACAGCCGAGTATTCAAATCATTACTTGAAGACGGCCGCGCACAGTTCGGTCATTCCGTATTCCAGCCATTAGGCCGGTGCAGCTCAGCCGCCATTTTTGCCAACAGCTGGTGGCAGGCTCAAGTCAGTGCTGCTCGACAAGGGGGCAAAGAAACAACTCCCGGCGCGATCCAAAGCAACCTGGACGAGTACAACGCCAACCGAGCCGAATGCCTGAAAAGCGCAACCCCCTCCATCGACAACGCCACAACGCACGACCAAAATGCCGACGGCGGTGAATGCCTTACATCCTTCACCGTTGATTCCAAAACCAAGGAAGAGCTGTTGACCTGTCCTGAGTTAAGCCAGTCCTGATCTCGGTCTGGCATTTGGTTTAAAGGGGACGAAGAATGGACTATTTCGTCATGAGGTGGCGTCCGCTAAGTAGTAGAGGATGTACCCGGAATACATTAGAGAACCGACCGCAACTTCTGCTTCGAAGCACTCTTTGAGTGCATTTTCGCCAGCAAAACCATACTCGGACAGCTTGTCGCCGGCAAAACTAGCAAGTCGCCATACGTCGAAGCCACCGATTTCACCATGGGCCCCAAAGTCAAAATCTACTGTGCCTGTTGGGAGGCTAACCGCGCAGCCATAGCCGTGCTTGAAGTAACGAACTCCGCCTTCAAGCTCTCCGTGCTGAGGAATGTCAGTTCCCACCCAATCGCTATTAGTCGAGGGTCGCGGGATACCAGACCGCTGCATCATGTCCATGGCAGCGCCGACGCTTGCTTGGTAGTCGCGAATCAAAATGGCGAGTTGGTTGTTCATACACTCTCACGTTATGAATAAACAGCACTGAGTCCAGAGAGCGCAGAGAGTAGCAGTCGAAGCAACTGATAGGCAGCCTTTGGCCGGTCGCTGCCCCTTCTGACAGGCAGCAATCGGCCAAAGCGGACGTTCAAGGCCAACCTTTTCGACCCTTTGCAGCCGTTCGCGGTGTCTACGAAACCAGGGGCGATTCAGATCAACCACTCCAGCCCTGGGAATTCTCTGCTCATTCGTGACATTCTAAAACCAGCCACCTTCCAAGACTCAAGAGAACTCTGAATGTCGCTACCGACCAAAACGCCCCTTCGCAACGTTCACATGCGAGCATTAGCGAGCGTCAACGACCAATTGTGCCTCACCCTGTTTATGCACGAAGATGTCGCTGCGCGATGGCAGGAGTTAGCGACGTTGCGCCCGACTGAATTCACGAGCGAAGTGTTCCCTGACAACGAGTTCGCCGAGCGAATACACGTTCCTATGACACGCCTGTTGTCGTTTCGTGATGCTCAACTCAATACATCACTGGGAGTGAGCTTCGCTTTCGCAGTCGAGCAATTGCTTATCTTCATCGAGGCTGCTTTACGGCACTGGGGAGATATAGCTGAAATCCCCATTACACTGGCTGATCCCATTGATGAGACCTTGAGTCAGCATTTGGTGACGCATACTGCGCCAATAGAGCCCTCATTGCTGAGGACGGTTAAATACCTGAGATTAAGGCGAAACCACGTAATCCACGGGGCGACTGAGCTTTCGAGCGAGTACTCTAAGCTCCTGAAGCACGACGCACCAGGTCTTCAGAGATTCTGGGAGGCACGCTCATCCATTCCCGGCCTGATTTTCGGAGACAAATCTCCAACAACCTTTTCTCCGAGTGAGACGATTACGTTGGTCAAGCTCGTCAGGGTGTGCCTTGAAGAGATTGATACTAGCGTTGCTGGTCAGCTGCGGCCAAATTGGATCTTCAGATCAATCAATGCGGGGCTTTTGAAGGATCGTCATGAACTACGCGTGAGAAATCCGGTGGTGGTGGGCCGAAGAATCCGAAAGATCAAACATCATTCGGGTTCGATGTATGGTCTGCACGTTCAAGCTTCAGATATTGCGAGCGCTCTGGGAGAGTCACTCCAATAGATAAGTCAATACGATGCAAAGGTCTGTCATATCGATTCCGCTGACAGACCGCTTTTGGCCGATACCAGCCTGTCACGAGGATAGCCCTCGGCCATAAGCTGACATGATGGTCCATATGTCTGGGACTCTGAAGGCGTGTTGATGGTACCCGCAGATGGGGACGTGATACCCGTGAGGGCGCAGTCCTATCTATTTTGTCTTTAAGTTGCAGGAGTTCCTTCCAGATATGTGTGGAGTTGCGACAAGAACCTGCAGTGGCCCTTGATTTTAGCCAGCTCCGTCATCAGCAGATCAATTCGGAAAACCATCAGCTTCACTTTGCCACCTTCCAGCGCAATACCATCGCGCTTTTTTGCGTCTGGCGCGCTTCTCGAGAGAGCCACCAGATGCTTCCCATCCGAATACCGTTTAACGACCCAGTGCGAGAATGTGTGTCGGAACATCCTGTGCATCTCAAACGTCTCCACTGCGGAGATGATGCCGGCCTTGTCGATATTAAGGGCGGTCTCACGAGCTTCTTTTTTGGTGTGGAGTAGGACGTCGGTATCGTTCAGTGAGTATGCCGAATCACTTGTAGTACCGAGCCGATGCTCTTGAAGCATAGCGATGAGCCCACGACACAATGCGTCTGCCACGCAGTACATCTGGATAAGTTCGCCGATCAGGGCGAGATCCTCCTTACCGACGCCCAACAGGAGTCGTGACAACTCACTAGTACCTTCAGCGCCCTCCAGTAGACGCATAATCACGCGCATCTCTTCATCGACCGGTCCAACCATCGAATTGTCAGCTTCCATTTTTTGACCTCGTGATGCCGGAGCTAGCGATAGACCTAGGCGGGTGTTGTGCAATGGCTACGTACTCGGGTGCTGGTTTGCAGCTTACCTCAACAGAATCTCTTTGTTGTCTATTCGGCTAACCATCTCCTTAAACCCGATTAAAAGCCCCTCCAGCCCACGCCGCCCACCATAGCGGCGTGAGCACATCCAGCGTCCCAACCCCAGGGGCGCCACGACTGGAGGCACCCCCTTGCGACCCCAACACCCCCGCGGCATCCGCAACTACAACCCCGGCAACATCCGCCACGCCCAAGGCATCCGCTGGCAAGGCACAGCCCCCAACCAGAGCGACAACCAATACGTCCAATTCATCAATCCACGCTGGGGCATCCGCGCCATTGCCCGCGTCCTCATCACCTACCAAGACAAACGCCGCGCCGCCGACGGCAGCCCCATCGACACCGTGCGCGAAATCATTGAACGCTGGGCGCCCCCCTCAGAAAACAACACCGACGCCTACGTCATCAGCGTCGCGCGCGCCCTGGGCCTGGACCCCGACGTAGCCAGCGTCGACGTCTACGACTTCGAAATCATGCGCGCCCTGGTCACCGTCATCATCCGCCACGAAAACGGCGCGGGCCCCTTACCAGGCGGCCGCTGGTACGGCGACACCATCATCGCCGACGGCCTAGCACTGGCCGGCATAGAACGCGGCATCGTCCACGGCCAATTCAAGGGTGCGGCAGCATGAGACTGATCAGCGATTGGCGCCAAGGCTACAGACTCTACAGCCTCCAAATCAGCCTGGTCATCGCCCTGGTAGCGTTCACCCAACTGGACCTATTGCCGCTCTGGCAACCCCAGCTGTCACCCAAAGCCTACGCCACCCTCAACAGCGCACTGGCCATCCTCCTGTTCGTCGCACGCCTGATCAAACAAGGCCCAGGGCGCTAAGCCAACCTCAAGACCCGGAGCCTTGAATGAACCTCAACGAACTCAACTTCGGCTTCCAAACCGTCCAGTGGCTGGTCCTGACCGTACTCGCCCTCTACACCTGGATCACCAAACGCCAAACCGCCAGCACCCAAGAACTGCTCGAACTGCGCACCCGCATCGTCGCCCTAGAAGAGCACGTCCGGCACCTGCCAGACCCGTCGGCCATCGCCGACCTTTTGGGCGACATGAAAGCCATCCGCGCCGAACTCTCCGGCGTCAAAGACGCCCTCAGCCCCTTGGCCCGGTCGCTGGACCGCATCAACGACTACCTGCTGCGAGAAAAAACATGACCCCCTACGCCGACTACCTGCGCCACGACATGCGCCTGGTCATCCTGCGGCTGCTGGTTGAAATGCCGGGCTACCGCGCCAACAGCTCCGTCCTCAACACAGCCCTCGACAACTTCGGCCACACCGCCAGCCGCGACCAAATCAAAACCGAACTGCACTGGCTCACCGAACAGGGCGCCGTCACCCTGGCCGACATCGGCCCGGTACTGGTCGCCACCCTCACCGAACGCGGCCAAGACATCGCCGCCGGTCGCGCCCGCGTGCCCGGCATCAAACGTCCGGGAGCCTGACCATGGCCGGCAAATCCTCCATCAACCGCCTGCCGCCCATCGTCAAGGCCTACATACAAAAGCTCTTGCGCGAAGACCGTCTGACCCTCGACGACATGCTCGCCGACATCCAACGGCGCTTCCCCAACGAAAAGCCCCCCAGCCGCAGCGCCCTGGGCCGCTTCAAAGTCGGCTTCGACGAACTCATCGACAAAGCCCGCCAGCAACGCGAAATGGCCGAAGCCTTCGTCGGCGCCTTCGGTGAAGACGCCACCGACAAAACCGGCGCCTTACTTGTCGAAGCCATCTCAACCCTGACCTACCAAGCCGCCATGGGAGCCCACGAAAAAGACGACGTCACCGTCGCCGAAGTCTCCGCGCTGGCCCGCGCCGCCAAAGCCACCATGGAAGCCCGCACCCTCAGCGTCAAAGAACGCCAAACCATCGAAAAAGCCACCCGCGAACGCCTGCTCCAAGAACAAGCCGCCGAACTCGACAACGCCGTCAAAGCCCAAGGCATGACCGAAAACCAAGCCCTGTTCTGGCGCCAGAAGTTCCTCGGCGTCAAACCATGAAGCCGTCCTCCAGCACACTGCGCGTCATTGAATGGGACGAGCTGCCGCCCAGCGTTCGCCAGATCCCCGAGGGCTACGACCCGCTGGCCGAAGGCATTCTCATGGCCCACCAATCGCAATGGCTGGCCATCGACGCCCACATCAAGCTCTGTGAAAAGGGCCGCCGCACCGGCATCACCTTCGCCGAAGCGCTGGACTGCGTCATCACCGCCGCCTCGCAAAAAATAGCCGGCGGCATGGACTGCTTCTACATCGGCGACACCAAAGAAAAGGGCTTGGAATTCATCGGCTACTGCGCCAAATTCAGCCGCGTCATCGCCGAAGCCCAAGCCTCCGGCGTCAGCCAGATCGAAGAATTCCTCTTCCAGGACCAAGACGACGCCGGCAACACCCGCCACATCAACGCCTACCGCATCCGCTACGCCTCAGGCTTCAAAATCGTCGCGCTCTCCAGCAACCCGGCCGGCGTTCGCGGCCTGCAAGGCAAAGTCATCATCGACGAGGCCGCCTTTCACCGCGACGTCTCGGCCGTGCTCGACGCCGCTACCGCGCTGCTCATCTGGGGCGGTCGCATCGTCATCATCAGCACCCACAACGGCAAAGCCAACGCCTTCAACCAAATGGTCAGCGACATCCGCGACCAGCGCTACGGCAGCAGCGCCCAGGTCTTTCGCGCCACCTTCGACGACGCCGTCGCCAACGGCCTGTTTGAACGCGTGTGCTTCATGGCCGGCAAGCTCGTCACGGCCCAAGACAAAGAAGCCTGGTACAAACAAATCCGCAACGCCTACGGCCCGCGCAAAGCACAGATGCGCGAAGAACTCGACGCCATCCCCCGTGACGGCAACGGCGTCTGCATCCCCGGCATCTGGATCGAAGAAGCCATGCGCACCGGTCGCACCGTCCTACGCCTGGCCTTGGATGACGACTTCACCCAACAGCCGGTCTACCGGCGCGAGGCCTACGTCGACGACTGGATCGAGCGCTACCTGGCGCCATTACTGCAACCGCTCAACCCCGAGCACCGCCACTTCCTCGGCATGGACTACGCCCGGCACCGCGACTTCTCCATCATCTGCCCGATGTCCGTTGACCAAGCACGACATCGCGACGTCCCGTTCGTGGTCGAAATGCACAAAGTGCCCACCCGGCAACAACAGCAAATCCTCTTCTACATCCTGCGCCGACTGCCGCGTTTCGTCGGTGCGGCCCTGGACGCCACCGGCAGCGGCGAAACACTCGCCGAAGACACCGCCGACGCGTTCGGTCACAACCGCATCCAACAAGTCAAAATCACCCGCGCCTGGTACGGCGCCTGGATGCCCAAATTCGTGCAACTGTTCGAAGACGCGACCCTAACGCTGCCCAAAGATGACTCGCTGCACCAAGACATCCGCGCCATCGAAACCGTCGACGGCATCCCCATGATCGTCAAAGCCCGCAAACAAGACCTCAAAGACCCCGACCTCTACCGCCACGGCGACTTTGCCGGCGCCGGCGTGCTGGCCAACTTCGCCACGCTGGAGGTCGCCAGTGGCCCGGTCACCGTCAAATCACGCCGCCCACGCCAGGGCCAACGCCTCACCCAGGGGTACGCATGAACACAACCGGTGTGTGGGTCAGCCCCACCGAATTCATAAGCTTTGCAGAGACCAAACGCGGGCCCTCGCTCAAACAGCACATAGCCACCCGTGGCCGCGCACAGGCCAGCGACTTCAGCAGCCACTTGCCCAACCCCGACCCCATCCTCAAAGCCCAGGGTAAAGACATCGCCGTCTACCGTGACCTGCGCAGCTCAGCCCTGGTTGGCGGCAACATCCGCCGCCGCAAGGCCGCGGTTCTGTCACTGGAACGAGGCCTGCAACGCGAACAAACCGCCCGTAACGTTGAACGTTTCATCACCGACTGGCTCGCCGACCTCGACCTGGACCGCATCATCCGCGAAATGCTTGACGCCCCCTTGTTCGGCTACCAACCCATCGAACTGCTATGGCAGCCCGTGGGCAGCTACTGGGTACCGCAAGACCTGCTCGGCAAACCGGCTGAATGGTTCTTCTACGACAAAGACAACGCGCTGCGCTTCCGCGCCAAAGACACCGGTCCAGATGGCGAGCTCTGCGACCCCCAACGCTTTATCGTGGCCCGCCAAGACGCGACCTACGCCAACCCCTACGGTTTCCCAGACCTGAGCATGTGCTTCTGGCCGGCCACCTTCATGAAAGGCGGCCTCAAGTTCTGGGTACAGTTCACCGAAAAGTACGGCAGCCCCTGGGTCATCGGCCAACACCCACGCGGTGCCACCGACGGCGAAACCGAACTGCTGCTCGACAGCCTTGAAGCCATGGTCCAAGACGCCGTCGCCGCCATCCCCGACGACGCCAGCGTGCAAATCATCGAAGCCGCCGGCAAAGCCGGCAGCGCCGACGTCTACCGCCAACTGCTCGAATACTGCCGCAGCGAAATCAACGTCGCCATGCTCGGGCAAAACCAGACCACCGAAAAAGACACCAACCACGCCAGCGCCACCGCCGGTGCCGAAGTCACCCAAGACATCCGCGACGGCGACGCCGCCATCGTCGCCACCGCGCTCAACGCCTGCATCCGCCACGTCGTAGACCTCAACTTCGGCCCACACGTCGTCGCACCGCGCTATGCGCTGTGGCAACAAGAAGAAATCGACAAATCCCTGGCCCAGCGCGACAAGGCCCTGACCGAGTCCGGGGTAAGGTTCACCAACGCCTATTGGCAGCGCACCTACAACCTGCAGGACGGCGACCTACAACAAGCACCGATCCAAGGGGGCAAACCCGCATTCGCCGAGACCACACAACACCGGGCGCCGGATCAAGCAACCCTCGACCAAGCCCTCGATAGCCTGCCAGCCGAGTCTTTAAACCAACTGACTGAAAACCTCGCCAACCTCATGTTTATGGCCGACACCTGGGGCCGCCTAAGCGCAACCGCAAACCGGGAAGACTGACATGGGCAGCCCCGCAAAGCAGCTCGACCCTGCGGACCTGAAGATCATCTTCGGCCTCGAACCCGCCAACGCCATCGCCTACCTGAAAGCCAAGGGCTACACCATCACCTGGCATTGGCAAGACATCCTCGACCAGGCCCACAACCACGCGTTCACCGTCGCCAAAGCCATGCGCCTGGACCTACTCACCGACATCCGCGCCGCCCTGGAAACCGCCCTCCAACAGGGCCAAACCCTTCAGCAATTCACCGCCAACCTCAAACCCGTCCTACAAGCCCAAGGCTGGTGGGGCAAACAAGTAATCGTCGACAGCCAAGGCACCGCCGAAACCGTCCAATTGGGTAGCCCGCGACGCCTGAAAACCATCTACCAAACCAACCTGCAAAGCGCCTACATGGCTGGCCGCAAAGCCGCCATGGAACAGACCACCGAGACCCACCCGTACTGGATGTACATCGCCATCCTCGACGGCAAAACCCGCAGCAGCCACCGCGCCATGCACGGCCAGGTCTTCCGCCACGATGACCCCATCTGGTCAACCATCTTCCCGCCAAACGGCTTCAACTGCCGCTGCCGCGTCATTGCCCTGAGCGAAGCCGCCGTCAAACGCCGCGGGCTCACCGTAGTCTCCAGCCAGGGAAAGACCTTCACCGAAACCGTCGAGACCGGCACCGACAAACGCACCGGGGAAATCAGAACAGCAACCGTGGGAGGCATCCGAATCACCAACGCCCAAGGCCACAGCGTCACATTCCGCACCGACCCAGGCTTCAACCACGCCCCGGGCACCGGCCTGAATTAATGTGCCCCCCGTGGCGAGGGAGCTTGCTCCCGCTGGGCTGCACAGCAGCCCCAACCCAGCCCCACCAATACTTCCTGACCCACCGCAAACCAAAATGGAAGGCATCCCATGTTCATCATCGAGCTAGACCACCAACACCTACAACAAATCCTAAGCAAAGTGGAACAGTCCATCAGCGACCTAACGCCACTCATGCACAGCCTGGCCGCCGAACTCGCCAGCCAAACCGAAGAAAACTTCGAACATGAAGGCCGCCCCCAATGGCCCGAGCTTTCCGGCGTCACCACAGGACGCCGAGCCGAAACCGGCCTTTGGCCTGGAAAAATGCTGCAAGTCAGCGCTGCCGGTTTGGCTGCCTCGATCACCACCCAAGCGACAGATAGATCGGCGCTGGTGGGTAGTAACAAGCCTTATGCGGCGATGATGCAGTTCGGTGGGGACCAAGCGGATTTTCCGCAGCTATGGGGCGATATCCCAGGCCGACCTTACTTGCCCTTGGATGCTGAAGGTGGCCTGCAGCCTGAGGCGGAAAAGGCTATTCTCGAGATGGCGTTAGTTCATTTGAAAGATACAGCACATCTCTAGGAGATAGATAACCATCATACAAATTTTACCAGCTACACCGATCGCCATCTAACCAATCCAGAGAAGGCTTAAGTGCAGTAGGATGTTTTAATATTCACACAGTATTTTTTCTAGAGAGTCAGCGAATATTTGGTGTATATCTTGTGGTCGTAACCAGTGTGAATTTTCTCCAATTTCAGACTGATAGCTTTTAGCCTGATCATCATTTCTGCTTGAGATAAAATAGGCAAATGAACAGCGCGCGACCTCTAAGGCTAGACTTGGATACTGCACGGTTTTCGACTCGGACGTTGAGCCAATTAAATACTGATTCGGAGACAGCGGCAGGATTGCCGAAATTAATTTATCCTCTTTGTCAAGGAAGGGCTTGAACTTTCTTTCGCCATTAACATGAAATAATGTCATTGAATCTCCGAGGGGTAGGTCATTGGCCGGATAATTCTGGAGGGAATATTTTAGGTTCGTGTACCGGCTCGCTCTTTTTTCAGGAGAAATGGATTGGTTGAGTAACCGAATATGGCCATCTTTTATAGCCTTCGCAATCAAATCCGGCATCGTGTTTCGTCGTTCATATATTGCCTTGGATACGCCGCGAGCCATATTTTCCTTAAGGCCTTTCAATCCTTCCGGGTTTGACTTTGATATTTGCCTATAGAGGTCTTTTGATATTCCTGCTTCAAGTAGCGCCTTCTGAAAAATCGGAGAGTCGGGGGAAAGAATTTTTGTAAGAGTATCCTGTAAGAAGTCCAAGCTTGAAAACGTATTAAGCAATGTGCCCATCAACTCTGAAAATAATACGTTTGCGCTAGATCTGAAGTGCTGACTCCGAACCTCAAGGTGAGCTAACATGGCAGAAATGTTTATTGAGTCATCTTCACCAACCGAGTTTGCGCGAAGCTTGTCAATTAACGGTGAAAAATTATGCTCTTCCTCTTTTGAGATTACGTCATCTAGCTCGGTCTCTGACGAAATTGAGTAGAATAACGACTCAATGCCGACGTTCTTTATATTTGGTTGAAAAGCTTTGGCGCCTTTCGGGAAGCACCAGCAATAAACGTCTGTGCTAGTGCTCCTACTTGAAAAGCCTTTCTGTAGAAATTTTGGAATGAAATGGTGCCGTGAGCCTGACATTTTTTACCTCTGACATCAGAGATGTTCAGTCTATGTTAATGTTCTACTGCGAGCCAGCTCGCAACTTTTTGTATTCCTTAGACATTTTTTGTTATCGCTAAAGCTTGGCCTTCAATGGATTGATTGTCTTTTAGTTAGCTAGTCAGTCGTCGCGCATGAATTTCTCATAAGTATGAGCGTGATAGGAACACAATCCATCGTTGCCCTGATCCTCTTGCCCTAGGCTCTCTTCACACATCTCACATTCCGTATATTCAAGCTCCGCAGCGCACCACAGGCAGGACTGTTCAGGAATTAGAAACGTACTTCTGCCGCATTGATTGCAGCGTTCAACACTGGGTTCACCCCCGTCGCGCGGATCGTAACTATAGGCTTTCTCCAGCGCGTCGATCATGAGAGGGGCTATCAATACCGTATATCCACAGGCGATACAGGTAGTCTTGAAGCGATTTTCGTTCTGTTCGACCGTATCGCCTTCGTCCAAATTTTCTGGCGCAGGCGCTAACAAAGTTGAAGCGCACTCTGGACACCTACATTCCTTTCGCCATGGTTCCATCCCTTCTGGCACGCAGGCCTCAGCCCAAGCCTCTTCACACTGATTAGTCATGTCCACAAAAAACTGGTGGTGCAACAGCATGAGTTGCCAAGCATCGCCGAGGATTGCTGCTGGCGACTCTCCTAGTTCCTTCTGAATGAAATCTTGGAGCACTGGAAATAGTTCCGCAACGAAATCAGCGACTTCACCCAACGTGTGAGCAGGGTGTAGGTGTTCCAGATGATTGCGGCACGCCTGTAGTTTTTCGATGACAGCCCAGTCGACGTCAATCTCAAAAGCTTCGAAGCGCTTTTGGATCGTTCCGACGTCAATAGTGGTGGCCTTGAATTTGCCTACCGGTACCCAGTCGATACCACCATCACCATCCGAATGGGGCAAAACCTCCGGTGGATTGAAGATCAGAGCCGCAGCATCGGCGGGGTCTTCGACACACGTAGCGATCTTATACTTGAACAGGAGCAGTACTCCTGCGAAGAGATTCCGGATTGCCGAGAGTGCCCGCGTGGGGTCTCCATCGGGATGCCTGCATCGCTCGAAGTCCTCAACCCCTAACCGAATGGAGGTGAGTGCATTTTCACGAAGCTTGGCGGCGTCAAGCTTCGGAATCGGATAGTAGGCAGCCATATGGTGATTTTCCTAGGTCTGATAGGCCCGTCAAACGATAACGTCAGAATTGTACGATGCAGACATATTTGCCGATGTACTTCCAAAAAATTTGATTTTCGGCAATTCTGTTGCTAGATTCGCGTTTCGGTGGCTGGATGTGGGTCAGCCTTGATAAAAGGTGATAGGGTTCAATTCCCTTACGGCCGGAATCTTTTAGCCTGATACTTCATATCAGGTCGCAATGTAATTAGCTGAAAAAGTAACTCATCATTAATTGCAATATGATCAAGTGTAGCTGCCTTGCTGAGCTCGCTCACATCAATATCAATGGCTGATTTGAAGCTGCTGTTAGATAAATTCGCCCCTTCAAATTTCACCCCTTTTAAGCTTACCCCATCAAACACAGTGCCAGGCATGTCACAGTGCGTGAATTCTGTTTTTTCTATCCGAACGTCCTTAAACATAACCTGTCTAAGCTTAGCACCTTCAAATTTGCATCTATAGAGACTCCCACCTGCAAAAGTTACGTTTTTCATTTTGCATTGCACAAAGTTACTAGATCGTGCATCGACAGCTTCAAATCTTGATTTTTCAAGTTTCCCACCATTGATTTTTAAACCTATCAAATTCCAGCCGGACACGTTTATATCTGATAAACTTCGTCCGGAAAGATGTAGGTAGCGGGCGTCCAGATTAACTTCATTAGCCGACACAAGTGTCTTTAGAGCGCCAATTTTTTTCAGATGAGACTCAGGGAAGTCTAAAGTTGCGTAATTTTTTAGATCTTCCCTACACTGAGCGAGTTCTTTATTTTTGCCGCGCCGCCCATCCAGCCAAAGCAGAAGAATACCGACTACGGCGAGCTCTACCACCATACCATGCATTTCAACCAGCACATTCTCCCAAAAGCCTCTGCTATATAGACCTAGCGTAGTGTCTGGGAGTATATTTGTGCTGACCCACTCCCAATTAGCAGTTATTAAAAAAGCAGCAAAAGCGGCTAGAAAAAATATTAATATAGCCGTTTTTATTGGGTTGTCCAGTACGCTCGACGAGCGTTTCGCTTCTCTTTCAGCTGACACAGCAAGTCCTCAAATGCGTTTTTATTAAGCATAAATCCTTATATCAACCGGATCAATACGTTATTTTTTTGTTAAATATGGATCTATGCATTTCACAGTCTAATTCGTCATGCCGGCAGCCGAGATTCCTCCTCTCCCCTGAAATCCTTTTATCGAGCTAGTACTCTGGTTTCCTAGAATGGTGGAACAATAGTCGATAGGTCATATCTCCACGAAGGATGGTTACAGGTCGATTGCAGCCGTCACCTAAAGACGGCAGCCCCACGCCAGAGCCCATAAAGCTCCGACGGTAACTGCAGAGGGTTGGCTTGATCCCTCTCCAGCGTGCGTGGTTCCCTTGACCTTTACCCAAACGATCCAGGTCCCATGAGCAATCACGAAGAATTCCCACAGCAGTGGGGCGAGCATCTCCACGCTGAAGCCCCGATTACCGCACAAGAATACGTACCGCCTAAGACATCTAGCGCACTGCGGCTTGAGGACATGTACCCCGAGCCATTCGAGCAACTGTGCTGGTGGCTGCTTCAGAAAGATCACACGCTCACCGGATGTCAGCGCCTTGGCAACAAAGGAAAGGTTTCCCAGCACGGTATCGATTTGTTCGCATTCGACCGTCTGAGCAAGGACCGCTTATTAGTATTCGAATGCAAGTGTTGGAAGGATTTCACTGGCCGCGACCTCACCATTGCGGTGGACCGATTCCTAGCCGGTAAGTGGGCAGAGTCCGCAGGACGCTTCACGCTGATCGTGGCACAAAATACCATCCGATCTCTTGACGGACATTGGGTTGAAGCCCAGCGCAAATTATCAGCGCGTGGGATCGAAGCAGATTTATGGACCGCCGAGCACCTAACGGAAAAGCTCAAGAGCGCCCCGGACGTGCTCACTCGTTTTTTCTCCGGGCCCCATGTCGATCAGTTCTGCAATCAGTGGATGCAACGAGTGGGTTTTCAAGAGAGGTTGTTGAAAGCGATCAAAGATCCGAGAACAGAAGTTTCAGCGTTGGCACATGAGT
Organism: Pseudomonas brassicacearum; assembly: GCF_918698105.1. Taxonomy (GTDB): domain Bacteria; phylum Pseudomonadota; class Gammaproteobacteria; order Pseudomonadales; family Pseudomonadaceae; genus Aquipseudomonas; species Aquipseudomonas brassicacearum_F. The sequence continues at coordinate 26,159 of NZ_CAKKMI010000004.1, read as the reverse complement.
TTCTGAGCAGCGGAGCGTTTGACAGGGAAGACCTCACCGTTCGTAGGGTGCACGGTCGATATTGGGCTTTGAGGAAACCACGGATCGATGTCACGGCAATGCTCCCCACACCTGAGGACTATCCGGGCTCGGCGGTCATTTCGATCACCATGCCTGACACTGAAGGTGTAATGGTGACGCTGGACCAACCCTGGCTGCTGAACAATCTATTGGGTAACGAGGGTGAACCGCTCCTGGCGGCATGCCGCCCTTTTTTCCAAGGCGTAACCACTCAACCACCCAATAACCACATCGTCGACTTGAAAAATTGCCGGTTCCTCCTTCCTGAAGCAGCAGTGCAAGAGGTGGTCGAGGTCGCGGATGAGTTCTCAGAACAGTACATACACAACCTGAAGCAAATCGAGACGCAATGGGAGGCGCAAAATTTTCCAGTCGTGAAATGGGCGGGGACGCGAGTCGCGTTATGCAGAGTCGATGCTTGGGTATGGGAGCTGATGCTTGAGTTCGCCAATGCCCACGACACCGATAATGGCAACTCCGAATGGCACATGTTCCACAATGCATCGAATAGACTCATGCCGGTTTCAAGCACGGGCTACCATGGCGTTATCTTTGGAGCCGACATTGACGGCCTTTGCCACACGGATCAGATTGCGATCCTGTGGGAACCGCCCACTTATCATGCTTACAGTGAACCCCGATGGTCGTGTATGGAGACCTATCGGTGGCTGACTAACGATTTGCTCCCTGCAATAGGACGTTGGCGGGCGGGTCAAATGCGCCGATATTGGCGGAACTGGCTGCATCCGTTTGCAACGCGGGCAAAAATAACCCGTGCCACCGAATTTTGGAGTAGCACCGAAGCTTACAGCGACGTGCGGAAAATGCCGTTGCTGGAGGAAAATCGATACATCAAACTAGGGATAGTGGAAACATTGCAGACGCTTCAGCAATTTTACAATAGTGATCGAAGCAAGCGCGCTTGGGTTACGACAGACCAGCGTGCAGGCTTACATCAAGCCCTGCTGGTGTTACTCAAAGGCGGTAAGGGATTTACCGGTTACATCGGCTCAAACCTAGGTATCCGCTCGGCAGAGACCCATGAGGACCTGATTGAAGCCATCAGTGACAGGTTGAAACAAGCCCATTTTGTTCCGCTCAGTGGCAACACCGACTACGTGATGAGGGCCATGTTGGAAGCAACCGGTCGCGACGCAGATTGGATCGGCACAAATGATCGCGAACAAATCTTCCAGGCACTGCTCCCATACATACAGATTTATGATCGCCAGTTGCTTATCGAACGGCATAGCCGCTATCTGTGATCCTGCAAAGTCTGGCGGCGCGAGATTCGGTGTAGCTGCCATTGATGAAACATAGGCTGTTGACCGATCACTGCCATTAACACTAACGGCGATCGGATACTCCCAATCCTAGGCTTCAGAGGTTCACCTGCTACCTCGTTTTGAACCAGAACAGACTGATGCAAACCGCTAGGATTGCCGCGGCGGTCACCAGTCCTCTACTCTGGTTATACAGCCTTTTTATGGCCCAGCGAAACGGCCTCGCTTCCGCATTTTTCTGTTTCTCGCGCAAACACACATAGGCGTGGTTGAGTGCTGCCAACTTCGCCTGTGCTGACTCTACTGCGTCCAAGCGCTCCGCCAAGTGGTCGAACATCGTGTGTTCGAAGATATTCTTCTTCCATGTCTCAACCACGTTTAGCGCCCGAACCTGAATTGGGCGTGACAGGCCTTCGCGCTTTCCCGAATCAAGGTAATCAAATCTCAAGCCAAACTGCTCGTAGAACCGGTTACGTCGCGCCTTATTATCGGCGCGTGCCTGTCCCATCCGCAGTTCAATCGGGTTAACGGCGGCGTCAGGCCACTGCTGCACCCATTCAACGACGACGTTCATCAAATAAGTGCCAATCCGTTGCCCATGCAATTCTGGCAGTCCGAGGTATACCGAACCAGCGGCCATTGAAGAAGACGTAAGGGAGACCGCATTGAAAAAGCGCGAATAGCTGCCGTCAAATTGGCCATGTCCGCTCTCGTAAGAAGGGTGCTTGCCCGTGATTCTTCGATACGACAAGCGGATTGAGGCACTGCAGATTTCATCGTTAGAATCACGTTCGTACTTTTCTTCGCGCTCGACTACGATCCAGCAAAGTGGCGACTCTTCAACGCGATCTTTATCTCTGATCTCCAGCACCAAAATGCGAGGCTTCATGCCTTTTCGCTCAGGCCAAGCTCTATCAAAAGAAGGCAGAGCCATCAGTTCGTCCATTTCTGGTTGTCGGAGAGAGGGAAAAAAAGCTCATCTACTGTTGTAGTGATGCGCCCCACAATAGGCGTCAGCTCTTGCGCGAGCGATCTAATCGCGTCAGCGGTATCGCCCATCCCTAGCTGGCCGGCCATGAACTCTACGCCGTCGTTAAACAGTTGGTCAGATTTCTCATCAGGGAACTCTTCGCCGTCCTTCTGAGCACGCTCTGCATGGCTCATCAAAAGTACTCGAGCGTATTGAAGGGCTTGCTCATAATCGCGGTTGTTCATTTCGATCGAGGCAATTAAGCCCTTGCGCGCAAATAGAATTGAACGACATCCTTTGCCAGCTCTCGTGGCAAAAGGTTTAATGCTGGCGGCCCCGAGTCGAAAATAGGGAACGGATTTTTCCCAATTGGCAATAAATACAAGAAAGGCGCGCCCTCAGCGCACGTCGACAACTCATCGCCGCATTCTTCCTTGAACAGCTCCCATGCACTGGCGATCTCGGTACGCAACAGCATTAACGTCGTAATCATCCTCTCTCTGTCCGCCGCTTCCTCTTTCTTCAGCGCAAATTTATGAGCATTAGTCGCCGCCTTCAACGTAAAGAAACCGCCAATACATGCCCCTACAAGGCCTGAGACCAAACTGATGTAAACGTCAGGGCTTCCCAAATTCATACGTTTCTTGCTCCAATTCTCATGCATAGGGTGCCGGTTGTAGAAGCTCAACCTCGCTGCGTTCGCCAGTTGTCCTCACGTCGAGTCGCGCTGAAACAGTCAGCAAATCGTAAATGCTTTATAAAACCTCACGGTGGCATTGCACATCGATAGATCCCCTCGTGATGTCAAGCCTACCTCAATCGGGCAATAATTCGGTCATCTCACTAAACTTCGTGAGAGCGGAATCGCGCCGGTAGACCATAGCGCTTAACTAGAAACCAGGCGGTTTAGCGTTGTTAGTCGACCCGAGATGAGTGGCCTCGACAGAGTCACTTTTTTCCACTAGGCAAGGTTGGCCCAACCCAAGCGATCACTCGCTGCTACATCGACTCTCTAAACCCGATTAAAAGCCTGACCACATACCCCATTCCAAGCTGTGCGCACCATTTCCAACAAAGTGCACAACATGAACCCACTCCACATCTTCAAAACCGGCACCCACACCGCCCAATGCGGCACCACCTACAACTTCACCGAAGCCGACCTAGCCGCCACCGTCGCCGCCTACAACCCATCGCTCCACGAAGCCCCCCTAGTCATCGGCCACCCCCAACACGACGCCCCAGCCGCCGGCTGGGTCAAATCCCTGTCCGCCACCACCCACGGGCTCATCGCCGAACCCCAACAAATCGACGCCTCCTTCGCCGAGCAAATCGCCAAGGGCAGCTACAAAAAAATCTCCGCGTCCTTCTACCACCCCACCGCAGCCAACAACCCCGTGCCCGGCGTCTACTACCTGCGCCATGTCGGCTTCCTCGGCGCACAACCGCCAGCCGTCAAAGGCCTGCGTCCCATCGAACTGGCCGAAGGTGAACCCGGCGTCATCGAATTCAGCGAAGGCGGCCTACAGCCCACGTCCAGCGCCAGTGCATTAGAAGCAGAAAACAAACGCCTCAAAGCCGAACTCGCCCAACGCGACAACGCCACCCAAAAAAACCTCCACACCGCCAGCGTCGCCTACGCCGAACAACTGGTCGCCGCCGGCATGAAGCCGCTGCACGCCCCAGTCGTCATAGCCGCCCTCGACGCCGTGCAGTCCGGGACAACCCCCTTGGAATTCGGCGAAGGCGACCAACGCCAGCCCCTAAGCGCTGGCCTCAAGACCCTATTCAAAGACCTGACCAACCCCGTCAGCTTCACCGAAGTCGCCACCAAGGCCCGCACCGGTCAAGCCGATATCGCACTACCCACCAACCTCTTACTCGCCGATGCCGCAGCCCGCGCCCAACGCTAGGAACCCCCATGGCCACCTTCAACCAACCCAAAGACCTGGGCGACTTACTGCTGCTCCAAGTCAGCCCTGGCTGGACCAAAAGCAACGTCACCTTACTCGCCGGCACCGACTACCCACTTGGTCAAGTGCTCGCCAAAGTCGCCGGCAAATACCAAGCCCTCGATCCCGCCGGCAGCGGCACCGGCAAAAAAGCCGCCGCCGTGCTGGCCGAGCGCGTAGACGCCACGGCTGGCGACCAACCCGGCGTGGTCATCGCCCGCGGCGCAGTCCTCGCCATAGCCCACCTGGTCTGGCCCGCCGACATCACCCCAGCCCAGCAAACCGCCGCCCTCGACGAACTCAATGCCCTGGGCATCGTCGCCCGCGCAACCCTCTAACCGGAGCCAGCCATGAACCTGCCAGACCTGTTCAGCGTCGCCAACCTCACCGCCGCCGTGAACAAACTCCCGGCCATCCCCGGCAAAGTCGGCGCCATGGGCCTGTTCGACGAAAAAGGCGTCACCAGCACCAGCGTCATCATCGACGAACGCGAAGGCCGCCTGGTGCTCGTGCCCAACACCTCTCGCAACGACGACCCGGCGCCGCTCGAAGGCCGCAAACGCAAACGCCGCACCTTCGAAACCCTGCACCTGCCGGTCAGCAGTTCCATCCTGCCCAGCCAGCTACAAGGCATCGCCGCCTTCGGCCAAGAAAGCGCCACCGCGCCCGTCGTCACCGTCGTCAACGACCACCTGCAAGAACTCAAAAACAGCATCGAAGCCACCCGCGAATTCCAACGCGTCGGCGCACTGCGCGGCCAACTGCTGGACGCCGACGGCTCGCTGCTGACCAACCTCTTTGATGAATTCAACGTCAAACAAAAGAAGGTCACCGTCGCCCTCAGCAACCCCGACACCAACGTGCGCAAAGCCTGCCTCGACGCCAAGCGCTACGCCGAATCCAAACTCGGCGGCGTCATGGTCACCCGCTTTCGCGCTTTTTGTGGGCCAGACTGGTTCGACGCCTTCACCGACCACGCCAAGGTCAAAGAAGCCTTCGCCCACTACCAGGCGGCCCAAGATCGTCTCGGCGGTGACATGCGCTCGGGCTTCACCTTCGGCGGCATCGAATACATCGAATACGACGTCACCGTCAGCGGCCAACGCTTCATTCCGGCCGACATCGCCCAGGTCTTTCCCGTGGCCCGCGGTGTGTTCCGGCTGTTCAACGCCCCGGCCAACTACAACGAGACCGTCAACACCCTGGGCCAGGCCTTCTACAGCAAAGCCGAGCCACGCAAGATGGGCAAAGGCTGGGACCTGGAAGCCCAGGCCAACCCCTTGGCCATGTGCTTGTTTCCCGAAGCCCTCGTCGAACTGAAGGCGGGCTGAGCCATGCGCTACTGCACCCGCGCCGACCTTGGCAACGCCATCCCATTGATGACGCTCACCCAGCTGTCCAACGACGACCCAGCCGCCACCGCGCCGAACGAAAGCGTCATCGACGACGGCGTGCGTCAGGCCGAGGAACTGGTCGAAGGCTACCTGCGCGGCCGCTATCAACTGCCGCTCGACCCGGTGCCCACCGTCCTGCGCGATGCCGTGGTCTACCTGGCCCGGCACTGGCTCTACCAACGCCGCCCCGAGGGCGCCTTGCCAGACGCCGTGAAGGACAGCCGCAAAGACACCCTCAAGCTGCTGGAAAACATCCGCGACGGCGTCATCACCCTCGGCACGCCCACCGGCCAGGCCGTGCCAGAACCCGGCGAGATCCGCGTGCGCGCTCGCCCACAACAATTCGGCGCCCAACAGTGGGACAGCTATTAATGACACCGGCCAAAACCCAAACCGAACAACTGCTCGACGCCATGCTCGCCCGGCTACAAGCCGACCTCGGCAACGAACTGATGATTGAGCTGTTTCCCGAAAACCCATTGCAATATCGGCTCAACCATCCCCGCGGTGCCGTCTTGCTCGCCTACGGCAAATCCACGTTCGGCCAGTCAGAAAGCACAGACGCCTGCGTCCAGGCACGTCACCTGGTGCTGCGCCTCACGTTGGTTTTCCGCCAACTCAATGGCCAAGACGGCATCGTCAGTCACCTTGACCGCATCCGCGCCTGCCTCACCGGCTGGTACCCACCGCACGCCAACCAGGTCTGCCGTCCCGTCTCCGAACACTTTATCGGGCACCACAACGGCCTCTGGCAGTACGCCCAAGACTTCGCCGCCGGCATCCCACACCTGCAAACCCAGGTCCCCGAAAGCGGACCAAAACTGACCTCCGTCCAGCTTCAGGAGCACCCATGAAACTCACCACCTACCGCTACGCCGGGCCACCCAGTTGCGCCTCGCTGCGCGTCGGCAAAACCGGCGAACGCCTAGAAGTCCTCCTGCACCCCGGCCAACCGGTCAGCATGCCCGCCGACCACGAATACACCCGCGTCTTACTGGCTCTCAAACACCTGCATCCACTACACGCTAGCCCTCTGCCAACGGGCTTACCCGTAAAGGCAGCAGCACGATCAATAGCCGCCGCTAAGGAATAACCCATGCCCGCCAACTACCTACACGGCATCGAAACCACCGAAGTCGAGCGCGGCCCCAGGTCCATCCGCGTGGTCAAATCCGCCGTCATCGCCGTGATCGGCACGGCGCCCACTGGCCCCATCAACGAACTGACCCTATGCCTTAACGACACCCACGCTGCACAGTTCGGCCCGCACATCACAGGCTTCTCCATCCCCGAAGCCCTGCAAGGCGTCTTCGACTTCGGCGCCGGCACCGTACTGGTCGTCAACGTGCTCGATCCCGCCATCCACAGCACCACCGTGGACGAGCAAGACAAACAGTTCGCCCCCAACGATCTATTGCAACTGGAACACGGCGCCCTGCAAACGCTGCAAATAAAGTCCGCCGACGGATTGGTCACCTACCAAGAAAGTACCGACTACAAAGTCGACATGCCCACCGGCCACATTAGGCGCCTGCCGACCGGCAACGTTGCCGCCAATGCCCAGATCAAAGTGGACTACACCCACGCCGATCCCAGCAAAGTCACCGCGACGGACATCATCGGCGCTGTCAACGCTGCAGGGCGGCGCACCGGCCTGAAAGCCTTCCAAGACAGCTACAACCAACTGGGCTTCTTCCCTAAGATCTTCATTGCCCCAGGCTTCAGCACCTTGAAAGAAGTGACCGCCGAACTGGGCGCCTCGGCCGGCCAAGTTGGCGGCATCGCCTACATCGACGCGCCCATCGGCACCACCGTGCAACAGGTACTGGCTGGGCGCGGGCCAGCGGGCGCCATCAACTTCAATACCAGCAGCGACCGTGTTCGGTTGTGCTATCCGCACATCAAAGTCCACGACGCCGCCAACGGCGAACGCCTGCAACCGTTGTCCATTCGCGCTGCCGGCCTGCGCGCCAAAGTCGATAACGACCACGGTTATTGGTGGAGCAGTTCCAACCAGGAACTGATCGGCGTCATCGGCCTGGAGCGACCGCTAACCGCCCGGGTCGACGACTCAAACAGCGAAGTCAACCTACTCAACGAAAACGGCATCACCACCGTCTTCAACGCCTTCGGCACCGGCCTGCGCCTGTGGGGCAACCGCACCGCGGCCTGGCCCAGCGTCACCCACATGCGCAACTTCGAAAACGTGCGCCGCACCAAAGACGTCGTCGACGAATCCATCCGCTACAGCGCGCTGCAGTTCGTCGATCAACCGCTCACCACCTCGCTCATCACCAGCATCACCGAAAGCGTCAACCTGTTCCTGCGCAAACTCATCGGCGACGGCGCCTTACTCGGCGGCGAATGCTGGTACGACCCAGCCCGCAACCCTCAAACCGAACTGGAACAAGGCCACGCACTGTTCAGCTACAAACTCACCGTACCGCCGCCCTTTGAACGCGGCACCTTCGAAACCGAAATCACCGGGCAATATCTGGTCAACTTGGGAGCTGCATAAATGACAGGCTTTAGCGCACACCGTATTTCCAATGCCAACGTCTACCTCGATGGCACCAGCTTCTTTGGCAAGTGCGAAGAGATAGACCTGGGCAGCATCAAAACCGTGGCGAGCGACTTTCAGGGGCTGGGCATGGTCGGGCTGATCGAACTGCCGGATGGCATCGACAAGCTGGAAGGCAAAATCACATGGAACAGCCTGTACTTTGAGGCGGCCAAGAAGCTGGTCACGCCGTTCAAGAGTGTGCAGTTGCAATGCCGTTCTAACGTTCAGGTGTTCAACAATGGGGGGCTGGTGAACGAGATTCCACTGGTCACGACCATGACCATTACTGGCAAGGAGTATCAGTTGGGTACGCACAAACCGCGTGATCCGACCAAGTACGAGACGCCGTTTTCAGCGACCTACGTGCGGCAGATGATCAATGGGGATGAGGTGGTGTTGTTGGATTATTTGGCGAATATTTGTCGGGTGGGTGGGGAGGATCAGTTGGCTAGGTATCGGCAGAATATCGGGCAGGCATAGCATTCGGGAATAACCTGTACCCGCCCGTTAGCGAAGATAGCGGATGGTCTGGCATAAACCTGAGAACTGATTTCAATCGTAATCCTATCGAAGACTGTGAATTTCCGTTGATACTCTGCGATGTTGAAAACGCAACAATCAAACATCACAGGCTTCGCTAACGTCAGATCAGGACTAAGCAATAATCGAGAGGCGCGCTGTAAAGCTTCCGTAATACCTAGAGCCTATCAAGCACCTTAAATTGGCCTTGAATAAGCACCTCAATACGCGGTATTTCATTCATTTCTTGACGCCAGTAACGGCAGACTTCCGGTCTTGCCTGTGCGTAGTTGGTAGTTTCATTTATGTTATCCAAGATAGTCATGTCCGCCTCAAAGGCAACGCGACGCTCAGTGACTTTTATTCGGCAAGTTAATTCTCCCAGGCCGTGAGCCTTTTGATACCAGGCAGCGGTCTCCTCATCTTTAAATACAAAAAATGACTTTAGCCGCTTTGGCCGATCAGGAAATTCTTCAGCGCGAACTTTCTCATAAAGATGCTCCCAAAAACGGCAAGCTACAGTTTCTTGCGGACTTCCTAGATCCGCACGCATTGCTAGATTAATAACGGTACGTAACTGACTGGCTTCGACCAGGCGCCCCGACGGCTTGAACTCCTCAGCTAGGAGCAGATCTACAGCATCCCCTTTTACGATTGACTCATTTACCTGGGCGGGTAGGGACTTCCTATTAGCTTTTATTGCAAAGGCGACGAGAAGCCCAAAGCCGGTATCTGTCGCCCTTGAAATATCGATCAGTAGGTCGAAGAGATTACTATCGACTCGATTTTCAATTCCTGCAGATTTTGAATAGTTGTAGTTATTGGTATTGTGGACCAGACCTGCGCGGTAGCGTTCACGGGACATGGTTTTTATGAAAATGGTCATGCGGTCTTGCCTTCGCTGGAGTATGTTAGGAATAATGAGCAAATGTCCGCGCATTGAGAAAGCACAATGAGCCTAGCTTGCTTTTATTGGCGCACAATAGAAGTAATGGGGCCCATAATACCGCAGCCATACTCATGCTGTAATCTGTACAAAGCCCTGCCTGCACGGACCCGAAGAACTTCAATGTAGGAGTTCAAACCATATGGATCGCGTGAAGTGTCGTTCATCACCACGCGAAATTCGGTTATCAAACCTTCGCAGATTTCTCTGAGCCTAGTATCAAGATCAATCTGTTTTAAGCATCTTTGAAGTTTGCGCCTTATATGTTCGATCGCTTTGATTGCAGCCGCCGGATCTTCCATAACATATGGTTGATACATCACACCATGGTGCGCAAGCGTATCAACCATGTCTTGCGCTACCTTTGCATTAGAACTGAATCGACGGATCAGTGGAAGGGGGCTCTGATGCGTCCTGAGGAGCACCACCATCAACTCTTCGTGCTTGCGCTTCCACTCGAAGAGCTGTGTGTCCTCATAATCTACCCCGTTGTTCTTGTCGATGAGCGTGTGGCAAGCCACACAAAGCCAAATCCCATTGCTGTCACTTTCCACCTGCGTTTTACCAATATCTTTGTAGCGTGCAGCCCCCGGTTTTTCCCCCACAATATGAGCTGCTTCTCCTTTCTTAGTTTTAAGCGTTGGATCGGACGTCGAGGGACCTATCGTGAGCACATTGCACTCTGGATTGTTGCAGATATAGCCGGAACGGTAGGCTAAAAGGGTTGCGATTTTTGGTGAAAAAGCCATGGAATATCCTGATATTGTTTGATCGAACAATTTTCATCAGCTAGATAGCTATACATCTGGTGACTTATTAAACCTTAAATGTTGTACGCTTCAGGTCTTTTTGTCGGCCCTAGCAGTTAGCGGTGGACTCGATGGATTTTATCACAATTGATTTTTCTTAACAGAGCATGAGGATAGATATGCAAGGAACTTTGGAGCATTACCGATCAACGCTGGGCGGGGCCGGATGGTTCATCCCGCCTTACCTCACCATGGGCTTCCTGGGCGGTGTGTGCTCAGAGATTCGCAGAAAAGGTAATTTGTTCACTCAGGATGATCTGGAAGAGGTATTAGCTTTCGCATACTCCCCGGTAAATTTAGCGGCGATGGTCACCGAGAGATACCCAATTACGCCATTCATTCAGGACTATAAAATAATCATTTCTGAGGCGGTACAAGCCCACTTTATGGGCCTTGATCACATCGCAGTAGGTGGGCTGATGCCAGTAATCGAAGGTGCAGCTAAAAGGATTGCTGCTGACCGAGGGGTGGCCTTCGGAAACATTCGACCCGGATTCAAGGCCCTGGCTGATAATTGCAAGCACGACGCTATAACCAACAGCATGGGCGCCGTGGGCGAACTGATCTCGATGATGGATTCGTTCTCCGATTTTACCGACCGGAATCTGTACATTGGATCAGAAAAATATCCACATCCAGATATGACGAATAGACATGGAATCCTTCACGGGGCGTACGACGATGAGGCTTATGGAAAGCCAATCAATTTTTACAAATCCATCGCCGCAATCGATTTTTTATGTCTGATTTCAGCGTTTAAAGCCCATGTCTCTTGGATGTCTCCCAATTCTACTACCGCTTCGAATAACCTCGCGCTTTTCTACCTGGTGTGCCAGCAACTGTCTAAGCGAAACCCACTGAAAATGTAACCACCCCAGTCGCCTTAATTTCAACGTAGGATAACTGCACTCTGATATTCCTATGTTAGTACTGGAGACGCCACGGCATCCTCTCTGTACGACATCTACTCGGCAATCTAGTTTATCACTCAAGGTGCCGAGAGTGCCGGGGCTGACTGTGGAGTATCTGTTATTACTTTAATGGCCTTTGAAACTTGCTCTAGGCCGCTAGGTGTTTTTATAAGTTGAAGAGTTGTTGGGCTTGAAAGGTATTCTGTTTTTAACCCAAAACTTGATGCCTCGGCACTAAGACGCTCCTTGACGTAGGTTTCACATGCTTTCTCCAGCGGGGTGAAATCCGTATTTGCAGCAGTTCCACTAGCAGCTCGTTCAGCTTTATCCCGAAAGGACGATGTTTGGAGTATGTCCGTGCAAACGAACATTGAGTTTACATTCTCGGTATTGTGGTTGGTTTCCGCGACCAGACTGACAATTGCTTCGGTTATTATCTTAACATTTTGGCCTGTCAAATTAGTTGAGTCTGATGAGCGGCTTTCCTCAACTTCAACATCACCTTGGGCCTTTACGCTTCCTCGCTGCGACGCCTTAAGATCCTTCTTTAAAGCATCAAGAGTAGCCTTTAACTCCTTGGCCTTCTCGGAATTCTTGTCTTGAATCTCCAAAAGGCTAGATTCCACATCCGTTATCTGTTGTTGCTTTTTTACAAGACTTGACGAGTATGAATCGGCAGTGGTTGTTAGCTTTATGTTTGGCGCTTTCAACACTCCGGTTAATTGCTCAATCGCCATCAGGGCAATCGTATTCTGCTGATTCTTGGCCAGAAGAGTTTGATATGTATAAGGGGAGACTCCTTGGTTTGCATATGCTTGGCATATGCTGTAGAGCTGGTCGCGTAATAGTTGAATTGACTGGGTTCTCAATCCGATACTGGCTGCATTTTCGGAGTATGCCGCGGCAAGGTTGACCCCGGCTTTAGTTTCACCGCTCAAGCTCGCTGCCAGGGCAGTAAGGGCGTCGGGGCTAGGTTCGGAACAGGTAATTCTTCGAGTGAGCTCTTTGTCTCCAGAAAACTCTTTTCTTTCGGTGACGATGGCGAGTCGTTTGTCAGCTTCAAGCTCCTTGTAGTACGTGAATTGGTTGCAACCAGAGATTAGAGTGCAGAGAAGGAGCATCGAGAGCGGCGTAGAGTTCATGTGTCCGTCCTTGATTCAGCGAGGTTTGGAGCCTCGCGAGAGCTACTCGGGGAGAAATGATGTCAATACGATGGCAAGTATTGTTGAATTTTTCATAAGCGCAAGCGGAGGGGCAGTGAAAGTTCTCTGCATGAAAAAAGATGTCATAGCCACGTCAGCATCCGTTATGACGAACCTCCTGGAAGCCGTACATCACCTGGCGCCATTACTTACAACCACCACAGAATTCCCCGGCAGCGCATCCACAGCCCCACCGGTATCTTATCCCCCGTCACCACTCACGGTGACCGGGCGGAGCAGCCTGCGGTCGTACTTAGGTACCTCTCATGAAGGAACAGGTCGCTCCGCCCGATGTTTGATGGCGCTGTACGCCGGGCCCCCTGGGCACTCCGGCATTGCAAATCCCCGGTCCACACCGGCGTACAGTGCCATCTTTTTCACCGCCAGAGCTTTATGGTAGCTGTGCGAGGTTCAACCCACTGCATTGAGTGCGATCTTTCAGCCGGTGACCTCGTACAGCCGCCTCCCTCAGCCAAGCATCCTTCAAAGCCCATCAAATGCGATCGAAGGCGAAGCCAGTCGCCCAAGACAATCGCCTCCAACCTCAAACCCTCTGCCGAGAAAGCACGTCGTTGCTGCGGTCAGATGTAGGCAAATTCCCCAAAGCATCCGCCAGCGTATTATCTACGGCCTGATCTCGTTTAATATCGATAATCCCGAAGCGTCTCATACGACACTGTATTTACAACAATACAGCCTCAAGAAACACGAAGAAAAGTTCGACCCGTTTAATTGCCGTAAACATATCCAGCGCGACACGTTTAAATACACTCCACATTACGCCCTAAAGGCTACGAGACCTTGCGTCCTTACTTACGCATGCGTCAGAATCCGCTGGCTTGTGCGCTTTGCCCCTGGCCTCTATCGTTTACCTGCCACTGCCCATCAGTGGTCGGGTTTAGTAGCCCGGAAGGTGTTAGTAAGGTGCATAAGTACCATTCAGTCAGGGCATTCTATGCCTGCATCTGATGGTGGTTGTGCGCAGGGCGCCCTTGGGCGCGCCGGTTTTACTAATTCCGCCGGTCTACTAACCTGCGTACAGCCGCCACCCTTCTTTTAGTAGGGAACGGTTGCGGCCCTAGCTGAGGGAATTAGTTATATGTTCAAGGTTACTCCCAACCCCCCGGATATCGATTCGGTACTCTACGGCGACTCTCTCGACCCCGAAAAGTTGAAAGAGGCGGCAGACCGCGCGCTTAAGCACTACCTGAACCCCGGGGCAACGAAAACGCAGATACAGCCCCGCAAGCCCAGCACGATCTTCACCATCGACGCAGCGGTGGATGACGAAACGTTACTCGTTGAGGCGTGCGAATCCTTGGCATCCGCCAGCGTGATGGTCAGCGACCTCACCGACTTGACGGACGGCCCACGACGCCAAACGATGCTGGTGCTGCAACGGGTCATCATGCTGGGTGAGTTAGCGGTCAATCGAGTACTGGATAACCACAAGCTACCTGGGTAGTCGCCAGGTAATGTTGCGGGGGCGCCGCAAGCGCCCTCACAACAAAAGAAACAGCAAGAACTACAACGTCCCTTGCTTCTTCTGTCCAGCAACACGGCCAATGTAAGCACGCAGGTGAACCCTCGCGGCACTGACTGGGCTAAGCCCACGAAGCTCCGTGGAACGTTGGCTTCCGTCAGGCAGCGACACCGTCAAGGTGTCATTGAATACGCTGTACAAAGCGGTGTGCTGCACACCGTCAACTTCAAGTGTGATTTCCTCTTCCATCCGGTCTCCGGTCGTAGCAAGGGTTAGTCATTCCCGTAGCAATGGGAACGGTCTCTGGTCATCAACGCATGTTCAGGCAGGCGGGCAGGCTATCGAACACTTCCAGGCCATGACCCGTCACCACGTATTCGGAATCTCCGCGGATAAGCTCTTCATCTTTGAGCCACCGAATGCAGTCGTTCAGAAATGACTCCTCTGGGGTTTCAGCGTAAGACAGCGACTCCACACGGCCTACTGGAAGGCCAAAGTCTTCCGCACCCAGGCCTATAGGCATAGGACAAGCATCGATCAGCTTGCTCATTATTTGAGCAATCAAATCATTAAATTTTTCTTTGTTCGACTCACTCATAATTCCATTTCTCCTTGTGCATCGGGTCTGGTTACCGTCTTCCAAAGCAGCCTGAATCCTCTCTTTAAATCCGATTAAAAGCCAGTATCCAAGCGCACCGCCATCATCAGGGCTCAACCAAAGAGCAACCGATCTCACCGATCGACCTGGAGCAAGACGATGGCCGATGCACTGACCTTTACCCTCAATTTCCCGTTCACCAGCGCCAGCGGCGAACAGATATCGACGCTGCCCATCAAACGCCTCAAACGCAAAGACATCACCGCGGCGCAAGCAGTGACCAAAGACGAAGGCGCCATGGAAGATCAACTGGTGGCCAAGATGCTGGGCATCACTCTCGAAGACCTGGGCGAATTCGACATCGCCGACTCCCGACTAGCCACCGAGGTGTTGCGGGAAATGGCAGCCGCACGTGACCTTGCTGCACTCCTGGGACGAAGCGCTGTTGCTGGTACTCAGGATGCAGCCCTCTGAGATCGCCCAGCTCGACATGCTGGAGTACTGGCGCTGGGTAGAGGTGTGTCAGCGCGAGATTAATCGCCGGCTCGAACTGGCCGACAAAGCCAGTGGCTGATCAGCGCCACAACACCCACCGCCAGCCCCGCCAGCAACGCGCCGCCCGCCGCCAAAGGGGCGGCGGCCAAGGCCAGCAGCGGCAGTCCAAAACAGAACGCCAATACCGCCGCCCACAACGGCAAATGCACCAGGCACAGCCAGGCAAGCCAGATCACACCGGCGCCGAGGGCCAGTGCGTAAACGATGTGGGCGGTGCGTAGCGCGATTTTTTCTAACATGCCCAAAGCGTAGCAAGATCGATGGCGAATGAAGTCCTATTGGGGTTAAAAATCGGCGGGGTTGTTTCAGGCAGTTTCAACGCGGCCTTCGGCACAGCCAAATCCACCGTGCAGCAACTCGGTCGCGCCACTGATAGCCTTGCTGTTAAGCAGCAGGCCGTCGGTAACGCGCTATCGGCGTCCTTAGCACGTGGCGGCACCGGTCTTGTGCAGTTGCGCCGCCAGTACGATGCGCTGGGCAACACCATCGACCAACTCAAAGCCAAGCAAGACCGCCTCACGGCCAGCATCGAACGCGGTGCGACCCTAAAGAACCAACGGCGTGAGCTGCGTGGTCAGGCCATGGAGGTCATCGGGACCGGCGTTGCGTTGGGCGCTCCCGTGCTGCGGTCATTCAATACCGCCGTCGATTTCCAGGACCAGACCCGCGACATCGCCATCACCGGCGGCTTCAACCCGGCGCAAGAACAGCGCCTAAGTTTGGCCATGCGCGGTGCGGCGCTCAGATGGAACCAGACCCAAACCGAGGTCGCCAACGGCACCGCCATACTCATCGCAGGCGGTATCGACAGCCTGAAAGAACTCACCGCGTACGCCCCGGTCATGGCTAAAACCGCCACCGCGACCCGCGCCAGCATGAAAGACCTGGGTTCGGTCGCCATCGCGCTCAACGACAACTTGGGCATTGGCGCCGCAGGCCTTGAGCGCTCCATGAACATGCTGGCCTTTGCCGGTAAAAGCGGTCAGTTCGAACTCGCCGACATGGCCAAGTGGCTGCCGCAACTCACGCCCCAGTTCGCAGCCTTGGGCATTACCGGCGAGCGCGCCGTAGCAGAGATCGGCGCCGCCTTGCAGATCGCTCGTCGCGGTGCCGGCAGCAACGATGAAGCCGCCAACAACTACAAGAACTTCCTCTCAAAAATCACTGCGCCAGAAACGCTCAAAGCCTTTGAAAAATCCGGCATCGATCTCAAGGGCAGCATGAAAAACCTGGTCAGCGAAGGCCTGTCCCCGGCACAGGCCATGCTCAACATCCTCACCGCGCACTTGGGCAAAAAGGCCCCGACCGCGGCGGCCGAGTACGGCAAGGCGCTGGACATCAAGGATGAGCAAGAACGGGCCATGGCCCTGGCTCGGCTCGACGAAGCCTATAAGCTCGGCGCCTTGTTCGCCGACCAACAGGTCCTGTCCTTTGTTCGGCCGGCATTGGCCAATCAAAAGGATCTGGCCAGCATCGAACAAGGCAGCAAAAGCGCCGCCGACCAAGGCGTGCTGGATCAGGACTGGGCCAAGCGCATGGGCAGCTCCAAAGAGCAATTGAAAGAGCTGCGCAATAACCTGACCGACGTTGGCCTTTCGGTCGGTAGCGCGCTGCTGCCCGCCATCGTCGACGTCAGCCGCGCAATGGTGCCGCTCATGCGTTCGTTCTCGGCTTGGGCAGAGCAGCACCCGGGCCTCATTCGCGGCGTGGTCGGCCTGGTCGGTGGTTTGTTGCTCGGCAAACTGGCCTTCATCGGCGTGGCCTATGGCGCCCACCTGGTCATGGCACCGTTCGTGGCCCTGACCACGACCGTCACCACGCTGTCGGCCAAGTGGGCGATGCTTCGCGCCATGTGGCAGATGGGTAAGTTCACGCCGCTCATCACAGGGTTACGCCGTTCCGGCGCGGGCCTGCTCAAGGTCACCCGTGGTGCGCTGCACCTGGGCAAGATGCTGGGCGGTACGTTGTGGGTTGGGTTGAAGCTTGTCGGACAAGCCGTCCTTTGGCTCGGCCGTGCCCTGATGCTCAACCCCATTGGGTTGGCGATCACCGGCATCGCCCTGGCGGTCTACTTGATCTATCGCTATTGGGCACCGATCAAAACCTTCTTTACCGGCCTCTGGAACGAAGTTCGCGCAGGCTTCGACGGCGGCCTGTCCGGCATTCTCGCGGTACTGCTCAACTTCTCGCCGCTGGGGTTGTTTTACCGGGCCTTCGCCGGCGTGATGAACTACTTCGGCATTGAGCTACCGGGCACGTTCACTGAGTTCGGCGTCCTGCTCGTCACGGGGCTGGTCAACGGCATCGGCAACATGGCCGGCGCCCTCAAAGAAAGCGTCGTAGGCATTGGCGCATCCGTTAAAGATTGGTTCACCGAAACCCTGGGCATTGAGTCGCCCAGCCGGGTCTTCATCGGTTACGGCGCCAACATCAGCGAAGGCGCGGCCCTGGGCATCAAGGCTCAGTCGGGATTGGTCCGCCAGGCGGCGCTGAGCATGGCCGCACAAAGCGCGGTCGACATGGCGCCGCCCAATCCGGCGCAGGTGACCCGGGCCAGCATGCTGGGCGCCACTGGCGCAAGGTCCGCCGCCTCTGAGTCCGCAGGGCCCATGACCTTCCATTTCTCGCCCCAAATCAACGTGCCCAGCGGTGCCGGCATGGAGCAAATCAACCAGGGGTTACACGCCAGTTATGCCGAATGGGTGCGGTTAATGGAGCGCTACTTACACGACAAGCGCCGCCACAGCTACGGCCCCGCCAATGAGGTCACCGCCTAATGTTTGCCATCTTGGGCGATATCGAATTCACCGTTGCGGGCGGCATCAGCGGCATAGAACACAGCGGCTCGGCCGACTGGGCCGAACATGCGCGCATCCAAGGCAAGCCATTATTGGAATGGATGGGTGAAGGCCTGGATGAATACCACCTGACCATCGAGTTACACCCAGTACTCGGCGACCCTGAAGAGCGTCTACGAGCGTTGCGTTTAGCCAAAAGCCAACACCAGCCGTTGGCGTTCGTCATGGGCAGCGGTGAATACCTGGGGGCCTATGTCATCAGCAACATCAGCCACACACTTCGGCGCGCCACGGCCACCGGGCAGGTCAAAGCCGCCACTGTGCAACTCAGCCTGAAGGAATACACCGGCGCCTTCACGCGCAAAGCCCTGCGCCCCGGCTTACTCGACGACGCCCTTAGCGGTACGTCAGCCGCCACCATCGGCTCACCGGGTTTGATCTCTCACATGAAGCCATCGCCCAGCGCCCTGCAGAAAGTGGTCGCTCATGCGAAAACCGCCGCCACGGTGCTCAAGGCAGGCCAAAACGTTTACCACACGATCCAAAGCGGTAACGCCACCCTGATTCTGGAACAGGTCCCGCAGCTACTCGGTAAAACAGCGCAGGCCATTGAGCCGCTGCAAGGGTTAGCCACTGCCGCAGGACTGCTTCACAACGGCGCCGACTTATCGCGCCTGGGTGAACAGGTGCTTGGCGATGTCATGGGCGCACGCGCCAGCCTGAACCCCGTGGACCTGAGCAACCTCGTCGAGCGTTTTTCCGCATCCCGAGACGCCCTGGACCAAGCCGTCAGCCAAATGGACGGTGCCAACACCCGACTGGCGACCTTGGCCGCACAGATCCTGACCCGGAGAGGCTGATGTTCATTGCGCATATCACCACCGAAGGCGAACGCTGGGACCAACTGGCCTGGCGGTATTACGGCGACGCTCACCGTTATTTACCCATCGTCCAGGCCAACCCCCACGTTCCCATCAGCGCCACTTTGCCGGCGGGGCTGACACTCGCCATCCCCGTATTGCAACCGCTGCCCACCACAGAAGACCTCCCGCCATGGATGCGATGATTCCCCAGCAGGTGCCACAGGCGCGCTTTGTGCTGACCTATCAGCAGCGCAACATCACCCGTAACGTCAGCCAGCACTTGCTGTCCTTGTCTTACACCGATTTTCTCACCGGCAAAGCCGACAGCTTGGCGGTCGAGTTGGAAGACACCCAAGGCAAATGGCGCGATCAATGGTACCCAGGCCACGGCGACAGCTTGGCGCTGTCCATTGGCTGGGAAGGCCAGCCCCTGCGCGCCCTCGGCCGTTTCGAGATCGACGAACTCGAACTCAACTGCCCACCCTCAACCATCACGCTGCATGGCTTGGCCACCGGCATCAAAGCAGCGCTACGCACCACCCACCATCACGCCTACGAAAACACCACACTGGCCGCCATCGCCCAACAGATCGCCACGCGCCAAGGCTTACAGCTGATCGGCAACATCCAACCGATCCCGCTCGACCGTATAACCCAGCAAGACGCCGACCTGACCTTCCTGCGTAACCTGGCTGCCGAGTACGACTATGCCTTCAAGATCAACGGCCAGCGCATGGTCTTCCATGCCATCAGCGAACTGACCAACACCGCGCCAGTAGCCACGCTGATACTCCAGGACTTAAGCCATGTGAACCTGCGCGACCAAATAAAAGACGTCCCCCAGGCCATCGAGCTCAAACACCAAGACCCCACCAGCAAACAACTGATCACCTACAAAATCGAGAACGGCGAAACCGTCGCCGCGCCCAGCAGCCTCAGCAAAACCACCACCAGCGGCGACACCCAAAAAAGCCGCAAACGCAGCGCCTCGACCGAAGCGGCCAAAGCCAAAGCCAACGCCGAACGTGCCAAAGCCAACCGCGAACGCACCACCGGTAGCTGGACGGCCATGGGCCAACCCAACCTGGTCAGCGGCAACGTCATCGTCCTGGCCGCAGCCGGCCAACTCGCCGGCCACTACCTCATCACCTCATCCCACCACCGCATCATCCGTACCGGCGGCTACACCGTCGACAAACACGTCTGCCGCGTCCGCACACCCCATCAAGAGCCAACCCCATGAGCACCGAACTGGCCTACGGCGAAGTCAGCGCCATCGACTACTTAAGCTGCCGCATCCGCGTCCGCCTGGACGACCGCGATGGCCTGCAGACCTATTGGCTCAACATCCCCCAACGCAATACCCAAGGCACGAAGCGCCGCCCACTCATGCCTGAACTGGGTGAGCAGGTCGCGGTGTTGCTGGATGCGGATGGGGTGGGTGGTGTGTACCTGGGCGGTATTTATTCAACTGCTGAACCGCCACCGGTTGTGGATGAAGACACCGATTTTGTGCGGTTTAGTGATGGGACGGTTTCGACTTATGACCGCAAGGCTGGGGTGATGGGGCTGGAATGCGTGGGGGCTTTGGTTGTGAAGTGTGGGCGCAACATCACCGTTGAGTCGGGTGAGCCGGTGGTGGTGAAAGCGCCTTCGGCGCTGTTCGATATTCCGCAGATCGTGTTAAAGGGCGACCTGCGGTTGAGCGGGGATTTGAATGTTGATGGCTCCGTTGACGTAAAAGGTACTGTCATGGACGCGGGTGGAAATTCAAACCATCACGATCATTGAAACTGGGCCCTAGAGGGCCTTTGCCATTCTCTCGAGATCATCAGCCACAAAACTGAAGCCAAAAAAGTTGGTTGGCCGCTCATATGAAAATGCGCCTTGGTTTTCAGATTCATAGTTTGGTAACCGACTAAGCAGTTCGTCGCGTAACATTGTTGCTTCAATTTTGAACCGACGGTCATACTCATCGTTGCGTTCGTATGTACTGTTGAGCACCATACGGGTGTATTCATCCCACCTCCAACGCTGCTCCTGCTCTGAACCCTCTTGATTGGCACTAAACCATCGACTATCAAGGGCTGAGGTCTCAAGACGCCGAAAGCGTCCGATAAACTCCCTGAGATCAGCCACCAGTCTTAGCGTCCTATCCCTTAACTCCGTCTCCCCAGAGTCGACGACCTCCGCAAGCTTTTCATCGTACTTGGCCGCTTTCTCTCGGTAAGCCTCAGTCTGCTCTGAGCGCAGGTGCAGGCGCTCCTTGAGTGTTTCGCTGGTGGCTTTCACCTGCTCGATAACCGCCGTGTACCGCCAACAGGCTATGAAATAGGCAGCTCCAAACATCAAGGCCGCTAGAATCAGAAAGGAGAAGGGAGCCATAGCGATGACCGCCCATTCAGCTTTGATTACTTTCAGTAATTCCATAGATACCGATCCTAAAACTGTGATCCCAAGACCCGATGGGCCTATCCTGAAAGAAATTCTACAGGCGAGTGCAGATGAAAGGTGCTGGTGAAGAGTCGATAGCTTGAGAAGCTTGTCTATTGGCGGCCCGCACCGCATCTTTAAATCCGATTAAAAGCGGCCATCCATTAGATCCTCCACCATGGGCTCATGACCAAGCCCATTCCCCACACCAGCATCACCGCCGCCCACTGGCAGCCCGCCCTTGGAACCTCCGGCGAGGTGGTCCAGGGCCTGCGCGACATCGACCAGGCCATCCGCATCATCCTCTGCACGCCCAAAGGCAGCGATCCCCATCGCCCAGAGTTTGGCAGCAACCTGCACCTGTACCTCGATTGGCCCACTAACCGCGTCACACCGCACCTGGTGCGCGAAGCCGTCGACGCGATTCGCCAATGGGAACCCCGCGTCTCGGTAGTCCAGGTGCAAATCCAGATCCACACGGCGCAAATCACCGTACGCGTGCAATGGCGCGTAGCCGGCGAAATACAGCAGTTGACCGAGGTCCCTTATGCGCGAGTTGCCTAAACCCGAGTTCATCAAAATAGACCCCGCCGCGCTGGAAGCTCAGCTAATCGCCCGTTATGAACAGAAGTCGCGCAAAACCTTGTACCCCGCCCAAATCGAGCGGTTGTACATCGACCAGATTGCCTACGCGGTGTCCCGGTTGCAGATGAGCATCCAGCATGCCGGTGAACAACTGCTGGTGCGATTCGCCCGCGGCCCGATCCTCGACTATCTCGGTGAACTGGTCGCCACGCCCAGGTTGCTCGCCCAGGCCGCCCGCTGCACCGTGCGCTTCACCATGCCAGCAGCCGTAACGCAGCCGCTACTGATCCCACTCGGCACTCGGGTCAGCACGCAAGATGCCAAGCTCACTTTCATCACTGATCGAGACGTGGTGATAGCTGTCGGTCAAAGCCAAGTCACCGTCACCGCAACCAGCACGACCGTCGGCGAACACGGCAACGGCTGGACCGCCGGACAAATCAGCGTCCTCGGCAACTCACCAGCGCCGGGCCTGACCGCAAGCAACACGACAGTCACCGCCCACGGTGCCCAAGATGAAGATGATGACCGCTACCGCGAGCGCATCATCCTGGCCCCCGAAGCCTTCAGCAACGCGGGCAGCCGCGCAGCCTACCGCTACCACACCCTGGCCGTTCACCAGTCCATCGTCGATGTCGCCGTGCAAGGCCCAGATGAAGGTCAGCCAGACGGCCATGTCGCACTGTTCCCGCTGACCGCCTCGGGCCTGCCAACAGACGATCTACTCCGGCGCATCGAGAGCCAGATCAGCGGCGAAAAACTCCGCCCTCTGTGCGACACGGTCAGCGCGCTGTCACCCGTCGAGGTCGCCTATCAGATCAAGGCCAACCTCACTTTTTATGCCCACGCTGACAGAAGTGTCGCCATGGCCACCGCCCAGGCCGCCGCACGGGCCTATGCAGACGAATGCCGCGCCAGTCTCGGCCGCGATCTGGTGCCAGAACAACTCACCGCATTGCTTCAAGTCACCGGCGTATATCGCGCCCATGTGTTGCTACCGACCGATCTGCGTGAGTTGCAGGGCAACGAGTGGGCAAACTGTACCGCCATTCATTTGATCGATGCCGGGGTGGCCCATGACAGAACAGCCGCTGCCGCCGGCATTGGCCGGCGATGAACGTTTTGCACTGCTGTGTGAACTGCTTAACCAAGCCTTGGATGATCTCGACCTCAACGTAATGTTGGTCTACCTGATCGATCTGGTGAAACCCTCGTTGCTTCCAATCCTGGCCGACCAGTTCTCACTCTTAGACGAAGCAGCCTGGCAATTGGCTGAATCCGAAGAAGCCAAACGCAAGCTGGTTAAGGGGGCCGGTGAACTGCACCGCTTCAAAGGCACGCCCTGGGCGATCCGCGAAGTCATTCGTCTGCTGGGCTTCGGCGAAGTCACCCTCCAAGAAGGAATACACGCGCAGCCAACCAGCGAGCCTTCCATCTGGTCGCTATACCGGGTCGTTTTAAAGCGCGTCATCACCAACGACCAGGCGGTGCTCTTGCGACGCCTACTTCTTTCCGTCGCCCCGGCGCGCTGTCGCCTGGTGTCGCTCGATTATCAATCCGTCGCCATCCGCTACAACGCTGTGGCGTGCTACGACGGCCAATACAACCATGGGAGCAGCTAATGGCCGATTTACCCGAGTCTCAAGAATGGGCGCCAGGTGTTTACCAGCTCGAAACCTCCGATCCCGTTCTAGGCGGGCCAGAGGGTATATCCAATCAACAAGCCAAACAGCTGGCGAACCGAACGAGCTGGCTAAAGAAAAAAATAGAATCTTTCCTCGACGGCTCCGGCATTAGCTTTGCGAGCCTACGGGATGCAGAAAAAGGAACCGATACCAAAAAACCGATGAATGCGCTCAGAGTATTCCAAGCGATCAGCGCCAAAGTGGTTCAAGCAACGATAGTTACCCCAGGCATTGCACGGATTGCCACTCACGATACGGTCTTAGAAGGGACCGATTACCGCTCAATGGTGACGCCACACGTTCTCAGGGAGGTGTTCCCGTTTCGTGGCCGGCAGGTCTATAAAGTGCCGGGGGTATTTACTTGGAAAGTCCCCCCGGGGGTAAGCAAAGTCTGGGTGGAGGTCATCGGCGGTGGCGGCGGTGGGGCTCGATCTAAAACACTCCCAGGTCCCTCCGGTGGTGCTGGTGGAGGGATAGCCCGAAAACTTCATGAACTCAGGGGCCAAACCACAGTGACAGTCACCGTTGGCGCGGGCGGCATTGGCGCTTTGGTTGACGGGGGGGCCGGCACCGCGGGTGGGACTTCATCATTTGGCAACGCCGTAGCGGCCACGGGCGGTGGTGGTGGTTTGATTACTAGCCACGCCCCCTTTGGTGGACACGGTATGGGAGGCGACGAGAATCATAGCCTTGGACCGGCCGGTCACCCCATCGGTCGTGCCGAGAATAATGGCTTCTACGGAGGTGCTGGCGGAGGGGGCGAGTCAGTCTCCACTTCAGATGACACCCGCAAACCTTCAGCACCAGGACAAGGAGGTGGCGGGCGCGTATCCGACGCCGCCCCTGATGGCGCAGGTGGACAGGTAATTATTCAATGGTGACAAGCATGTGGGCACGCATAGAAAACGCAACAGTCGCTGAGATGACAAGCATCGACCCGCAAGGCCGGTTCCCCCCGTCACTAATCTGGATAGCATGTCCTGACGACACACAGCCAGGCATGCAATACACGGATGGAATATTTACAGTAAAACCAAAAGCGCCAATCGACCATGCCGCACAAATTGCCAATCGGCGCTACCAACACGAAACAGCAGGCATCACCGTAGACGGTGTCACTATCGATACCAACCGCGACAGCCAAGCGTTGATCACAGCGGCGGCGTTATCTGCCGTCATGGACCCGACCTACGTGTGTGTTTGGAAAGCGCTAAGCGGGCCGGTCAAACTAACAGCAGCCCAGATAATCAATATCGCTACCGCCGTACGTGCCCATGTCCAGGCCTGTTTTGATCGGGAGTGTCAGCTACTTACGGCACTGGCCGAGGGGACCTATACAGCCGGCATGCTTGACCACGGCTGGCCGGCGGTCCAAGGGACATAACCATGCAGGAAATTCGCTGTGGCGAGTGCCACCGCAAACTCGCCAACGTCCGCAGTTTCAGAGACCTACAAATCAAGTGCCCGCGCTGCCGGACACTCAATCACCTGAAGGCCCCGAGCCTCCTATCCGAATGCCCTGAGCATCTGCCCACAAAAGAGCAGACATGCCCCAGCCCACCATTGGAAGCCTGTTCGCAGGCATAGGAGGTTTTGATGTCGGATTCGAAAACGCAGGCTACCGAACCGCCTGGCAAGTGGAACTCAACCCCACCAACCGGGCTGTCCTTGCCGATCGATTTCCTCGCGCCACCCAGTTCGAAGACGTCCGCCACTGCGGTGCCCACAACCTCAGCCCCGTCAACGTCCTCACCGCCGGATTTCCCTGCCAAGACATCAGCATCGCCGGCTCAAGACCCAACAACAAAGACACCCGAGGCCTACGCGGCCAACGAAGCGGCCTGTTCTGGGAAGTCATACGAATCCTCAAAGAGACACAACCTCGCTGGGTGGTGCTTGAGAATGTCGTTAACCTGCTCGCTATCAACGATAGCCAAGACTTTGAAACAGTCATCGGGGCCCTTGCGCAATGCGGGTATGTGGGATGCTGGCGAGTGCTTAATGCTCAATATTTCGGAGTCCCCCAGCAACGTCGTCGCATATTCCTGGTCGCAGGTCATCGACGAATGCCCCCCATCGAGCTGCTGGCTGACGCCGCGCCAGTGGAAGCAATACCTCCAGCGTCTGGCAAGATCCCGTGGCCACGGCCTGCGGATGCATGGGCTGCCAATACTCTATTGGCAAACAAAGCAGGCTCACAAATCGCTATGGGCTGTACAACTTTCATCGCTCACCCGCACCGATGGCATCAGATGGCTGAGCGGCAGCGAACGTCTGAAGATGATGGGATTTGCCTCGGACTGGATGCGGCCAACCTTGCAGAGGCTTTCGCTGCCGGAAACGCCGTCGTTACGCAAATCGCGCAATGGATTGCCGAAAAGCTAATCAAGGCAGGCTAACGACCAAGGCAGCGGGAATATAGTCCCCGCTGCCAACCCCCACCTCAACTTCCGAAATTCCCTTGCACCACACGCAAAAAACCTAAACCCTATTTACCTCGCCCCAGCGCCCAGACTTTTCGCGCTCGGCATCAGAAATGCACATAAAAAG